>NZ_JAKRGD010000010.1:0-85069 GCF_022347705.1 Tenacibaculum sp. Cn5-46
ATTGCCAGTAATAAGTAATACCACCTGGCTGACTCCCTTTAGTTAACACTGTATTACCACAGTTTTTGGTTACCGTTGCTGCTGATGGAGTTGATGGAACTGTATTGATACTATAACTTACTGTTCTGACTGGACTCCAACATCCTGTACTGTTATTGCGTGCTCGTAAGTAATATACCGAACCACTGGTTCTGGTTATACTACTTGATGAGTTACTCGTTGATGTTCCACTTGCACTTGATTGCCAATACCATGTAATACCTCCTGGCTGACTTCCCTTGGTTAATACGGTACTTCCACAGTTTTTAGTTAACGTTGCTGCTGATGGAGTTGATGGAACTGTTTTAACAGTAACTTGTATAGATGATGAACTGGTACTCCATAATCCACTACTATTATTTCGTGCTCGTAAATAATATCGTCCTGAACTAGTTACCGTATAACCACTATATGAATTACTAGCTGTAGTTCCATTACTATTAGTTCCTTGCCAATACCAAGTAACTCCACTTGGTGGAGTCCCTCTTGATAAAACTACACCTCCACATTTATCTTGTGAAATTGTGGGCACTGAAGGTGTTGAGGGTACTACTGATTTTACTGTAACATTATTTATTCCCATAAACGATCGGGAACCTGATCGACCTCTATAGGTAATTTGTTTACTTCCTAAGCTAGTCCATTTTATCGTTGCTCGAGTTGCCGAACTATTAATTATTATTCCTCCTGAAACCTGCCATGTTCCTCTTTTTGGCAATCTACTCCCCATAGGTATTAATTTATAAGTATACGTACTATTTAAACCTACATTAGTTGGACCATTAATTCTGATTAATCTTATAAAACCTCTTAAGTATTTTCGTGATCCTACATCATTTAAATATCCTCTTTCTCTAAATTGCCCATAAATTACTCCTCCTAACAACAATAAGAGTAGTAATAATTGTTTTTCTAGTCTTTTCATAGCCTACTAGTTTTTATAATTATATGTTATCTCTTTTAATAGCTTTACTTCGTTGCTTTTTACAAATTTTAACTGGTAAAAACTCTCATATTAGTAATACAAGGAGAGGCTCTCTTTAGTCTGTAACACTTGTTACTCCTACTAATGAATCGTAAGCAAATGTGGTTATTTGTATATGTAAAAAAACACTTTTAAAGCTCACTTAATCAATACCTAAAACCTCTTTCCTTAGCATAAAATCCTTGATATCAGAATTTAATACTGTGATAACACAGTTGAATCAAGTTTTGTTTGTAAAATGTTATAATTGGTATAGTTACAAATAGGATTAAAAGCATTGTAACAATGCTTACTATAATAGATTTTTTCATAAGAATTATATTGAAGTTAGCAATTCACTTTCTTTTATCAAAACTAAGTTAAAACACTAATTATCAACACACAAAAACCTGTAGTTTTAAATAATCGCTAGAAGTTTTAAATTATCCCTAATAGTTTTAATTCATATGAAATAACTTTTTTCTTGTCATCTTCGTTTTAAAAATTAGCTGTTTTTTTTGCATAAAAAAACTACCTTAATTTCCATTAAAGTAGTTTTTATATTTAAAGCTAACCTAAACTAAATCTCCTGTCAAATAGTAAAGGAAAAAGTTCTTATCTACATCCTAATAATTTCACTCAATTCTCCATTTCAAACTTTATTATGAAGAAATTTTAATCCGCTATATCATTTACCATATAAGATATATGTTTTAACACCAGAAAGTTCATATCGATTATCTTTTTTTCTTCCAAATAAATATTTTAAGGTTCCATTATTAGTATACTTTTAGTTTAAAACCAAACTTATGCGTGATTACAATAAATTAGAATACCTAATCAAAGATATTTAGCATATTCAAAAAGAGTTTAAAAATCAAACGAAAAACAAACACTAAGTCTATTCTAGCCCTTCAATCTCCACCTTAAACAATGTATCAAAAATTTCAAATATGGTTTGTGATTCTTTTTTACGGACAGAAATAGTATACTCGCAATTCATTTCTAATTTTTGAGCCACGATAGTTAAATTTCTTTCTTTTATAATACGTTGAACTTTATTCATCATATCATATTCAAAAGTCAATTTATATCGAATATCTATTGTTTTCTCTATAATTTCTGATGCTTCTAAAGCAAATTGAGCTGAAGTTCGATAAGCATTTATTAAACCTCCTACTCCTAGTTTAGTTCCTCCAAAATAACGAACAGATACTATTAATATATTAGTTACTTCAAAGGCTTGAATTTGCCCATAAATTGGTTGTCCTGCCGAATTACTTGGTTCACCATCGTCATTAGCTCTAAATCTAATCTTTTCAGTACCAAGTTGCCAAGCATAACAAAAGTGACGTGCAGAATGATGTTTCTTTTTTACCCCCTCTAAAGCTTCTTTGATATCTTCTTCAGAAAATACAGGAAATGCATAACCAAAAAACTTACTGTTTCTATCTTTAAATAAGGTTTCCTCTGAAGGAACATCAATTGTTTTATATATGTCTTTAATCTCTTCCATTATGCCGAAGCTACTAATAAAATACTAATTATCGCTAATCCTATACCCACCCAATTCTTTTTAATCAATCTTTCCTTAAAAAATAACAAAGCAAAAACAGTAGTCAAAATTACAATTGACACATTGTTGATGGTAAATATAGTAGAACTCTCTAATCCTTTTGTTTGCAATGCTTTAATTAAAAACTCCATTGAATAATAATTTGGAATACCCAAAGCTATCCCTCCTATTAAGTTTTTCCAATGAAACTGAAACTTACCGTTAATCATTTGGATAATTACAAAGAAAGTTCCTAATATAAATGCACAACCGAATATTGTTCCTAAAAACATAGGTACTGTTCCGTCTGGTACAGATGTACTCTCTACATATTTCAATCCTGCATCAATACATCCAGAACCAACAAATAACAATAATGGAAATACTAAATTTTTAAACTTTACGGGTGAAGTATCACTTTTTGCTGATGATAAATAAACTGCTACTAAAGCCATCAAAATTCCCACAACCTTTACAAAACCAACACTTTCTTTATAAACAACAATTCCTACAATTATAGGAATAACTACCGACATTTTTCCTGCAACTGAAGCTACCGAAAGTCCGTTTTTCTGTGCTGTAAGCCCCATAACATTGAACACTGTTATGAATAAAAACCCTAAACAAAATGCTCCAAAAAACCACGGCTGTTCAGGTATTTCCACTACTGACATTGATATTTCGGAAGTAAATAAACCAAAAGATAAGGCTATAGCATAATTTACTACGATAGCTTGTAATGTATTAATCTTAAAAACATCAAATAGTTTAAAGATTACAAACAATAAACTAGAGACTAAAACACTTAATATTAAATAATCCACTTTAAAATTCTTTCCTCTTTAATAAATCAACTACATCTTCTTTTCCAGGAGCTAAATTCCAAACGTGTATTCCTAATTCTTTTGCTGCATTTGTATTTTCCTCTGTATCATCAATAAAAATTGTTTCAGATGGATTCAAATTATTTTCATTCAACACAAATTCATAAATATTCGCATTCGGTTTTCTAAAGTTTATTTCATGCGATAAATAAAATTGCTCAAAACAACTTTTAAATTCATTATATAATGTTGTTCCCCAATCGTTTTGAATCCACGAAATATGCAAATCGTTCGTATTACTTAATAAAAATATTCGGTATTTTTTTGAAGCAACAAGTTCTTTAAGAAACTCTAGCCTATGCAATGGAAAATCTAACAAAATTGCATTCCATGCATTTACTAAATCTTCTCTATTTAATTGCGGAAATTTTACTTGATAAAAATCAACAAATTCATCAGTAGAAATTAGCCCCATCTCATATTTATAATAGGTTTCTATCATATCTTGAGAAATATCAGTTACTCCTAATTTTGCTAATTCTCTGTAGGTTGCTTCCTTATCTAAATTGATGAATATATCACCAAAATCAAAAATGATGTTTTTAATCATTTAAATATATCTTTAACACATCGTTATCGATGCTTTCTTTATTTATTATTTTTCCTTTTATCTCTGGAGCCTTAACTCCATTTCTAAATTCTGTATTACCTATAAAAACTCTAGCTTCATCCCATAATTCAGCATCTATAAATGTTTGCAAAGTTTTTGTACCTCCTTCTACAATTACCGATTGTATATGGTGTTTTTGTAAAACTTCACATATCTGCTGAGCAATATTTGTTTTGAAATCTATTTCCTCGTAAATAACATTTTCTTTTTCTTCTGAAATCTGCCTCTCCTCTTCTCTAGTTTCTGTTACAAGAATAGTTTTCACGTTAGCATCAAACACATTTGCTTCTTGTGATATTCTCAAGTTTTTATCCAACACTATTCTTATAGGATTACGCCCCGTCCAACTGCGTACAGTTAACGAAGGATTATCAGCTATTACCGTATTAGTTCCAACCAAAATGGCATGTTCTTCACTTCTCCATTTATGAACTAATTGTTGTGAATATTTATTTGAAATCCAAACAGGTTTTTGTTCATCTTTGGTTAAAGGAGCTACAAAACTATCATTGGTTTCTGCCCATTTTAATATGATATACGGACGCTTTTTGTTTTGCACTGTAAAAAACCGTTTATGTTGCTCTTTACACTCTTTTTCTAATACTCCTACAGTTACAGAGCATCCTGCTTTTCTTAATCGCTCTACACCTTTTCCTGCTACCAAACTATTCGTATCTATACAACCAATTACCACATTAGGTATTTGACTTCTAACAATTAAATCTGCACAAGGTGGTGTTTTTCCATAATGCGAACATGGCTCTAGCGTTACATATATAGTGGCTTCCTTTAGTTGTTCTTTATTCTTAACTGCATGAATTGCATTTACTTCTGCATGATTTCCTCCATAAGCGCTTGTATATCCTTCACCTATGATACGGTCTTGATAAACAACCACTGCCCCTACAGATGGATTAGGGCGAGCAGTACCTATGCCTTTCTCTGCTAATTCTAAACAGCGTTTTATGTATTTTTCGTGATTCAAAAAAAGCTATAGTTTTATTTTAATATCTTCAGTTTTATCAATGGAATAAATATGTGAAAAGCCTAAGACTTTATATTTTATATCTCCTTTAAACTGAACTTTTACACTTTTACTTTTGCTTAGAAATGAATTAATCAATCCTCCTAAAATCCCACCACCTTCACTAGAAAATACTTTCTTAGTAGGAATAACAACTTTTAATGGAATTGCAAACTCCTTTCTTGCTGGAACTTTAAACACTTCTGAAGACACCTTAGCCATTTCATCTCCATTAACCAAAACTTTTATTTCATCTGTAGATATTTTCCCTCCAATATCGTTAGGATTTTTAAAAAAAGCATTTGCATTTAAATGTATTGTATCTGGTGTTATAGACATAATCTTTACATCATCAACCTTAATAAATACTGGTTTTTCTTTAACAGAACAACCAATAATAAGTAATACCACTACAAAAAACACCAATTTCTTCATACGAATTCTCATTTTTTAGCTAATTTGCAGTGCAAAAATAAGGTATTCCTATGACACCCTCTGATTTTATTATTCGAGAAATACAACCTAATGACAATCAACAAGTAGCACAAATAATCCGTGAAGTATTAATTGAACTTGGAGCTCCTAAAGTAGGCACTGCTTATGAAGACAAGGCTACCGATCAAATGTTTGAAACTTACGAAAAAGAAAATGCTTCTTATTTTGTAATTGAACATAATAACAAAATTGTTGGAGGCGCAGGTTTTGCAAAATTAGATGGTACTGAAGAGGCTATTTGTGAATTTCAAAAAATGTATTTCTTACCTATTACTAGAGGAAAAGGATTAGGAAGTAAACTAATAGATCATTGTTTGACCGAAGCTAAAAAACAAGGTTATACCCAGTGTTATTTAGAAACCATGCCTTACATGGAAGCTGCTAGAGCTTTGTATAAAAAAAATGGTTTTACAAATCTAGACAAGCCAATGGGAAATACAGGACATTACTCTTGTAATGTTTGGATGATTAAAAAGTTATGAAAACATTAATATTATTGATTTTATCTCCAAATAATGGAGCCATTAACTTTCAAAATAGATTTAGAGACGACCTTTATAAGGAAGGTATATTTTTAGCTTTCTTATACGGTATAATATATAGTTTCAATAGTGAATCAGTAGTACCGGATGATAAAACTCTCTTAATTTATTTTAAGCTTTTTGAAAAAATTATTCAGGTTTGTTTATGGTTATTAATTTCTACAACACTAAGTTTTGTTATCTATAAATTAGGATTGTTTTTAAAAGGAAATTCATACTACAAAGAAACATTTGCTCTATTAATGTATTCTTACTTTCCTATATTTTGCTATGTATTTATTTTGAATTTGTTAAATCACCCACATTTATATAATTCTGAATTCTCCACATATTATTTTAAAACTCTTCTCTTTATTATAAGTTGGTTTATTTCCTTAAGGACTTTATTGATAGGATTTAAAGAAATCTATAATATTAGTTTGAAAAAAGCAATTATCGTAATACTTCCAATACTAATTCCATTTTTTAGCTTAATAGTATTCCAATTATATTTACGCAACTTTTACCTTTAAGAAATTACACTTTGAATACATTAAAAACATATAAAACCTATTTTTCAAAACAACTTTCATTTATATATCCTAAAACAGAAATTGACACCTTTTTTACCTATTTGGTTGAAGAGTATTTGGAACTACAGAGAATTGATATAATCATGAAACCAGATTTTGAAATTCCTGCAGAAAAAGAAACAGTTTTAAATAATGCCTTAGAAAGACTTTTAAATGAAGAACCTATACAATACATTATTGGGCATACTGAGTTTTTTGGATTACTATTTAAAGTAAACAATCACACACTAATTCCTCGCCCTGAAACCGAAGAACTTGTAGAATGGATTATTCAAGAGGTCAATTCTATGAGAAAAGAGTTCGATTCTGATAAAAAGCTATCAATTTTAGACATTGGAACCGGTTCAGGATGCATTCCTATTAGTTTAAAAAAGAATTTATCTAATGTTGATGTTACAAGCATAGATATTTCTGAAAAAGCATTAGAAACAGCCAAACAAAATGCTAAACTTAATCAGGTAGATATTGAGTTTATTGAAAAAGACATCCTTAACACCAATTCTTTACCTAAACAATACGACATTATTGTTTCTAACCCTCCTTATATTAGAAATTTAGAAAAAGTAGAGATTAAAAACAACGTCTTACAAAACGAACCTCATTTGGCTTTATTTGTTGATGATGATAACCCTTTAGTTTTTTATGAAAAGATAGCTGATTTAGCTAAAATCCATTTAACTGATAATGGACTTTTATTCTTTGAAATAAATCAATATTTAGGTCAAGAAACTTTAAAAATGTTAGAGGATAAAAAGTTCACAACTAATGAGCTTAGAAAGGATATTTTTAACAATGATAGAATGATTAAAATATCCAAAAAAAACGACTTATAAAAGCGAATTTCATTTTTTTTATAATCTTAATTTTCTGTATATTAGCTAATAAGACAAAAGATTAAGAAAAATTGGATTTACAAAAACTACTTACGGATACAAACAGCAAAGCTATTTTTTTAATAGATCATGAAGGGCAAATAGTAGACTTTTTCCCAAAGGAAAATGAACTAATAGACCTTAAAGAAAAAATAGCAGCTTTTGATGCTGTTATCTTTAATATGTCCGAAAACTTTTTTAATCTGTTCTTCAATACAGAATTAAACGAAATAATTTTAAAATCTACTAATGAAACGCTCTTACTTTTTAAACACGAAGAGTATGTTTTATGTTTTTTGACAGACAAAGCCACCAACATTGGATTACTAAGTTTAATGTTAAAAAAACAAATGAAAAACACTCAAAAATTAATTATTTAAAAACACTTAAGTCCCCCAGACCATGGAACAAATTTTAAAAGATTTAATCAAAAACGTAAAAGAAAACATCCCTGGATTTATTGCAATTAGTGTTGCAGAAATGTCAACAGGAGAATCATTAATGTCTGATTCAGTTGATCCAGATTTTGACCCAGCATTAGCATCTGCTTTTAACGTATCTATCATTAACTCCAAAAGAGAAGCTATTAAAACTCTTGGTTTAGACGAAAACCTAAGAGACATCCATTTTAAATTAGACAACCACATTCACGTTATTAATATGTCACCAGGTGGTGATTACTTTATTTACCTGGCAGTAGATAGCAAAAAAGCAAATTTAGCTTTAACTAGAACTATGCTAAACAAATATAAAATCGAGTTAAATGCAGTCTTATAAAGCCATCAACATTCAGCAAACCAATACTGATGATGAATTCAAAAGCTTTATTAAATCATTTCAACAAGAGTATCAACTAAAAGTTTTAAATAACAGTACAACTTCTAGTGAACAGCAAAAAAAATCAGAAGAAAATTCTACGAGTTTATTAAGCTTGTTATTTAAAGAATATGATAGTATTAATGATTTAATGAAGGATTTTTCACATCAACTTAAAAATGCCATTTAAAACTTAAATTAAGTTTAACTTACAAAGCATTAAAATATAATTATATCAAAACCACAATAAAAGCGCAATAAATAACATTATTGTGCTTTTAACTTTTTAAAAACCAAAACTAATTTATCAATCAAGTCATATATTTCTTTTTCATTATAACTCGCAAACCCCATTCTTATAGAATTATGTCCTGTTTTTGCTATATCATATCGATACCACTCTCCTATCTCTAACTGATATTTATGTCCTTCTTCATAAACCTGTTTCCATGAATATTTTTTATTCAAGCGAATCCACACAGCCATACCTCCTTTTGGTATTTCAAATTGAAAACAGTCTGATAACTTCTCCTTTAACAAACCACAAAATAAATCTCGACGTGCTTTATAAATCTTCAATACTTTTCTAATATGTCTATCCAAATCTCCCGACTTAATAAAATCGGCAAAAGTAAGTTCTAATAATGCATCACCTTGTCTATCTACAAAACCACGCAATTTAGAAGCTTCATCAACAAACTCTTTTGAAGCAATTAAATAACCTATTCTAAACACCGGAGCTACAGTTTTACATACAGAGCCTATATAAATTACATTCCCATTAACATCATGACTTGCTAAAGGTAAAATTGGCGCATGATTATAATTAAAATCGTAATCATAATCGTCTTCAATTATCGCAAACTTATATTTTTTAGCTAAGTTTAATAAATGAATCCTCCTTTCTGCTGATAACGTAACCGTTGTTGGATGATGATGATGTGATGTTACATACACAGCTTTAATCTGCTGTTTTTTACACTGTTTTTCAATTTCTTCAGTTACAATACCATTTTCATCTACCAATACACGCAGCAAATTTGCTTTTTGATGTAAAAAAGTTACATCAGCTGAGACATAATTAGTTTCGCCAACTATAATATTATCTCCTTCTTTTAATAATAGTTTCGACGATAACCAAATTCCCATTTGGCTACCACGAGTAATTAAAATATTCTCTTTTGAAATCTGCAATCCTCTCGTCTCATTCAAATAACCAACTAGTATTTCTCTTAGCTTATTATTTCCAAAAGTTGAACCATAGCCAAATTCTTTATAAACACTTTGTTTTGACGCTATTCTTCTATACGTTCTAACTATTTCTTCTATCGGAGTTAATCTTTCATCAGAAGTTCCATCGTTTATATATATCATATCTGATGATTCTCTTCCCCTTTTTGACAGCAACTCATTGTTTTCATAAAAAGAAAACCCTGTCTTCAACTTTTCTTTCTTAATACTTTCTTTTACAATACTAGTTGTATTTAACAAAGGAAGATTACCATGTACAAATGTTCCTTTTTTCGGAATGCTTTCAACCCAACCTTGCAATGCCAATTCTTCATAACAAGCTACAATTGTTTTTCGATGCACATTCAACAATTCAGCAAAACTTCTTGTTCCTAATAATTTTGTGCCAGATGAAAGATTTCCTTCCTTTATAAAAACAATAAATTGATTTGCTAATTGCAAATACAAAGGCTCTTTTATATCTCTATTAATTTTGAAACTAGTTTTATACGGAAACATCTGGACTACAAACTCTTTTTATTCTGGACTAATATAATAGTCCATAAAAATAGTATTTTTGGATAACAAAACAACAAAACATGCTTAAACAAGATTTAAAAACTACTGAATACAACGAATACTTTTCTAGATACATCAATAAGGTTACTGATAATACAGACCTTTCAAAAGGCTTTGAAGAAGATAAGAATATGGTCATTAATTTCTTTTCTTCCATACCAGAAGATAAATTAGAGTATCGCTATCAACCAGAAAAATGGAGCATTAAAGAAGTATTACAACACATTATAGATACTGAACGAATTTTTATGTATCGATTCTTACGAATTGCCAGAAACGATAAAACTGCTTTAGCTGGCTTTGATCAAAACATATACATTTCTCCGTCGCAAGCTAACAACAAATCATTAGAAGAATTAATTCATGAATTTACTACAACTCGTTTGTATTCAATAAACCTGATAAATAGTATTTCAGAAAATAACTTACAAAACATTGGAACTGCCAGTGAATCTCAAATATCAGCTAGAGCTTGTGCTTTTGTTTTATTAGGACATAGCATTTGGCATATAGAAATTATCAAAGAACGCTATTTATAATGTTAGAAATTAGACCAAATTGCGAGCATTGCAATAAAGATTTACCTAATACATCAACCGAGGCTATGATTTGCTCTTTTGAATGCACTTATTGTAAAACTTGCGCTTTAGAAATTTTTGAAAATGTTTGCCCAAGTTGCTCGGGAAATTTTATGGAAAGACCTATTCGACCTTTAAAAATGATTGAAAAATATCCTGCTTCATCTAATCGTATTTTCAAGCCAAAAGAAATCTCAAAAACAAAAATAAACTCAGAAAAATTTAAAAATGTTAAACCAGAAAGAAGATAAAACAATACATATTAGGAAAGCAACAGAAACCGATGTTGAAGTTTTAGCTTTACTTGGGAGAATAACTTACAGTGAATCTCACGGTCATTTTATTAATGATAAAAATGACCTATTAGCCTACAATAATAAAGCATTTTCTATCGCAAAAATTAAAGAAGATATAGATAACGATAACAACTTATTCTACATCTTATATATAAACAACTTACCTGTTGGATATGCAAAATTAGTACTTAATGCAACACATGAAAGTATAACGTCTACCAATAATTGTAGACTAGAAAGAATATACATTTTAAATGATTTTATTCCTTTAAAAATTGGACAACAACTTTTAACCTTCATCGAATCGAAAGCTAAAGAATTACAATTAGACACTATATGGCTATCTGTTTACATCAAAAACGAAAGAGCCATACGTTTTTATGAAAGAAATGAATTTAAAGATACAGGGAGATTAGATTTCTTAGTTAATGGCAATGCTTACGAAAACTTCGTTTTATCTAAAAAAATTAAATCATGAAAGAATATTCAAAATCAAAACTAAACAGAGTAAAAAGGGGGCAAAATAGAGCTACTTACGATGTTGAAAAAATTAACACTATTTTAGATGCTGGTTTTATCGGTTATGTAAGTTATGTTTATCAAGGAGGAGCTATTACACTTCCAATGGCTTACGGAAGAAAAGACAACAAAATATACCTGCATGGTTCACAAGCCAACAGAATGCTATTAGCTCTTCTAGAAGCTAAAGAAATGAGCATGACCGTAATGCATTTAGATGCCTTAGTCTTGGCGCGTTCTGGATTACATCATTCAGTAAATTATAGATCAGCAACTCTTTTTGGGTCGGTTAAAAAAGTTACAAATCCTGAAGAAAAAGATGCTGCTTTATTTTGTTTTATGGAACATATGATGAAAGGTCGATGGGATGGAATACGTCCAATGTATCAAGAAGAATTAGACAGAACTATGGTTGTAGAAATGACTATTGAAACAGCTTCTGCTAAAATTAGAGATGTTGGAGTAGCTGATGAACCAGAAGATTACAATTTAAACGTTTGGGCTGGCTTGGTACCTATTAAACAAATAGCCCTACCTCCTATTTCTGATGAAAAATTAAAAGAAGGAATTGAAATTCCTCAGCACGTTACAAATTATTATAATCAAAATAAATAGTACATTAGCCGACTTTATTAACCCCTTTAAAATTTAACCATGTTGTTAAAAAAATCCCTAATAGCCCTATTTGTAACCTTATTTTTCATTTCATGTAGCGACAATGACTCTGAAAACCTAATCTCTGGAGAAAACGCCACGATTACACAACAAATCCATAAACTTGTTAATCAACATAGAGCTAGTATAGGTAAATCTGAACTTACTCTTAATAACGAAGTTTCAGTAATAGCTCTAAAACACACAAAATATATGATTGGGATTAGCAAAATTAATCATGATATGTTTGATGACCGATTCAAAGAAATGCAAAATTTAGACAATGCAAAAAGCGCTGCAGAAAATGTAGCTTCTCATCAAAAAACAGCTGAAGAAGTTGTTAACGCTTGGCTAAATAGTAGTGGACACAGAAAAAACATTGAAGGTAACTATACCCATACAGGAATAGGCGTTGAAAAAAATAGTGCTGGACATTACTATTTTACACAATTATTCTATTCTAAATAATTTTATAAAATCATTTAGCATTATGAAAACTTACGATGTTGTTATTCTTACAGATAGTAAACACTTAAAACCTGTTGAAAATAACAACATCGTAAAAAATGTAATTGACGAAGACAACTACATTAAAATTGCTTTAGAAAAACTTAATTTAAAAGTACTTCGGTTACCTTGGAATGATAAAAACTTTGATTGGTCTCAAACTAAATATATACTGTTTAGATCTACTTGGGATTATCATAAACACTTTCAAGAATTTTCAGATTGGTTAAATAAAGTTAGTAAGCAAACCATCTTATTAAACTCTGAAAGTATAATTAGATGGAATATCGACAAGCATTATTTAGTAGATTTGCAAAAACGAGGAGTTCATATATGCGAATCTTACTTTATAGAAATAGGTGAAACTAAAAACCTAAAAAGTCTAGCTACTCAATTTAACTTATCGGAATTTGTTTTAAAACCATGTGTTTCAGGTGGTGGAAGACACACTTATAAAATTAATTCAAAAAACATAGAACAATACGAAGAAACATTCTCTCAACTAATAAAAGAAGAGGCAATGATACTTCAACCTTTTCAACAAAATATTATTGACAAAGGAGAAATTTCTCTTGTAGTAATTAATGGAAGGTTTACACATGCTATTTTAAAGACAGCAAAAAAAGGAGACTTTCGAGTACAAGACGACTTTGGAGGTACTATTGAAAACTACACACCAACTCAGGAAGAAATTAATTTTGCTGAAAAAGCTATAAAAGCTTGCAAAGAAGAACCTATTTATGCTAGAGTAGATATTTTTACAGATAATAATGGTAAATTAGCTATCGCTGAATTAGAGCTTGTAGAGCCAGAATTATGGTTTAGAAAACAACCAGAAGCAGCAAACAAACTAGCAGAAGGAATTAAACAACTACTAAGTTAAACATGAAGAAGTTTTTAAAAATTTTCGGAACAATAATTTTACTTTTAATTATTGGACTTACTATTTTTTACTACGTAAACAACGAAGGTTTACCTGAAGGAAAAAGCAACAAAGAAGCTGATGTTTTAGCTAATAAAATGCTAAAAGCATTAAACTATGAAACATATAAAAATACTCGTTTTTTAGAATGGAGCTTTAGAGGTAAACATTTTTATAAATGGGACAAACAAAAAAATATTGTTGAAATTTCTTGGGATAAGAATAAGGTTATTTTACACACAAAAAACCAAGCAAACAGTAGTGTATTTATCGACAACAAACAAGTTGACGCTCCAAAAACATTAAAAAAGGCTATTGATTATTTTAACAACGATAGTTTTTGGTTAGTTGCACCTTACAAAGTTTTTGAAGCTGGTATAGAGCGCAAAATAGTACAGCACGAAAATAAGGATGCTCTTATGATTACATATACAACTGGAGGATCAACTCCTGGTGATTCTTATTTATGGATTTTAGATGATAACTATAAACCCATTGCATATAAAATGTGGGTATCTATTATACCTACAGGAGGCATGGAAGCCTCTTGGAATGATTGGACAACCACTCAATCTGGAGCTATTTTACCTACTAAACATGAACTCTCAATTGGAACATTATATATGGGAGATGTAAAAGGATATAACTAACCCTTTTTATCATTATAAAGTTTCAAAAATATTAGTAATACTATAAGATTCTTATTTTACAGTGAACAAAGCTATTTTACAACCAGATGTTCAATTATACATCCAACAAAATTTAAAAACTGATATTAATAAACTGATTTTAAAAGGAAGTCCTTTTAACAATATTACTATCCAAGAATTAGCTAATCAGATTGTAGCCAAACAAAAATCTGAAAAGAAATTACCTACTTGGTTTAATACTCAGAACATCTATTACCCGGAAAAATTAAGTATAGAACAAACATCATCTGAAATAACCGCCGAGTATAAATCGAATCTGGTTTCTGGAGATACTATCATTGATCTTACTGGTGGATTTGGAGTCGATTGTTTAGCTTTTTCTAAAAATTTTAAAAAGGTTATTCATTGCGAAATTAACGAACAATTATCTGCAATAGTAAAATACAATTATGATAAACTAGGTATTACAAATATTCAAACTATAGCTCAAAACGGAATTGATTTTTTAAAACAGTTTAACGAAAAACTAAACTGTATTTATATTGATCCTTCTAGAAGACACGACATAAAAGGAAAAGTATTTTTACTTAAAGACTGCCTTCCTAATGTCCCAGAAAACATTGATTTCTTATTTACAAAAGCCAATAAAATACTCATTAAAAATTCACCAATATTAGACATTACATCTACTATTAATGAATTAAAATTTGTAAAAGAAATTCATATTATTTCACTAAAAAATGAAGTGAAAGAATTATTATTCCTACTAGAAAAAAACCATAAAGAATCAATTCAAATAAAAACACATAACCTACTGAATAACAATATTCAATGTTTTGATTTTATTTACAAAAACCAATCTACAGAAACCTATTCTTCACCACAGAATTACCTATATGAGCCAAACGCTTCAATTTTGAAATCTGGAGGATTTACAGAGGTTTCTTATCAATTAAAAATTAATAAACTACAACAACATTCTCACCTATATACTTCTGAAGAATTAGTAGAAAATTTCCCTGGTAGAATATTTAAAATAAATAATGTTTACCCTTACAATAAAAAGAAAGTCAAAAAATTTATAAAAACAGAAAAAGCTAATATCACCACTCGAAATTTCCCTAAAACAGTAGCTCAAATACGACTAGAAACTAAAATTAAAGATGGCGGTGACACCTATCTATTTTTCACAAAAAACCTTAACAACGAACTAATTATAATAGATTGTAGCAAAGAGTAATCAAACTACTACAATATATTTTTCTTTTTTTCGTTGTGCATTAAAGAAGGTTACCCTATCTGGGTGTGTTTTGTTTATAAGGGGTGATAAAACATACCGAAAGGCCTTGGCCTCAAACAAGGCTTTTCAATTCACTTACTTTTAAGTACATTTGTTTACAGCATGAAACAAGCAAGTACCTATCAATCCATAAAATTATCCAACAATCAAGTATCTGAAATTGAAGATAGTCTTGTTATTGAAGCTCCTCTTCAGATAAATATTAATTCAGAATCTTACACAGTTGTTATGAGAACTCCTGGAGATGATAAAGAACTTATTAGAGGCTTATTATATGCTGAAGATATTTACAAAAAAACTTCAGATTTAAAAATAGAAACGATTGAAGAAAACAAAGACTTTTCATCAATTTTAAATGTTTTTATCCCAAAAGAAAAACTAGGTAAAGGGTACTTAAATAAACGCACTTTACTTTCTGTTTCATCCTGTGGAATTTGCGGAAAAAAAGAAATAAAAGATTTAAAAACAGAAGATAAACCTCTTACTAAAAAACACAAAGAATCACTTCACATAAAAGACTCAATGTATTTGAAAATGAACAATATGCAGAAATTATTTTCAATTACAGGCGGTAGTCATGCTTGTGCACTTTTTGACAGAAAACAAAACCTTTTAACCATAAAGGAAGACATAGGTAGACATAACGCAGTAGATAAGTGTATTGGTGATTTATTAAATAAAAATCTTTTAAAATCGACCAATTACATGCTAGTAAGCGGACGTGTTTCTTACGAAATAGTTTCCAAAGCTTTTCTAGCAAAAATACCTATAATAATTGCTGTTTCAGCTTGCTCATCTTTGGCCGTAGATTTTGCCAAGGAATTTGGTATTTGCTTAATCGGTTTTAGCCGAAACAACAAAATGACAATATATTCTAATCCTCAATATATAAATTATGAGTGATAAAAAAATACACGCTCAACCACCGGAAGAGCTAACAGGAATTAAACTAATTGATATTCCAAAAAAAGCAGTTGGAACCAAAGCTATAAAATCTGCTTTAAATCATGTTTTTTCAGAAACTGGAGTTAGTAAGGGAATTAGCCTACTTCAAAATCTTAACCAAATAAATGGTTTTGATTGTCCAGGTTGCGCATGGCCAGATCCAGATGAAAAGAGAGCTTTTCTTGCTGAATACTGTGAAAATGGAGCTAAGGCAGTTGCTGAAGAAGCTACAAAAAACAGGGTATCTCCCCTATTCTTTGCTACACATTCAGTTCAAGAAATGTCTGAATGGTCTGATTATAAAATTGGAAAAAGTGGTCGCATTACGCACCCTATGATTTTAAGAGAAGGATCGAATAATTATGAAGAAATATCTTGGGAAGAAGCTTTTAACCTCATAGGTAAAGAATTAAATAGCTTAAACTCTCCAGATGAAGCTATATTTTATACTTCTGGAAGAACCAGCAATGAAGCTGCTTACTTATACCAATTATTTGTTCGTCAATTTGGTACAAATAACCTACCAGATTGCTCTAATATGTGTCACGAAAGTAGCGGAAGTGCTCTATCTGAAACACTTGGAATTGGTAAAGGATCTGTAACCTTAGACGATTTTAATCATGCTGATTTAGTTATTGTAATGGGGCAAAACCCAGGAACCAATCACCCAAGAATGCTTACAGCATTAAGAGATACCAAAAAAAATGGTGGAAAAATAATGACTATTAATCCATTACCTGAAGTTGGATTAATGAATTATGTTGATCCTCAAAACCCTTTAAAATGGTTAGGTTCTGGTGACAAATTAACTGACTTGTTTCTTCAAGTAAAAATAAATGGAGATGTAGCTTTATTGAAAATCATTTTAAAATTGATGAAAGAAAAAGAAAACAAAGAACCAAACACTGTTTTCAATCATCAATTTATAAAAGAAAAAACGCATGGTGTAGATGAATTTTTAAATGATTTAGACAACTATACCGTAGAAGAGTTGCTACCTCAAACTGGCTTATCTATTGAAACCATTAAAGAAGCTACAGAGTTAATTATAAATAACGATAAGATTATAATCTGTTGGGCAATGGGATTAACTCAACATAAAAATGCTGTAGACAATATTAGAGAATTAGTCAATCTACTTCTTTTAAAAGGTAGTATTGGTAAAAAAGGGGCTGGTACCTGTCCTGTTCGTGGGCATTCCAATGTACAAGGAGATAGAACCATGGGAATTTGGGAAAAGCCAAAAGATTCATTTTTAGATAATCTAGAAAAAGAATTTAACTTCAAAGCTCCTCGCAAACATGGTTATGATGTAGTTGCAGCTATTGAAGCGATGCATAAAAAAGAAGCTAAAGTATTCATTGGTATGGGCGGTAACTTTATTTCAGCCACACCAGATACTGAATACACAGCTGAAGCGTTGAGAAATTGTAATTTAACCGTTCAAGTTTCAACAAAACTAAATAGAAGTCACTTAGTTCATGGAAAACAAGCCTTAATACTTCCTTGTTTAGGACGATCTGAAAAGGATATTCAAGCTAGTGGAGAACAATTTGTTTCTGTAGAAAATTCTATGGGAGTTGTACATCAATCTAACGGTCATTTACCACCATCATCTTCAGAATTACTTAGCGAACCAGCTATTGTAGCAGGAATTGCCGAAACTACTTTAAAAAACTCTACTACTGAATGGAAATCATTAGTTACTAACTACGATTTAATTCGAAATAAAATTGAAGCTACCATTCCTGGTTTTGACAATTATAATAAACGAGTTAGAAATAAAGGTGGGTTTTATCTTCCAAACAACGCAAGAGATAATAACTTTACTCCTACAGCAACAGGAAAAGCTAACTTTACTTTAAACTTACCTTCAGATGTAGCTTTAGATAGCAATCAATTTATGTTAATGACTATTCGTACTCATGACCAATACAATACCACTATTTATGGATTAAACGACCGTTATAGAGGAGTTTTAAATGAGCGCAGAGTTATTTTTATGAATCCAGATGACATGAAAAACCAAGGTTTATCTAAACTTGACAAGGTAAATTTAGTAAGTCATTTTAAAGGAGAAAGAAGAATTGCAAACGGATTTTTAGTTATACCATATAGCATACCAAGACAGTGTACAGCTACATATTTTCCTGAAGCTAATGTTTTAGTTCCAATACAAAGTAAAGCTAGAATTAGCCATACTCCAGCCTCTAAAACAGTAATAATAACTGTTGAAAAAGACTAATTAAAAAAGATTTGTATTTTAGTAAAATAATTTAACATTAATTAACCACCAATTATGCCTTTTATAGAAGAAGAAAAGTTTAAGTTAATGCAAGAAGACTTAGACAATTCAAAATTAAAAAGAGAAGAAGCTGAAAATGAATTAAGCCAAGTTCAAGAAGAATATGACTCTTTTAAAAAGAAGTCTAAAATTATTCCTATTGTCTTAGGCCTTTTATTAGGAGCTTCTTTAGCAGCTACTTATTATTTTTACACTAACAATGGTGGTAGCTCTTTTTCTTCTACTGACGAAATAGCTACTATAAAGAAAAATGAAGCTCTTAGAGTATTAGACAGTGTTAAAAGAGCACAAGCTAGAGCTAAAAGAAAAGCTAGAGCTCAAGCTAAATCTGGAGATGCAGTTAATACCAATAACGATGAATCTACCAGTAACAGTTCTTTAGACATTAGCAAAGCTGCTTCTGATGTGTCAAAAAAGACTTCTGGAAAAACTATATATTCAGTACAAATAGGTGTTTTTTCTAAAAGAAATCACCCTCTATTATCTTCAAAAACAATTCCTTCAACAGTTACAAGTTCTGATGGATATTTTAAATATTCTATAGGTTTATTTTCTACTTTAAAAGAAGCTAAAAAACTACAAAGAGAATTAGTAAAAGTTGGATTTGATGATGCATTTGTAGCTTCATACATAAACGGTAAACGTCAAAAAATACACAATTAAAACAAAACATATTTAATGCTAAATAAAATTAGTAAAAGAGCACTCATATTAGGCTTAATAATGAGTGTTCATTTTTTTTATGCCCAAACTAACATACCAACTAAAGAAACTCAAAAAGGTTTTGGGCAATTAGATTTTTTATCTATAAAAATGCCTGGAAATGAAGAAAATATGGATTTTACAGGGCTTCATTATAATTTAAAACTTAATGATTGGAGTTATGCAGGACTTGGATTTTATGGAGCTGTTGGCGGAATTAGAGGTGGTTTTTTCACTTTAGGAATCAATGCTGGTATTCAACAAAAAATAACAAAAAACTTATTTTTAGATACTGGTTTCCATTTCGGTGGTGGTGGTGGTGCTGCTGCTCCTGATGGCGGTGGAGCTTTTATTTTACCTCACTTTAACTTAGGTTATGATTTCAAATATTTTTCTGCTACTGCCGGTTATAGTTATATCAACTTTTTTGATAAAGGTGACATCAATAGCAGTCAGCTTAATGTTGCTGTACAAATTCCTTTATCTTTTGATTTTGCTAGCTTTAAAGAAAGAGAACAATCTTTTTCAATAGAAAATCTTACCAATACTTCGTGGGATCAAAAAAGAAACAGAGCTTCTTTATTAGTTCATCTTAACAATCTTTCTGTTACTAAAGGAAATCTTAAAGGAAAAACCATACGCTTAGCTGGTTTTGAATTTAATTCTTATTTGAATGATAATATTTTCTTTTTTGTAAAAGCTGATGGAGCTTACCATGGAATTAAAGCAGGTTATATGGACATCTTATTAGGAGGAGGTTATCATTTATCTATGAATAAAAATAGAACTAATATTTTAGCTAAATTCGGTGTTGGTGCCGGAGGAGGTGGCGGTGTAGATACCAAAGGAGGTTTTTTAATTTATCCTGACATCTCTATTGAACAAAAATTATTTGATAACATTTATGGATCAATAAATAAAGGATATTTAATGAGTCCTGACGGACACTTCACTTCCTCTACTCTAGGCTTTGGTCTTAAATATTATATTGACAAAGACGGTATAAAATCTGAAGAGAATAGTTTTTCTACAGCCAAACTTAAAGGTTTAGAAACAATTGTAAAACATGATTTATATTTCAATGCAGCTAGAGATACAGGAATAAATCAAGATATGCATCAGATATCTTTACAAATTAACTTTTTCTTCAATAAATATATCTATGGTGCTGGACAAACTTCCTTTGCTAATTTTGGTGACGCTGGAGCATATGCTGAAGGAATTGTTGGTTTAGGAGTACAATCAAACTCTTTCTTTAACAATACTACTTCTGTATTTTTACAAGCATTAGCAGGAGCAGCTGGTGGAGGTGGAATTAGTACAGGACAAGGTTTAATAATTAAACCAAGTGCTGGTGTTAATTACAAACTAACAGACAAACTTAATTTACGAGCAGGATTAGGATATGTTAAAGCTCGTGGAGGAAGCTTAAGTAGTTCTTACCTAAATTTCGGAATCAGCTACAATTTCTCTTACTTAAGTGCTAAATAAAAACCTAAAAAACTTAATATTCTTCAAATTAACACATAAATAGTAATCATATATCTAAAAAAAACCGATTATATTTTGATTTACATCAAAATATAATCGGTTTTAATATTTCATTTTTGACGCATAGAAATTTCTAGCAATTAATTATTAATCAAACTAATTAAAAAAATGAAAAAAATCACCCTTCAAATTTTATCATTATTAGCTATAACAACCTTAATAACAAGCTGTAGTGATAATGAAACTTCTTTAAATCAAGATACACAAATACCAAAACAAATCTTAACTAAATTAAAAGACTTTAACATTAACACAAACAATGTTACTCTATCAAAACAACACTTACCTGATGGCACTTCGAGAGATAGATATCTTGTAGAAGGCGACATATACTTAAGTCATGAGCAAATTATGAACTTTGAAAAAGTCGGTCAACATTTAGGCAAAAACTATAGAACAAGTAATTTAGTAGACAGAGGTACTATTATTAATATAATGGGATATAATGCTAATGATGGTTATGGTTTATCTTCAAGAGAACAAACGGCATTAAGAATGGCTGTAGAAAACTATAACGAACTTAATTTAGATATTCAATTTAATTTAACTTTTGGTACAAATTATTCTCCTCAAGACATGCTTGTTTACGTAGATGCAAATGCTGTTGGCGCTGGAGGATCAGCTGGCTTTCCTTCTAATGGAAAACCTTATAAATGGGTAGAAATTCACGGTTTAGGAAATTTTAGTCTTGATGTAATTGAGCATGTAATTACACATGAAATTGGTCATTCTGTTGGGTTTAGACATACCGATTGGCAAACTAGACGAAGTTGTGGACAAAATGTAAACGAAGGACAAGCTGGTGTTGGTGCTATACCTATACCTGGTACAACAGCTGGTTATGATCCAACCTCTTTAATGCTAGCATGTTTCAGTAGTAATTCTTCTGGGGAATTTAACCAAAATGACAGAATTGCCTTAAACTACCTGTATTAATTATAATTTCTATATAAATTTTATCTTTATAAAAGAGACTTTGTTTTAAACTAGTCTCTTTTTTTTATATTTTGCAGTAAATAATCAATTGTCCCTCAACCCTTATGCTAAAATATATCTCTACACTATTCTTAGTATTCTTCTACTCTATTCTTTTGTTTTCTCAAACCAACACAATTTTAAATGAAAATGAATTAATAGATTTAAAAAAGAAATTTTATTTAAATAGAAAAATCGGAATAGACAGTACTTTATTTTACATGAATAAACTTGTTAAAACCAACAACACCCCCTATAAAACTTTTGCATATTCCGCCATTGAATATATAAAAACAAGAGAAAAACAAATTGTAGATATTAATTTTTTTAAAGATAGTATCTCTAAATATCTACCCAAAATTTCTTTAAAAAAAGAGAATTATAATATCTTATTTGATATTCACATACTTTTAGGAAATACTAAAAAACGAAGAGGACTTACTAAACAAGCTTTAAATGATTATATAAAAGCAGAAACCTATGCTATTGAAGCAAAAGATATAGAACGAATCATTAAAATAAAAGGAAATATAGCTCTTATATACCAAGACATGGAAGAGCTCAATGAAGCTCTATTAAAAATTAAAGAAAAACACCTCTTATTAGAAATAAGTAAAGAAAAATTAGGTAGTAAGTTTCAAATCAACAAACTTAAAACCTCTCTTAATATTGGTGCTATTTATGCTACAATGTATAAAAACGACACTTTAAAAAAACAGTATGCAGATTCATCTTTACACTATTACAATTCTTCACTAAACACTAAGAACCTTAAAGAAAACTCTTATTATCAAGGAAGAATTTATTACGGCTTGGGAACTATTTACTCTTTAAAAAAGGAATACTCCAAAGCTAATCTTTATCTTGAAAAGAGTTTAGAGATTTTTCATAAATACAAATCATATTCTTATTTATATAAAGGCTATTACAATATTGCTGTTAATTATTATATGGCTAAGGATTTTAAAAAAGCTAAAAACAACTTTCTAAAATCACTTCAAATAAAAAATGACACACTATTGGATTATAATTATATGCATGCAAACAATTATTTATCTAAAATCTACTTAAATCAAAAAAAAGTAGACTCTGCTAATTATTACTTAAATACCTTTTTAAATGCATACAATAAAATATCTACCAGAGAAAAGGAACAATTTAAAGAAGCTTATAAAACTGCCAAGGAAATTAATTTTACAAAAAAAATTAATGCCCTTAACAAAGATAATAACGAAAGAGCTTTTTACTACAATATCATTGTTATTAGTTTAATTCTAATATTAGGATTTACAAGCTTTTTTGTTTTCAAAAATATAAGAGAAAAAAAGAAAGCCAAAGCACGTTTAAACGATTTGTTAACTAGAGTTTCTCAAAAAGAAAAAGATACTACTACAACTAGTGAATTAAAAATAAAAGATGAACAACACCAACAAATTATTAAAGGTTTATCTAAAATTGAAGAAAAATTATATTTTTTAAAAGATGATTTTAATCTATATAATGCTGCAAAAAAAATTGGTACTAACACCACTTATCTTTCTAAAGTAATAAAAGAATACAAAAAAATGAGTTTTAGCGAATACACTAATGAGCTCAGAATTAATTATATTACTAAAAAACTAAGTGAAGACAAAAAAGTTAGAGCTTACACAACCCAAGCCATTGGTGAAATTGGAGGTTATAAAAATGCTAAATCCTTTACTCGAATTTTTAAAAAACACACAGGAATAACTCCTTATCAATTCATTGAAAAAATTGACAAGGAAGTTATTTTTTAAAATAACATTTAAACCGTTAATACAGGTTCAAAACAATAATTTTTCTTTTTATCCCATTCACTTCCTGGAGGCGGTGGCGGGAAACAATCCTCTTCTCCATCTGTATCTGGGCCTCCTCCTAACTTAGATCCCTTTGCCATAATATTTCGTTGTTCAATTCTAGTAAGTTCATAAGACTCTAAAGTGCTAATTGATAATAATTTCATGATTAATTAATTTAAGTTAGTTCAATTTATATTTTTTTAACTCCAATTTTGCTAAATTCTAAAACTCAATTACAAAAACAACTCAAACCTTTACAAAACAACATTTTAACTATTGTTTTCTTTGTCATAATTTTTAAATAGTACCTACCTTTTTTATAAATCACAACCTTCTTTTCTTCCTTTATCATATTTAACCTTCAATATTTGTAATTCAATGAGAAACCTGAAAAGCATTAAAAATAGAGTAAGGAATAACTAAATCAAATCAACTAATTATGATAAAATCAATTTCAAATCTTGGTATTATTTTAAACAAAGCAAATCAAAAGTCTATTAACGGAGGTGGTCCGGGATCTCCCTTTTGGTGTAAGAATAGAGACAACTGGGGACCTAACCCTGTTGCTTGTACCCAAAATGAAATACCTGCATACAATTTTTCTTTAGGATACTGCGTGTGCATGCCTACAAAAGTAGATATGTAAGTAAGAGTTACCGAAACATATTTTCACGATAACTCTTCATTAAAATAATAAAATACTAGTAACCTACAAATATCTATAGGAAGCTGAAAATATAGATATTCAATCAATAAACAACCTTAGAGTAAGCATACTAACTAAATTTTAATACAATGAAAAAAACATTTTTTTTATCTAAAGGAATTGAAAAATTTTCAAACTTAGAAATTAATGATTTATCACCTATTAGAGGAGGTGCTGTAGGCATACCTTCTGATGATATTATTTATATTCCTACTGGTGGTGGTGGTAGACGTTGTCCTGATGGATTAGTTTGGAGTGACAGATTAGGCAAATGCGTTAAGATACTAGAAGCTGATCCAGTTCATGATTTCATAAGAAATTAATCTTTATTTCTCAAGGAGGTTATTAAACATCATAACCTCCTTGTTATCTTTTAACCAACTATAAATTATGGATTTCAATTCTTTAGCTATAAAAGTTGCCAGCAGATGTAATCTCAATTGCTCATATTGCTTTATGTACAATTTAGGAGATACAACTTATAAAAAACAACCTAAGTTTATGTCTACTAAAATTGTTGATAACATTATTAACAAAACCAAAAAATACATACAAGAGTACAATAAAAAAGAGTTCTCTTTTCTTTTTCATGGAGGAGAGCCTCTACTTGCTCCAAAACAATTTTTTATAGACTTTGTATCTAAAGTTAAAGAAATTCAAAATGAACTCGATGATGTAGTTTTTTCTTTTGATTTACAAACCAATGGTGTTTTACTTGATGAGAGCTGGATTCATTTATTTAAAGAATTAAACATTTCTCCAAGCGTTAGTGTAGACGGCACTAAAAAAGCTCATGATATGTTTAGAGTAGACCACAAAGGAAATGGAAGTTATGATAATGTTTTTAAGGGAGTTTCTCTTTTGAAAAGTGAAATGAACTTTGCTGACATTGCATGTGTGATTAACACAAAAGAAACACCTCTAGAAGTATACAACAGTTTTAAAAAAATGAGAGCAAGTTATGTAAACTTCTTAATACCTGATTATACTCATAACAGCTACCCTTATGACAAAGAAAAAACAATAATGGGCGATTGGTTAATCGAATTATTCAATATATGGATTAGCGACCAAGATCGATATAAAATACCAATGTTTTTAGGATTGTTAAACTCTTTAACAATGCTTAATGAAAGTTCTAAAAATGAATCTACTGTATTAGTTATAGAAACTAACGGAGAAATTGAAGCTATTGACTCTTTAAAAGCTTGCGGTCATGGCTTTACAAAAACTGGTTTTAACATTAAAGAAAACAGCTTTCAAGATATTGAAAAAACTACTTTAGGGAAGCTATATTTTAACAACATTGAAGCCAAATTATGTAAACAATGCCAAGAGTGTCCTTTAAATGTAATTTGCAAAGGTGGTAGATTGGTACATCGATACAGCAAAGAAAATGGATTCAACAATCCATCAGTTTACTGTAAAGACTTAATTAAACTTATAGCACATATACAAGGGTACTTTATTTCTTGTTTTCCAGATTTACATGAAAAAGAAAACGTAGAAAAAATTAATCCTATAGAAATTATTAACTATCTAGATTCAACCGATTTTAACAAAAACTTCTATTACAAAAAAGAATTAGAATCTTTTTCAGAGAAAAATATGATAATCGCATAAACCTACTAAAAAACTTTCTTTAAAAAATTCTAATAAAATGCGGAACCTGAAAAGCATAATATAGAGTAAGGACAAATAAAAACGATTAACCATGTTAAAATCAATTTCAAATTTAGGTACTATCCTAAAAAAAGATGAACAACGAACTATTAACGGAGGACAAAAACAATGTCCTCGTGGCTGGGTTTTAGATTGTGACTATTACGGTTGCTGGTGTATAAATCCAAACGAAAGAGATGATGATCATTTAGGACCAAGTGTATAAAACAATAGGACTTAAACTTTAATAGTTTAAGTCCTATTTTATATATTATTCAGGTATAATTCTATATTTTTTTAGCATTTTTTACTTTTTGCTTCGTAAGGGCAATATTAATTACTTCACTCATTTCAGTAACATAATGGAAAGTTAAGCCTTTTAAATAACTAGCTTTAATTTCATCAATGTCTTTTTTGTTGTCAGCACAAAGAATTATTTCTTTAATATTTGCTCTTTTTGCAGCTAATATTTTTTCTTTAATCCCTCCAACAGGCAATACCTTACCACGTAAAGTAATTTCTCCTGTCATTGCTATTTTATTTTTTACTTTTCTCTGAGTGAATACAGACACTAACGAAGTTAACATTGTAATACCTGCACTTGGTCCATCTTTAGGAGTTGCTCCTTCTGGTACATGAATATGAACATCGTATTTATCTAAAACCTCAGGTTTAATTCCAAACTCTTCAGCATTAGCTTTTATATACTTCATCGCTATGGTAGAAGACTCTTTCATAACTGTACCTAAATTACCCGTAATAGATAAGTTTCCTTTTCCTTTCGATAAAATAGATTCTATAAATAAAATATCACCACCAACACTTGTCCAAGCTAAACCTGTAACTACACCAGCTACATCATTATTTTCATATTTATCGCGTTCTAAACGAGCAGGTCCTAAAATAGTTTCAATATCTTCATCTGTTAGAGAAACATTATACTCCTCCTCCATCGCTATTGATTTTGCTGCAAAACGTACTACTTTCGCTACTTGCTTTTCAAGACCACGAACACCAGATTCTCTTGTATACCCTTCTACAATTTTTTCTATTTGCTTTTTACCAACCGTTAAATGCTCAGTTGATAATCCATGCTCTTTTAATTGCTTAGGGAATAAATATTTTTTCGCGATTTCAACCTTCTCTTCAATAGTATACCCTGTTACATTGATAAGCTCCATACGATCTCGTAGTGCCCAAGGTATTTGTCCTAAATTATTAGCAGTAGCAATAAATAACACTTTAGAAAGATCATAACCAACCTCTAAGTAATTATCATAAAACTCTGTATTTTGTTCAGGATCTAACACCTCTAACATTGCAGAAGATGGGTCTCCTTGATGACTTTGGCTTAATTTATCTATTTCATCTAATACAAATACAGGATTTGAAGTACCAGCTTTTTTAAGGTTTTGAATTAAACGACCTGGCATAGCTCCAATATAAGTTTTACGATGTCCTCTAATTTCAGCTTCATCACGTAAACCACCTAATGACATACGTACATACTTACGACCTAAAGCTTCAGCAACTGATTTACCTAACGAAGTTTTTCCAACACCTGGAGGACCGTATAAACAAATTATTGGTGACTTCATGTCTCCACGTAATTTTAATACAGCTAAATGTTCAATAATACGTTCTTTAACTTTTTCAAGTCCAAAGTGATCTCTATCTAATATTTTTTGAGCTTTTTTCAAGTCAAATTTATCCTCAGAATATTCTCCCCAAGGTAACTCTAACATCAACTCTAAATAATTACGTTGCACACCATATTCAGCCATTTGAGGATTCATTCTTCTTAAACGATTTATTTCCTTCTCAAATGTTTCAGCAACATTTTTATTCCATTTCTTAGACTTTGCCTTTGTTTTCATTTCTTCCAACTCTTGGTCGTGAGAAACTCCACCTAACTCGTCTTGAATTGTTTTTAATTGCTGATGTAAATAATATTCACGTTGTTGTTGATCTAAATCTGATCTTGTTTTTGACTGAATATCATTACGTAATTGTAACTTTTGAAGCTCTTTATCTAAGTTTTTTAAAGTTAAAAGCGCTCTTTCTTTTAAGTTATCTTTTTCAAGTAAAACTTGTTTATTAGAAACACTCAATTCCATATTAGATGAAATAAAGTTCACTAAAAATGAATTTGATTGAATGTTCTTAATTGCAAAAGAAGCTTCTGAAGGTAACATTGGATTTTCTTTAATTACCTCTAATGCTAAATCCTTAATAGAATCAATTATTGCATTAAACTCCTTTTCATCATCAATATCTCTTTCCTCTTTTGCCTCTCTAACTTTTGCTTTTAAGTATGGAGTATCTTGCGTAATCTCATCAATTTCAAAGCGTTTTTTTCCTTGTATAATAACAGTTGTGTTACCATCAGGCATTTTAAGAACTCTTAAAATTTGTGCAACTACACCTGTTTTATGAATATCATCTATACCTGGATTCTCTACATCACTATTTTTTTGCGCTACTACTCCTACAATTTTATCTCCTTCATTAGCATCTTTAATTAATTGAATAGACTTATCTCTTCCAGCAGTTATAGGGATTACCACACCTGGAAATAACACTGTATTTCTTAAAGGTAAAATTGGCAATTCAGAAGGTACTTCTTCTTTATTTATTATTTCTTCATCCTCTGGAGTTAACAAAGGAATTAATTCAGAATTTTCATTAAAAGCATCCTGAAGCGACAAGTTGTCTAAATGTATTATTTTGGGTTTACTCATAATCTTTTATATCTGTCATAGTGGCATTTTTCTATTAGTACACTTAATACAAAAAACACTACAAAAACCTTAACTATCTAATAAACAACACTATACATGTTGCTTTTTTGTTTTCTTTTCTTATATAGGTCAATTCTTATGCCAACTAATTCTTTATAAGAAACTTGTAACTATTTCCTTAATGAGTCGTCATATTATTATATTTTTACAAAAAGCTATACCAAACAATGAAAACTAAACTATTTTTTATTTCCTTATTACTACTACTAACCAACTGTACTTCAAATAAAAACTCTGAAGAGTTTATTAAGAATGCCTCTGGTCGTTATTTTTTTAATGCTGATGAAACTATAGAAGTAAAATTTATCGAAGGAAAATTATTTCTAACATGGCGTGGACAAAATTTAGAACCTCTAAAAGTTAATGATAGCACTTTTTATGCTCGTGAATTAAATGAAAAGTTGATATTCAATACGTCACAGAACAAAATTGAATTAGCAAAAAAACGTGAACATCATGATAAGGTTTACATTTTCAACAAACTTAAAGAAGGTGAAAAAACTCCAAGCGAATACCTAGCTGAAAATAACTTTGAAGCCGCTTTAAAAGGATATAAAGCTATTAAGGAAAAAGATAGCTTAAACCCTGTTATTAGAGAAAGAAGTTTGAATCGTTTAGGATATCGTTATTTATCAAACAAAGAATTTGAAAAAGCTCTTAATGTTTTTAAAATCAATATTGAATTATACCCTAAAAGTTCTAATACTTACGACAGTACTGGTGATGCTTATTTAAAAATGAAAGACACTGTAAAAGCTACAGAATACTACAAAAAATCATTAGCTATCAATCCAGAAAATAGAAGTTCTAAAAGAGCTTTAGAAAGACTTACTAAAAAGGAAGAAGATTAATTTACAATAAAATTAAAACCGCAATTCCAACAAAAACAATAATTTGTGCCCATTTTAGGTAAACCCCTATTTGGGCATTCTTTTTTATAGATTCTGAAATTGTACCTGCTAAAACGGCTATTGTTGAAAATATTACAAACGATGTTAGTATAAACAAACCTCCTAAAACATAGAACTGTAATACATTTGAAAGACTATCTGAAAACAAAAATTGTGGAAAAAAAGCCAAAAAGAAAATAGTGACTTTCGGGTTTAAAACATTCATCCAAAACCCTTTTTTAAACAATTCAAAAGTTGTCTTTTTTTCTACATTTTCAGTTGAAAACGCAATTTTAGCATCGCTTCCATATACTTGATAAGCTAAATACAAAAGATACCCCGCTCCCAATAGTTTAATAATAAAAAACAATTTTGGGTTTTGATTTATAATTTCTGAAACTCCAAAGGCTACTAAAGTAGTATGAATTATACAACCAGTCATTAATCCAGCTACAGTTGCTAATCCATATTTTTTACCATTTACGATACTTTGTGTTAAAACAAATATATTATCTGGTCCTGGTGAAAAAGCTAGTGTTCCAGTAGCTAAAACAAAAGAGATGAGGGTTTCAATCATTTATTAACTTTTTGCTAAAATAGCTTTATTGATTCTCTTTACCAAGCTTGGTCCTTCATAAATAAAACCTGTATAAATTTGAACTAAATCTGCACCAGCATCAAGTTTTTCTAAAGCATCTTTTTCTGAATGAATACCTCCTACTCCAATTATTGGAAATGCTTTATTTGAATTGTCTGCTAAATATTTTATAACTCTAGTGCTTCTTTCTTTTACTGGCTGACCACTCAAACCTCCATTACCAATTTCTTCCAATCGTTCTTTTGGGGCTTTTAGCCCTTCTCTATTTACAGAAGTATTTGAAGCTATAACTCCATCAATTTTGGTTTCTGCAACTAACTCTATAATTTCATCCAATTGTTGATTGTTTAAATCTGGGGCTATTTTTAATAATATAGGTCTTTGAACAGATTCTTGATTGTTCAACTTTTGAACTTCAGTAATTAATTCTTTTAAATAATCTACATCATCTAGTTTTGCATGGCTTCCTACATTTGGACAACTCACATTTAATACGAAGTAATCTACATAAGGGTGCAATCCTCTAAAGCACTCCACATAATCCTCTGTATAATCTTCTGGAGCCGTATTGGTATTTTTTCCAATATTACCTCCAAGAATAATTTTCCCTTTGTTCTTTTTTAATTGCTCTATTGCAGTAGTTAATCCTTCATTATTAAACCCCATTCGGTTAATAATTCCTTGATCATCTTTTAAACGAAACAATCGCTTTTTCGGGTTTCCTGCCTGGCCTTTAGGAGTAACAGTTCCTATTTCTACAAATCCAAAACCAAAATCGGCTAACTCATTATACAACACTGCATTTTTATCAAAACCAGCAGCAAGTCCTACAGGGTTTTTAAAAGTTAATCCAAATAGATTCCTTTCCAATTTTTTATCATTTACTTGATATAATCCCCTAAACAAAGAAGACATTAATGGTATTTTGGATAAAAACTTTACCAATGAAAAAGTAAAATGATGAATCTTTTCTGGATCGAAAAGAAAAAATATAGGACGGATGATTAATTTATACATAAATACTTATTTTGACCACTTTATAATTTCTTTATTTTTTTGAAACTCTGGATAATTCTCTCCAATAGAATTAAATAATATATCTTTTGGTAACTCAAAATCATTTACCATAATATCCAAAACCTCAATAGCTTTTTTAACATTATTAGATTCAATATATATTGATAGTAAACTATCGTAAGCGTCTATAAAATTTGGATACTCTTCTAGTACTTCTTTAAATTTATCTTCTGATTTTTTATATTCTAACTTTAAAAAATAAATATTACCTCTGATAAAATTTAGAAAACTATCACCTCCTATTGCTTTATCTAAATTATCTACAGCTTTTAAAGCTTCATCATATTTTTTTCCTAATATATAACCATCAATGGAAACTAAATATAAACTTACATCATTTGGAAATTGTTTTTCATAAGTCTCAATTGCTTTAGCGTATTTAGCTTCATCTAAATTAGCTAGAATTAACAAATTAGATAATTGATAAATCTTTTTCTTTTTACCCTCTTCACTTAAAGTTTTATATAAATCATGCGCTTCTTGTAATTTACCTTCTGATCTAAGGTTTCTAATTTTTTGAATTTTTAATAAATCATGCATTGAATCATTATTGCTTCCTTTAGATAAACTTTTCAAAAAACCTCCTTTATACAAAACACCTTTGTAAATAGACCCAAAAGTATCGCTTAAATATTCACCAGTTAACGATACATACGTATCAACTATCCTAATTTCTCCATCTATTTCTTTAATTAAATGTTTATGATAGTTTAACCCATTACCATATAGTCTAAATAATAAATAATATTCTCCTTCTTTATCTTTAACTATATTTAAATAATCATACGATGCATCTTTTTCAATCTCTTTTAAAACAATATTACCAAAATCAAAACTAGCAGTAAAACCTTCATAAAAACTTTTATTAAAGTTTTTAACTTTTTTATTGTTTGATTCTATCAAAAACCTATCACATAGACTTTTTTTACTGTAAATCTTATTAAGATATTCTTTATTTAAATTTGTTAAAGTTTCATCTATTTTCATACCAATAGAATCTAACCTAACTTCAAATGATTCTTTTTCTTGAGCTTTTAGAAAAAAGCTAATTGTTATAAATAGGACTAATAAAATTTTCTTCTTTTGCATAATATATTTTTATAAAAAAAGCCCCAATACAATTGGAGCTTCTGAATTATCTTAAAACAGCTTCTAAATTCTTTTCGAATGTTTGCTGTAATTTTTTCATGATTTTATCAATTTGCTTGTCAGCCAACGTTTTATTTTCGTCTTGTAAAACAAAACTTACTGCATATGATTTTTTACCTTCTGGTAATTTATCTCCTTCATATACATCAAATAAATCGACTTCTTTTAATAATTTCTTCTCTGATTGAAAAGCCAAATTATATAATTCTTTAAATTCTACTTTAGAATCTAACAATAAAGCTAAGTCACGTTTAACAGCTGGGAATTTTGGTAAATCAGTCACTTTAATTTTCTTTTTTCCTACAAAAGTTAAAATGTTTTGCCAGTTAAAATCTGCAAATAACACTTCTTGTTTTATAGAAAATTCTTTCAAAATTCCTCTCTTAACAACACCAAACTCTACCAGTTTAGTTTTTCCTAAACTTAATACGATACCTTCTGAGAATATATCAGTTTTTACTGGAGTTGTTTTTAATTTATCTAATCCTAAGCGACTTAAAATATTTGTTACAATTCCTTTTAAGTAAAAGAAATCTGAAGTTTGTGTTGCTGTTTTCCAGCTCTCTTTTGTCCTATTACCAGTAACAAATAATGTTAAATGTTTATCTTCTTGATACCCGCTTTCAAATTTATGATACGTTTTACCGAACTCATAAAATTTCAACGCGTTATTTTTTCTATTAATATTGTAAGCAACAGATTCTAAACCACTAAATAATAATGATTGGCGCATTACCTTTAAATCATTACTTAATGGATTTAACATCTCTACATTATATGCAGGATTTAAATTCTCTGATAAATCAACATAATCAGCTTTAGTCAAAGAATTTGCCATTGTTTCATTAAATCCTAATGACGTTAATTGGTTTGCAACAATATTTTCAATTTTTACTTCTTTATCACTATCAAAAGAAATAGAAGTATTTAATTTATGTGAGAATTCAACATTATTATATCCGTAAACTCTTAAAATTTCTTCAATAATATCTGCTTCACGCTGAACATCTACTCGATAAGATGGAATTGTTAATCCTAAACCTCCAGCAGTTTCACTGTTAATTTTTATCTCTAAAGATGCTAAGATATTTTTAATAGTTTCCTTTGGAATTTCCTGCCCTATTAATCTATAAGCGTTTTCATACGATAAGAATACCTGAAAATCTTCAATCTTTTCTGGATAAAAATCTAAAACATCTGATGACATTTTTCCACCAGCATATTCTTCAATTAATAAAGCTGCACGTTTTAATGCATATTTGGTTAAATTGATATCTATTCCTCTTTCAAAACGGAAAGAAGCATCAGTATTTAACGCGTGTCTCTTAGCTGTTTTACGAACAGAAACTGGATTAAAGTAAGCACTCTCTAAAAAGATAGTGGTAGTGTGCTCAGTTACACCTGATTTGATCCCTCCAAAAACTCCACCAATACATAATGGATTATCATCGGCATCACAAATCATAATATCTTCTGAAGACAACTCTCTTTCAACTTCATCTAAAGTAGTAAACTTTGTACCTTGTTCTAAAGTTTTAACAACTACTTTACTACCTTTAATTTTATTCGCATCAAAAGCATGTAATGGCTGTCCTAATTCATGTAAAACATAGTTTGTAATATCTACTACATTATTCTTAGGAGCTATTCCTATTGCTTTTAATCTATTTTGAATCCATTTTGGAGATTCCTTTACTTCTATATCTGTAATTGTAATTCCACAATAACGAGGAACTAAATTTTTATCTTCTATTTCAATATCGATTTTCTGAGTACGCTCATCAACATGAAAATCTGATACTGAAGGTGAAATTAGCTCTAAGTTTGTTCCTTGTTGAATTAATCCTGCGCGTAAATCACGAGCAACACCAAAATGGCTCATTGCATCAGCACGGTTTGGAGTTAATCCAATTTCAAAAACATGATCAGTTTCAATATTAAAAACTTCAGAACAAGGAGTTCCAGGAACTAAAGCTTCATCTAAAACCATAATTCCATCATGACCTTTACCTAAACCTAACTCGTCTTCGGCACAAATCATTCCATGACTCTCTTCTCCTCTAATTTTTCCTTTCTTTATTTTAAAGCCTTCACCTTTTTCATCATACAAAGTTGTTCCAACAGTAGCTACTGGTACTTTTTGTCCTGCATCTACATTTGGTGCTCCACAAACTATTTGTACTGGATTACCATCTCCTAAATCAACAGTAGTAACTTTTAACTTATCTGCATTAGGATGTTTAATACATGTTTTAACTTCGCCTACAACTACTCCTTTTAAACTTCCTTTTATGCTTTCAACAGTTTCAATTCCTTCTACTTCAAGACCTAAATCTGTTAATAGTTCTCCTGTTTTTTCTGCTTCCCAGTCAGTTTGTAAAAATTGTCGTAACCAATTGTATGATATCTTCATAATCAATCTCTAATTTAAGCCCGCAAATTTACATAAATTTAAGGAATAAATCGAATTCCTTTTTCATAGCATTTACTTTACTGACTGTTAACGTTTTGGTAACATTGAAGCTTTTTTATTATTGTTTTTTTGCATCCCCCTCTTAAATTAAATAATCATAACTTTTTTAAATGAAAAAATTATTACCCTTCATTTTGCTGATAGCTTCTATATCAGTATTTTCTCAAGTGCCTTCTTATTACAACGACGTTAATTTAAATCAGTCAGGCACCTCTTTAAAAAATGCATTATCAACTAAAATAATTAGTACACATACAACAAATTTATCATACACTCCAGGTATTTGGAACGCTTTAAAACAATCTGATTTAGATCCAAATAACAACTCTAAAGTAGTTTTAATATATGGTTACAGTGATACTGATGGAAATTATGTAACAGACAGAACTCGTAGTAAAGACGCAAATGGTGGTTCTGCTGGAACTCAATGGAACAGAGAGCATGTTTATCCTAAATCGTTAGGGAATCCTAATTTAGGAACTTCTGGTGCTGGTGCAGATGCACATCATGTTAGACCAGCAGATATTTCTTTTAACTCTCAGAGAAGTAGTAAAAAATTTGTTGCTGGCTCAGGAAATGCTGGTAATGCATCTGGTGGATGGTATCCTGGTGACGAATGGAAAGGTGATGTAGCTCGTATGATGATGTATATGTATTTACGCTACGGAAACCAATGTTTACCAAGTAACGTAGCTATTGGTACAGCAAACTCTTCAGATAGTAATATGATTAACCTATTATTACAATGGAATGCTGAAGACCCAGTATCTGACTTTGAAAAGCAACGTAACCCTATTATCCAAGGATTACAAGGAAATCGTAATCCTTTTATAGATAATCCTGCCTTTGCTACTAAAATTTGGGGAGGTCCTCAAGCTGAAGATTTATTTGGAAATGGTGGTGGATCATCAGATACACAAGCTCCAAGTGCTCCTTCTAACTTAACTACTTCTAATGTTACTGAAAACTCTGTGAATTTATCGTGGAATGTTGCTACTGATAATGTAGGTGTAGTTGGTTATGATATTTATAATGGATCAGTAAAAATAAGTACAACAACAAATACTACTTATTCAGTTACTGGTTTAACTGCTTCAACAGCGTATTCTTTTTCTGTAAAAGCTAAAGATGCTGCAAATAATATTTCTACGGCTAGTAATACAGTAAACATAACTACTTCTTCTACTCCATCTTCTGGAAATGCTTCTGACTTATTAATTTCTGAGTATGTTGAAGGTTCATCAAATAACAAAGCTTTAGAATTAGCAAACTATACTGGAGCTACTATAAACTTATCAGAATATTCTTTAAAGAAAGCTTCTAATGGAGGTGGATGGACTAGTACTTTAAATTTAACTGGTCAGTTAACCAATGGAAAAGTATATGTAATTGCTCATAGCAGCGCTACAACTTCTATTAAAAATAAAGCTCAGTTAACCAATACTAGTGTTTTATCTTTTAATGGTAATGATGCTATTGGATTATTTAAAGGTAATACTTTAATAGATTTAATTGGTAATCCAACTAGCTCATCTACTTTTGCTCAAGACAAAACTTTACAAAGAAAATCTACCATTACATCTCCTAACTCAAGTTATACCTCTTCTGAGTGGAATACTTTATCTAAAGATACTTTTAGTGGTTTAGGAAACCATACTATTGAAGGAGGAACTCCTCCTGATACTCAAGCTCCAACGGCTCCATCTAATTTAGCTGTATCATCAGTAACACAAACTTCAGCAAGTTTATCTTGGACAGCTGCTACTGATAATACTGCAGTAACTGGGTATGATATTTATAGAGGAACAACCAAAATAGGAACAACTACAAATACTAGTTATTCAGTTACTGGACTAACAGCTGCAACTAATTATACATTTTCTGTAAAGGCTAAAGATGCTGCTGGTAATATTTCTGCATCTAGTAATGTAGTTGGTATTACTACCAAGTCTATTACAGTTACTTACTGCGATTCTAAAGGAAATAATTCTAGTTACGAATATATAGATAATGTTGCCATTGGAGGTATATCAAATGCTACTTCTTCAAATTCAGGTTATGGAAACTTTACTTCTCAAACTGCTAATTTAAGCTACGGTAGCAATACAATTATTGTTAGTGCTGGTTTTGCAAGTACCTCTTATACTGAGTTTTGGAAAGTATGGATTGACTTTAACAAAAACGGAACTTTTGAAAGCAATGAAGAAGTTGTAAGTGGTTCTTCTTCTAGTGCAGGAAATTTATCTTATAGTTTTACAGTTCCTTCTTCTGCATTATCAGGAAAAACAAGAATGCGTGTTTCTATGAAATGGAACTCTGCTCCTACTCCTTGTGAAACAATCCCTTATGGAGAAGTTGAAGATTATTCCGTTAATATTGGTGTAAGCGCTAAAAACATTAATCAATCTATTATAGCTGACGGAAAATTAGGTAATGAAGCTCCTATTTTTAGTGCCAATGTATCACCAAACCCAGCTGTAAACTTTATAAAATTACAATTGGGTGATAACAGAAACGCTAACTACAAAATAACCAACACTATAGGTCAAAAAGTATTATCTGGAAAAGTTAGCCATGCTACAATCAATATAGCGAATTTACATAACGGATTATATATTATTGAAGTGAATGATGGACAACGTTCATTCACTAAAAAATTCATTAAAAAATAACTTTCACCACTCAAAAAAATTAAAGTCTTGTCATGAAAATGACAAGACTTTTAACTATAAAATACGTTATTTTCAATAAAAACTGTTGATAACTTATTAATCCTTAACATTTAGGTAACATAAAAACATGTTAAAAAAGTGTTAATTTTGCCAAACCTAACATAACGTTAAATCCCAAACAATGAAAAAACTATTACCCTTCGTTTTTCTGATAGCGTCGTTATCAGTTTTCTCCCAACAAATACCTTCTTATTATAATGATGTTAACTTAAACCAAACAGGTAGTGCATTAAAAGATGCTTTAGCTGTCAAAATTATTGGTTCGCATACATCTATTTTAAGTTACACACCAGGTGTTTGGAACGCATTAAAACAAACAGACATAGATCCAACAGACAATACTAAAGTAGTATTGATTTATGGTTGGAATGATTCTGATTCTGATATTACTAACGATCGTACTCGTGGAAAAGACAACCACGGTGGAGGATCAGGCGTATGGAATCGTGAGCATGTATACTCAAAATCTTTAGCTAACCCTAACTTAGGAACAAGTGGTCCTGGTGCAGATGCACATAACTTAAGACCATGTGACGCTCAAAGAAACTCATCACGTAGTAACCGTAAGTTTGCTTCCGGTTCTGGTAACTCTGGTGCTACAGCACAAGGTAACTGGTATCCAGGTGACGAGTGGAAAGGTGATGTAGCTCGTATGATGATGTACATGTATTTACGTTACGGAAACCAATCTTTACCAACTGGTGTTGGTGTTGGTAACACTGTAGCTACAGATCCAAACATGATCGATTTATTCTTACAATGGAATGCTGAAGATCCAGTATCAGATTTAGAAAAACAACGTAACCCTGTATTAGAGCAATTACAAGGAAATCGTAATCCTTTTATAGACAATCCTGCATTTGCTACTCAAATTTGGGGAGGTCCACAAGCGGAAGATTTATTTGGAAACGGTGGAAATACAGATACACAAGCGCCAACTGCTCCTTCTGGATTAGTAGCTTCAAACATTACACAAACTACAGCTGATTTAGCTTGGACTGCATCTACTGATAACACAGCCGTAACTGGATACAATATCTATAACGGAAGTACACAGGTAGCAACAACAACAAGTACAAGTATAACAGTTACTGGTTTATCAGCTGGTACTTCATATAATTTCACTGTAAAGGCATATGATGCAGCAGCAAATGTTTCTGCAGCAAGTAGTCCTGTTATGGTAACTACAACAACTGGTGGTTCAGGTGGAAATGGAACTGCAACTGAATTATTATTCTCTGAATATGTTGAAGGTTCTTCTTATAACAAAGCTATTGAAATAGCAAACTTTACTGGAGCAACAGTAGATTTAAGTGGATACTCTATTAAAAAAGCAACTAACGGTGGTGGTACATGGTCTAATACCTTAACATTAACTGGTCAATTAAATAATGGTGATGTTTTTGTTATTGCACACAGTAGTGCTTCAACTACAGTAAAAAACAAAGCTCAATTAACTAATAGTTCAGTAATGAACTTTAATGGTAATGATGCTGTAGCTTTATTTAAAGGAAGTACTCTAATCGATATCATTGGAGATCAAAACAATAGTGCTAACTTTGGAAAAGACCAAACATTCCAAAGAAAATCATCTGTAAAATCGCCAAATACAACTTATACAACCGCTGAATGGAATACTTTAGCTAAAGATACATTTAGTGGATTAGGTAGTCATACTATCGATGGAGGTTCTTCTGCTGACACTACAGCTCCAAGTGCACCTTCTAACTTAGTTACTTCTAACTTAACACAAACTACTGTGAATTTAGCATGGACAGCTTCTACGGATAATGTTGGAGTTACTGGATACGAAGTATATCAAAACGACTCAAAAATAGCAACTGTAACAACTGTATCTTATGCTGTAACTGGTTTATCAGCCGATACTGCTTATAACTATTCTATTAAAGCAATAGATGCTGCTGGTAATATTTCTGCACTAAGTAATAAAGTATTTATTACAACATTACCAACTCCAGATACTACAGCACCATCTGCTCCAAGTAGTTTAACAGCTTCAAGCGTAACACAAACTTCTGTAAATTTAGCATGGACTGCATCTACTGATAATGTTGGTGTAAGTGGTTATGATGTATTCAGAGGGAGTACTAAAATAACAACTGTAACTACTACAAATTATACTGTTTCAAATTTAACAGCAGCTACAAACTATACTTTTTCTGTAAAAGCAAAAGATCAAGCTGGTAATATTTCTTCAGCAAGTAATGTAATTGGAGTTACTACTAAATCTCCTACAATTACTTACTGTGATTCTAAAGGAAGTAATGTAAACTATGAATATATAGACAATGTAGCTATCGGAGGGGTTTCAAACGTAACATCTGCTAATGGAGGTTATGGTGACTTTACTTCACAAACTGCTAATATTGCTGTAGGAAGTAATACAATTGTTGTAAGTGCTGGTTTTGCAAGTTCTTCTTATACTGAGTATTGGAAAGTATGGATTGACTTCAACCAAAATGGAACATTTGAATCTTCTGAAGAAGTAGTTTCTGGTTCTTCTTCAAGTGCAGGAAATTTATCTTATAACTTTACTGTTCCTACATCTGCTACTTTAGGTACAACAAGAATGCGTGTTTCTATGAAATGGAATTCAGCACCTACTCCTTGTGAAACCATTTCTTATGGAGAAGTAGAAGACTATACAGTTAACATTAGCAACTTTTCTAAATCTATGACCACTGTTCAAATTGATGGACAATTAGGTAATGAAGAACCTATCTTTGATGCTAAAGTATACCCTAACCCATCTACAGATTATATCGTATTAAAATTAGCTGACGGTAGAGAGGCTAACTATAAAATTACAAATTATGTAGGTCAAACTGTAATGCAGGGTAAAATTGACAGACAAATAGACATACGTGACTTAAATACAGGAATGTATATTATAGAAGTAAATGATAACCAAAGATCATTTACCAAGAAGTTTATGAAAAAGTAATTTGTTTAATTATTTAATTTCGAAAAAGGCAGCTCTTCTATAGGCTGCCTTTTTATTTTTATTATACTTCTATTGTTTTCTTAGGCTCATTTGAAGATTTAAACACATAGGTATACAACCACATAAGTGTAAACGTTGGTATAATATCTAAACCTGGCATAGCCTCTTCTATAAAAGTAACTGCAGCTGCAATCTTTCCTTTATTTCCTTTGTACATTTTTGATATCAAATATGCAGAAACAGGAGCCCAAACAACATCAAAGAAATCCCCTAATATAGGTATTACATAAGATGATGATAAAAGTCCCATAGCATCAAAAATTAAACTCAATACTAATTTTTGATATTTATTTTTTCTATTCATTCTTATAATTTTATTCTAATTGGTTTTAAATCAAAATTCAAGCCAAATTATTTACGTTTCACCTTGTAAATTAATATGTTTGTTCTAAAAATACTAAAAGCGAATGGTTTTTTCTGATTTTATAAATCAAATAGAAGAGTTACAAAACAAACCTTTAGGCGGATTAACTTCACAATTTAAGCTCGCTCCTAAACTGAGAACTCAATTTTCTCAAGAGTTAATAGACAGTAAAAACCCAAGAAAAGCAGCTGTTTTAGCTTTGTTTTACCCAGATGACAACAATCAAACTCGGTTTTTGTTAACGGAAAGGGCAAGTTATAACGGTACCCATTCTGCACAAGTTAGTTTTCCTGGTGGAAAAATTGAAAAAAATGATAAGAACCTTCAAGAAACTGCGTTAAGAGAAACCTTTGAAGAAGTAGGAATTGCTTCTAAAACAATTAGAGTAATTAGACAACTTTCAGACTCTTACATCCCTCCTAGTAACTTTTTAGTAACTCCATTTTTAGGCTTACTTTCTGAAAAACCGAAGTTTACTCCTAACAATGAAGTTGCAAATCTTATAGAAGTTTTGACTAGCGATTTATTAAATGATGACAATTTAACCTCAAAAGAAATGGAAACTTCTTATATGAAAAATATAGACGTACCATGCTTTAAATTAAACGATTACATTGTTTGGGGAGCTACTGCAATGATGTTATCAGAAATTAAAGATTTATTAAAACAGTAAATATTTTCTTTTTCTTTTGTAATTTAGCTTTTACACTAATAAAATCAACTATAAATGCCTTTATTTAAAAGGAATCCTTTTGGACATATATTATTCATTAAAAGGTTTCTTATACAAACACTTGGTGTAATATCACACAGTAGATATCGAAAATTTAATCAATTACAAATTGAAGGATCTGAAATATTAAGAAACCTTCCTGACAAGAACGTTCTTTTTATTTCAAATCATCAAACATATTTTGCAGACGTAGCAGCCATGTTCCATGTATTCAATGCAGCCCTAAAAGGACGTGATGATAATATTAGGAATGTAGGTTATTTATGGAATCCTAAACTAAATATTTATTATGTAGCGGCAGGAGAAACCATGCGTGCTGGTTTGTTGCCAAAAATATTTGCTTATGTAGGTTCTGTTTCCGTAGAAAGAACATGGAGAAGTTCTGGTAAAGATATTAAACGACAAGTAAAAATGTCTGATATCTCAAACATAGGTAAGGCCTTAGATGATGGTTGGGTAATTACTTTTCCACAAGGTACCACTACTCCATTTAAACCAATTAGAAGAGGTACAGCTCATATTATAAAAACCTTTAAACCAACAGTAGTTCCTATTGTTATTGATGGTTTTAGACGTTCTTTTGATAAAAAAGGACTGATGATTAAAAAACGTAATGTTTTACAATCTATGGTTATAAAAGAGCCTTTAGAAATAGATTATGAAAATGAAGAAGTAGCTAGTATTGTAGAAAAAATTGAATATGCAATAGAACAGCATCCTTCATTTTTAAAAGTATTAACTCCAAAACAGTTACAAGAACAAGAAGAGTTTATTGAAAGTCGTCGTTTTTGGGGATCAGATGTTAAAAAAGAAGAATAAAAATCATAATTTCAAGATATTATGTCAGAAAATAAATCAATTTTAAATGAGAAATCAATTGATTTCTTAGAAAAATACTTAAACAATGCTGCTCCAACTGGATATGAATGGGAAGGGCAAAAAATTTGGATGGATTACTTAAAACCATATGTAGATGAGTTTATTACTGACACTTATGGTACTGCGGTTGGAGTTATAAATCCAGATGCAAAATATAAAGTTGTTATTGAAGGTCATGCTGATGAAATTTCATGGTATGTAAATTATATTTCTGACAACGGATTAATTTATGTAATACGCAATGGAGGAAGTGATCACCAAATAGCTCCAAGTAAAATAGTAAACATTCATACCAAAAACGGTATTGTAAAAGGAGTTTTTGGATGGCCAGCTATTCATACACGTAATAGAGCTAAAGAAGAAGCTCCAAAGCCAGATAATATCTTTATCGATACAGGTTGTGCAACTAAAGAAGAAGTTGAAAAATTAGGTATCCATGTAGGTTGCGTAATTACCTATCCAGACGAATTCCATATTTTAAACGGAAATAAATTTGTTTGCCGTGCTTTAGACAATCGTATGGGAGGATTTATGATTGCTGAAGTTGCTCGTTTACTTCACGAAAACAAAAAGAAATTACCTTTCGGTTTATACGTAACAAACTCTGTACAGGAAGAAATTGGTTTACGTGGTGCAGAAATGATTACCCAAACAATTAAGCCTAATGTAGCTATTGTAACAGATGTTACTCATGATACTACTACCCCAATGATTGACAAGAAAAAAGAAGGTCATTTAGAAATGGGGAAAGGACCTGTAGTAGCTTATGCTCCTGCTGTACAACAAAAATTACGTGATTTAATTACAGAAACAGCTGAAGAAAAAGAAATTCCTTTCCAACGTTCGGCCTTATCGAGAGCAACTGGTACAGATACCGATGCTTTTGCATATAGTAACGGAGGAGTTGCTTCTGCATTAATATCATTACCATTACGTTATATGCATACTACTGTAGAAATGGTACACAGAGAAGATGTAGAAAATGTAATTAAAATGATTTACGAAACATTATTAAAAATAGAAAACGGAGAAGATTTCTCTTATTTCAAATAAAATTATAATCCCGCTTTACGCGGGATTTTTTACTTCTATGGATGAATTAATTGATATTGTTGACGAATTTGGAAACTATACAGGTAAAACTTGTTTAAAATCCGAAGCTCACAAATTTGGCTACTTCCACCCTACTGTTCATATTTGGATATATACTTCAGATCAACAAATACTATTACAAAAGCGCGCTTTAACAAAAAAGGTTTTTCCTGGACTCTGGGATATTTCTGTTGCTGGGCATGTTGCTGCTGGAGAAAACATAGAAGAAGCTGCCCTTAGAGAGGTTTATGAAGAAATTGGTTTTTCAATCTCTTCAGAAAGTTTGTGCAAAATAGGAACTAGAAAACACATGGTAAATCATGCTAACGGTATTATAGATAATGAGTTTCATCATGTATATATAACTAAACTTACAGTGCCTATCCATCAATTAAAAATTCAGGAAGAAGAAGTTGATGAGCTTAAACTATTTGAATTAAAAACTTTACTCAAAACAAAAGAACTTAGCAATACATTACTCCCTCAATATCATGATTATTATAGTTTTGTTTACGATGAAATCTTAAAAAATATTTAGTATATTAAAAAGGTATAAAACCATACTAATGAAACGGTTAACATTTTATTTATTCATTATACTATTATTACCTTCATGTGTTTCTAAGAAATACTTAAAAAAACAAGGCTACTCTAGTGATATAACCAGTATGGTTGAAAAAACGTATACTGTAGAAAATGGAGAAGAAAATTTAATCTCTACCAAAACACTTCATTTTACTAAAAATGGTCGAGTAAAAACATCAAAAACAATAGATAATAAAGGAAATACACTCGAAGAAACTGAAAAAAAGTTATGGTTTGAAAAACGAAGTTATCCAAACAAAGAACCTTACTATTGTAAAATGCGTTGGAAAACAAAACAACGAGAACGAATTAGTTGCTATACCCAAAAACAATACAAAAAAAATGAAATCATCGTTTACCATAATGATAATGGCCTTATTAATAAAATAGAAGATCGTTTTACAACTTTTTATACACATCAATACAAATACACTAATAAAGAGCTTTCAAAAATTATTATAACCGATAAAGATGGTAAACCTGTAGATATTATTCGTGTTAGTTGTAAAACTAAAGATTCTAGAGGCAATTGTATTAAACAAACAAAGGAATCAACAAAAACGGGAAAAATCTGGGTAAAAACAATCACACCAGTTTACAAGTAAAAAACTCAATACACCATACATATTAACTCCTTGTTTATAAGACACTTTTAAACTTATTTAATTATATTTAAGACAAAAAGTCTTATATGCTAACCAAACAAGAAAAAACCATCCTAAGAAGTCAATTGTTTAGACATTTAGATGGTATAGTTACATGTCCATCAGCTTATGTGTTATTTGAAAAAGGAATTACTGATTATATTTTAAAAAATAAATCAGTCACACTATCAGAAATAACTTCAGAATTTAAAGCTAATGAAGGATATTTAAATGTAGCTTTAAGAACTCTATGCTCTCAAGGTTGGCTTATTCAAACTGTAGACAATACTCAAAACAAAGTTCATTTTGAAACAAATGAAAACTCCAAAATAGCATTTTCACTTTTTCATTTATATAAAGAAGCTTTTAAATTACTACAGTTTTCGGAAGCTTATAGTGCTAGAAAATTTGAAAAAGAACCTTTTTTAAAACTAGAAGAGTTATATAAAAACTATAAAATTAAGTTTGGAATAAAAAATACAGAGAACAATAAAATTCTAGAACAAATCTTAACACATATAGAAGGAATTATTGTAGGACCAACTATAGTTTTGTTAGGAATGAGTGGGATGTTTCATAAATACTTTATGCAAACAAAATTCACGGCAGAAGAGTTTCATAGCGATGCAGAAAACTTTGGTCGCTTATTAAATATTCTTTCAGAATTAGGCTGGTTTAAAAAAAGTAACGGTTCTTATGAATTTACCGATAAAGGATTGTTTTTTGCCAGAAGAGCTAGTGCTTACGGAGTAACGGTTTCTTATATCCCTACACTTAGAAAACTAGATAAGCTTATTTTTGGAGACCCAAAAATGTTTGACACTCCAAGTATTCACAATGATGAAATTCATGTAGATAGAGAAATGAATGTTTGGGGAAGCGGTGGAGCTCATGCGGCATATTTTAGAGTTATTGATGAAATTGTAATTGATTTATTCAACAAACCAATTCATGAACAACCTAAAGGTATTTTAGATGTAGGCTGTGGAAATGGTGCATTCTTAAAACATTTGTTTAATGTAATAGAAAATCAAACCAATCGAGGAAAAGTTTTAGAAGACTATCCTCTATTGCTTATTGGTGTAGATTATAACGAAGCTGCATTAAAAATAACTAGAAAAAACTTGGTACAAGCCGATATTTGGGCAAAAGTAATTTGGGGTGATATTGGAAACCCTAAAGCTATGTCGGAAGACTTGCAAAATAAATACGGTATTAATCTCTCCGATTTATTAAATGTTCGTACGTTTTTAGATCATAATAGAATTTGGGAAACACCTAAACCGAATTCAAATCTTGCTATTACCTCTTCTACAGGTTCTTACGCTTACAAAGGAGAACGTTTAAACAATAACTATGTTATAGAATCATTAAAACAACATTTTAATAAATGGACACCTTTTATTAGTAAGTTCGGATTGTTATTAATAGAACTCCACACATCTAAACCTGAATTAGTTGCTCAAAATATTGGAAAAACAGCCGCTACTGCCTATGATGCTACACATGGATATTCAGATCAATATATTATAGAATTAGACGAATACATGAAAACTATGGAAAATATTGGGTTAGTTTCTGATAAAAATACCTTTAGAAAGTTTCCTAATTCAGATTTAGCAACGGTTTCAGTAAATCTGTTTAAACCTAAAGCGACTCTATAATATCTTAATTCCACTCACCATATCTTGTGACTTAAATTCACTCGAGCGAGTGAGTATTGCTCACTCGTACCTGTGAAAGATGCTCACCCGAACGTGTGATTGTTGCTCACTCGTACGAGTGAATAATACTAAGATAAAATATAAAATTTAGTAACTAACTCCTTTTTATACTAATTAAAATTCGGTAAATTTATCTTTTGAAATTGAAAAAGAAACATAAAAACAACGCTATAATCTTTACATTCTGATAAAGAAAACGGTTTAACAGTTTTAGGTAGTTATCAAATTTTAGAAGATAATAAAAAAATGTGTGCAGTTATGGGGCTTATGGAACATGAGATTTATAAAAAGTATCTATAATAAAACGGATCCACATATTAAAATCATTAATAAAAACTTACGATATTTTACTAAAATAAAAGAATTAATAAATTATATACTCCAAAACATATTAGAAAAGTAACGAAATACTTATAATGGGGTTAATAACTAAAAAACTAAATGGAAAAGAAAGATGGAAAATATCTTGAGCAACTTGTTGAGTTAATTGAAAAATCAATAGATTCTGATGCTATTATTGAACGAGATGTACAAATGCCTCTTTTAAACTCTTTGGGAGGATATAAAACTCAATGCGATATTGTTATTACTAAGGGAGTAGCTCCAAGAATAACAAAAACTATTATTGAAGTTCAAGACAGAAACAGCAAAGTAAAACCAAATGATTTTAGGGGTTGGATTCAAAAGCTAGAAGAAGTTGGTGCTCAACATTTAATCTGTGTATCCAAACAAGAGTTTCCAGAAAGCATAAAGGAAAAAGCACGTTATTCAGGAAATAAAGTTAGTCTTATAAATTTAAGTAGCCTAGATACTGAAAGAATACCTATCAATTTTTTTAATTATAATTTTTATTATTCTACATTTCATTTAAAACAGTGGAACTTAATCAAAATAAACAACCTTTCAAACTCTAATACATTAAATTTAAAAAGTCTTTTTTCTAACCGTAAAATTAGTGCCAATGACAAAGTATTTTCTTACGATAAAAATATTTTTTTCAGTTTTAATGAACTAGCAAATATCTCAATAAAAGATAAAAACATTTTTAATCAAAAAGTAAATTCGACATTCTCTTCTTTTTTTGACAAAAACCGATCTTTATATTTATTCTACTCAGACACTTTTATAGAAATTAATTGTGAATTTAATTTTAGTTATGTTTTATTAAATGAGAACATTCCTACTTCTTTAATGTCATATGAGCAAGATGAATTTGGAGCTTTAGCTTGGATAATAAAAGCAGTTTATCGAAAAGATAAAAGGTTTGTTGAAATGAATATACCTGTTACTAAAAGAGGAGATAAATATATTTTAAAAAAAATGCTTCTTAAATATTCTGACAATCAATTGTTAAGCTTTGAAACAAAAGTAAGTAAAAACAATTGTTAATAAGCATCTACATCAATAATAAAACGGATAGGTCTAAAATCTTTTACAGCTTCAAAAGTATTTTTAACTTTCATCAACTGCTCTTTTGTTTTTCCTAAGGATTGTTTCGGTGGAATTTTTATCACTAAATTCTTAATATACTGATTTCGAATACGAGAAACTGCTGGCGCTGTTGGTCCTAAAACATTTTCTTGAAATATATTTTGTAATGACTTTGCTAACCAGTTTATACCACTATCTACCCTAGTATAATCTTTATGTTTCAAGGTAATTTTAATCAATCTGTAATAAGGAGGATAATGAAACTGCCATCTATCTTGTAATTGTTCCTTATACATTTCTGCATAGTTGGTTGTAGAAACTTGTTGTAATATTTGATGATATGGATTGTAGGTTTGTATAGCTACATTACCTTGTTTCTTTGTTCGTCCTGCCCTACCCGATACTTGTACCATTAACTGATATGCGCGTTCGTGTGCTCTAAAATCAGGGAAATTCAACATAGAATCCGCATTTAAAATACCAACCAATGATACGTTTTCAAAATCTAACCCTTTTGAAAGCATTTGAGTTCCTACCAAAATATCAATTTCTTGAGCCTCAAAAGCACCAATTATTTTTTGATATCCATACTTACCCCGAGTCGTGTCTAAATCCATTCTCCCAATATTATGATTTGGGAATAGTTCTTTTAACTCCAACTCAATCTGTTCCGTTCCAAAACCTTTAGTATCTAAGGTATTACTACCACAAGCTCCACAACTATGAGGCATTGCTCTTTGATAATGGCAATAATGACATTTTAATTCTTTTCGGAATTTGTGATAGGTTAAACTTACATCACAATTAGGGCACTGAGGAGATACTCCACAAGTAGTACACTCTACTACAGGCGAGAAACCTCTCCTATTTTGAAATAATATAACTTGCTCTTTTTCCTCTAAAGCTTCGTTCATCATTTTTAATAAACGATCGGAAAAATGCCCATTCATTTCCTTTTTTCGATGCTTCTCTTTAACATCAATCAGTTCAATTTTTGGCAATTGAATATTACCAAAACGTCTTGTTAACTCAACAAAACCATACTTATTTTGAGTAGCATTATAGTAACTTTCTAAAGATGGTGTTGCCGATCCTAATAATACTTTTGCTTTGTGCAAATGTCCTAAAACTACGGCTGCATCTCGTGCATTATATCTTGGTGAAGGTTCAAACTGTTTGTAAGAAGATTCATGTTCTTCATCAACTACAATTAATCCTAAATTTGAAAAAGGTAAAAAACCTGAAGAACGTGCTCCTAAAATTATTTGTGCTTTAGGTTTATTATCTAACACATTATTCCACACTTCTACACGTTCATTCATTGAATACTTTGAATGAAATACCGATATAAAGTTTCCAAAGTAATTTTGTAAACGAGTTATTATTTGGGTAGTCAAAGCTATTTCTGGCAGCAAAAACAATACTTGTTTTCCAGAAGCAATAACTTCCTTAATCAATTTTACATAAATCTCTGTTTTTCCTGAGCCTGTTACCCCATGCAATAAAGTAACATTTTGATTTTCAAAAGAAGTTTTTACTTTATTAAAAGCTTCTTCTTGAAACTCATTTAATGCTTTGGTTTCATTCGTTTCTCCTTGATAATTGATTCTATCTGTTTGTATTTGATAGAATTCTAAAATATCTTTTTCTACTAAAGCTTTTAAAACTGCAGAAGAAACTTCTGATTTTTCTTCTAATTCTTTTGCTTTTATTGGCTTTTTAGAAGCTGCTAATTGAAAATATGTAAGAACAGCTTCTCGTTGTTTTTTAGCTCTTGAAAGTTCTTCTAATAAACCTTGAAGTGCCTCATTAGAATTATATAAAGCATTTAATCGAACATATTTAACCAGCTTAGGTTTATATGTTTCGTAAATTTCTTCTTTAATGTAAACGGCACTTTTTTCAATCAGTCCATTAATAATGGGTAAAACTGTTTTCTTTCCTAGTATATCAGCAACTTGATGAATAGTTAATTGAGAATGATGTTGTAAAGCTTCAAAAATTAAAAACTCTTCATCTGTTAAAATATCTTCTTCAGTAAAAGATTCATTTTTATAAATAATAGTCTCACTTTCTAATAAAAATGCAGAAGGTAATGCTGCTCTATATACATCTCCTAAAGAACACAAATAATAATTAGAAATCCACTGCCAATGCTTTAATTGTAACTCATTTACAATAGGCTTATCGTCTAATATTTGATGAATATCTTTTGCTTCGTACAGTTCTGGCGCTTTCTGATGTATATCAAATACCAAGGCTGTATAAATTTTACTTTTTCCAAAAGATACTGCTACCCGCATTCCTTTTTTAAGGAATGAAAACTCAGCTTCTGTTACCAAGTAAGTAAAGGTTTTTTGTAGAGGTATGGGTAATATGACGTCGATGAAATATGACATTATTCTATTATTTCTAAAGGTGTTGGAGGCGGTGGTGGATTGTAAAAATTTGTAGAATTTCCTTTATCATCAACAAATGGAATACCTTCGTTCAATATAACTTTTAATGGATATAGTTTTTTAAGTGAATCTATATTCTGCTTATTAAAACTTATTATAAAATTATAATATGATTTTGAAATAGTATCTATCTTGTTATTTAAACTTGTTTTAGAATTATTAAGCTCCCCTAAAAATTCTAAAAATACTAAACTTGTATATGGTGTATCAGCAAATTCAGGATTATTTCTATTATTAAAAAATTGCCTCCTTAACATTTTTTCAAAATTAACCTTATTAAAACTATACTTTATTCTATTATGATAAAATAAACTATCCGTAAAATAATCGATAAATAATATATTTTTAAATTTTATGAACCCACAAACTGCCTTACCACAAACTATAATTTGCCTTATTGAAAAAGGAATATCATTTTTTGATGTTTTTATAAAATATCTCGTTTTTGTACTATGATAATTACTACAAAAAACAGAAGTTAATGATTCAAAACTCTTTACCGTATCTAAATCAAAAACAAAAGTAGAATCTGTATTTTTTTGAGCAGGAAAAACATCTTCCATTGTTAAAACTCTTTCTTTTGGAGTTTTTGAACAGGAAAGTATCACTACTAATAAAACAGGTATTATAAATACTTGAAGCTTTTTCATCTAATATCAAAACTACACAAAAATCACTACATTGTAAACAGAAAAATCAGTGTATTTATGACTTCATTAGAATGGAAAAACAAAGGAAAATTCTTAACAGTTAATAATCAACAAGTTTTTGTGATAGATGAAGGCACATCTGATAATACTCTTGTTATACTACATGGATATCCTACCTCCTCTTTTGATTACTACAAAGCACTCCCCTATTTAACTAAACATTATAGAGTAATTATTCATGATCATCTAGGTTTTGGTTTTTCTGACAAGCCTTTAAATTACTCTTATTCTTTAATTGAACAAGCGGATATAGCTCTTTTGCTATGGGAAAAATTAAATCTGGAAAATGTAACTCTCTTAGCACATGATTATGGAACTAGTGTAGCTACAGAAATTATTGCTCGAAGTAATCAACATCAATTAAAAATTACAATTGATAAACTTATTTTATGCAATGGTAGCATGCATATTGAATTAGCTAAACTAAGAACTATTCAGAAATTACTAAAGAACAAACTAACTGGTAAATGGGTTGCTAAATTAGCCAATCAAGCTATTTTCAATAGAAATATTCGAAACATTTATTTTGATAAATCTAAAGTAACCCAACAAGAGCTAAATGAAATGTGGTTACAAATTAATTATAACAATGGTAGAAATATAATCCACTTATTAAGCAATTATATAAACGAACGTTATTTCTTTTGGAATCGTTGGATTGGTGCATTAATTAAGACTGAAATTCCTACCAAAATAGTTTGGGCTACACACGATCCTATTGCTGTTAAAGCTATTGGTGAACAACTGCATAAAGAAATTCCTAATAACAAATTAGTATGGTTAGAAAACACAGGACATTTCCCTATGCTTGAAAATCCAAAAGAATGGAGTGAACTGGTTTTAAGCTAATAAAGTTTTAGCTAATCATTTTTAAATATAATTTTTCAACTTTTGCTCTTGCCCAAGGAGTTGTTCTTAAAAACTTTAAACTCGATTTATACGTTGGATTCTTTTTAAAAACATTAATGTTTAACATCTCTCCCATTTCCTCCCAACCATATTCTAAATATAGTTCTTCTAGCATTGTTGCTAATTTTATTCCGTGTAATGGGTTATTTGGTTGCTCTTGACTCATATTTGATTTAAAGATTGCAAAAATAATAGTTTTACTCAGTCAATCTATCTAATAACTCTCTAACTTTTGTACTATTCCAATCTGCTGGTCCTTTTTTCATCATGGCAATAGCTCCTTTTTTATCTACTATAAACGTAGCTGGTATTGTTTGGCTATTAAACTCTACTGGTCTTTTACTTAAAGGACTATATGTAGGTAATTTGTAATTGTTTTTCTTATAAAAATCAGAGATAGTACTCCAATCTTCGTTACTCACAAAAATAAATTCAACCTTATCTTTATAATCATTGTATAATTTCTGAATACTTGGCATTTCAGCTCTACAAGGAGGACACCAAGTAGCCCAAAAACTAACAAAAACTACTTTGTTTTTTACGTTATTAAAATCTATGCTTTCAGTATTTAAACCTTTTAAATTCCAATTGTATGTTTTTAAATGTTCTCTCTTTTCTGCTTTGATGGTAGATGGAGAAAAAGATATTAATCTAATAAAATACACCTTAGTAGGTGGATAAATTAACAATCCAATAATGATAACAAATACAATGTTTGATATTGATTTTTTGGTAAATTTCATTAATCTAAATTTGGCAATACAAAATCGTTTAACACACTTTTCTTTGCCATCATTTTTTCAATTGCTTTTACAGTTCTCGGTGCTTCTTCTGATAAGTTTACAGGACCATTTTTAGTTATTAAAATATCATCCTCAATACGAACAGCAATTCCCCACCATTTCTTATCACACTTACTCCCTTCTGGTATATAAATACCTGGTTCTACAGTAATAACCATATTTTCTTGAAACTTTCCATAAGTTCCTGGGTCATGTACATCTAATCCAATATGATGCGATGTACCATGAGGAAAATACATATGTTTCTCATCTAATGATTTGATAATTCCTAAATCTAATAAACCTTGATTAATAACTTGTTTTGCTTCTTGACCTGGTTGCCAAAATTGGTTTCCAACTTTAGAAACTGCTATACCAGCATCTTGAGCTTTTAAAACAATATTATAAATTGCTTTTTGCTCTGGAGAAAATTTACCATTAGCAGGAATAGTTCTAGTTACATCGGCGGTATAACCTCTATATTCAGCTCCTAAATCCATTAATACTAACTCGTCGTTTACTCTAGTTTTATTATTTTCTATATAATGTAAAATACATCCATTATTTCCTGCTCCAACTATTGATGGATATCCTTCATATTCTGCTCCGTACTTTTTATATACAAACTCATGAATTCCTTGAATTTCTGTTTCAGACATTTCAGGTTTCATAGCTTTCATCATTTCAATTTGTCCTATTGCTGAAATACGAATTGCTTTGGTTAACAACTTCATTTCTTCTGGTGTTTTTACTTCTCTCATTTCTGCAAATCGAGTTGGTAAAAACTGAAGATCAATATTAGATTTCAAATTAAGCTTTACAGCTGCTTTCTCTTGAAATTCTTTTTTAAGCTTGTTGTTTGTAGCATTTTTATACCCCATTAATAATTCATCATTCTTAAAACTTGGGTAGTATGTAATTGCTTTTCCTATTACTTGAGCAACATTAGCGCTATTTTCTATAGGTGTAGATTTTATTAACTCATACACATACCTTTTTTCTTTTGATAAAAGTGATGATGCACTATATCCCGATTTATTTTTAAACTCATTAACAAGGTCATATATTTCAGCTTTATTTCTTTCTGAGTTTCTATAATCGTCTTTAAATTTTTCTATAAAAACCTTATCAAACTTTTTAAAATTTAATTTATCAGAAATAAAATCTTCTGCATTTTTAGCTATCTTAAAACCTAATTCTTTTTTTGCTCCTTCTATTCCTAATCTTTTACCATTCCACATTTCTGCTCTAAGGTCATTCTTTTGTACGTATAAAACTTCATTATAAGTCTTTCCGCTAGCATCCGTTTGATTTTCTGAAAACAATACTAAAACCGCATTGGGCTCACGATATCCTGTTAAATAATAAAAATTTGGATCTTGATGAAAAACGTAATCAACATCATTTGCTCTATTTCTAATTGGATTAGCAAAAACTACTGCTACTGAATTTTTAGGCATTTTAGAGCGTAATATCTCTCTTCTATTTTTATGAAAATCTCCTGATAAATAATCAGTCGGAGTTTGAGCTATTAAAGCATTAAGAGTTCCTAATAAACAAACAAATAGTATTTTCTTTAACATTTTTTAAGTTTTATTACACTCAAATGTAACATTCTTTCACTGATAACAAGGAAATATTAACATATTTTTAGGTAATAATTCATTGAAATATTAAACAAAATCTGACTATTTGTTTCTCAATTTTTCAATACTTTAGCGATACTTTAAAACAAACAATTTTAAAATGAAAAATACTGCTTTAACACATATTCATGAAGGCTTAGGAGCAAAACTAGTTCCTTTTGCTGGTTATAACATGCCTGTACAATATGAAGGTGTAAATATTGAACACGAAACTGTAAGAAAAGGTGTTGGTGTTTTTGATGTAAGTCACATGGGTGAGTTTTTCTTAAAAGGAGAAAATGCTTTGGCTTTAATTCAAAAAATATCATCTAATGATGCTTCAAAATTAGTGCCTGGTAAAGCGCAGTATAGTTGTATGCCAAACGCTGATGGTGGAATTGTTGATGATTTAATCATTTACATGATTAGCGAAAACGAATATATGCTAGTTGTAAATGCTTCTAATATTGAAAAAGATTGGAATTGGATTTCTCAACATAACGATTTAAATGTTGAAATGGAAGATCGTTCTGACGATTGGTCTTTATTAGCAATCCAAGGTCCTAAAGCTGCTGAAGCAATGCAATCGTTAACTTCTGTGGATTTATCTGCTATTAAGTTTTATACTTTTGAAATTACTGATTTTGCTGGTTTACCAAATGTTATTGTTTCTGCTACTGGATATACAGGTTCTGGTGGGTTTGAAATTTACGTTAAGAACGAAGATGTAGAAGCTGTATGGAATAAAGTTTTTGAAGCTGGTGCTGACTGGGGAATTAAGCCTATTGGTTTAGCTGCTCGTGATACTTTACGTTTAGAAATGGGATACTGTTTATATGGTAATGATATTGACGATACTACTTCTCCTCTTGAAGCTGGTTTAGGATGGATTACTAAGTTTACAAAAGACTTTGTAAATGCTGAAGCTTTAAAAGCTCAAAAAGAAGCTGGAGTTACTAGAAAACTAGTTGCTTTTGAACTAACTGAACGTGGTATTCCTCGTCATGATTATGATATTGTGGATGCTAAAGGAAATAAAATAGGAAGAGTTACCTCTGGTACAATGAGTCCTTCTTTAGGTAAAGGAATTGGTTTAGGTTATGTTCCTAAGGAATTATCAAAAGTTGATTCTGAAATTTTCATTCAAGTACGTAAAAAGCAAATACCTGCTAAAGTTGTTAAATTGCCTTTTTATAAAGGATAATTTTAATCCATACAATAAAAAAAGCAGCTCACTGAGCTGCTTTTTTTATGAATAGATTTTATGTGATTCTTTTTAGAAGTCATCATCATCATTATTGTTGTTCTTATCCTTTTTTGAAATTTTATTCCAAATTTTAATCTCATCTGCATCAGTTACTCCTTCTAAGATTTCAACATTTACTCCATCAGACAATCCTAATTTAAGGTCTTTTCTTTCAAACTTTTGATCTCCTACCTTAATTTCTACATAAGGTTTTTCTGTTTTTCTATCAAACTGTAATAATGCTTCTTTTATAGATAAAACACTATCTTTTTTTGCTAAAACAATTTCAGCATTTGCACTATATCCTGCTCTAATAAAATATTTATCATCTAAAGATACGTCCGCTTTAATTTTAAATTGTACTGCTCCTCCTTCATCTGTTCCTTTAGGCGCAATAAAACTTAATACAGCTGGAAACTTTTTATCCTCTATTGCTCCAATAGCAACATCAATGTTAGTTCCTTTAATTAGTTTTCCTACTTCTGACTCATCTACTTTTCCTTCGAAAATCATTTTCGTCATATCAGCAATACGAGCAATTGTAGTTCCTGCGTTAAAATCGTTAGTTTGTGTAACTTGATATCCTTTTTTAACTGGAATCTCTACAATCATACCAGATGTTGTTGCTCTAATACTAGTGTTAGCTGCATTTCCTAATCCAGATGTTGTTCCTTTTCTAATAATATCCATATCAGAACGTGCATTTGATAATGCTTGTTTTGCGTTATTGTAATTCAATTCTGAATTTTCAAATGCTTGACGAGAAATTACTCCTCTATCAAATAATTTTTTATTTCTATCAAACTGAACTTTTGCATTTTCAAATGACAACTTCGCATTTTTAACACTACCATTTGCTCTATTTAAAGAAGCTACATTTGGTACTACTCTAACTGTTGCAATTAAATCTCCAGTTTTTACAATAGCTCCTTCTTCTACAAGTATTTTATCTACAATTCCTGTAATTTGAGGTTTTATTTCAACTTCTTCTAAAGGAATTACTTTTCCTGTAGCAACACTCTTTTTTACAATTGTAGCTTTGAATGCTTTTTCTGTTTCATATTCAATTGGGGATGCGCTATTCTTTTTCCCAAACCATATTAACACTACTACTAATGCTAACGCTATTCCGCCAAAAATGATTATTTTTTTCATTGGTATTTATTTATATTCTTGTTAATCGATTTTATTGTTACTCTTCTCTTAATGCTTCTATTGGTTGAATTATAGTGGCCATATAGGCTGGTATAAATCCAATTAATGTTCCTAACACTATTAATACTGTATATGCTATTAAAACTATAGGAATATCAACAGTTGGATTGGTTAGTAAATCTAATTTATCTATAATCATCAGTACTCCTCCTCCGGCTATAATTCCTAATGAGCCTGCTAATAATGTTAAAAATACTGACTCTAATATAATTTGTTGTCTAATTTTTCCTGGTGTTGCACCTAAAGCCCTTCTAATTCCAATTTCTTTTGTACGTTCTTTTACTGTAATTAAAAGAATGTTACCTATGGCAAATACTCCTGCTATTAAGGTTGCTATTCCAACAAACCATGTTAAAAATTGCATTCCAGTTAAAAAACCAGTTACTTTGGCTATTTCTTTTCCTAAATTAAATCCATTAAAAGCTCTATTATCTTCAGGATGAATTTTATGAATACTTCTAAGTAATACTTTTACATCAGATTCGACTTGCTCTATATTAAACTCTGGTTTTCCTGTTACTACCATCCATTGGAATTTATTTCCTCTGTTATAAACTAATTTAAAGGTACTAAAAGGGATATGAATATTATTAGGACCTTCAAACCTACCTGGTTTATATATACCTATAATTTTATATCCAATATCATTGATTTTTATATAAGTTCCTAAAGCCTCCTCTTTCCTATCGAATAATTGTTTGTATACTTCAGTACTTATAACACAAACCTTTTTATTCTCATCAATATCACTTTGATTTATAAATCTTCCTTCTGTAAGGTTTTTCTTTTGAATTTTATCTAATAATGGGTAATCTCCAAAAATTGTAAGGTTTGCCGTTTTTAAACCGTTTACTACTAAACCTCCGGTAACATTTCTAGGAACAACAAACTCTACTCCGTTAACTTCATTTCTAATTTTATCTACATCACTAGTTGTTAATGTTATTTGTCTACCTTCTTGAAACCCTTTAAATGGTTTTGATGTTCTTCCACCAGCCATAAAAACACTATTGGTCGCAAAATCACCAAACATGCTATTAAAACCATTCTCAATTCCTTTAGCAGCTCCTAATAATCCTACTAATAATAGTATTCCCCAGAATGCCCCAAAAATTGTAATTGCAGTTCTTGTTTTGTTTTTACGAATACTTCCGTAAATCTCTTGCCAAGTATCTTTGTCAAATAAAAATTTCATAATTAATCTGCTCTTAAAGCTACTATTGGTTTAATTCTTGCCGCTCTTTTTGCTGGTAAATAACCCGCTATCATTCCTGCTATAATTAATGTTATTGTGGCTCCAACAACAACAGGAGTTGAAACACCTGGATTTAATATAAAATACTGTTTTAAACTAGGTCCTACTGCTTTTAGTATTCCCACTCCTAAGGTTAGTCCTATATATCCAGATATTGCTGTAATTAAAATTGCTTCTAACATGATCATCAATACAATTGATCTTGGTGTGGCTCCAATAGCTTTTCTAATTCCTAGCTCTTTTGTTCTTTCTTTTACGATATACACCATTATATTACTAATTCCTACAACTCCGGCTATTAACGTTCCGAAACCAATAATTAAAATTAGTATACCTAGACCTACCATCATACTCGAAACTTGCTTGTTATCAGAAGCATAATTACGTATTCTTATTCCTCTTTGATCTAGTGGCGCTATTTCATGCTTCTTTTTTAACTCCCTACGCATGTCATTACTAAAAGCTATTGCTTCTTCAATACTTAACTCAGGGTTATAAGTCATACCAAACTCATCAATATGGTCATTATTACCATAGATTTGTTGCATAGTAGTAAAAGGTATGTAGATATAACGCTCATCACTATCACCTCCTGGATCTGAAAAAACACCTATTATTTTATAAATGATTCCGCCAATATTTAATTGTTTTCCATAAGCACTGACTTGACCAAATAAATCTTTTTCAACCATTCGACCTATTACGACTACTTTAGACTTTTCTTTTAAATCTCTAATGTTTAAAAAACGTCCTTCAGTTACTTCGGCTGATTCTAATAAATCATATTTTGGATAAACTCCTCTAACAGTGTAGTTATCTTCTTCTGTTTTATAAACAACTTTTGCATTTCTCTGTAATCTAGGGCTAATCATTTGAATCTTATCCCCGTATTTTTCTTTCAGAAACTCAAAATCGTCATCTTTAAATTGAATTCTTCTCCCTACTTGATTTCCTTTATAAGCTTTAGTTGTTCTGTTTGACCAAATATAGATTGAGTTAATTGCATCTTTTGCAAACTCATTTTTAAATGTATTTTGGAGCCCATTACCTATTCCAAAAAGTAACGTAAAAAGTAAAATAGCAAAAGCTACTGTAAATCCAGATAAGGCAGAACGTAACTTATTTTTACTAATACTTTGGAATATTTCTCTCCAACGATCTAAATCAAACATAATTAAACTGCTTTAGCCTTTTTTGATTTTGCATTAGATGTGTACTCATCACTTATAATAACACCATCTTTTAAACGAACAATTCTATTCGTTTGTTCTGCAACCTCTTCCTCATGTGTAATTACAAAAACTGTCATCCCTTCATCATTAATCTCTTTTAACAAATCCATTACAGAATCTGTTGTAGTAGAATCTAAGGCTCCTGTTGGCTCATCTGCTAATACTACTTTTGGTTTTGTTACCAAAGCTCTTGCAATAGCCACACGTTGTTTTTGCCCTCCTGAAAGTTCATTTGGTAAATGGTTTGCCCATTCTTTTAAACCAACTTTCTCTAAATATTCTAATGCTTTTTCTGAACGTTCTTTTCTTCCTACACCTTTATAATAAAGAGGCAATGCTACATTTTCTAAAGCTGTTTTGTATGAAATTAAATTAAACGATTGGAATACAAATCCTAAAAATTTATTACGTAAAACTGCTGCTTTCTTTTCATTTAAATTTTCAATTAATTGACCATTTAAATAATAATTTCCTTCATCATGTGTATCTAATAATCCTACAATATTTAATAAGGTAGACTTTCCTGACCCTGAAGATCCCATAATTGATACAAATTCTCCTTCCTTAATGTGTAAATCTAATCCCTTTAAAACGTGAAGTGAGTCTTTCCCTATAGGATAAGATTTGTGTAAGTTTTCTATTCGAATCATTGCGTTAGTTTATTTTTTTACTAAAATAAATACTGATTCATATTTTTATTGGTAATAAAATGTTAAATCCTTATTTACTTTTCTACTAGACGCTTAATTTTGATTTATGTTACAATATTTTAAAGTTATTTCTAAATTAACCTAATTTTATTTCATATAAATGATTGATTTACCAAACAATAAGAAGATAATTTTATTTGATGGCATTTGTAATTTTTGCAATAATGCCGTGCTAAAAACTATCAATTATGATAAAAAAAATCAATTTGTTTTTGCTTCATTACAATCTGAAATTGGTAAAAAAATCACAAATCATTTAGGTATTGATACTTCAAAAATTGATTCCATAATACTTTATGAACCAAATAGTGCTTATTATATAAAATCGACCGCAGCTTTAAAAATTATGGCTGAATTTGGTGGCTTTTGGAAAATTGCTAATTTTTTAATGGTATTTCCAGAAGACTTTCGTAATTTGGTGTACGATTATATTGCTAAGAATAGATACAAATGGTTTGGTAAAAAGGAAGAATGCATGATTCCTACTAAAGAAATTCGAGAAAAGTTTTTAGAATAAAAAAACGCACTTAAAAGTGCGTTTTTCATTTCAAATAATTTCTTTTCTATTAGAAATTAAACCCTAAACCGAATTTAAAGTTTCTTCCTCTAGTTGAGAAACCTAGAACTTCTTGGTAATCTTCATTAAATATATTAGATACATTAAACATTAATCTAATATTATCGTTTAACTTATGATTAGCTGAAAAATCTAAAAGAGAATATGATTCTAAAACTGTATTAACGCTTGGCCAAGATCTAAAATCTGTATCATCTCTATCGCTTACATACTGGTAGTTTAATCCTAAGTTTGTTGCTTTATAAGTATAGTTTACACCAGCATTGATTTTATGCTTTGGAATTCTAATTGCTAAATCATCATTTTTAGTATAAGCATAATTAGCATTTAATTGTAAATCTTTAGTTACAGAATAATTTGCAGTAAACTCTATACCTTTAATAGTAGTATCTCCAAAGTTATCCATTTTAAAAGTTGTAGAGTTATATGCTATAATATTTTCTACATCTCTGTTAAAGTAAACTGCATTTAATACAAGCGAATTATATTTATATTCTACCCCTCCTTCATAAGTAGTACTTTCTTGAGGTTCTAAATCTACATTACCCCACGATGCATATAATTCTTGAACTGATGGTGCTAAGAATGCAGTACTATATGATCCTAAGAACTTAACGTATCCATTTTCTTGCTTTATAGTATAAGATGGGTTTGCATTATACACAAAGTGATTTCCATATTTATTGTGGTTATTTAATCTAACCCCAGCATTAATGTTTAATCCAAAATCAGATACATATACTGCGTTTACATATGGATCTATTAATCTAGCTATTGGTTCTTCGTTATATACTGTTTTAGTAATTTCAGTTTGTCCAAAAGGTACCGCATAAGTCTCAATACTATTATCTTGATAGTTAATACCTCCAACTAAATATAATTTATCAAATTTATGTTTTACATATGCATCAATGATATAGTTTTCCCCATAACTTCTTCCTGGAGATGATGTTGCTGTTCTATCACTTTTATATTTACTATAAGCAGCGTTTAAATGAATGCTTCCATTACCGTATTTATATTCTGGAGCTATTCCTACTCTATAACTTACATCTTCTGAAAAATTACTTCCATCAGCAAATGCACCTGCATCATAGTTATTATCAAACTCACTATAACTACCAAAAGCGTTAATTTTGAATTTTTTATTGAATCTATATCCTAATTTTAAATTAGTTCCAACTCTTTGAAAAGCATCTCCTCCAAATACTTGATTAGCATTTTCTGATTTTGCAGCCGAAATTCCGTTTGCTTGTAGTGATGAAAAACCAACTAAATAATTAAATTTATTAATCTTACCATTTACATTAGCATTGGTTTGAATAACAGTTCCGTCTTCAGAATCTTGTGTATTATTTGTACCAAAAAGTAAAGCTAAATCTGTATTAACATGACCGCTTTTTGCTTCTTTTAATTTAATATTAATTACTGCTGTTGTTGCACCTGTACCATATAATGTACTTGCAGCTCCCTTAATAATTTCTACAGATTCTACTTCATTTAAGTCTAATAATCTTAAATCATAACCTCCAGAAACACCTGCTGGGTTTGAAACTTGAACTCCATCGATTAATACAACAACTTCTTTTGTTCTTCCCCCTCTTACAAAAAGCCCTAAATTTTGTCCATTAGAACTTGTGTTACCATTAATTTCAATACCTGCTACAGTATTAATTAAATCAACTAAATTTCTTCCTTGATTTTTCTTAATCGTTTCTGCTGTTATCTTATGAACAACTTTCCCCGAATTTTCCTTTTTTAATTTAAACCTTGAATCCGTGATTACCACTTCATCTAAAATTTCTGATTTTTCTTGCTCTTGAGCAAAAGATTTTGTGCTAGCAAAAGACAATGCTACCGCACCAACAATTAGTAATTGTTTTTTCATTGTTAATGATTTAATTTTACAATTAATCAGGTTAAATTTTTGTACAAAAGAATTTTAAGTACGCTAACTTTTATCCCGAAAGTTTTACATATTTTTCTTGGCAGGTCTCCTGGCTTGCGTCTTGTAACTCACCTTCCCGTTAATAAACAGTGGCAAAAAGTTTTAGTTACAAGCTTTGTAGCTTACAGTTGCGGGAACAGCTTCAGATTTTAACTGAATTCCCTTTTAATTTTCTCTATTGAAAATAAAGAAAAACCAAAAATCGGGGCAAATCTATAACTTTATTATAAATTATCTCCAATTAAATCATTATATTTTGTGAATTTTCTTTTTAGATTGTCAGAAATATTGTAATATTTAGGGTGTATCATTGAAGCTAAACACTCAATTCCATCTACTAAAGTACCAGCTGATGATTGTGTAAACATAGCAAAATCTGCTATATAAACTTCTCCATTTTTAACAGCTTTTAAAGTTTTCCATTCTGGCTTTTCTTCTAAAAACGTCATATCCTCTAACGTCCTTTCAATTCCATATCCACACGGAGCAATTACCAATACTTCTGGATCATATTTTACAATTTTATCCCATGAAATAACGATGCTATCTCCTGAAGGATGTGACAATAAATCTATTCCTCCAGCATAACCTATTTGATGAGGAATCCAATGACCACAATTAAATAATGGATCAATCCATTCAAGCAACATTACACTTTTTGATTGAATTCTATTGGCTCTTTGAACATCTACAATATTATAAATTCGCTCTCTTAGTTTATTTACATAATTAATTCCTACTTCTTCTTTATTCATAGCTCTAGCTATAGTAAGTGCATTATCAAATACATCTTCTAAAGAATTTGGTGTTATAGAAATTAACTCTGGAGTCTTTTTTAATTTATATGCTGATCTTGCTACCGATTCGGTATCTATTTGACAAACATCACATACATCTTGTGTAAAAATAATATCTGGAGCTATACTTTCTAAAACTGGTTCATCTACATAATATAAAGTACCTCCTTCAGCTTTAGTCTTTGAAAAAATAGCAGTAATTTCTTTACTTGTTAATGTTTTACCTTCTAATTTGTACTTCACAGCAACCTTCTTTTCTTGTAAAGCAATTGCTGGGCACTCAAATGTAATGCCCTCTAAATAATCTTGTAAGCCCATATCATAAATCATTTGAGTTACAGCTGGCATAAAAGAAGATACTTTCATAGATATTAAAATTTAGGTTCGCAAAAATACATAGTTCTCATTTATAATTTTCTTTTTCTAAAAAATCTTTCCAATATTTGCTTACAATTTATTTCTTCAACATGATTTATTATATAACAGGTGGTGAACGTTCGGGAAAAAGCAGTTATGCCCAACAATTAGCCGAATCATTATCAAATACTCCATTTTATTTGGCTACTTCTAGAATTTGGGATGATGATTTCAAAAAACGAGTAAATAGACATGTTTCAGATAGAGATGAACGTTGGACTACTATTGAAGAAGAAAAGTTGATCAGTACAAAAATCACTAAAGAAATGACTGTAGTTATTGATTGCGTTACCTTATGGCTTACCAACTTTTTTGTAGATACTAAATATGATATTGAAAAAGCATTAAAATTAGCTAAAAAAGAAATTGATGCTTTGACTGAAATAGATGCAAAAATTATTATTATTTCTAATGAAATTGGTATGGGACTGCATGCTAACTCTGAATCTGGAAGAAAGTTTACAGAACTGCAAGGTTGGGTAAATCAATATATAGCAAAAAAAGCCGATAAAGCCACATTCATGGTGTCTGGTTTGCCTTTAACTTTAAAATAACCACCAATGTATACTACTAACATAACTCCTTTATCAAAAAATATTAAAGAACAATTACAAGAGAAAATAGATTTTAAAACAAAACCTATAGGTTCTTTAGGTGTATTAGAAAATATTGCTTTACAAATAGGATTAATTCAAAATACTGTTTCTCCTACCCTAGAAAAGCCTTCAATAGTTGTTTTTGCTGGTGATCATGGTATTGTAAATTCAAGTTCAGTTACTCCATATCCCCAAGAAGTTACGCAACAAATGGTTTATAATTTTTTAAACAATGGAGCTGCTATTAATGTTTTTTGTAATCAAAATAATATTCAATTAAAAATAGTAGATGCCGGTGTAAATGCTAATTTTGAAACTTCACCTAATCTAATAGATGCTAAAATTTCAAAAGGAACTAAAGATTACAGTATAGAAAAAGCAATGAATACTGAAGAATGTTTGTTAGCTTTAGAAAAAGGTAAACTAATTGTTCAAGAAATATTTAAAAACGGCACCAACGTTATTGGCTTTGGTGAAATGGGGATCGGTAATACTTCAGCTGCTTCTCTTTTAATGAGTTATTTCACTACTATTCCAATTGAACAGAGTGTTGGAAAAGGAACAGGATTAAATGATGAAGGTGTCATTAAAAAGGCAGAGATTCTTCGTAAAACTTTTGATTTACATATCAATCAAATACAATCTCCGATTGACGCCTTATCTTCTTTTGGTGGTTTTGAAATTGTAATGATGTGTGGAGCTATTTTAGAAGCTGCATCTTTAAAAATGACCATTCTAATTGATGGTTTTATTGTTACTTCAGCATTACTAGCTGCACAAGCTATCGATAAAAACGTATTAGATTATTGTATATTTTGTCATACATCTGGTGAACAAGGACATGAAAAAATGCTCGATTTTTTAAAAGTAAAACCTTTACTTAATTTAGGTTTACGTTTAGGTGAAGGGACAGGTGCTGCAATTGCTTTTCCTATAGTAAAATCGGCTATTAGTTTTTTAAATGAAATGGCTACTTTTAAGAGTGCAAATGTTTCAGAAGCTTAAAATTTATTATGAAAAAACAAGTTCACTATTTTTTGACTGCAGTACTATTTTTCACTAGAATCCCTTGTCCTAAATGGGTCGATCACTCACCTGAAATTTTAAATAAAAGTAGTCGTTATTTTTCTTTAGTAGGCACACTCATTGGAGCTATTTCTGCAGCTATATATTATGGCGCTTCTCATATTTTCAATCCAGCTATTTCTATTATACTTAGTTTTGTTGCTTCAATCTGGGCCACAGGAGCTTTTCATGAAGATGGCTTTGCTGATGTTTGTGATGGTTTTGGTGGTGGCTGGACTAAAGAAAAAATTCTAACAATAATGAAAGATTCCAGATTAGGTACTTTTGGAGTTGTTGGTTTGGTATCTATACTTTCATTAAAAACAGTAAGTTTATATGAACTCAGTATAAGCTCAAAAAATATTCCTTTAATCATAATTGCGGGGCACACTATAAGTAGATTTATAGCTACAATATTACTATATACACATGAATATGTAAGAGATATCGACAGTTCTAAAGTGAAACCTACAACTCAGAAAATGAGTACTAAATCAATTATCATTTCTGGTTTCTTTGGTCTTCTACCTCTTCTATTTTTTGAAAACTTTAAAATCTTTGGCGTACTAATTCCATTAATAATTACTTATTTATATATGGGGTATTTTTTTAAAAAATGGATTGGTGGTCAAACCGGTGATTGTGCAGGAGCTTTGCAACAAGTTACTGAAGTTGTTTTTTATTTATCGTTATTAGTTATATGGAAATTATTTTAGTTCGTCATACAACACCAGATATTGAAAAAGGAATTTGCTACGGGCAAGCAGATATTCCTGTAGCTAAGACATTTGTTGAAGAAATTCAACCTATTCTAAAAGAAATTAATTCAAATAATTCTGATACCCTATATTTTTCAAGCCCTTTAAAACGTTGTAAATTATTAGCTAAAGAGTTAAGTCATACAATTAACTTTGACGATCGTTTAAAAGAACTTGATTTTGGTGATTGGGAGTTAAAAAAATGGAATGATATTAATAAAGAGGAACTTGATACCTGGATGAATGATTTTGTTAATATTCCTGCAACAAATGGAGAATCATATGTTGATTTACATACAAGAACAGTTAATTTTTTAACTGAAATATTATTACTCAATAAAGAACGAATTGTTATTGTAACACATGCTGGTGTTATAAGAAGTTTATCGGCTTATATAAATAAAACTTCTTTAGATAAATCTTTTGATTTAAAATTAAATTACGGTCACATTATAAAATTCACCTTATAATTAAAATGAAATATAATACTTTACTTATCGTCATTTCTTTTTTATTTCTTCAATGCAAGAAATCCGAAAATAAAGAAATTTCTAAATCAGAAACTATTATTAGCCCTATCAAATACGCTAAAGGTTTTGATATTATCACACAAGAAGGACAAAAAAAACTAATATTTAAAAGAGTATTTCAAAACTCAAAAAAACAATTTGTTTATACTCTTAGTAATAGTACTAATATTTCTAAAAATGAAATAAAAACTCCTATTGAAAGGTTAGTTGTTACAAGTACTACTCATGTACCTATGTTAGAACTTTTAAGTAGTGAGGAAAAATTAATAGGCTTTCCTCACACAAAATATATTTCTTCAGAAAAAACTAGAAAACGAATTGAAGAAGGCAAAATTGTTGAGCTAGGTTCTGAACAGAATATGAATACTGAAAAGTTAATGGATTTACATCCTGAATTAGTTATTGCTTTTTCATTACATCCTAATAATAAATTATATGAAAACATTAAAAAAACTGGAATACCTGTTATTTTTAATGGAGATTGGCTAGAAGAAACTCCTTTAGGGAGAGCTGAATGGATTAAATTTTTTGGTGCTTTACTTAATAAAGAAAAAGAAGCTGATAGTATTTTTAAAACTATAGAACAAAATTATCTGAAAGCTAAAGAAATAGCTAAAAACAATAAAGGTAAACAACCTACAGTTTTATCTGGTAGTATGTTTAAAAATGTATGGAATGTTCCTGCTGGAGAAAGTTTTATGGCAACTTATTTAAAAGATGCTAACTTAAATTATTTATGGAAAAACACTAAAGGAACTGGTAGTTTACAATTGAGTTTTGAAAGTATTTTAGATAAAGGTAAACATGCCGATTACTGGATAGGTTGTGGCTTATTTGAAACCAAAGAACAATTAGTAAGTGTAAATAATCATTACAAAGAATTTGATGCTTTAAATAATGGAAGTGTTTATACAATTGGAAGTAGAAAAGGAAAAACTGGTGGGTTTTTATATTTTGAATTAGCTCCTGTTAGACCTGATTTAGTTTTAAAAGATTTTATAAAAATTACCAATCCAAAATTATTACCTGATTATAAACTAACTTTTTTTGATCAATTGAAATAATTATTTCTCTATAGTTCTAAAAGTCAAATTTATTCTAGGTCTATGCACCTTTTTTGTTGGTGGTAATCTATGTAACCAATGTGTTTGTGTTTCATCTTTCATCACCAACAAAGAACCATGCTCTAAGACTTTATAAACTGTTTCTTTGGTTTCTTTGTGCTTAAACCCAAACTTACGCTCTGCTCCTAAAGTTAACGATGCTATTGCTCCATTTTTCTTTAAATCTTTTTCTCCATCTGAATGCCAAGCCATTCCTTCAGAACCATCGTGATATAAATTCAGTAAGCATGAATTATAGGTTTCTTTAGTTTCTTTTTCAACCAATTCTTTTAATGCTAATAATTCTTCATTAAAAATGAGTGCTGTTTTGGTTCTGTTCGAATATGAATATTCAAATGGTTTTTCTGCATACCAAGCTACTTTTCGTTTTGTTGTTATTAATTTTCCAAAAACAATAGCTTCATCATTTTTCCAAGCTATAGAATTTAAAAGAACATCATAATATCTATCAGCCTCTTCCCTACTTAATACTATACCATGGTAGTTTACAGTTCCGTCTTTAGGTAGTAGATTAATAGGTGAATCGGTAAATTGAGAAAATAAATCCATAGAGTATAAAAATAAAAAACTCCCACTTAATGCGAGAGCTTTATATTATTTAATTCTTGTTTTAATGTCTGAACTTATTACGTGTTACAATAGCTTTAAGTTTTTGTTTCAAATCCCTTCCTGTATCATAAACCATTTGCTCATTTGATGGAAAACGTACTGCTCTAACTTTAATTAATCCTAAAAACGTATCGTCTAAAGCTCTTTTATCACCATCATAATCTGCATAAATATGTTCAAAAACAAATTCACTTTGAATTGGAAATCTTTCTACTAATTGATTATTGGTATTATCTATATATTTAACAACACCACTCACTTTACTACTTTTAAATTGAGTAAATTTATATAAGTGACATCTTACTTTTCTAAATTTATCTACTTTAATTTTATTCCCTAAACTATCTTTTACAAACGCACCTTGATCGTTTTTTAAATATTTAAAGCCATCTTTAATTCTTCTTTCTTTTACAATTTCCTTTTCACGAATTTGTTCAGGAGAAACATCTATGTTTCTTAGATTTAACTCTAAATCAAAATCATATCTTACTCTTGAGTCTCTTTTTGAATGGTATACTGTCCATAAATCATTTAACCCATAAGTATCAATTGCTAATAAGTCATTTTCTAACCTTCTAGGAATAATTTGTCTTGTTTCATTATGTACCGATAAGAAAACAAAATCAGTTCCTTTCGCATGCGCTTCTTCTATTAAGCTCCTTGTATTTTTATAGTTTGGATTGATTTTATCTAAGTATTGGAACTCATCAAAAGCTCTTCTGTAATTCATCTTATTAAAACTTCCATTGGCTAACAAATCTTTAGCTTTTTGATATAAAAAGTTTGAATAATTTTCTTTTGAAGTTATAATTTGATCGTCATAGTTTACAATTTGAAAACTCACATTATTACCTGATACAACATCTTTTAAAGGTAATAACGGTTTGATTCGTTCTTGTCTATTATTTAATCGTTGATATAAACTATAAATAGTTTCTAAATTTTCTGGATTATTTTCCTTTTCTAAAAATTCTATTTTAGATACATCTCTATCTACTGCTTTATTAAAAGCATTCTTAAGCATGATAACATAAGGCTGATTCTTTTTCTTATACTTATTTCTTGCTAAGTTTTTTATCGATAATGAAATTGCTTTTTCATAATCACCTGAATTAATTGCTTTTTCTGTAGTTTTTACACTACTACACGAAAGCATAATAAAGATTGAAGATAGTAGTAGTAAAGTAGTTTTGTTCATAAAATTTAAGTTTCGATAGGAAAGACAACTATTGTGCCAAAACTAAGGATTCTTTTTTATTTAAAATCTATTTTTTTACTCTAGTAATTTTGCCATGGCAATTCTTACGATTGCAATGTTTTTTTCTTGATTACTTAACTTTTCTTTCTTTTGTTTTTGAGCTATCTGGCGTAATAAATTTACACCTACTTTATCAAAATTATATTGCTTATACTGTAATCCTTTTGCTACTATATCGTCTGCTAAATTCTGAATTGCAGCTGTTTTATTACTTTTTGCAATTTTATCGAATGCTTTCTTGTATAATTTCTGTATTTTTTTACTCTGACTTAAAAACATACCCGACATTACATTACCAGCAATAAATGTTAATTCCTCATCATCATTCTCTTCTAAATAAATTCTTGTTAATGGAGTTGCGATAATTTTCTTTACCTCTATAGGTAATGTTTTAGATTTTTGAATAGCTAAGGCTTTGTCTATATAATACATTCCTACTAACGACTTTCCTAAAACAGAATATGATTTGCTTTTTAAACCTTTTTCAAAAACTGACTTTAATTCTGGGTCTGTTAATTTCCCTAAGGTTTCAATAGCTGCCGCTTGTACTAATGTTTTAGGATCGTTCATAGCTATTTGCATAATCTTATCAATAACCCTCTTTTTAGAATACTTATTGATTAAGTTTATATTTTCTAATGCTAAAATTCTTATTTTATAAAAATCATCACTCATAGCATTAGCTATTGCATTAAAAGCCTTTTTATCATCTTGTTTTTTTGCTACTTCTAATAAAGCTTCTCTTTTATGCATATAATTTTCTGCATGTTTTAGTTGATGTATATAATCACTTAAAACTTTATTTTCAACTACATCACATAATAAAACTCCATCAGCATTTACCTGAATTAAATCTGGATGCTTTACAAAAGGAAAAGTAAACGATGCATCTTTTCCTTCTACAAATACATTATGACGCGTACGTTTGTTTCCTTCAAAAATATCTATTGCAAAAGGGAATTTAAATTCATTTGCTTGATTTTGAATAATATTAACTGTTACCGTTTTTCTTAATTTATTATAGTCATATGATATTTCTAATTTTGGATGTCCACTGTTAAAATACCATTGATTAAAAAACCAGTTTAAATCTTTTCCTGTAACTTCTTCAAAAGCTAAACGTAATTGATGTGCTTCTGCTGCTCCATACTTATTTGTTGTTAAATATTTATTTAAACCTGCATAAAATGCTTCATCTCCTAAATATTTTCGTAGCATATGTAAAATAGCTCCTCCTTTGTTATAACTAACAGCATCAAACATATCTTCTTTGTCATCATAGTTAAAACGTACTAAATGTTTGTCGAAATTCTGACCATTTTTATAAGCTTCTGTATCTTCAAACAAATGTGAATCTGCATCTTCTTTTCCATATTTATACTCTCTCCATAAATACTCACTGTAGTTAGCAAAGCTTTCATTTACTGTTAGGTTACTCCAACTTTCTGCTGTTACCAAATCTCCAAACCAATGATGAAATGCTTCATGTGCTATTGTATTTTCTTGTACATTATCATCTATTAACTGACCTGGTACTTGATAAGCTCTTTCTCCATGAATAACTGCTGTAGTATTTTCCATTGCTCCACTAACATAATCGCGTCCAACAATCTGAGCATACTTATTCCAAGGATATTCTATCCCCGTTATTTTAGAGAAAAAAGCAAGCATTTCTGGTGTATTTCCAAAAATCTCTTTTGCATATGGAGCATATTTTTTTTCTACATAATAATCAACTGGAATATTTTTATAAGTATCTTTTACTATTTCATATTCTCCAATTCCCATAAAAAACAAGTATGGTGCATGTTTTTGAGTAAAATTCCAATAATCAGTTCTAGTACCATTAGCATTATTAGTTTGTTTTTCTAATTTTCCATTTGAAAGCGTAACAAACTTGTTGGGTACAGTTATATAAATTTCTTGTGATGTTTTTTGATTTGGTGCATCTATTGTTGGAAACCAGCAGCTACTCGCCTCTGTTTCTCCTTGTGTCCAAATTTGTGTAGGCTTATTTTTATCTAATCCTGTTGGGTTTATAAAATACAATCCTTTTGCCGAAGTTATAGCTGCACTTCCTTGTTGTTTTACCTTTTCTGGACGCGCAGTATACTTTATATAAATTGTAAACTGTTCATCTCTTTTATAAGCACGAGGTAAGTCTATAATTAACTCAAAATTATCATAATTATATTCAAGTGGTTTGTTATTCATAGATACTTTATGAATAAGCATAGCCTTTGCATCTAATGTTACTTTTGAAGTTTCATAAAAATGAGGTTTTAAAGTCAACCATTCTTCCCCATTTAACTCTTTATTTTCAAAATTAAAATCTACTTTTAATTTGGTATGAATCAAGTCATGAACTTTATCTTTTTCTCCTCTGTATATATCACTTGTTTGTGAAAATAAGGTTATTGTAAAAAAGATAATTAATAATGTAAAGGGTTTTTGAAACTTCATAAATTCTTTTCTTTGTTTTTCAAAAATAGGAAAATCTATTGGTAGGCTTGTTAATGAGCCGTTAAAAAGAAAATTATCAAAAATTTTATCATCCTATTTTTTGTTTATTACGAAGATAAATTCTTCAATATTCTTTTATTATGAATATTATACAAGCATATTTTTTTATCTTGTAGCTCAAATTTTACCCCTTATGAAATCAATCTTAGAAAAAACATTTTTGTTTTTATTTATTTTAACAATCTTATCCTGTAAAAAAAATCTAGCCGATTCTGATGAACATAAAGCATTCATTGTTGAATATGAAAGAATGCTTAAAATACATGAAGAAATGGAAAAAACACATGATCATATGAACCATGATCATACTCACATGATGAATTCTCATAAAGATATAGAAAATGACTCATTGCATTTAGAAAACGAAAAAGCTCATGCGAGTATTTTAAAATCTCATGATGTATTAATTAATAATCATAAAAGGTTAATTAATGAGCATAAATCTCTTGAAGAAAACCATATGACGGGAAAAATTTCTTTAGAACAAATGATGAAAGACCATAAAAAAATCCAAGATGAACAGAAACAAATGATTGAGGATCATAAAAAAATAGTAAGAGAGCACAACACTATAAAAAAAGAAGATCATAAAATGATGTCTGAAGAAAAATCAAAGCATGACGATCATGATCATCATTAAAAAAAGTCAATAAAAAAATCGTGTCAAGTAGACACGATTTTTTTTAACTCTAAATGTATTTTTGTTCTATTAAAATAGACTAATCTTCTATTCTTTCTATTTTAGCTCCGATAGACTTTAAACGGGCTTCAATATTTTCATACCCTCTATCTATTTGTTCAATATTATTAATAATACTAGTTCCTTTTGCTGATAATGCTGCTATTAATAAAGAAATACCAGCTCTAATATCAGGTGAAGTCATCTTAGTAGCTTTTAATTGCGATTCGAAGTTATGTCCAATAACTGTAGCTCTATGAGGATCACATAAAATTACTTTAGCTCCCATATCAATCAACTTATCTACAAAGAATAAGCGACTTTCAAACATTTTTTGATGTATTAAAACAGTTCCTTTAGCTTGAGTAGCTACCACTAATACTATACTTAATAAATCTGGAGTAAATCCTGGCCAAGGTGCATCAGAAACTGTTAATACAGATCCATCTATATAGTTTTGAATTTCATAACTCTCTTGCTCTGGGATGAAAATATCGTCACCTCTTTTTTCTAAATTGATTCCTAATTTTCTAAATACACTTGGTATTTGACCTAAATCTTTCCAGCTAACATCTTTAATAGTTAATTCAGATCGTGTCATTGCTGCCATACCAATCCAACTTCCTATTTCAATCATATCTGGTAGTACTCTATGCTCACAACCTCCTAGAGACTCTACTCCTTCGATAGTTAATAAGTTAGATCCAACTCCTGAAATTTTCGCTCCCATTGAGTTCAACATTTTTGATAATTGTTGAATATATGGCTCGCAGGCTGCATTATAAATTGTAGTAGTTCCTTTAGCTAATACTGCTGCCATAACAATATTTGCTGTTCCTGTTACTGATGCCTCATCAAGTAACATATCTGTTCCTACCAATCCAGTTTCTGTTTCTACTCCGTAGAAATATTCTTCTTTATTATAACGGAATTTTGCTCCTAAATTTATAAATCCTTCGAAGTGTGTATCTAATCTTCTACGACCAATTTTATCTCCTCCTGGACGTGGAATATATCCTTTTCCAAAACGCGCTAATAATGGTCCAACTATCATAATTGACCCTCTTAACGAACTTCCATCTCTTTTAAAATCAGCTGATTCTAAGTATCCTAAATTAATATCATCTGCTTGAAAACTGTATGAGTTCGGCCCTAATTTTTCAATTTTAACACCTAACTCTCCTAAGATAAAAATTAACTTATTTACATCAATAATATCTGGAATATTATTAATGATTACTTTTTCTGAAGTTAATAAGACTGCGCATATAATTTGTAATGCTTCATTTTTCGCTCCCTGAGGTGTAATTACTCCGTTTAATTTGTGACCTCCTTCAATTTTAAATGATGCCATTTACTTTTTTCTATATTTATTACTGTAGTTAGATTTTCCTTTTTGACTTCCTTTATTCTGTCCTTGATTGTTTCTTTTTCTAAGCAAACTTTTACTTTCTGATAATACTTCTTCTGAATCTCTTAAATCTATTTTTTTACCAGATAAATCGTATAAGTGCTTAAAAATAACTGCATCTTCAACCGTATCTTTATTCCAATTTAAATAGCATTTTTTCATATGATTTGCTATTGTAAACACTAAAGCTTCTCTTTTATCTCCTTCTTCCCATGTCAATGCAATGTCAATCATGGTTTGAATGTTATTTCCATAATAACGATATCTTGAAGCTGATTTTGGATATGCTAATTTTGCTGGTTTTTCTGTTAATTCTTCTTTTGATGGTGTTTCATAAGGCGAATCTACATCCAATTTAAAATCGGCAATAATATGAAGCTGATCCCATAATTTATGTTTAAAATCTGGGACATCACGTAAATGAGGTTGTAAATTCCCCATTACATCTATAATAGCTTTAGCCATTGTGTTTCTTTCTTCTTTTGTTTCTAAAGCTACACAATGATCTACTAATTTCTGTATATGTCTTCCGTATTCGGGAATTATTAAATTATCCCTTTCCGAATTATATTCTAAATCAAACGTCATTTTCTCTTTATTTATATACGCAAAATAGGTAATTATTATGAATTAACTATCCGATTACTTTTAATTTTGCGAATTGTAGTAATAATTTCTTCTTACCTACTGTACCAAATTTAATTTCTGCTTTTTTATTTGGTCCTTTACCTTCTAAAGCAATTACTTCTCCTGCTCCAAATCGATTGTGTTCTACAAAATTCCCCACCACTATTTCTCCATCAAATAAATTCATTTTTGAATTTACTTCCGACACCTTCTTCATTTTACTTTTTGGTGGTACTAAATTTGGTTTTTCTTTTTTCGATAAGAACTCTTTTCTTTTTTTCTGAATTGGTTTTTGAAAGCGAATTTTATTTGGTGTATCATCAAATAAACTAGCGTCTATAAACCTATTTGCCGATGGCTCTGGTGCTTTTGGTGCTAAATGCTCTACAAATTTATCATCTATTTCTTCTAAGAAACGACTTGGTTCTCCATCAGTAAGTTTCCCCCAACGATAACGTGTTTGTGCATAAGTTAAATATGCTACTTTTTCCGCTCTTGTTAAGGCCACATAGAATAAACGTCGTTCTTCTTCTAATTCACTTCGTGTATTCATACTCATTGCCGAAGGAAATAAACTTTCTTCTAAACCAACTATATACACGTATGGATACTCTAGTCCTTTTGATAAGTGAATTGTCATTAAAGATACACAAGGTGTATCGTCTTTTTCGCTATCAAAATCGGTTGCAAGCGCTACGTCTTCTAAGAATGATGTTAATGATGCATCTTCTCCCGTTTCTATTTTATCGGTAATAAAGTCTTTTACTCCATTCAATAATTCCTGAACATTTTCTACCTTATTTACTCCTTCTGGTGTACCGTCTTTTTGTAAGTCTTTAACTAACTGCGTTTGTTTTACAACCAAATCTGCAACTTCAAAAGCATTCATCTTTTGAGCCTCAATTTGAAAACGCTGTATCATTCTAACAAAATTCTCAAGTTTGTTTTTTGTTCCTGAATTGATCTTAATATCTACCTTATCTAAATTCAGTAAGATTTCAAAAATTGATTTTTTATAATGATTTGCAGCAATTGCTAATTTATCTACCGTTGTTGCTCCAATTCCACGAGCTGGATAATTGATAATTCTTTTTAAAGCTTCCTCATCATTTGGATTTATTAGCATACGTAAGTATGATAACAAATCTTTGATTTCCTTTCTTTGATAAAACGATATTCCTCCGTAGATTTTATACTTTATATCTTTCTTTCGTAATGCATCTTCTATTGCTCTTGATTGTGCATTAGTACGATATAATATAGCAAATGAATCACTTGTTAGCTGATTATTTATTTGGTTTTCCCATATTGATTGTGCTACAAAACGTCCTTCTTCTCCATCGGAAATTGTTCGCATTATTTTAATGCTTTCTCCTGCATCATTTGCTGTCCAAACTTCCTTATCTAACTTCGTTTTATTCTTGTCTATTACGCTATTTGCAGCTTCTACTATGTTTCCTGTTGATCGATAATTTTGCTCTAACTTGAAAGTTTTAACATCTGGATAATCTTTCTGGAAATTTAAAATATTATTAATATTTGCCCCACGGAAGCTATAAATACTCTGTGAATCATCCCCTACTACACAAATGTTTTGAAAACGATCTGCTAATGCTCTTACAATTAAATATTGTGAGTGGTTTGTATCTTGGTACTCATCTACCATGATATATCTAAAACGATCTTGATATTTTGCTAAAACTTCTGGGAAACGTGTCAATAATTCATTCGTTCTCAATAGTAAATCATCAAAATCCATTGCTCCAGACTTAAAGCATCTATCTACATAAGCCTTATAAATATCTCCTACTCTAGGTCTACTAGCTTCTAAATCTGCCTGCTGTAAATCTGAATTATTGAAATATGCTCTTACCGTTATCAAGCTATTCTTAAACGAAGATATTCTGCTTAAAATTTGCTTTGGTTTGTAACGGTCTTTATCCAATTTCATTTCTCTGATTATTGTTGTAATCAATCGAACTGAATCTTGTGAATCGTATATGGTAAAATTAGATGGATATCCTAAACGATCTGCTTCTGAACGTAATATTCTTGCAAAAACAGAGTGGAATGTTCCCATCCATAAATTTTTTGCTTCACTATGTCCCACAACTCCTGCAATACGTTCTTTCATTTCACGTGCCGCCTTATTTGTAAAGGTTAACGATAAAATATTGAAAGAATCTACTCCTTGTTGCATCATATGTGCAATACGGTAGGTTAAAACTCTTGTTTTTCCTGATCCTGCACCTGCAATAATTATCATTGGGCCATCTTTTTGTAAAACGGCTGCTCTTTGTGGTTCGTTAAGTTGTTCTAAATAAGTATTCAATAGAAAAAAGTTGAAAGAATTTTGAAAACGGAAAATTAACCATTCTTTTAGGTTTTATAAAGAATGTACGCCTTTTTTTATTCACAAATATAATTCTATTTTTTATATCGCTTCTACATCTTCTTTTTAAAGAAGACTTGTATCTTAGCCTTTCGAATAATTACATAAAAAATGGAAGATCAAATTTTAGAAGGATTAGCTTATGCCTTACCTGCTTTAATTACTGGAGGTGTTGCTTATTTAATTTTAAGCCGATTTATTGAACAAGATAATAATGAAAAAAAATTTCAGGCTTTAGTTGAGAAAAAACGTGAAAGTTTACCTATTAAGCTTCAAGCTTATGAGCGTTTATTATTGTTTTGCGAACGTATTAATCCTTCAAAATTATTAACTCGTGTTAAGCCTATTGGTGATGATACTAATAATTATTTACAATTATTAATTGCTAATATTGAACAAGAATTTGAACATAACTTAGTACAACAATTATATGTTTCTGAAGATAGCTGGAAAGCTATTTTAGCTGCAAAACTTGGTATTATTGCTAAATTTAGAAAAACTGCTGAAACTTCTGAAACAGCCAAAGATTTTCGTGAAAATATTTTGATTGATTATTCTCAAAATGAAAATCCTACACAAGCCTCAATAATATTTATTAAACAAGAAGTAAAAAAGCTGATATAACAGCTTTTTTACTTTCTTATTTTAAGTTTTTTAATATAAAATCTATGGTTGTATTCTTATTTAAGTTTTGAGAATATGCTTTTGTTACATGCTTCGCTTTTACAGCATAATTATTCTTCATTAAATATTCTATATCTTCAATAAAATCTAACGATACTTTTCCTGTTAACAGCAAACTCAAATCTTTTCCTGACTGATAATAATCGTAAATCTTCTTTAAGCCAGTTAAATACAAATAATCTTTTGTAAATCCTCCTCCTCTATAAGCTCTTACTGTTATATAAAAAGCATGTTCTCTGTCTAAATCATACGTATTATGTAATGATCTAAATGTTTTTGAGAAAGAGTACCCTTTTGCCAATCCATTCACTGCCAACACTCTATACGCCAATTCTTTTAATCTTTTAAGAGTTAAGTTTCCAGACATATACTCACTAAAAACTGCTAAACCTTCTTGGGTTTCTACATTATTAGGAAATCCATGTGAAAAAATCTTTAGTGAATGCTCTAAGCCATTCATTGTAGTAACCATATGTACTCCAATTTCATGGTGAGTTAAAATAGCCATTTCATTTTCTGAAAATGTATGATTTCCATTTATAACTAAGGTTTTAATATTATTTAAAACCATAGCTATAGCACTCATAGTCGTTGATTGTTTGATATTATAATCAAACTCATAGTTAGTACTATATTCCCTAAATATCTCTTCTGCTTCTTCTGGGCTATATTTCGGAGCAAAAATATTATCTACATCCACCTCATCTTCAAAATGTAAAATAAACTTCGCATTTTCTACATCATCTTCTGTTGGTGTTCCAAATGATCGTAAGCTGTTATAATAAAACTTTTTACCTTCTCCTATTGTTTCTATACATTGGATTAAACCAGAATAAGAATAAATTATTTCTTCATATAAATTACGAATTGTCTCATCTTCTATCGACTCTAACGGTAAGGTAAAAAACTTACGATGTAATTTAAACTTATCAAAATCTCTTTTAGGATACTTGAACTGTGGATCTGTTAAATATTTTGATGCAAAAAACTTTTGTTTTTCCTCTTCTATATTTACTGGATTTACATAGCTTAATAACTCTATTTTTTTTACTAAAGCATCTATGTAATTATCTATTTCAATAAGTGACTTCTTATCTACTTGAGTCTCATTCATCATTATTCGTTTTCAAAAAGTGGTACAAATTTACAACTTGTGTACTTTATAAAAAGCTTCAGCATGCTTTTTTAACGCTCTTTTTAAGTAATCTTCTACTGCAATTACAACTTCTGGGTACATAACCTGTGTTAATTCATCACAATATACTTTTGCAACCTCTGTCGCAAGAACTAATGTATTCGTAAAATTGCTAGTTATGTATTTTAAAAAATAGCCATTTCCTTGAAAGGTATCGTTAATTTTAGAAGTAGATTGAATCCCATTAGGCATTGGTGTTTTTTCTAGAATTTCTCTCCATGACTCTATAAAATCATCATATCTTTCATTGTTTACGTTTTTAGTACCCAGATTCCATGTAGGCACTTCTCTATCCCAACGTTGCCAATTATAAGAATGCATATCGTATACTATACAACAGCCAAAATTTTCTTCTATTTTAGAAATAAGACTCGATACTACTTTGTAAAAATTAGTATGCTTTTCTAGGCTTTTATTTCTATTTTCTTTTGAAAGGGGTTCTTTCCATAACTGTTTTCCCCAAGCATCGTTATAAATCGCCGTTTCTGGTGCTCTATTCAAATCGTATTCAAAACGAGAATCTAAACCTGCTATTACTATTGGATGCGATTGAACCATAGCTTTAGTTGCTGGATCTTCTTCGTACCATCTTTCATATTCTGTATGAATACAGTTTTCCCACAATTCCTTTCTGAATTGATGCCCATCATGAACTGCTCCACACACATAAGGCACATATTCCTCTATTTTTAGAGTAAAAGAATAATCGCTTGATACTGCTTCAAAAATTTCTTCATTTTGAATTTTTTGAATAATCTCTTCAATAGTAAGTTTTACCATACTAACTTAAAATTTTCTGCAACAATGAAAATACTTTCTTTTCAACTGCATCCACAGTTCCATCAGCAAAAAAAACTTCTTTTATATCTTGAATTAATTCTCTTTTATCTTGAATAGAATATGAGTTTTCATTCAAATAAGTTTGTATTTTTTCTAAATTTTGATGCTCTGTTTCTACCACAATCTCAGTATGCATTTTATTAAAAGTAGCTTCATCTACTTTCGATAATATATATGCTCGCTCTTCTTTTGTTTCTATATGGTTACAGTGTGCTGCGTACAATAATACGTACACTTCAAACTCTCTTTTTGTCCAATCTAAACTCATCTATTTCTCTATTGGTAATTCTATTTTACTGGCCCATTCTGTCCATGAACCATCGTATACTTTATAATTTTTATTTCCTGATATTTCGCTTCCTAATGCCAAAATACAAGCCGTTATTCCTGATCCACATGAAAAAATAGCTTCTTCATTTTTAGGATTTAACTTTTGAAATATTTCTTGAAGCTCTTCTTTTGATTTCATTATTCCTTCTCTTTGCAATTCTGTATATGGTAAACTTTTAGAATTTGGAATATGACCTCCTCTTAAATCTGTTCTAGGTTCTGCTACTGTCGCATGAAATCTTCCATTTGAACGTGCATCTAATATTAGTTCTTCTTTATTTGATGCTTCTAATACATCTTTTACAAAACCTACTTTTTCTCTTTTATAATTTGCAGTAAAATCACCTTTAACTATTTCTTTAAATTTTGGAATCTCAACTGGGTAATCATGTTTTAACCAGTTTGGTAGTCCTCCATTCAATACTGCTATGTTATCAAAACCAAAAGTTTTAAACAACCACCACACTCTAGGAGCTGAATACACTCCTAAATCGTCATAAACAACAATACAACTATCCTTGTTTATTCCTAACTTTTGTGCTTCTTCTTGGAAATATTTTTCTGAAGGAATGGTATTAGGAAACTCTCCATTTTTATCTAAAAAAACATTTTTTAAATCGAAAAAAACAGCATTAGGTACTTGTTGTTTAACTTGCTCTTTATTTCCTGCAGTTCCTACTTTAGTTATAGTAGCATCTAATATTATTAAGTTTTCTGCTTTTAAGTTTTGATATAACCATTCTACAGTAACAATCGCTTCATTTACATTAAGCTTCATCTACTGTCCTTTTTAAATTAGTCATTCTAATAAAAGCAGCATTCTTTTCTAATACTTTGCTTTCTAAAAAGTCTATTACTTTTTCTTGAAGCTTTACTTTAGAAACTTTATTAATGTAGGTTATTCCTCCTGGACTCATTACATTTACCTCAACTAGTTTACCTCCAATAACATCTATCCCTACAAAGTAGAGTCCGTCTTTTACTAATTTAGGCCCTATTTTTTCACAAAGTATTTTTTCTGCCTTGGTAAGTTTATGCTTTTCTACCCTTCCTCCTGCTGTAACATTAGAACGATGATCCTTTTCTCCAGGTATACGTTTCATAGCACCAATTGGTAAACCATTTAGTAATAAAATACGTACATCTCCTTTTTCTGCTCCTTCAATATACTCTTGAAGAATTACATAATCTGATGAACCATCACTTTTACTAATATAAAAATCTAACAAAGAATTAATATTACCCATTGCCGATTTTTCTATTAGAATTACTCCTGATCCTCCATAACCATTTAATGGTTTTAGAATCATTTTATCAGCTTCTGATTCTTCAATTGTTTTAATTAAATATCCTTTATTCTTTGAAACGTGTGTAACTGGAATAATTTCATTGTTAGGGTCTTCAAAAACCGCTGTATATAACTTATTATTCGCTTCTCGCATTCCTTGAACCGAATTTATTACAAATACATCATCTTTAACGGAATCTAAGAAGTTTAACATTAATGGATCTAATGGCGGGTTTGCTCTCATAAAAATAGCATCAAAACCTGCTAATGGTAACATTTCTTCTCGTGTGGTTGCTTTTTTATAATAAGACTTTATACTTGAAGGGACTTTATCCATTCTTTCTATAATTGTACAAAATGCATTTGTTATACTATTACGTATTGTTAAATTAGAAGGCGTACAAATGGCAACACCATGTCCTCTTTTAGCACACTCATGAATAAGTGTTAATGTTGAATCATTCTCAGGGTTTATTTCCTCCCAAGGATACATTAAAAAACAAATGTTCATTCAATAAAATTGTATTAAGTTAATTTAGTTAGTTTTTATCAGTCTTTTTAGACAAACAAACACCAATGTAAAAGCTACAATGGTGTTTATAAAAGTAATATTTTTTTTTATATGGAATAAAGGTGAAAATTTATTTTACCTCATCATAATTATCATCCCAATTTTTAGGATTTGGTTTTCCTAACTTCCCAACTGATTTTGCTACTAATGAAGCAACCGTTGCGTCTCCTGTTACATTGATAACTGTTCTACACATATCTAAAGGTCTATCAACCGCAAAAATTAACGCTAAACCTATTGCTAATTTATCTGCTGGAAAACCTACAGCTTCTAATACGATTACTAACATTACCATTCCAGCTCCTGGTACAGCTGCTGAACCTATTGAAGCTAATAATGCTGTTAAAATAATAGTTAGCTGATCTCCAAAAGATAAATCAAAGCTTAATGCTTGTGCTATAAAAACTGCTGCTACTGCTTGATATAAACTTGTTCCATCCATATTAATAGTAGCTCCAACAGGCAATACAAAACTAGATACTTCTTTATCTACACCTACATGTTCTTCTACTCTTTCCATAGTTACTGGCAAAGTTGCTGCACTTGAACTTGTTGAAAACGCTAATAATTGCGCTGGACTTATTTGTTTTAAGAACCATAATGGGTTTTTCTTTGTAAATACACTAACTAAAACCATATAGAAAGCTACCATCAATAATAATCCTCCAATAACTGTTAAAGCATATTTTAATAAGGCTAATAATAAATCTGGATCATTAGAAGATACCACTACATTTGCCAATAATGCAAATACCGCATAGGGTGCAGATAACATGATTAAATCTACCATTTTTAACACCACCTCATTTAGTGAGTCAAAAAACTTTTTTAATGGTTTAGATTTCTTTTCTCCTACTAATAGCATTGAAATTCCTAAGAAAATAGTAAAGAAAATAACTTGTAACATCGATTTGTTATTCCCCATTGCTTTTAAAGCATTGTCTGGTACCATATCAACTAAAAACTGTAAAGGTCCACTCGCTTTTTGTTTACTTGCCTCTGCTATTTTAGCTTGTACACTACCACTATTTGCATAGGTTTCGGTAAGTTTAGTTATTGTTTCTTCTGAAATTCCGTTACCAGGCTGCACAACATTTACTAAAATTAATCCTATAGTTATAGCTATTACCGTAGTTCCTACATAAATTACAATAGTTCGAAGCCCGATGTTCTTAAACTTAGAAATATCCTTCAAATCAGATATTCCTTTAATTAAAGATGCTATAATCAATGGTACTGCAATTAACTTTAATAGTTTTACGAATATGGTTCCTAAAGGTTTTATCCAATCTCCTACAAATGTACTTCCTCCGTCTACAAAAGTCATCCCTAATCCAAAAAGGATACCTAGAACCATTCCTATTAAAATTTGCCAGTGTAACGCTAAATTCCTCATATATATTTAAAACTGTTTTCTTTGTTATTCTAATTAAACGGAAGTAAATATATAGAAATCTATTTTAGTAAACAGCATAAAGATTTTAGCATAAAAAAATGAGGTGCTTTTGACACCTCATTTTTTTATCATTTTTTTAAAAACTTTACAGTCTTTACTTTATTATTCAGAACTAAACTTATATGATAAACACCTGAACTTAATACTTCTATATTTATTTCTCCTCCATCTTTCACTTTTCCTTCTAATAACTTTCTCCCTGAAAAATCACTTATGAAATAACTTGACTCTTTTTCTGGAAAAACGATTTTAATAAAATTAACCTCTACTGGATTAGGATACACAATAACCTTTTTTGATTTAACTCTCACCTCTCTTCTAACTTCTATAGCTTTATTACCAGATGAATCTGTTACATTATATTTTATTATATATACTCCTAAAACTTTTGTATCAACATTTCCTGAAATTATAATTTGTTTCGTAATATCTCCATCTAAATTATCTATTGCTGTTGCTCCTGAATCATTAAAGCTACCTCCGAACTCAATCTCTTCTATTTCATTACCTGTTAAGGTTATTACTGGAATTTGTGTATCAATAACTCTAACTGTTCTAATGACTTCTATAGCATTATTTCCTGAATTATCAACTACATTATACCTTACTTGATAATCTCCTAAAACTGATGTATCAACATTATTTACTGTTATAATTGCCCCTGTTAAATTTCCATCTATATTATCTATTGCTGTTGCTCCTGAATCATTATAAATGCTTCCTGCTTCAACTTCAACTAATACATTATTATTCAAGGTAATTACTGGAATCTGTGTATCA
>NZ_JAKRGD010000011.1:0-75618 GCF_022347705.1 Tenacibaculum sp. Cn5-46
TTGTTAACGCCTTCGCTGTAACTGTTAAGTCACCATCTACATAACTAATCGTATAGTTACTTGCTGTAAAGGTTCCTCCGGTTGCTGCTGATAATTGAATCGCATCTGTATACGTACCAACTGCATCCGTAGCAGCTTCTCCATCTGCATAGGCTACTGTTACTGAACCAATCGTTTCGCTGTTGGCTAATCCTACTGAAGTAAAGGTAGTATAACCTGTACCGCCTGTTAAGCTACTTCCGTATTCTTTGTTCTGATCTGTAGCGGTAATTGTTAACGCCTTTGGATCTATTGTTAGCGTAATATCTTTAGTTCCTGAAGTATATATTCCGTTAGCTGCTACAGTTGCTCTTATGGTAACTGTACCAGCATCTCCTATGGTTACCGTTTCATTATTTGTACCTGACAAACTTGTTCCATTAGGTGATCCAACTATAGAATATGTAATTGTACCTCCAGAATTTGAAGTTGCTCCTAAATTAAAATTAGCATCTCCATAAGTAACTGTTATATCATTAAACGTAATTGTAGGATCATCATTTGTAATTGTTCCTATAGCTGTTCCTGTCAAAATACCAACATCAACTGGACTAGACAATGTTACTGTAAAGCCTTCATCTGGTTCAACAGTAGTATCTCCACTCACATTTATTGTGACTACTTTACTTGTTTCTGCTGCTGCAAAGTTTACTGTACCACTTGGAAAAGTTCCTCCAAAATCTGCTGCTGCCGCTGGATTCGCTCCACTTCCCGTTACAACATAATTCACAGCACTTGTTCCACTAGTATCTCCATTACGAGTAACCGTAAAAGTGAATGCTGTAGAACCTGTTGTTCCTTCTGCTTTTACTGCATCTGTTGCTGCTATAGAAACAGAAGTATCATCATCTGTAATTGTAACAGTAGATGTAGCATCTGCTACTTGTGGCTCTACAGAAAGATCATCTAAAATTAAACCTAGCGTTTGTGTTAATGTTGAAGTAAATAATACTCTAGAAGTTGTACCTGTTGCGGTAAATGAAAATGTACTTGAAGTATATTCAAAAGTAGTATTTGTTTTTGTTACTGTAGTACTATTTAAGTTAGTTAGTACTCCTCCATTATTATCTTGAACAGTAATTGTTCCATTAACAGATGCTGGTGAACCTCCTGCAGTTCTTCTTGATGTTATAAAACTTACATCGTAAGTAGTTCCTACTTTTGTTGGAAAATCCTGATATCCTTGAGATAAGCAATCAACTTCCAAAACTTGATTTGAAGCAACACTACCTCCATATACTGTTTCTGCATTTACTTCAAAAGAAAAACTTCCAGCACAGTTCGGCGTTCCCGATACTGTAGTCCATCCTGTAGTTCCATCTTGAAATCCTGCATTTATAATTAAATCTCTTGTAACTTGAACTGTAAAAGATTTATCTGCCTCTATTGTAGTGTCTCCTATAATTGGAATACTAATAGTTCCCGTACTACTACCTGCTGGAATAATTATTCTAGCATTTGCCGCTGGGGCTGTATAATCTACACCAGCTACTGCTGTTCCTGGCACCACGGTATAATATATTGTTGTTCCACCTGATGGTGCTGGTGAACTTAATGTTACCACAACATCTGCATTCGTTGTCCCACTATCTCCTTCTGTTATTGTCGGACTACTAACACTCACTCCTGAGTCATCATTTGTAATACTACCTGTAGCTGTAGCTGTTCCGATTTCTGTTCCTGTTGGATTTGATAAGGTTACTGTAAATTCTTCAGTTTGCTCAAATGCACTATCTCCATTTACGTTCACTGTAATTACCTTACTAGTTTCTGTAGCTGCGAAATTAACAGTTCCAGATGGTAATGCCCCACCAAAATCAGTTGCGTCAGCAGCATTAGCTCCACTTCCAGTTATTGCATAATCTACTGAACTTGTCCCCGTAGTAATTCCAGTACGAGTTACTGTAAAAGTAAAGGCTGTATTTCCTGAATTCCCCTCACTTTTTGTAGCATCTGTTGCTGCTATTGAAACAGACGTATCATTATCTGTTATAGATATTTCCGTGTCTGTATTTCCTAATACTGCATTTACAGGATTAGAAAGTCGGATAATTAATGTTTCCGTCGGTTCAACCTCAGCATCATCTTTTATTGTAATATTAGGAAGGCTAATAGTTTGTGTACTTGTACCACTAGGTGCTGTAAAAGAAGCTGTTCCAGAAGTTGTTCCTGATGCTAAAGTATAATCAGTTCCTAGTTGAGCCGTTCCAGCTATTACTTCCCAATCTACAGAAACATTAGAAGTACAATCTCCTTGAACTTCAACTTCGAAAGAGAATGATACCGCTGTTTCTCCTGCCGCATTTAATGGTTCGTTAAGAGTTGTAGATGCAATTCCACCTAACATAATACTTGATCCATCTACTGTTGCACTTGGTGGCGCTCCAAATCCTGCAAAGTATCCTGCTGCTCCTTTATTACCTGACGCACCTAAAAAGCCTACATTTATGGGATTTGTAGCTCCTACGGACTCATCTCCATTTCCTTTAATATTGATTGAAGTTACTCCAGAAGGAATCTGATATGTATGTGTAAACCATTCTGTATTACCTGTAACATTATTACTACTATTATCAACATCATCTCCTCCATCTGGTCCTATTACAAAAGTTGTTCCTCCTCCTGTAGGTGTTACAGTTGTATTAGTTCCTACTGGAACCGTAATATTTAAATACGCTGTTCCAAACTGTAATGGATTTGCAATAGTTACTTCTGAAACTTCAGAACATAAACTAATTGGCGGAATCAAATTCATACTCGATACATTAGACGCATTTGCTCCATTTGTCGTTTGATATACAAACGAAGGTTTATCTGTTCTAATATATGCATTATCATTACTACTAGTTGCTGTTTGCCAAAGACTGTTTGTACTATTTAAAAGAATATAATCTCCAACATTAGCAAGTGTTGTTACTGCTGTTCCACTTCCATTTAAAAACACTTGTGTATTAGCCTGAGTAGCAACTACTATTGCATATTCTAGTGCTGCAGATCCTTGTCCTCTTACTAAAATAAAATCGCTTCCAGCTTCACTCACTGGTACTAACTGATCATATCCAATATCTCTACCAGCACTTGAAGCATCTGGTCCTGCTAATCCTCCTGAAGCTATCGCAATATCTTTATCTGAAGTTACTGAGATACCATTAAAACTATTTCGTTCTGCCGCTGTATCATAATCAGCATCTGATCCATCTCCATCTACTACTTGAGCTATCACGTAAGTTTCTCCTTGACTCAAAGATTTATTAATTGTAGTTGATGTACCGTGACCTATAAACGTTCTTCCATTAAAATCTGTAAAAGTAACATTGGTAGTACCTGGCTGTGTTGCCATTACAGAAATAAATAAAACATTCTGATCATAAGTATTATTAGCAACTGGACTTCCTGTTATAAAACTTTGACCTAAACCAGCACTTCCTTTTCCTGTTAGGGAACCTCCTTGTGAACCTGAATCATGCCTTAGGTTTACATAAAAGTTATTGGATGCTGTTAATATCAAACCTTGATTACTTGGATCTTCATAACCTGGAGTTACAGAAGCGTTTAAATCTCCTGTAGAAGTATTAATGTCATTTGTTGTCAATACTCCTGTTCCTGCTACTGAATCACTAGAACGAACACCAATTCTAATTACCAATGGATTAGTGGCACTAATAGAAGCAACTCCTGTAGTTGAGTTGTATTGTCCTGGACTGGGAGAACCACTCGTAATAATAGATGTTCCTGCTCCTGCAGCCAATTGACCTGTTGGTAATTTAGTTGTTCCGTCTCCCAATGTAATAGTTACATCAAAAGCAGCTGACTCTAAAGTAGTTAATACTAAATACTGTTCATTTTGAGTATTACTTGCTTGCACTCCAGACACATATGGAGGCACGTAATGTGTATTTGAATATTGTGCATGGTTTTTATGCACAAATAGAAAAAAATTAAAAAATATGAGTAAACTCAGTATAAAAATTTTGTCAGGCTCTCTTTTTCTAGCCTCCTTAGTTTTGGAAAATTTACTAAATAGGGAATCTTTTTTTTTCATGTATGTAAGGTTAATTGTGTTTGTATAAAATGATTCTTGTGGATTTTTCTTGTTTATAAATTGTATTTATGTTTTCATTAAATATTTTTTGGTTATAGTCTTTCGTTGTTTGTTAATTATATCTTTTATAGCTGTTTTAAACTAAGTTTAACTGTATAGAAAATATCTCATCATTAAGCACCTGAATTTTTAGAACTCGTTTAAGTCCTACTTCATTAATTATTATTTTTTGGTAGATTTTATTTTCAAAAGACATTAATTAGAAGAAGTATTTTGTTGCCTTTTGACTTAAAAGAATCAGATTGTTTTTACACCTTTCTTGTTTGAAAGTACTGATTCCAAATATTTGTTTTTGAATTGAGTATTTTTTCCCCATGTTACATAGTGTTTTTCCTGTATCAAATAGTGTTTTTCTTTTACAGAATAGTGTTTTCCCCCTACAACAAATAGTGTTTATCTAATTTCAAATTCACTAAACATTTTAAATAAAAACATATACACTTATTAATAATTTAACTTAACGCAGAACCTCATCTCTTTCACACATTTAAAACAATATTTACTACACTCTTTTTTTGACACAATCACCATATAAAACTCAGAAAAGCTGCACTTTAACTTCATTTTTAATCTCACAAAATTCTGATGCACTCTCATAGCTTTGTAGTAAGTTTTATATCAAAAAAAATCGCTCTCTAAATGGAGAAAAAATTTTAATTCTACTTCTCTCTTTTAAATATAGTTTTTTAAACAAAATGAATTTCTTTGCTATTTTGAAGAGAGCTTAAAAACCAATTTTTATGTCTAAAATTTGTTTAGATTTTATAGCGATTTAGATAAGATATTTCTATTTATTGCTCATTTATTATTTACTTGAAATTTTACACATCAATAATATTCAAATAAATGCTTTGTTTCTTAAATACTAGTTTAAACCAGTTATTACTTCGTTGAATAACAGAAAAGTATCGACGAACGGTTTATAAATTGAATAAAAGGCAACTAATTCGTTTTTCTATCTGAGAAGATGACCTTATAAAACAAGCGAAAAGAAATCTTAATCTAAAGAAACTTTAGACACATTATACGTTTAAAAAAATGCTTCCCATAACAATGTAAATGGCTTTGCTTTAACCTAATAGAACTAGCTACCCAAATCACCATCAACACTTTTAACATTTAAACTGAAAAATTCATTAATTATTAAAACAATAAATATCAAAAAACCTAAATTTTCACATTTTATTTATTGATTAATTAAAAATTAATCAAATCTCAATCTTTCTTTTTTTATTTAGATTAAATACAAATAACTTTGTACCCAAATAAAATGAAGGATGGATTTAAAGTATATCCTATTAGTTCTTGTTTTAACCTTTTCAAGCTTAAGTTATTCTCAAATAAAAGGTACTGTGCTAGATACTGAAAGTAGTCTCCCGATTTCAGAAGCAGTAATAAATATAAAACCATATAACAAATGGACGGTAACTGATAAGAATGGACAATTTAACATTCAAGTTAAAACACTACCTGTAACCCTAGAATTTTCTTTTCTTGGAAAGAAAAAAGTTAGTTTATTGGTTAAGGAATTTAAGTCTGATATAATTATTCGCTTAGCAGATAATGACCTTAAACTAGACGAAGTTATTGTTACAGCTAAAAACAAAGAGGAAAGTACAGGTTCTAATTTAGTATTAGGTAAACAAGCCATAAACTTAGTACAAGCTCAAAGTGTTGCTGATGTAATGCAATTAATACCAGGTAATTCTATTTCTGAATCTAATTTACACGAAAGACAATTATTAAGTTTAAGAACAGCATTTTTTAGTGATGCTTCTAGAAGAAATGTAAACAATGGACTTCTTACAAATAATGATCCATATTTACTTAACAATACTTTTGGTGTTGGTTATGTTATAGATGATGTACCCATAGACAACGATGTAAATTTAAGTGGCTTTAGAGGTCTTAAGTTTGGTGGTTTTAATAATATTACCGAAAACAACACCGTTAACATGGGGTTAGATTTAAAAAACTTAAGTCTAAACAACATAGAATCTATTGATATTGTTCAAGGAATATCTTCTGCTAGATATGGTAATCATACTTCTGGATTAGTAAAAATTAATAGAGCTCATGGAACAGCTCCTTTTTCTTTAAACACAACTTTACGAGCTGGATCTTATAGTGTTTCTCTTTCAAAAGGATACAGATTACCCAAAGAAAAAGGTTTTTTAAACTTAGGATTAGACTACTTAAGATCTGATGCCGATCCTAGGTCAGCAATAGATAAGTATGATCGTTTAACCTTTAACGGTAGTTGGTCGTACAGAAAGCCTAACAAAACACGTAACTTATTAAGTTTTAGTTATGCTCAAAATATAAACTCATATAACACTCAAGAAACAACAACCAGTAGAAGGAAAAGAAAAAACGATAGTAGAAGATTTAGACTATCTAATACCAATACAACTTATTTTAGTAATTTCTTTATTGACAATATTACTAGCACTATTTCATTAGATTATAGTGAAAACAACAGTTTAAATTCTAACTTCACTAGTTATGGTGGTAATCCAATTTTAGGAGCTACAAGTGAAGGTACCTACGAAGCTAGTTATACTCCTATTTCTTATTGGGCTACTGAACAAGTAGATAACAAGCCTTTATCTTTTTTCAGCAGATTAGAAGCTCAAAAAGTATTTGACTTCAACAATACTATTTTTAAAATTGATTTAGGAGCTTCATTTAGTATTAATAAAAACTTTGGTAAAGGAAATACAAGTAGTTCGGACGAACCTCTTATTATTTATAGTGTTTCTAGTGGCGGAAGTAATGGATTTAGAAACATAAATTTTAACGATAATTTCCCGGCAGATAAACGTTTTAGCACTTATCTAACTACGAATATTAACAGCAAAATATTTGGTAAAAAATGGGTCACAGATTTAGGATTAAGATATGATAATTACAACAAACACTCCATCTTAAACCCTCGTATAAACACAAAATTATATTTATCTAAAAAATTAAAATTTAGAACTGGTGCTGGTCTATTTAGTAAAGCTCCTTCTTTACAATCTCTTTATCCTGGTAATCTTTATTACGATTACTTAATTGCTGATTACAGAACTAACTCATATTCGCTAGCTTTAGCTCATACTTTTGTTAGACAGTTTACAAACGAAAACTTAAAACCTTCTCGTACCTTTAAATATGAAGCCGGTATTGATTTTAACACAAAAGCAATAAACACATCTTTAACTTTTTATTACAATAAACTAAAAGACGGTTTTACTAATCAAAGTAATTTTGAAATAGCTCAATTACCAACCTATGATTTTACTTTTTATCCAGACAGAGCTCCTGACTACACTCTTAGCGGACACAAACCAGTTTTATTAAATTACAACTTACCTAGTAACGCTTTAGAAAGCGAAAATTACGGATTAGAATTATTAGTAAATACTGGAAAAATAAAGGAAATTAACACCTCTTTTAATTTAACAGCAGCTTATAGAAACACCTTAAACAATAACCCTTTAAATTCTTTTATTGTAAACAATGATGATTCATCAGATATTTTAATTGGAATTCATGAAGGCAGACCTACAAGGTTTCAAAAAATTAATAGTTCAATATCAGCAATTCATCATATTTCAAGTATAGGACTAGTCATAACCCTTACTGCAGAGCAATTTATTATGGCCAAGCAATCCAATTTCGGCAGATATATTTATCCAATTGCATACTATAATAGAAACCTCAACTACCACACTATTCCAGAAAGCGAGCAAAGCGACACCAAATATAGTGGAGTCAGAAAACTAGGAACTAATAGCGACTCCTCTTCTAATGATATTGATAGAGTTTATGGTAATTACCATTTAAGATTAAGCAAAGAATTTGATAACGGCTTACGATTCTCTTTTTATGCAGTTAATTTCTTAAACCATTTGCCTAAATCCAGAAAACTAAATAGTGATGGTTCATGGAGTTTTAGTCAATTAAACAGACCTATTTCCTTTGGGGGAAGTATATTTTATAAATTTTAGAAAACAATAAACATTAATCAAAAACAAAAAAAATGAAATCTTTTAATAAATTAATAGCTCTTCTTATTGTTGTTACTTTTACAATGATATCTTGTAGTGATGATCCTATAATTCAACCTGTGACTTATGGTATCAAAGCTAACTTTGGTGAGGCATTCAATAATCAATCTACTGCTGGAATTCAAGTAAAATTAAAAAGTATCAATTCTACAGATGAATACATTTCAACTACAGATACTGAAGGAAATGTAAATTTTGACGCTGTAAATCCAGGTACATACAACCTTACAGCTACTGCTAGTTTTACTTCTAATGAATACAAAAACTTTTTTGGTGTAGCCACAACCGAAACTACCGTTAACTTTAGCGGTACATTAGATAATATTGTAATAAACAATAGTTCTGACATGAACAAAACCGTAGTTTTAAAAACTTCTAAAATTGGCGACCTACTAATTAAACAAGTATACTATGCTGGTTCTGATATTTTTAATTCCGCTAGTTTTAGAGATTTATTTTTTGAACTTTACAACAATTCTAACGAAGTAATATACCTTGACGGTTTACACTTTGCTCAAGTATATGGTAGAACGACAAGCTCTGTTAAAACATATACTTTAACAAATGGACAATTCGACTGGACTAAATCTATTGATCAAACAAAAGGTGATAAATCAAATACAGATTACACATATGCTGATCATATTATTAAATTTCCTGGAACAGGAAAACAATACCCTTTAAATCCAGGTGAAAGTACTGTGGTTGCAGGTACTGCAATTAACCACAAACAACCTTTAGTTACACCTACTAAAACTTATCAAGTAGCAAAACCAGAATTGACAATTGATTTAAGTGGTGCAAATTTTGAAGTAAACTTTGTTGATTACTTTAACAGCATTGGTAAAACACCTCTTTCTACTGACATTGACAATCCATCTGTACAAAACATGGATATTGTTTACAACAATTATCAAAGAGAATTAATTTTAGATCCATCTGGTAGAGATTCTTTTGTAATTTTCCGAATAGATGACTTTAATACTTTAAATAAAATACCTAATCCTCAAACTACTAACATTACTTCTAAAACAAGAAAATTTGTACAAATACCTAATAATATTATTATTGATGGTGTTGAAGTACGTAAAGCGGATGCTGCAAAAGCTGCGCCTAGACGTTTAGACTCTTCTATAGATGCTGGACAAATGTTTGTACCTAAAGGACAATACTCATCTCAATCTATTATAAGAAAAGTAGCTCAAACTTTTGGAACTCGTAAAGTATTACAAGACACCAATAACTCTGAAAATGATTTTATCGCAATAGACATTCCTGTACCTGGAGGGTGGAATTAATATAACTCATAAAAAATAGAGAAGATCTTGTTACAAAACTAGATCTTTTCTTTTTAAAGGATATGAAAAAAGCTTTCACAACCATAATAATGTTACTCTCTTTTGCTAAGATAAATGCACAAGATAGTTTAAAAGTTCAACAAAACTTACAACACTTTTACTACGAAAATTTATTACAGAACTTTCATAAAACACCTTTTTTATTCTACATAAGCAAGGTCAACAATTATACTCACACTACCTTATCGTATCAAAATACACAAAACAACAAAGCTAAACAACAACAAGCTATTGAAGAAACAAATATTGATTTACAAACTGAAGGGATTTACAAAAAAAACAATACTCTTTTTACAGGTAATATAGGGTACACCCGTAATTATTTAGATGGTTTAGGCTGGAACACCACAAATCTACATCCATATAAAAACCCTGTAGAACTATCTCCTATTTATAATTTAGCTTATAAACGTGGAAATTGGGACAATCAATTTTATCGTCTCAACGGAAATTTAGTTCTACCTTTAATAAAAGATAAATTATTTACCACAATTAACATAAACTATAAAACACTTCAATTTTTTAGAAAAAAAATAAATCCAATTCCCAAATTAAATTTTTTAGATGTTTTTGTAAAAACTTCACTTTATTATAAAATTTCTCCTCAAAAATATATTGGAGCTTTTGGTGGTTACGGATCTGTAAATAATAAATCAGAAATATCATATTTAGGTGGAGGCCATGAAAATATTCCTAACAATACTGAAATCTACAGTAGAATATCATATGGATATGGACTTATTGAAACAGCTATCTTTTTAACAAACACAGAAAACGATATCAAATACAGCGGAGGTTTAAATTATATTTCAAATAAGAAAAACAAACTATTACACACCGAAATAAGATATGATAATACTACCACAAAATTTAACGCGGTAGATACTTCTGAAGAAATATTATTAGCCAAATACACAGTAAACAAAGTCTCTTCTAAAGTTAATTGGTATAATTTTAATAATGGTCATTCATTTTCTTTAAATGGAAATTATACTTCTGGAAGTAACTTCAAAATATCTACTAATGGTAAAAATTACGACGCTTCTTTAATTGATATTCAAGCAACCTATCAAATCTTAAAGCAAACAGACAATTTAATTAACCACAATTTTGGAATATATACTAACTACTATCAACTAGAAAAGAAGGATTATCAGGCAGTAAATAGTTTCAATTTCGTTAATGCAAGTTTGGGAGCTTTTTATGGTAAAGATTTTAAAATAAAAAACAATAAAATCTACCTAAAAGCTAAAACGGATGTTCTTTTCAATTTTAAAAAAGAAAAAATATTTAGTAATACTAACAGTCGTTTCATTACTGATGTTGCTCTGCCTGACTTTTATTTAAATACCACTAATAAATTAAATACAACATTACAAATTGGATATCAACGTAAAGTTAAATCAGCTACCTACCTTACTTTAGGTACCACCTTACAACAACATTTTTTTTTCAATTTAAACGAGAACATTACCTATAATAAAGGCTTCAATTATGGAGCAATGTTCTTTTTCAATATTACTTATTAATTTTTTAGCATGAGATATAGTATAATAGCTCTTATTATATTTAATTTATTAGCATCCTGTAAACAACAAAAATCAGAATATCAAGCTTTACAAGATATTTATAAAAAGAAACCTTCTGAATGGGTAAAACCGTGGGTAGACAGTACCGTTACATGGAAAGAACTAGGAGTATTACCAAAACCTAACTATCCAAATAATGAGAGCCCCTCAAAAGAACTCTTACAACTAGGTAAACAATTATTTTTTGATTCAAGATTATCACAAACAAAACAATTTGCTTGTGTTAGTTGCCATCATCCAATACAAAACTATACTGATAATAGAGAAAAATCTTTAGGTTTTATGCTTAAAGAAGGTAACAGAAATGCTCCAACTGTATTAAACCTATCTTATAACAAACATTTTTTTTGGGACGGAAGAGCTGCCTCACTTGAAGAACAAGCTTTAGGCCCATTTCAAAATCCTGTAGAAATGAATACACATCTAGACACAGTAGTCTCTAGAGTAAAAAGTATAAAAGGCTATAGAAAAGTTTTCAAAAATATTTTTAAAAAAGAAGATATTATTATAGAAGACATTGCTTATGCAATAGCAATGTTTGAGCGATCGTTAATTAGCCGTAAATCTAAATTCGATAATTTTTTACTAGGAAAAAAAGAACTCGATGAAAACGAATTAAAAGGATTACATTTATTTAGAACTAAAGGTCGTTGTTTAACATGTCATAACGGACCTTTATTCACCGATAATAAATTTCACAACTTAGGACTTACCTATTACGGTAGGAAATTTGAAGACTTAGGTAGATATAACGTTACTAAAAAAAAGGAAGATGTAGGAAAATTCAAGACACCTAGTCTACGAGATGTTATGCGTACAGGTCCATGGATGCATAATGGTTTATTTGGAAAAATGGATGGAATTTTAAACATGTATAGTAATGGAATGCCTAGACCTAGACGAAGAGAGCATCAAAAAAACGACAGTTTATTCCCTACAACTTCACCTCTAATACAAAAGTTAGATTTAACAGAAGAGGATAAAGAAAATATTATTGCTTTTTTAGAAAGCCTTTCCGCTCCTGCTTTTCGAATTTCAACACCAGAATTACCTAAAGAATAAATTTAAACCATATTTATAAAACTCAAAGAAATCCTCTCGGCCCTTAAAAATTGATATAATTTTAACTGAATCATATTTTTCAATATTTTTTTGAAAAAAAAATTAGCACTCAAAAAAAACTCAAGCTTTTAAAAAACAAACAGTTACAAACCTCAAAAAAAAACTTCTCAATTTTTACTCTAAAAAAAAGTGAAAAAAGTTTTTGGCAGTATCAAAAAACCTTCTATATTTGCAGCGCCTTAAAGGAAAAGGCCGATGTAGCTCAGCTGGCTAGAGCAGCTGATTTGTAATCAGCAGGTCGGGGGTTCGAGTCCCTTCATCGGCTCAGAAACAAAAAGCGTTAACTTAAGTTAGCGCTTTTTTTGTTTACATATTTTCCTAAATTTGTCTTGAAAATTTTATCTTAATTAAACTCAATGAAAAATATATTTGTTATCGGTATTGCTGGTGGAACTGGAAGCGGAAAAACTACTGTAGTAAATCAAATAATTAACGAACTTCCACAAGATGAAGTTTGTGTAATCTCACAAGATTCATACTACAACCAAACCGACAACTTAACATACGATGAGCGTACTAAGATAAACTTCGACCACCCAAGAGCTATTGACTTTGATTTATTAGTTCAACACCTAACAGATTTAAAGAACAATAAAATAATCGAACAACCCGTGTACTCTTTTGTAGCTCACAATAGAACCAAAGACACTATTAAAACACACCCACGTAAGGTTGTAATTATTGAAGGAATCCTAATTTTTAATAGTAAAGAATTAAGAAACCTTTGTGACATCAAAGTTTTTGTACATGCCGATGCAGACGAACGCTTAATTAGACGTGTAAGAAGAGACATAAAAGAACGTGGTAGAGACATTGACGAAGTTTTAAGCAGATACCAAAGCACCTTAAAACCTATGCACCAACAATTTATTGAACCAACAAAAAATTATGCAGATATTATAATACCTAACGACAGGTATAATACTGTAGCTATAGATATCGTTAGAACAGTAATTAACGACCGTTTATAAGATGAATTTAAAATCACTAAAAAACAAACCATCCTTTAAAATAGCGACTAACATATATGTTATTATCTTAACAATATTTGTTTTCTGGATGCTTTTTTTAGATGAAAATTCATATCTTACCCATAGAGAGTTCAACAAAGAAATCAAGGAACTTGAAACCTGGATTGACTACCACCAAAAAAAGATTAAGAAAGATAAAGAGACAATCGAAAAACTTAAAGATTCTCTTCAACTAGAACGCTATGCTCGTGAAAAATACTTGATGAAGAAAGAGAATGAAGACATATATATTATTGAATTTGATACCATACAGAAATAATGAGTAATTATTTATTTAATGAATTCAACGAAATTAGCCCTGCAGAATGGAAACAAAAAATCCAAGTAGACCTTAAAGGCGCTGATTACAACGAAACACTTCTTTGGAAAACTAACGAAGGAATTACCGTAAAGCCTTTTTATTCAAAAGAAGACCGAACACAATTAAAATCAAACACTTCTAGTGAAGGCTTTAAAGTATGCCAATCTATCTTCGTTGAAGATGAAAAAAAAGCAAATGCTTTCGCTTTAGATTCATTAAATAGAGGGGCTAAATCAATAGAATTTAAAGCTAAGAGTAAATTCAATTATAAAGTTCTACTGGATAAAATCGACATTCAAAACATTGCTATTTATTTCAATTTAAAATTTTTAGAATCAGATTTCATTATTGAATTATCAGAATTTGTCAATTCTAAAAGCTGTTATTTCAATATAGATATAATTGGAAACCTTGCTAATTCTGGAAATTGGTTTAGCAATCTAAACAATGATCATAAAGAACTAGAAAGAATTATCTCTTCTACCGATAACTCTATTTGCGTAAATGCTTCAATATATCAAAATGCAGGTGCAAATATTACTCAACAATTAGCTTATTCATTAGCCCATGCAAATGAGTATTTAAACCATTTTGGAAGTGATATAATCAATAAAATACATTTCAATTTTTCAGTTGGAAGTAATTACTTTTTTGAGATAGCTAAACTAAAAGCTTTTAGAACTCTATGGGACGCTCTTTTAAAAGAATACAATACTAAAAATCAAAAAGCACATATTTATGTTCAACCAAGCTCACGAAATAAAACATTATACGACTATAATGTAAACATGCTACGTACCACCTCAGAATGCATGAGTGCTATACTAGGAGGAGCCAACACGGTTAGCAACATATCTTATGATGATATTTTTCACCACTCAAACGAATTTGGTGAACGAATTTCAAGAAATCAGCTATTAATCTTACAGCAAGAAAGCGAATTAGCTAACGCTCAAAATTATGCCGATGGCGCTTATTATATAGAAGCAATCACACAACAATTAGCACAGAATGCTTTAGTTATTTTTAAGTCGATAGAACAAGGAGGAGGCTTCTTACAACAACTTAAAGAAGGAACTATTCAACGAAAAATAAAAGAATCAGCAGACAACGAACAAGAAAAGTTCGATTCAGGCGAATTAGTTTTACTAGGAACTAACAAAATTCAAAACGAAAAGGATTTAATGAAAAATGATTTAGAATTATTCCCTTTTGTAAAAACTAGAAACGAAAAAACTCTAATACATCCAATTATCCAAAAACGATTAGCTGAAAAGTTAGAACAAGAACGATTAAGTAATGAGTAGAAAAGACATTTCAAATATAAAACTAGCAGAAAGCCAAGATATAAAAAACAAAAGCTTTCCTCATGAAAATTTCGTTGCAGGGATTGCTCCAAATTTACGTGGCCCATACTCAACAATGTATGTCCGTAGACCATGGACTATTAGACAATACGCCGGTTTTTCAACAGCTGAAGAAAGTAATGCTTTTTACAGAAGAAATTTAGCTGCAGGACAAAAAGGACTTTCAGTTGCCTTTGATTTAGCAACGCACAGAGGTTACGATTCAGATCACGAACGCGTTCAAGGAGATGTAGGTAAAGCTGGAGTAGCTATAGATTCTGTGGAAGACATGAAGGTTTTATTTGACCAAATACCTTTAGATAAAATGTCGGTTTCTATGACAATGAATGGAGCCGTATTACCTATTCTTGCTTTTTATATTGTTGCTGCAGAGGAACAAGGAGTAGAACCTAAATTACTTACTGGAACTATTCAAAATGATATTCTAAAAGAATTTATGGTGCGTAACACCTATATCTACCCACCTACTCCATCCATGAAAATTATTGCAGATATTTTCAAGTATACTTCTGAAAATATGCCAAAATTCAATTCAATATCTATTTCTGGATACCACATGCAAGAGGCTGGTGCCACTGCAGAAATTGAATTGGCCTACACTTTAGCTGACGGATTAGAATACATCAAAAAAGGATTAGAAGCAGGAATGGATATTGACACCTTCGCTCCTCGCCTTTCTTTTTTCTGGGCCATTGGAATGAATCATTTTATGGAAATCGCAAAAATGCGAGCAGGTAGAATGTTATGGGCTAAGCTAGTAAAACAGTTCAACCCTAAAAACCCAAAATCACTAGCCTTAAGAACACATTGTCAAACAAGTGGATGGTCTTTAACAGAACAGGATCCATTTAACAATGTAGCAAGAACAACTATTGAGGCTATGGCGGCAGCTTTTGGAGGCACACAAAGCTTACACACCAACGCTTTAGATGAAGCAATAGCACTTCCTACAGATTTCTCTGCTAGAATTGCTCGAAACACACAAATATACTTACAACAAGAAACCAACATTACCAAAACTGTTGATCCTTGGGCTGGTAGTTATCATGTTGAACAACTGACTGAAGAAATCGCAAACAAAGCTTGGGACTTGATTAAAGAAGTTGAAGAACTAGGTGGAATGACCAAAGCTATTGAAAAAGGGATTCCTAAAATGCGTATCGAAGAAGCCGCTGCTAAAAAACAAGCAAAAATAGACAGCGGTCAAGATGTAATTGTTGGTGTAAATAAATATCAACTAGAACAAGAAGACCCTTTACATATTTTAGAAGTAGATAATGAAGCTGTAAGACAATCTCAAGTTGATAGGCTAAACGATTTAAAAGCTAAAAGAAATCAAACAGAAGTTGATGAGATTTTAACTGAATTAACCGAATGTGCTAAAACAGGCGAAGGTAATTTATTAGATTTAGCTGTAAAGGCTGCTAGAAAACGAGCAACTTTAGGCGAAATTTCCGATGCAATGGAAAGTATTTTCGGACGTCATAAAGCAGTTCACAAAACCATATCAGGCGTGTACAGTAAAGAAATAAAAGACGACAAATTATTTAAAAAAGCTACTGAACTAGCTGATCAATTTGCTGAATTAGAAGGTAGGCGACCTCGAATTATGATTGCCAAATTAGGACAAGATGGACATGATCGTGGAGCAAAAGTAGTAGCTACAGGATATGCCGACTTAGGTTTTGACGTAGACATAGGACCTCTTTTTCAAACTCCAATCGAAGCAACTAAGCAAGCCATTGAAAACGATGTTCATATTTTAGGAATATCCTCATTAGCAGCAGGTCATAAAACATTAGTACCACAAGTTATTGCTGAACTAAAAAAATATGGCCGTGAAGACATAATGGTTATTGTTGGAGGAGTAATTCCTGCACAAGACTACCAGTTCTTATTTGATGCTGGTGCAGTAGGTGTTTTTGGACCTGGAACCAAAATAGCACAAGCAGCTATTGATATGTTAACTATTTTAATTGACAGTATAGAAGAATAAAGCCATGCAAATAAAATTCATTGATAGAGAATCTGGTAACACAATTATAGAAACTCCTCCTGGAGAAGCTTTCTTAAAATTATTGTACAATAACCCATTCGGTAAAATGGCTATTTTACCTATAGCTAAACGTAAATTTTTATCATCTTGGTATGGTAAAAAAATGAACAAACCTAAGTCTACAAAAAAAATAGAAAGCTTTGTAGCACAATTAGGTATTGATATAAACGAAGCTGAAAAATCTATTTCTGAGTTTACTTCTTTCAATGATTTCTTTTATAGAAAATTAAAACCCAATGCCAGACCCATAAATTCTGGTTTTGTCTCTCCAGGTGATGGAAAAATGTTAGCTTTTGAAAACATTTCTGACATCCACAATTTCTTTATAAAAGGTAGGAAATTTACACTTAAAGAATTTTTAGGCAACGAAGAATTAGCAGAAAAACACAAAGATTCTTCTTTGATTATTTTAAGATTAGCTCCTAATGATTATCACAGATATCATTTTCCTTTTGATGGAGTTCCTTCTGAAATGACAAAAATAAAAGGTGATTATTTTTCTGTTTCTCCATATGCTTTAGCTTCCAATTTTACAAAGGTTTTTTGCGAAAACAAACGTGAGTACTGTATCTTATCAACAGAAGAAAAAGGAGACATCGTCATAGCTCCAGTCGGTGCAACAATGGTAGGTAGTATTATTGAAACTTATACTGCAAACACCCCAATAAAAAAGGGTGACGAAATGGGGTATTTTGCTTTTGGAGGTTCAACTATTGTTCTTTTAGTAAACAAAGAAAAATTAGCTATAGATCAAGACATTATAGAGAACACAAAAAACCGTATTGAGACTTTTGTTAAAATGGGAGAAACAATAGGAAAGTAATCTATTTACTTTAACACTCCCCTACCTTTAAAAATGATTGAAATCATAATTTTATTACAGCTTTAATCCGTAAATTTGCGAAGTTTTATACTTATCAGATTTACAGATGAAAAAAGTTCTTAATATTCTTTACTCAACTCGACTAATGGCCGTGTTGTTTTTTGCTATTTCAATTGCCATGGGAGTTGCTACTTTTATAGAAAACGATTATGGTACTCAAACCTCAAAAGCTTTAGTCTACAACACTTGGTGGTTTGAATTAATTATGATTTTTTTCACTATCAATTTCTTTGGAAATATTTTCAGGTACAAATTATACAAAAAAGAAAAGTGGTCTGTTTTATTGTTCCACGTAGCTTTCTTATTCATTTTAATTGGAGCTGGAATTACCCGTTATATCAGTTATGAAGGTTTAATGATTATTGATGAAGGAGAAACTACAAATACTTTTTTCTCAGACATCAATTACCTTAACGTAATTATAGACGACAATCAGTTTCAAAAAGAAACAAACAACAAACTTTTATTATCAGCTTGGGGAAGTAATTCAGCTAGTTTCACAGAATACTTTCAACCTAAAAAAGATGGTAAAAACCATCAAATAGACTTTAAACTTATTGATTATATTCCTTGGGTAGAAAAGAAATTTATTGAGGATGATAACGGAGTAGAACACATCAAATTTGTTGAGAGTTCTAGCGGAAGTAGGCATGAGCACTATATCAAACGTGGTCAAATTCAAAATATCCATAATATTTTAGTTGGTTTTGACGCTAAGGATGGAAATGCTAATATTAATATTTTTAAAAGAAACGATTCTTTAAAAATAATTACAAAATCTGCTGGTAACTATCAAGTAATGGTTACTCAACAAAAAGGTTTTGTTAAACAAGATACTATTCAAGACTTTAAACTACGTTCACTTTACAATGTTTCTGGTTTACCTTTTGTAGTTCCTCAGTACCCTACTAAAGGAGACATTAAAACTGTTAGAGGAAAAAAAGACAATAAAAAATACGATATGGTAATTTTTGATGTAACTACAGATGGAAAAACTGAACGCATCGAATTAACAGGGGGACAATTTAATGTAGATGGACAAAAACAATTTAAAATTGGAGATTTAAATTTTAGAGCTTGGTATGGTGCTAAACAGCGTGTAACTCCTTTTAGCGTAAAACTAAATGATTTTCAGTTAGAAAAATATCCTGGTTCAGAAAACGCTGCTTCTTTTGCTAGTGAAATTACTGTTTTCGATAAAGATGAAACTTTTGATTTTAGAATTTTTATGAATAATATTTTACACTATAAAGGATATCGTTTATTTCAATCAAGTTACTTAAATGCTGGTGAAAAAATTGAACAAACTCACCTTTCTATAAATCACGATTCTTGGGGTACAGCAATAACTTATATTGGTTACTTCCTATTGTTTTTTGGTTTAATCGCTTCTTTATTTGTGAAAAACACTCGTTTTTACGACTTAAAAAAATCGTTAGAAAAAATACGAACTAAAAAGGCTACACTTTCAATTATATTATTATTAATTAGTTCTATAACTTTTTCTCAACACAACACACATAAACCAAAAGAATTATCAGAAGCTCAAATTGATTCCATATTACAAAAATCAATAGTTGATAAAAAACATGCTGATTTATTTAGTCAATTAGTAATACAAGATGCAGGTGGAAGAATGAAACCCGCTCATACTTTTGCTTCTGAATTAGTGCGAAAAGTTGCACATACCGATAACTTTAAAGGTTTAACTCCTAGTCAAATTTTAGTTTCTATAACTGAAGCACCTATGTTTTGGTTAAATGTTCCTTTTATTTATTTAGAAAAAGGAAATACGCAAATTCGTGAAGTTCTTGGTTTACCAAAAGATACTAAATATGCTCGTTTTATTGATTTTTATGACGAAAATGGAACGTCAAAAATTAGTCATTTAGTAATTGAAGCTCAGAAAAAAAGAATACAAAGTAAATTAGAACAAGATGCTATAAAAATAGAACGTAGAGTTTGGTTATTATCTCAGGCTTTAGGTGGTGGTATCTTAAGAATATATCCCATTCCAAATGATGAAAATAACAAATGGGTATCGCAACCTGAAACTTCACAAGCCAATTTTAAAGGAACTGACTCTGTATTTGTTCGTCAATCTTTACCTGTGTATTTTCAATTATTACAAACTTCTAAAAAAACAGGAGATTACACAGAAACTAATAAAATTTTAGATGGTATTAAAAAGTTTCAAAGAAAATTTGGTTCAAAAGTAATTCCTGCTCAAGATAAAATACAATTAGAAATCGCTTATAATAAAGCTAATATTTTTGTTAAGCTAGCTAAATACTATGGCTATGTTAGTTTACTAATGATTATATTCGTTTTCTTTCAAATATTCAACAATAAGCCTTGGATTAATTATGCCATAAAAGCTTTTATAGGAATAATAATCATTCTTTTTATTACGCATGTATTAGGTTTAGCTGCGCGATGGTATATTAGTGGTAATGCTCCTTGGAGTAATGCATATGAAACCATAATTTTTGTCGGATTAGCGTCTATGCTCTTTGGTTTAATTTTAGGTAAGAGATCCTCTTTAACCATTGCTGCTACTACATTTTTAACTGCTATCATATTATCTTTTGCTCATCAAAACTGGCTAGATCCTGAAATAGCTAACTTAGTACCTGTATTAAACTCATGGTGGCTATATGTACATGTTTCTATTATTGTTTCTGGTTATGGCCCCTTTGCCTTAGGTATGATTTTAGGTATATTTTCGTTATTCCTAATCATTTTTACAAATGAAAAAAATAAAAAGAAAATGAAGTTACACCTAAGTGAACTAACAACCATAAATGAAATGGCTCTAACTGTTGGTTTAGTCTTATTCACTGTTGGTAACTTTTTAGGAGGAATGTGGGCAAATGAAAGTTGGGGAAGATACTGGGGATGGGATCCAAAAGAAACTTGGGCTTTAATATCAATTATGATATATGCGTTTGTATTACATATGCGCTTGATCCCTGGACTACGTAGTAAATATACATTTAATCTATGGTCAATTATTGCATTTGCATCTGTTATGATGACATACTTTGGAGTTAACTTCTACCTATCTGGTTTACATTCTTATGCAAGTGGAGATAAAGTAATCACTCCAAATTCAGTATACTACTCTGTATCTTTTGTCTTTATCATTGGTTTAATTGCATGGTTTAAACACAAGAAGTTTTACAAAAAATAATTATAAATAAATAAGAATAACGTACTTTTGCGCGTTGTTAAAAAAAAGAAATTATGTTCAATAAAAATATAAAATTAGTTTTAGCTGGATTAACTGTTATTTGGTCAATATATGAATTTACTCAAGGCCACATAATGAATGGTATATCTATATTACTATTAGCTGGAATATTCATCTTATTTTATTTTAAAAATGAATTTATCTTATTAGCCTTTCTAAAATTAAGAAAGCAAGATTTTGAAGGAGCAAAGAAATGGCTTAGCTATATTAAAAATCCATCAAGTGCTTTAATCAAAAAGCAAGAAGGATATTTCAATTACCTCCACGGTATTATGCTTTCTCAAACAAATATTACTCAAGCAGAAAAATTTTTAAGAAAAGCTGTAAAATTAGGATTAGCAATGGATCATGATTTAGCAATGGCTAAATTACAATTAGCAGGTATTGCTATGACCAAACGTAGAAAACGTGAAGCTACTAATTTAATGGCAGAAGCTAAAAAACTTGATAAGCATGGCATGTTAAAAGAGCAAATGCAAATGATGAAGCAACAAATGAAGAAAATTTAATTTTTTATTTTTTTGTACTTTTAACATCTAACAAATTATCAATGATTAAAAAACTAGTTTTAAAAGCCTTTGAGAAATATGCTTCTCGATGGGTTGTATTAATTATAGATATCATATTGGTATGTATATCTTTTTTGTTAGCATACACTGTTCGTTTCAATGCTAGTTTAAATTTTGATATTCAGAGTTTATATTATCAACTTCCATTTATAACTATTATATCTCTAGTAAGTTTTCTTATTGTTGGATCGTATAGAGGAATTATTAGACATACTGGAACTAGAGATGCTTTTAATGTTTTTGTTGGTGTAACATTACTTTCAATGATTACAATCAGTATTGTTTTAATAAATAATACTTTTAGAATCATTCCTAGTTTTACGATTCCAAAATCTATTGTAATAATTCATTATTTAATTTCTGTTCTTATTTTAGTAGTTAGTCGTTATGTATTTAAAGCTTTTTTTGAAATTATTTCTACAGAGCTAGATACTATTACTAACGTATTAATTTATGGCGCAGGCGATTCTGGTTTGATTACTTATGGTGCCCTAAACAGAGATACTAAAAACAAGTATGAAGTTATAGGTTTTGTTGATGATGATGAAAAGAAAGTCGGAAAAAAAATTAATCGAATTAAAATTTTTGATGGTAGAAGAATAGATCAAAATTTTATAGAATCTAAACAAATTGATGAAATCATCATTTCTATTCAAAATGCTAAACCGGAGAAATTACTCTATTTAACTGATACTTTATTAGCATTGGGAGTTAAAGTTAAAATTGTCCCACCTCTTTCAAAATGGATAGATGGAGATTTGGAAGCTAATCAAATAAAAAGTGTAAAAATAGAGGATTTACTAGATAGAAAACCTATATCAATAGATAACCCAATAGTTAAACGAGAAGTTAGTAATAAAATTATTTTAGTTACAGGAGCAGCAGGTTCTATAGGTTCAGAGATATCCAGACAATTAAGTTCTTATGAACTAAAACATTTAATTTTAATAGATCAAGCTGAATCTGCTTTATATGATTTGCAGCAAGAATTAATACAAAAAGATAAAAAGAAATTTACTTCTATCGTAGCAGACGTAAGAGATGAAAAAAGAATGACTGAGATATTTAATCAGTATAAACCTAATAAAGTTTTTCATGCTGCTGCCTACAAACATGTTCCTTTAATGGAGTTAAGCCCATACGAAGCTGTGAAAATAAATATAGGTGGAACCAAAAACATAGCTGATTTAGCAATAAAACATAATGTTGAACGTTTTGTAATGGTTTCTACAGATAAAGCAGTAAACCCTACTAATGTTATGGGAGCTTCAAAAAGAGTAGCAGAAATGTATATTAGTTGTTTAAGTAAAATTAACAATCATAATACTAAATTTACAACTACTCGTTTCGGAAATGTTTTAGGATCAAATGGTTCTGTTATACCGCTTTTCAAAAAACAAATTGAAAACGGTGGCCCTTTAACTGTTACGCATAAAGATATTACACGCTATTTTATGACAATCCCCGAAGCTTGTCGTTTAGTATTAGAAGCCGGGACAATGGGAAATGGTGGTGAAATTTACATTTTTGATATGGGGCAATCTGTTAAGATATATGATATTGCTAAAAGAATGATTCATTTATCTGGCTTAAATTTTCCCGAAGATATAGATATAAAAATTACAGGTCTACGTCCTGGTGAGAAATTATATGAGGAATTATTAGCTAATGGCGAAAATACTTCACCTACTTATCATGAAAAAATAATGATAGCAAAAAATCAAGAATTAAATTTTGAATTCATCAAAAACAAAATTATTGATTTATGCATAGCTAATAAAAAACATAATAATCAAGAAACTGTACAACTAATTAAAGAAATTGTACCCGAATATAAATCAAATAACTCTATCTACGAAAAATTAGATATTGTTAAAAAAAATTAAATTAGTACTTTCGCAAAAAAATTCAACAAATGCTTAGAGTTATTAAAATATTGTTAGCCCTATTTATGCTAACTATTACCTCATGTGTTTCGAAAAAGGAAATTGTTTACTTCCAAAATAATGAAACAAACCAATCACTCGTTAATAACACATACAAAATTGTTTTTAAACCAAGTGATTTGGTCCAAATAACAGTTTCTGCTTTAGACTTAGAAGCAGTAAAACCTTTTAATTTACCTGTTGTAACTTTCGCTACAACAACAAATAACGTAGTAGGAACCCCACAACAACAATCTTATATAATTGATAAAGAAGGCTTTATTGAATTCCCTCTTTTAGGTAAAATAAAAATAGGAGGATTAACCAGACAAGAAGCAATTACTCTTTTAAAAGAGAAATTATCCCCAGATTATGTTAAAAATCCTACTATCAATATAAAAATCTCAAATTTTTCTGTAACTGTTTTAGGAGATGTAAACAAACCCGGGAGATTTATTATTCCTAATGAAAGAGTTTCTGTTCTTGAAGCTATCGGTTTAGCAGGTGATTTAAATATATCTGGAATAAGAAACATAGAAGTAAAAAGAGAAGAAAACAATACTATTAATACTTATAAATTAGATTTACGTTCTAATAATATTTTCAAATCTCCGGCTTATTATCTTCAACAAAACGATGTTGTATACGTAAGACCAAATAAAGCCGCTTCCCAGTCAGCTTCTTATAATCAAAACACGGGATTATTTATTTCTATAGGCTCTGTAATTATTTCTCTTATTTCTATTTTAACAAGATAAATTAACATGAATAAAGAACAATATTCTCAACAACTTCAAGATAACAATACTATTAACATAAGAGCTGAGTTAGAAAAATATTTAATCCATTGGAAATGGTTTGTTTTAGGTATTATGGTTTCGATTGCAGTGGCTTTTTTATACTTAAGATATAGTACTCCTTTATATAATACAACAGCAACAATACTTATTAAAAATGATAAAAAAGGGAGTCTTCCTGATGAACTTGCTGCTTTTGCAGATCTTGGTATTGGGGGTAGTTCTAGTAAAAACATCGATAATGAAATTGAAATTATTAAATCTAGAAAACTAATACATAGTGTTATAAGTAAATTAAATTTAAACATTGAATATATAGTTGAAGGAAGAATTAAAGAGTCCGAAACTTATAATAATAGGGCAATTTCCTTTGTACCCAAAGATTCTTTATATTCAAAATTCGTTGAATTAGATACTGTTTTAAATATTAAAATTTTATCTGATAAAAAATTTAAGCTACTAGATGAGGATAATAATTTCATTTCAGAAAACTCATTTAATAAAGCTATTAAAAGTTCTAAAATAGGTGAGTTTAAAATTATAAAAAGTGATTTTTTTTTAGATGAAACTACAAATAAAACCATAAAAGTTTTTATTAAATCCATAGATAAAACAATTGATCTATATCAAAAAAAGATAAATATTTCTCCAATAAATAAAAAGTCAAGTGTTTTAATGTTATCCTTGGAATCTGCAATAAAAGAAAAAGCCGAGGATGTATTGGATGAATTGGTTATACAGTATAATAATGATGCTATTTTAGATAAAAAACTCGTTTCAGAAAGAACTAAGGATTTTATTATTGAACGCTTGAGCAGTGTTGGTAATGAATTGGCAGATATAGATGATAAAGTAAAAAAGTTTAAAAACAAACATAATATTACTGATATTCAATCTGAAGCAAAACTAACTTTAGAAACAAACACTTTAAATCATCAAAAATTAACCGAAGCTAATACTGAGTTAAACCTAGCTAAATCACTTAGTAAAGAATTAATTAACGATAATTATTTACCAGCAAACTTAGGTTTAACAGACCCTAATATAGCTAAATCAATTTCTGAATATAATTTATTAATTACACAATTAAAACGTTTGAAAAAAAGTGCTGGAGAAAAAAACACAATACTAATTGAAGTTAGAGATAATATATCAAGTTTAAAAAACTCTCTAAAAAGAAGTCTAGATAATACTGTTAAATCACTTCAATTAAAAGTAAACAGTTTGCAAAGAGAATCAGGTATTTTCAATTCGAAAATCTCATCAATACCAGCAAGAGAAAGAGAATTTTTAGACATAGCTCGTCAGCAAGAAATTATCGCTGGATTATATTCTTACCTACTAAAAAAGAAAGAAGAAACAGCTATCTCTTTAAGTGCTAATGCTGTTCCTAACGCTAAAATTATAGACAGGGCTTATGGTTCTAATATTCCTATAAGTCCAAAGAAAAAAATTATTTACGTAACGGCTTTTTTATTAGGGATAATTATACCTTTTATATTCATTTATTTAAGGGATCTTTTGGATACCAAAGTGCATACTAAAAAAGATATTGAAGAACATACCACAATCCCTTATCTTGGAGATATACCTCATTCTTTAACAAGAGAAAAAATTGTTATAAATTCAAGTGCTCGTTCAAGCACAGCTGAAGCTTTCAGGTTAATTAGAACGAACTTAGATTTTATGCTACCTGAAAAGTCAAAAGGAAAAGGTAGTACTATATTTGTTACTTCCACTACAAGTGGAGAAGGGAAATCATTTACTTCGATAAATCTAGCTGCTTCTTTATCTTTATCTGGTAAAAAAGTTATTCTAGTTGGAATGGATTTAAGGGCTCCTAAAATCACAGAGTATCTTGAAATCCCTGACAGAAAAGGTATTACCAACTTTTTAACTAATAATAATATCACCTTAGACTCTTTAAAATTTTCTATTGATGAAATACCTAGTTTAGACATTATTGCTTCTGGAGCTATCCCTCCTAATCCAGCAGAATTATTGATGTCTAAAAAAATTGGAGATATTTTCACAGAATTAGAAGAAAAGTATGATTATGTTATTATAGATACAGCTCCTGTAAATTTAGTAACTGATACAATGCTTATTTCTAAACATGCAGATTTAGTTATATATGTAACCAGAGCTAATTATTTAGATAAACGTATGCTTATAGTACCTCAGACTCTATATAAAGATAAAAAACTTCCTAACTTAGCCATTATTTTAAATGATGTTGATTTAAAACGTGGATATGGATATGGTTACGGGTATGGTTATGGTTATGGTATACCTGAAGAGGAAGATTTACCTTGGTATAAAAGAATCTTTAATTAATCATTATAAATAAAAAAGGAAGCTAATAGCTTCCTTTTTTATTTATAAGAACTTTTTATTATTGTTTAACAAATGTTCAATTTGCTTTCTTGTTTTAACTGTACCTATTTTATTTAACAACTTAAGATGGTTATGATGATGTGTATCAGTTCCAACAAAATCATACATATTCTCATTTAATAATTTTTGAGCTGTTTTCTGTACCCCTTTTCCGTATTGTTCAGTCAATGATAATAAGTTTAATTGAAAAACACATCCTGCCTTTTTTAATTTATAAAAATTCTGAAAATCTTTATGATAAAAATTGTAGCGCTCAGGATGAGCTAAAACGGGTTTGTAACCTTTTAACTGAATTTCAAATAAAACATCATATAAATTATAAGGAGCATTGAAATATGACATCTCTACTAAGATATAATTATCTTTTAGAGTCAGAATATCGCCTTCTTTTAATCTTTCAACGAATTGTTCGTCCATCATATACTCTGCTGCTGCATTAATCTTTATATCGTCAAAACCTTGTTTTTTTAACTCTAACTTAACTACTTCTAGTTTTTCTTGAATTACCCTAGAGGAATTAGGATATACATCTCCTAAAACATGTGGTGTAGTAATAAAGTTTTTAATTCCATAAGAATACATCTTAGTAATCAAAGAAATTGAATTTTCTAAATCTTTAGCTCCATCATCAATTCCAGGAAGTAAATGAGAATGAATATCTATAAACCCTTCAGGAAACAGTTCATTTAAAGGAATCTCTTTTTTCTTAAAAAACAACATATTTTATTTTATCTCTTAATTATTTTACAAATTTAAACTAATAATACACCTTAGCTAAACAAAAATTATACCTTTTTTTATTACGAAATCGATTGAGATTAATACAGCTATTGTGCAACTAATTTTGATAGTATATATTTGAGCAAAACTAAATAAAATATAATGATTTTAATAGCTGATGGTGGTTCTACAAAAGCAGATTGGATTGCTTTAGATAATAATAAAGAAGAAGTTTTTAGAGTAAGAACTTTAGGTTTAAATCCAGCTGTTGTTGCAAAAGAAGAATTATTAAATAGAATAGAAAATATATTTCAGCTAATTAATATTAAAGAGTCAGTTGAAGCAATTCATTTTTATGGAGCTGGTTGCGGAACAGCCATACCTGTTAAAATTTTACATGACGTTTTAAAGTCCATTTTTATAAATGCGTCTATAAACATATCAGAAGATATGTTAGCTGCAGTATATGCTAGTTCATCTAAAAGCCCTGCCATTGTTTGTATTTTAGGAACAGGATCTAATAGTTGCTATTATGATGGAAATGATATGGAAATGATTACTCCTTCATTGGGTTACACAATAATGGATGAAGCTAGTGGTAATTACTTTGGCAAACAATTACTGAAAGATTATTATTATAAACAAATGCCTCAAAAAATAGCTAAATCTTTCGAAAAGGAATTCAATGTTGATGCAGATCATATAAAAATGAATCTATATAGGAAACCAAATCCAAATATGTATTTAGCCACATTTGCTAAATTCATGTTTGACTATAAGGATAAAAAGTACATTAAGAAAATCATTAAAAAAGGCTTTCAAGAATTTTTTAAATACAGGATATTACCATACCAGAAGGGAACTGAAACACCAATTTACTTTATAGGATCTATAGCATACTACTTTATAGATATATTAGAAAATGTGGCTTCTAAGAACAACCTAATTATTACTGATGTTATCCAACGTCCTATTGATAATCTAGTTAAATTTCATATGGAAAATGATATTTAACATAACGGCAATGTATTCTCTAAAGCAATACCTCTAGAACCTTTAATTAAAATTGTGCTTCCTTTAATAGGGCTATCTTGAAGATATTTTTTTAACTCATCTAAAGTTTTAAACTTTTGATAATTTGTTTCTGTTTGGAAAAAATTCTTTCCAACTAACAAAACTCTATCAAATTTAGCTTTAGAGACAAAGTTTACTATTTTTTGATGTTCTAACTCACTATAATCTCCAAGTTCAAACATATCTCCTAAAATAACCGTTTTATGATTAGATTCATATAGTACAAAACTATCCAAAGCAGCTTTCATACTTGTAGGATTCGCATTATATGCATCTAAAATTATTTTGTTATTTTCTGTTTCTATAATTTCTGATCTATTATTAGAAGGTATATAGTTTTCAATAGCTTTTTTAATTTCTTTTTGCGGTACTTTAAAATAATTACCTATTGTAATTGCAGCAGATATATTAGCAAAATTATAACTGCCAATCAATTGACTATATATAACATCATTATTAAAACCTAGACTAACAAATGGATTTGCGCTAATAAATTTAATTGATTCTTCAAATCTTATAACATCAATTTCTTTAGTTTTTTCAACTTGAATTGGATCTTTTGAGTTTAAAAAAACCTTTCCTTTAGAATCTCTAATGAAATCATATAATTCAGATTTTCCTTTAATTACTCCTTCTATAGATCTAAAACCTTCTAAATGAGCACTACCAAAATTAGTAATATAACCGTAATTAGGTTCGACAATTTTAGATAAAAAAGCAATCTCTTTTTGATGGTTAGCTCCCATTTCAACTATTCCAATTTCAGTATCAGAATTCATTGAAAGTAATGTTAAAGGAACTCCAATATGATTATTCAAATTACCCTTTGTAGCTGTCGTTTTAAATCTACAAGATAGCACTGCATTAATCAATTCTTTTGTGGTAGTCTTACCATTACTACCTGTTAAAGAAATTATTGGAATATTTAATTCATTTCTATGATAATTAGCTAAATCTTGTAATGCCTTCAACACATTATCAACTAAAATTATATTATCATTAGTTTTATATTCAATTTCATCAACAACTGCATATTTAGCTCCTTTAGCCAATGCATCGGAAGCAAACTTATTCCCATTAAAGTTATCACCTTTAAGTGCAAAAAACATCGAATTGTTTCTTATTTTTCTTGTATCAGTATCAACTAAACCATGTTGAATAAACAACCTATATAATTCCTTTATATCCATGTTGTAAAAATAAAAAACCTCATTGAAATTCAATGAGGTTTAATTTATAATTTAAAAGATAAAACTATCTTCTTCTTTTAGCATACTTTGGCGTTGCAGTCTTTCTCTTGTTCATCATCATAGGCCCCATTTTATCAGTAGCGCATCTAAATCCAATAAAGTTAGTTGCCATATATTCTGGGAAGTATCTTCTTTGAGCTGGATCTAACCAATACTCTCTATCTGCCCAAGAACCACCTTTGTAAACTCTAGATTTATCACTAATTAAAGTTGTTCTTGTTTTAGCGTCATACTTATAGTTATTGATAACATTTCCTAAAGAATCTTTTTCTGATTCAGGTTTTTGTGGCGAATTATACATTCTAGATTTAGGATCTAATTGATCTTTGTCTAATCCATAATTCTTAGAAGAAGCCTGATCTCCATCACCTAAACTAGAGTTATTAGCAAGATTATAGTTTCTTCTCATGTAAGTATCTTCTTTTGTAATTGGAATATACTTTACACTTCCTGGTAAATCTTTAGGTACAATTCTACCGTTTTCTAAAGTATCATATTCAATATCACCTATTTCATCTCCAACGATTACAACTTTACCATCTTGATCTATTAACTTTTTTGTGAATATGTTTCCTCTAAAATAGTTAAAATCATTTGCTTCTGAATCAATAATAGGACGATATACATCTTCTACCCATTCAGCAACGTTTCCTGACATATCATATAATCCGAAAGCATTAGGAGGGTAACTTCTAACCGCGTTTGGAATATCAGACATATCACTACTCCATCCAGCAATACCACTATAATCTCCTTTTCCTTGTTTGAAGTTAGCTAATTGATCTCCTCTTCTTCTTTTATCTCTATCTCTAGTATACTTTCCATTCCAAGCATACTTCTTTCTTCCTCTAATATTATTGTATTCTCTATTTTCAAACATTGCTTTAGCAGCGTACTCCCACTCTACTTCAGTTGGAAGTCTAAACTTTTGAGATAGGATACCATCAGAAGAAGTAACTTGTCTTCCTGAAAACTCATCTTTACCAGGCTTAGGATCTCCTTTTTTTCTTGGCACAGGAATTCCTTTCTTATAAATTGTTGAATCCCCATCAAATAATGCATAAGGATTAGTTAAATAAGTATCTGTATCGAAATTGTTTTTCCCTTTAAAACTTAATGAATCCTCTTTAAAAATATTTTTAATTACACCTTTATCCATTAAAATCTTTAAGTTAACAGCATTTGTACGCCACTTACAATATTTAGTTGCTTGTAACCAACTAACACCTACAACTGGGTACTCTGCATAAGATGGGTGTCTTAAATAACTTTCAGATAATAAATTTGTATTACCTAGTCCTTTTCTCCAAACTAATGTATCCGGTAAAACTGATTTGTAAATATTTTTAAACTGAGGTTCTTCTGGAGGAAACACTTTTTTAGTGTATTGCATAAATGCTCCATAAGCAGAATTAGTTACTTCCGTTTCATCCATGTAAAACGAACGAACATGCATCTTTTTAGGAGTAGTGTTCCAATCAAACATTACGTCATCTTGAACTAGCCCCATTGTAAACGTACCTCCTTCAATATGAACCATATTCATAGGAACATCTTTATTAGGGTTATAAGATCCTTTTATTATATTTCCATAATTATGATCATTAAATCTCCATCCTGTAAAAGGATCTACATCACTAGAACCACCTCTATTGCTTTTACAAGAAGTAATTAATAAGCTAGTGATAGCCAACAAACTAAATAATTTTAAGGTACTTTTCATGTATTTTTAACTATTTTAAGGGTGCCGCAATTTACAATATTTCTAATTTCTTACAACTAATTTATCTACAATTTCTCGTATTAGAAAGTTGCTCTTGCAAGATTACAAACGATCATTTTTTAAGTTTAGTATTACGAATCTAAGAAAAAGATTAAATATCTAGCATTAATTTTTATTATTTTATACAATAAATATCTAAGGCTCTCACTTTCAAAAACAAAAAAAAGGTAGAAATAAAATATTTTAAAATATTTTTAACTATTCTTCAAAAAAATGTAATAATTTTATCCTATGATCGTTAAGATAGTGGTTAAAATTTAACAGATTTTAGCATTTTTTTAAGAAAATCATATATTTGCCGAACTAATAATCAAATTTTTACATGAAAAAATTATCAATTTTATTGTTTTTTGCATGTTTTGCCCTTCAAATCAAAGCACAATCAACATCAAGTGGAATCACAACAGCTACTCCATTTTTATTAATTTCATCAGACGCTCGTGCTGGCGGTATGGGAGATGTGGGTGTAGCTACATCATCTGATGCATTTTCAATCTTTCACAACCCTGCAAAAACCGCTTTTAACCAAAACAAAATAAGTATTGGTTTAAACTATACTCCTTGGTTGCGTAATTTAACAGATGATATATTTATAGGAAATGCTTCTTACGTAAATAGATTTAAAGAAAATGCTGCTTGGGGTGTTGACGTTAAGTATTTCTCATTAGGTAAAATAGAACTTACAACGGATTTAGCTCAAAGTTTAGGTTATACAAATCCAAGTGAATTTGCTATTACTGGTACATACTCAATGAAATTAAGTGAAAAATTTTCAATGGGTATTGGATTAAAATATATAAACTCAAATTTAGATGTTACTAACAATAGTATTGATGCTGTTAACTCATTTGCAGTTGATATTTCTGGTTATTACCAATCTGATGAGAGAAATTATGGGAGTTTCAATGGTCGTTATCGTTTAGGTTTCAACATTGCTAATATTGGTCCTAAAGTTGAATATACACCTGGACAAGAAAACTTTATTCCTACTAATGCTAAATTAGGTGGAGGTTTTGATTTTATTTTTGATAGCCAAAATACGTTAGGTTTAAATTTAGAATTCACAAAACTTTTAGTCCCTTCAAGTAGTACTCAATCTACTAGAGGATGGTTTGAAGGAATGTTTACTTCTTTAGGAGATAGAAGTTTTGGTGAGGAATTAAAAGAAGTAACATGGGCTTTAGGAGCGGAGTATTTATACAACAATGCTTTTGCAGCAAGAGCAGGTTATTTTCATGAAAGTGAAGAAAAAGGTCAACGTCAATTTTTCACTTTAGGTGCAGGGTTTACAGCTAAATCATTTACTTTAGATTTATCATACTTAGTTAATACTTCTGCAGTAAATAACCCATTAGAAAATACTTTAAGATTCTCTTTATCATTTGATTTAGGAGAAATCTACGAAGATTACTAAAAATTAGTATTTTTTTTTTAATTTCGTAACATAATTTAAAAGCAGTCTTGACGACTGCTTTTTTTGACCAATACTATTTCTTATGGAAAAAATAGAAGTAAAATCTTCAGCTATTATTTATAATAGTATAGAAGAATTATCTCAGGAAGATAGAATGCTAATGGATAAAGCTGTTGAAGCTAGAGCTAAGGCTTATGCCCCTTATTCTAAATTTAATGTTGGCGCTGCTTTTTTATTAGAGAATGGAGAAATTGTTTTAGGAAATAATCAAGAAAACGCTGCATATCCTTCTGGTATGTGTGCTGAAAGAGTCGGGATTTGGAAAATTGGCTCAGAATTCCCTGGAATAAAAATCAAAAAATTAGCTATAACAGCTGCTTCAACCCAAACAAAAGTAGACAAACCTGTTGGGCCTTGTGGTGCTTGTAGACAAACATTATCTGAATATGAAATCAACCAAAAAGAACCTATGGAGATTCTTTTTATGGGAGAGGTTGGTAAAATTGTAAAAACAGAATCATTACTGTCTTTATTGCCTTTTTCTTTTGATAGTTCATATTTATAAAAACAACAAACACAGAAAAGCTCTCTTTTTTTTGTTAAATAAATAATTATTCAAGCCTTTTTTAAGAATTCGACAATTCTTAAAAATAGACTGATAATTAAGGTATTAATGTAATTAAAAATGCTTTATTTGTATTCTTTAACCCTTAAAGAATTCTAATGACAACATCAGTAATTACAGGTACAGGAACATATATTACCTCAATTCAAAAAACAAATGCAGAATTTTCTAATCATCAATTTTTGAATGAAGATGGTTCTGATTTTCCTAGTACAAATGATGTAATTATTGAAAAGTTTAAATCAATTACTGGGATTGAAGAACGACGCTATGCTAAAGATGAATATAATGCTTCTGATTTAGGGTATTTTGCTGCTCAGAAAGCTATAAAAGATGCTAATATAGATCCAGAAGAACTAGATTATATAATCTTAGCTCATAACTTTGGTGACGTAAAGAGCAATGCAATTCAAAGTGACATCTTACCTAGTTTAGCCACTAGAGTTAAATATAAATTAGGAATAGAAAACCCTAACTGTGTGGCTTACGACATTTTATTTGGTTGTCCAGGTTGGGTAGAAGGAGTTATTCAAGCGCAAGCCTTTATTAAAGCTGGAATAGCAAAAAAATGTTTAGTTATAGGAGCTGAAACACTATCTAGAGTTGTAGATCAAAACGACAGAGACTCTATGATATATAGTGATGGTGCTGGAGCTTGTATAGTTGAAGCAAAAGAAGGTTCTGAATCTGGAATTATTAGTCATGCTAGTCAAACATTTACTAAAGAAGAAGCCTTCTATTTATTTTTCGGAAAATCTTATAATAAAAGTCACGATAAGGATGTTCGATATATAAAAATGCATGGTCGTAAAATTTATGAGTTTGCTTTAAACAATGTGCCAAACGCTATGAAAATAGCTTTAGATAAAAGTAGAATAGCAATAGATGAAGTAAAAAAAGTTTTTATCCATCAAGCAAATGAAAAAATGGATGAAGCAATTATTAAACGTTTCTTTAGACTATATAAAAAACCTATTCCAGAAGGTATTATGCCAATGAGTATTCATAAACTAGGAAATAGTTCTGTAGCAACCGTTCCTACATTATTAGATTTAGTTTTAAAAGGTAAAATAGAGGATCAAAAGGTAGAAAAAGGAGATGTAATTATGTTAGCTTCTGTTGGCTCAGGAATGAGTATTAATGCAATCGTTTATCGTTATTAAAAAACTTCAAAAAATCTAAAATCAAATACAACAAATCTAAAATCTAAGTACTATTTTTGCACATGCAACAACACAACGTACTTATATTAGATTTCGGATCGCAATACACGCAATTAATTGCGCGCCGAGTAAGAGAATTGAACATTTATTGTGAGATTCATCCGTATAACAAAATACCAGAAAATTTAAACAATTTTAAAGCTGTCATCTTATCAGGAAGTCCATCATCTGTTCGTTCTGATGAAGCACCTCATCCAGACTTATCAGAAATTAGAGGTAAAAAACCTTTATTAGCTGTTTGTTATGGAGCCCAATATTTAGCTCATTTCTCTGGTGGACTTGTAGCTCCTTCAAATACCAGAGAATATGGAAGAGCCAATTTATCATTTATTAAAAAAGAAGAAGAATTTTTCAACGAAATTTCTGAAGGAAGTCAAGTTTGGATGAGTCATTCAGATACAATTAAAGACTTGCCTAGTAACGGAGTTTTATTAGCTAGCACGCATGATGTAAAAAATGCAGCTTATAAGATTGAAGGAGAAACAACTTATGCTATTCAATTTCATCCCGAGGTTTATCATTCAACAGATGGAAAACAATTATTACAAAACTTTTTAGTTAATATAGCAGGGGTAGCTCAAACATGGACACCTTCTTCTTTTGTAGATGAAACGGTTGCCAGCATAAAAGCTAAAGTAGGAAATGACAAAGTTGTTTTAGGACTATCTGGAGGAGTAGATTCAACAGTAGCTGCTGTATTATTACATAAAGCTATTGGAAGTAATTTACATTGTATATTTGTTAATAATGGATTATTAAGAAAGAATGAATTTACCGACGTATTAAAACAATATGAAGGTATGGGCTTAAATGTAAAAGGAGTTGATGCTTCGGCACGTTTCTTGAATGAACTTGCTGGATTAAGTGACCCTGAAGCTAAACGTAAAGCTATTGGTAAAGTATTTATTGATGTTTTTGATGATGAAGCTTCTCAAATTAAAGATGCAAAATGGTTAGCTCAAGGAACTATTTATCCAGATGTTATAGAATCTGTTTCAGTAAATGGAGGCCCTTCAGCAACAATTAAAAGTCATCATAATGTAGGAGGATTACCTGACTTTATGAAACTAAAAATAGTTGAGCCATTACGAATGATATTTAAAGATGAAGTTCGTCGTGTAGGAGCATCTATGGGAATTGATAAAGACTTATTAGGACGTCATCCTTTTCCTGGCCCTGGTTTAGCTATTAGAATTTTAGGTGATATTACAGCTGAAAAAGTTAGAATATTGCAAGAAGTTGATGCTATTTTCATTAATGGATTAAAAGAAGATGGATTATATAATAAGGTATGGCAAGCTGGAGCAATTTTATTACCTGTAAACTCAGTTGGAGTTATGGGAGATGAAAGGACTTACGAAAAAGTAGTAGCTTTACGTGCTGTTGAAAGTACCGATGGTATGACAGCTGATTGGGTAAACTTACCTTATGAGTTTTTACAAAAAACATCAAATAAAATAATTAATAATGTAAAAGGTGTTAATAGAGTTGTTTATGATATTAGCTCTAAACCACCTGCAACAATTGAATGGGAGTAATTCCTTAAAAATAAAAACAACCTAGATGAAGAAATTACAATTTTTACTTTTAATTTGTATTTTAACTTTTGCCGTTTCCTGTGGCCAGCAGAAACGATATGTCTCTTACAAAGTAAAAGATGGTGAAACAATGCGTGACATTGCGAAACGTCTTGACATGAAAACCAAGGATCTACTTCGTTTAAATCCAGACGTAAGTAGAAGACCTGACCCAAACACGGTAATTGTTATACCAAATCCTGAAATTAAAAAAGGAATTTCTTCATCTTCATCAGAAAGCACAGAAGAACAACCTATTACCACTGAGACAGAAACTGTAGAATCAGAATCTACTGAAAATAACAATGAAAATACAGAAGAAGTATTTCAACAAACTGTTTATGAATATGAAACACATACAGTAAAAGCTGGTGAAACTGTATATAGAATTACTAAAGAGTATAATATTTCTAAAGATGATTTAATTAAATGGAATCCAGAATATCCTGGTATTAAAAACAATGACTTAAGCATTGGTCAAGTTTTAAAAGTTAAAGCTACTGAAAGTGTTATAACTATTGATCGTGAGGAAGTTTTAGAAAAATTTTTAACTCATACGGTTAAAAGTAAAGAAACTGTATATAGCTTAACACGTTTTTATAATATTTCTAAAGATGATTTAATTAGATTAAACCCAGAGTTCCCTGATATTGTTAACAACAACCTTTCCATTGGTCAACTTTTGAAAATTAAACCTATAGAAGAAGTTAACTCAGATGAAAACTTTACTTTTTATAAAGATACTATTCAAGAAAACACCTCTATAAACTTAGCTATTTTATTACCTTTTAAAGCAAAAGAATACGATTCTCTATCTGCAAAAGATATTTTTAGTAAGAAAAAGAATAAATCGGCTTCTTTAGCTAATATGGTTACTGATTTTTATATGGGAGCTGAAATGGCTATTGACTCTATAAAAAAACAAGGAGTAATGGTTAATTTAAATGTTTTCGATACTGGAAACAGAGGTAGTAATGTTAGTTCAATATTAGAAGAAGATCAATTAGATAATAGCGATGTTATCATTGGCCCTTTTTATTCTAATAAAGCAGAAATAATTGCTCGTAAAGTGAGCGCTCCAGTAGTTTTTCCTCATTTTTCTAGTAAGCAACAGAATTTTTCTTCTTCTAAATTGGTTAAAACAGCTCCTGAAAAAGATAAATACACTGACTTTTTAATTTCTTATTTAAAAGACAAATATAATGGTGAAGAGGTTTTTGTTGTAGGTGATGGCAAATCGAATTCAAACTCTAGTATAACAAAAATTGCTGGCAATTTAAAAAGTCATGATTCAATTAAAAACGTTCATATTTTAAAACCAAAAGACGGTTATATTAAAAGAGAACGCTTTACTGAAAAAATGAATCCTAAAAAACACAACTGGGTTGTTATTACATCTGATGATAATGTAGCCATTGCTGATGTTTTAAATAGTATGATTGGTTTACCTGATGATATAACAGTTCAAGTATTTGCAATTGAAAAAAATAAAGCATACGATAAAATAGAAAACAATAAACTAGCTAGTATTGATTTCACATATGTTTCTAATGTCTTTGCTGATGATTCTTCTAATGATGTAAAGGTTTTCAACAAAAATTACTTTGAAAACAACAACACCATACCTTCTGATTATGCTATCAAGGGGTTTGATATTACCTATGATGTTTTAATGAGATTAGCTTCTGGAAAAAGCTTAACAGATACTTTTAAAGACGGTGTTTCTCTTCGTTTAGAAAATAAATTCGATTATCGTAAGAAAACTTTTGGAAGTACAAGTAATAGAGGTTTATTTATTGTAAAATACAACAAAGACCTAAGCTTAGAAAGATTAAAATAAAAATAAAAGCCGATGTAAATTTACATCGGCTTTTTATTTTACTAGTTCTTAATTCTATCTCCAGATCCTTTTCCTCCAACAGTTGCAAAAATATATTGAAAATATTTTTTTACAGTCAAAAACTCTAACATTTCAGCATCCACCTCAGCCAACTTTTTAGGTGTTGACATATCAATTTCATTAATTTGGGCTAAACCTGTAATTCCCGGTAAGAAATTATAAACTCCTTTTTTACTCCTTTCTTTTATTAATTCTTCTTGATTAAAAAGGTTTGGTCTTGGACCAACTAAACTCATATCCCCTTTTAAAACGTTAATCAACTGTGGTAATTCATCTAATTTTGACTTTCTTAAAAAAGCACCCAATTTTGTTACAGAACTACTGTTTGCCAAATGTGTTGCCATAGATTTAGTATTTACTCCCATTGTTCTGAACTTTATTAGTGTAAATGGCCTTTTATTTTTACCTACTCGTTCTTGTTTGAATATTGGTGCCCCTGTATCAAATAAGCCTAATACATATACAATCAGACCTAATGGCCATAATACCAAAATTCCCAAAAAAGAAAATATAAAATCAAAAAAACGTATCATATACTATATATTAAAACTTTTTATAGTTAATTGTATCCCTTTTTCAACAGCTAAAGGCATCTTTTTCCCTAAAGCCTGCTTAATTTTTTTATTAGAAACTACATAATTACTAGTTAGTTTGTGAATTTTCTCAGTATTTATTGGGAAAGGGATTATATTCCCAATTTTACCTAAGAAATTGATTATAATTTTAGGTGTATTAAAGATTATTACTTTCTTATTTATAGCCTCTCCTATATTCATTACTAACTCTTTTGCAGAAATTGATTGATTATCTGCGATGTTATATACTCCAGATCTAACATCTTTATTTTTAATCAACTCTTCAATAACAAAGCACAAATTGTGGACTGATAAAAAAGAGCGTTTATTTTCATATCTCCCAAATGGATAAGGCATCCCTTTTGAAATAAAACTGTATAATAAATTTAAGTTTCCTTTATTATTAGGTCCATGTATCATGCAAGGTCTTAAAATATAAACTCTTTTATCTTTTGTTAATTTTTTATCCAAAATATACCTTTCCGCGGCCAATTTTGATTTCCCGTATGCTGTTAACGGATTGGGTTGAGCATCTTCTGTAAGCACTGTTTCTACTTCATCAGTAACAGCTTTTACCGAACTCATATAAATAAAAACCTGACAATCACTCTCTAAAAACTGATCGAATAATTTCTTTGTAAGTTCTGTATTTGCTTTAAAATACTCAGAATCATCAGAAGTTTTTTTTAAATCGTGAGCCTTACCTGCTAAATGTATAAAGGCTTTTGATTCATTGAGTAAGGATTTTTTCAAGTCACGGTAAGAAATTAAACCCTCTGAAGTTTTTCTTGATATTCCTTGAATTAAAAAATCTTCTTTTAAATAAGTACGTAAATTAGTTCCTACAAAACCTGTTAGTCCAGTGACTAAAACTTTCGTAATATTAGATAAATTCTTATCCAAATCAGACATAATATAAAATTAACTATTGTACATTTCAGAATAATACTTCTGATAGTCTCCACTAGTAACATTATTTATCCAAACTTCGTTTTCTAAATACCACTTCACAGTTTTTTCGATTCCTTCTTCAAACTGTAAAGATGGCTCCCAGCCTAATTCGTCTTTTAGTTTAGAAGAATCAATAGCATAACGATAATCATGTCCTGCTCTATCCGTAACATAAGTGATTAAATCTAACGATTGTCCTTCTTTTCGTCCTAATAGTCTATCTACTGTATTAATCAAAATCTTAATTAAATCAATGTTTCTCCATTCATTAAATCCACCTATATTATAAGTATCACCTATTTTACCTTTATGAAAAATAACATCAATTGCTTTTGCATGATCATTAACAAATAACCAATCACGCACATTTTCTCCTTTGCCATACACCGGTAATGGCTTATTATTACAGATATTATTAATAAATAATGGAATTAATTTTTCTGGAAATTGATAAGATCCATAGTTATTTGAACAGTTCGAAATCACTGTTGGTAATCCATAAGTGTCTTGGAATGCTCTTACAAAGTGATCTGAAGAAGCTTTTGAAGCTGAATATGGAGAGTGCGGATCATATGGAGTTGTTTCCGTAAAGAAACCATCATCTCCTAAGGTTCCATAAACCTCATCGGTAGAAACATGGTAAAATAATTTTCCTTCAAAATTTCCATCCCATTTCTTTTTAGACGCTTCTAACAAACTTAATGTTCCCATTATATTTGTTTTAGCAAATGAAAACGGATCTTTTATAGATCTATCTACATGTGATTCAGCTGCTAAATGTATAACTCCATCAACGTCATATTTATGAAAAATTTCTTCCATTAGTTGATAATCACATATATCAGCTTTAACGAAAGTATAATTAGGTTTATCTTCTATATCTCTTAAATTTTCAAGGTTCCCTGCGTAGGTCAATGCGTCCAAATTGATAATATTATAATTTGGATATTGATTAACAAATAATCTTACTACATGTGAACCAATAAATCCCGCTCCACCTGTTATTAATATATTTTTCATTTTTTTATTTTTCTAGTTCTTTAATACACTTCTTTAATGAATCTTTCCAATAAGGAATTTCAATTCCTAAATCTTTCTTTATTTTTGATTTATTCAATAATGAATAATTAGGTCTTCTTGCTGGAGTTGGGTAATCTTTTGTTTCTATTGGAGAAATATTACAATTAATACCTCCAATTTCCATAATGCTTTTAGCAAAATCGTACCATGAAAGTACTCCTTCATTTGAGTAGTGATATACCTCCTGTTTTCCTTTAAAGTTAAGGTCTAACATTTTTAGGCATACCTCAGCTAAATCTTTTGCATACGTTGGAGAACCAACTTGATCAAAAATTACATTAAGTTCATCACGGTCTTGACCTAATCTCATCATAGTTTTCACAAAATTATTGCCATAACTCGAATAAACCCAAGCCGTCCTTATAATTGCTCCTTCAACTTTCGAATTTAAAAAAAACTCTTCTCCTTCTCGTTTTGTTCTACCATATACTCCAATTGGGTCAATTGCATCATCCTCCTTATAAGGAACGTAATTTTTTCCATTAAAAACATAATCTGTAGATATATGAATCAATTTCCCGTTTCTCTGTTCGAGCCCTTTTGAAATATTTTTTACTCCTTCGACATTTACTTTCTCTGCTGCTATTTCTTCTGACTCAGCTTTATCTACATGAGTATATGCAGCACAATTGATAACTATATCAATTTCTTTTGATTGAATATATGCTTCTACTTCCTTAGCATCTGTAATATTCAATCCTTCCGAACCTTCAAAAAAATATTGATGATTTGGAAAGTTGACAGATAACTCTTTAATTTCAGAACCTAATTGTCCGTTTGCTCCGGTAACTAATACTTTCATTTTATATTAATACGTAAATGGGCTTTTGAAATCTTTAAAAGCAATTAAATTTTTATCTTTTTCTGATAAATTCACATCACTTACATCAATATTCCAATTAATGTTTAAATCACTATCATCCCATTTAATTCCTGAATCGTGATTAGGAGAGTAATAATTATCTACCTTGTAAGAAAAGATTGCTTCATCTGATAACACGACAAATCCGTGAGCAAAACCTCTAGGAACAAATAATTGTCTTTTATTATCAGAAGATAACTCTACTGCTACATGCTTTCCATAATTAGGTGAACCTTCTCTAATATCAACGGCAACATCCAGAACTTTACCTTCAATACATCGAACCAATTTTGCTTGTGCAAATGGTGGTGATTGAAAATGTAATCCTCTTAATACTCCTTTTACCGATTTTGACTCATTATCTTGTATAAAATTAACAGTTCCGATATTACTTTCGAATTCTTTTTGATTATACGATTCTAGAAAGTACCCTCTATTATCACCAAAAACTTTTGGCTCTATAATAATTACTTCAGGGATTTCTGTTTTAGTAAAATTCATAAATACTATTACTTAATAAGATTTAAAAGGTATTGACCGTAATTGTTTTTCTTAAGTTTTTCTGCTAACTCTTTCACTTGCTCTTTATTTATGTATCCCATGTACAATGCAATTTCTTCCAAACAAGCAACTTTTAATCCTTGACGTTTCTCAATGGTTTCAATAAATTGTCCTGCTTCCATCAACGAGTCGTGAGTACCTGTATCTAGCCATGCATATCCTCTTCCCATTAACTCAACTTTCAAAGAATCTCTGTTTAAATATTCTTGATTTACAGATGTTATTTCTAACTCTCCTCTATCTGAAGGTTTTATTCCTTTGGCAATATCAATAACACTATTCGGATAAAAATACAATCCAACAACTGCATAATTAGATTTTGGATTTTCAGGTTTTTCTTCAATTGAGATAACATTTCCTTCTTTATCAAAATCAGCAACACCATATCTTTCTGGGTCATTTACATAGTAACCAAATACAGTAGCTTTATTTTCAGACTCGACATTGCTTTTCGCTTTTTTAAGCATACTTGTTAATCCGTGACCATAGAAAATATTGTCTCCAAGAATTAAACAAACATCATCATTTCCAATAAACTCTTCTCCAATGATAAAAGCCTGAGCAAGTCCATCGGGAGATGGTTGTTCTTCATATGATAATGAAATCCCAAGTTCTTCACCTGTACCTAATAACTTCTTAAAATTAGGTAAATCATGTGGCGTAGATATAATTAGAATTTCTTTAATGCCTGCTAGCATTAATACCGATAACGGATAATAAATCATTGGTTTATCATAAATCGGTAATAATTGTTTTGAAACTCCTTTAGTAATTGGATACAATCTTGTACCCGACCCACCTGCTAAAATTATTCCTTTCATAATTGTTTTTAAAATTAGATTATTGATTATTTTTAAAAAAAAGAGCTTCATAATCTCTTACAATATTTTCCCAATGGTAACCTTCTTGTAGTGATTCTGAAGGAGTAAACTTTGTAAGATCCTTAGTGTCTATTAAAATTTGACTTAACTCATCGAAATCTTTGTAAAAGCCACACTCATTATTTAGGGTAAATCTGTTTTGAGGAATATCAATAGATAAGATTGGTCTACCTGAAACAACCATTTCTACAAGTGAAGGAGCTGTTCCACACAACGTGTGTGTGTGTATATACGTTGCACATTTTCTTCTTACAAGATCTAACTCAGGTTTATTATAAAGTCCATCAATCAGTGTGATATTCTCATAACCTGAATATTTCTTCATAACCTTCATTCCATAATCCGATCTTGATAAATTAGAAATGAGTACAAGTTTTTTATCTAAATTGATAAATGTTTCACACAGCTCTGCAATCATATTATCTTTTAAAGATCGACTAATTGATAGGAAATATTCTTCTTTTAAGAAAGGATATTTTTCGACCATTTCTTTCGTGACGGTCAAAGAATTATTAATTTCTCCTCCGTAAGGAATAACTCTATAATCTGCATTACCTCCTTTTGGAATGAACTGTTTATAGTGTTCATTATCTAAAATTAAAACACTTCTTTTCTTTGCTAACCTAAAGCAGTACCTAAAAAATGCCTTGATAATTTTATTATACTTTGGCCTTTCCCATTCTATTCCTCCAATATTTGTAACTATTGCTTTCTTTTTAAAAATTGATAAAAAAGGAATAATAGGCATTCCTTGAGCTCCTAATAAAAGTAAACCATCAACTTTATAATAACATAAAAGAATAGAATAAAAATCATAGAAAAAGCCCTGATAACCAGCAGCTTTAAAAATTAACTTTTTTACTTCTACGCCTTTTGGAGCAGGTTTAACATACTCAGTATCTGCAGAATTAAAAATAATATACTCAATATTATCTGCTTTTTTTTCCGCTAGATTATTAACTAATTGGTCCCATCCTCCATACTTAGCATATAGACCATGGGAACCAATAATGGCTATTTTTTTCTTCTTTATTCTATTCATATTTTTGTAAGATTATAAATAATCTTGGTAGTAATTATCGATATACTCTTTTAATGCAGCTTTCCAATCTTGCATTATATTTAAACCACGGATATCTAATTTTTTGTTAATTAATCTTTCATTAGGAGGTCTTTCAGCAAAATAGATATCTTTAAAGTGATCAGATTTTACAGCTGTAACTTTAATTTCTTCTTGTAAGTTTAATAATCTTAATAATTCATTAGTAACTTCTAATCTACTAGTTTGTCCACCACATACTAAGTTATATAGTCCCCAGTATTCTTTTTCGATTAATAATTTTACATTCTTAGCAAAATCGTGAGTGTAAGTTGGAGTTCCATCTTTATCATCAACGATGAATAACTCTTTGTTACCATCTTTAATTTGCTTCATTAATTTTTGAATGAACTTTTTATCTTTTTTAGGTCCAGACCCCATCATCCATCCTGCTCTACATACTAAGAATCTATTAGCATTTTCGCAAACATAACGCTCACCCATATATTTAGATCGAGCATAAACTCCTAATGGATTAGGTAAATCCCAATCATCATAAAGTTCTTTCTTACCGTCAAAAATACCGGCTGTACTGATATATAATAATGGAATATTTAAACTATTAGCTATTCTAACAGCATTTTCAACTGCTAATGTATTTGTATTGTAAGTATCATCTTCGTTTTTCTCACAAAACTCTAAATCTGTGTAAGCTCCAATGTGAAAAAGGTAATCAGGATTAAATTCTTTAACATCTTTTTCATAAGCCTCAGCATCTCTGAAGTCTAATAAATTCAACCAATCTTCATTTATATCTTTATCTGTACATTTTAAATCAAAATCACCTTTGAATTGAGTATAAAATGCTTCTCCTAACATTCCACCACATCCTGCTATGTAAATCTTTTTTTTCATTTTTTTTTATTGTTTATTCGTCGTTTCTGTTTTTAATTATTTTTGCTGGTATCCCACCTACTATTGAATATGGTGGTACGTCTTTAGTTACTACGGCTCCAGCAGCAACTACGCTATTTTTTCCAATGGTAACTCCATCTAAAACTCTTGCTCCACTTGCTACCCAAACACCGTCTTCAATAATAATTCCTTTTCGAGATACTCCTTGCTCGTTTATATATTTAGTTACATCGGCAAAGTTATGATTTTCAGAGAATAAAGAAACTCCAGGGCCAAAAATCACATTATTTCCTATAGTTACTTCTCCGCGTACCTGAATAAAACAATTCTGGGCAATTCCTACATTGTTACCAATTATTAAACTTTCACCTAAATCATTAATTACTCCTGTACATTCAATAATTGAATTTCTATGGATAGAAAAGTTATCTCCAATTGTAATTCCATTTGCTGACAGTGCATTAATCTCTACATTATCACCAATAAAAATAGTTTTACCTACGGATATTTTATGCTTAAATTTAATCTTTGCTCTTCTCGCTACAAAGACAAGTCCCTTTGACTTTTTAAGTTGTAGTTTAAGTAGTAATCCTCTAAATATTTGAAAAAATTTAGACCAAAAGATTAGAAACAAGTCATAACTAGATAGCTTGTCATCCAACTTATAATCTTTCTTTCCTAAAAGATGTATTATTTTATTTAGAATACTTTTCATTTAAGTTATCAAATATATTTATTAATCGGTTATAATGCTTTGATTTATCGCTATAATCTTTAATCCAATTATATGAGTTTTGCGATAGTTGATTATAACTCTCTTCACTTACTAAAAACAACGATTCAATTTTATCTGCTAAACTTTGAGAATTATTATGTTCAAAAGCAAAACCATTTTCCCCTTCATTAATTAACTCACCTAAACTTCCTACATTTGAAACAATCACCGGAATACCGTTGATACTGCTCTCGATTAATGAGTTTGGCATATTATCATACCATTTCGAAGGTATTATTGAATAATGATATTTTTCAAAAACTTCATTAATTGTACTTGCCTTTACATAACCTTTAAATTCAACATTTTTCAGGTTTAATCTATTAACCGTTCCTAACTGTTCTCTAGCGTATTGATTATTATTATCTCCGTAAATATCAACCTGAATATTCAAGCTTTTATCAGAAAGTTTATGAATTGCATCAATAAGGATATCAATTCCTTTATCCTCTGCAATTCGACCTACATAGCAAAACTTAATAATATCATTCGTATTGTAAGATCTATCCTTTATTGCTAATTCTTGAAACTTATCAATAAAGGTAGGTACGTGATAAAACTTTGAATTCTTAAATTGTTTAGATTTTTGAATTGTATCTTTAGTAAACTTTGAAGGAGTTATAAAGGCATCTATTTTATCCTCAAATTTTCTGAGCTCATTATATTTTTGAGTTAAATAGTAAACAAAAGACTGGGCAAGACTTCCATGTACACATTTATGTTTTACACTCTTAAATTTATTATTGATACATTGCGTACAAATTTCTCCATCTCGGTAGAATATGTTTTTTGAGCACAATAAATTAAAATCACTTAATCTTAGTACAACTGGTAAATTCTTTTCCTTGCATGCATCAAAAATAGAGGTAGATAATTTATTACCATATTGTAAAACATATGCTAAATCGGGCTTTTCTATCTCTAAAAGTTCTGTTAGTTTATTATATACCTGATTATTGTAAAAGCTATTTTTGATTATTTCTAATTTATCAGAAAATGACAAACTAGATTTTGCTTTATCAACGTGGAAATGTTCAACGACTGGCTTTGCAAAATACTTTGAATATTCACTACTTCTATTTTCTTTAAAATCTAAAGAAAATGGAATTACTTCATGTCCATTATCCTGTAAAAGTTTTGTGATATTGAACAAATACCTCTCTGGACCACTTGCTTCGTAATATCTATAGTGAATTATTACTATTTTCATTTACTCTCTTTAATATTATACACCTTATTTTTCCCAGAAAAATTTGTACATGGTATGATGATCGGACGCGACAAAAGCGTAAAATATTACCAAGTGCAACATTACTAAAAAAATAAAAGTTAAAAAATTATATTTATTCCTCTGTTTATTTTTCCATAAGTACAAAAACAAATAAGAAGTCATTATCAATTGAAAAAATGTAAAGAATCTTACTGGTCTTTGCATTAGTGTGTTATTATAAAACAAAAAGGTTGTTAAAGCTCCAATAAAATATATGTTGTAAAAAAGTCTAAATTTCTTTGGCTCGAAATAACTCTTCATTCTACGACTATATAAAATGATTATAATATTAATCAAAACTGGAAAATAATAACGAGCTCCTTTACTATATTCATGCTCAAAAACCGCCATTCGTTCTGCAATACTTCCATATCTATTATCATAACCAGCGAAAACAATAATCTTTTCAATATACGATAACCAATATGTCCAAACATTAAAACTACTTAACACTACCGCCATAAACAATGCTATGAGTTGTATTTTAGTGCTCTTAAAGAAATCTCTATCTATTCTGAAAATAAAGTAAATCGGAATAAAAATTAACGCAGATTTATGAATTGTATACGATAAAAGAAAACAAAGTAAATACTTAATTAAATTCCTTTCGAGAATGAATCGTGTAGCAAACAAAAATATACAAACAACAATACCTTGCCTTATTTCATTCATTAAAGTAAAGTAAATACCTCCAGTCATTAATACAAATGATAAATATGACAATACTCTTTTCTCCGTTTCAAAAGCCTTTGTAATAAAATAGATTTGGACTAAAGAAGTAATAAAGAAAAACCAAAAGAAGTGTGCCTCAAAAGCTGCTAATATCTGCATCATACTTTTGAATCCTATCTCAAACTTAACAGATTTACTATCATTGTATTTGGCTATATCATCGTAGGATCCTAAATAACTGAAGTAATCTACACCAACATCATATCGTAAACCACATATAATAGCAAAAGCCATTATCAAGAAAAATATTTCTACCTGAAATAAGAACTTCACATTTCTCTCCTGAAACTTGGCAGAAATGTTAGAAAATATCATCATGAAAATGGTTAAAAAACCGTAAACTATTACACTCTGTAGCATTGGTGCTGATATAAATTACAAATTACTTTATCTATTTTTAGATATAAATAATAACGAGTTCAACATATTGTATTTTATCATATAAAACACAAGTTTTTGTTTGAATGGCATTTCTTGAACAGGATAATCCTTCATAGAATTCCAAACATCATCTTTACAGATTCTTTTTAATATTTTCAGTTTCTCTGAATAGTTAATTGCCGCCTTCGATAATCTTACAATTGTATAACGAGCATAACCAATTAAGAAACGATCAACTCTATTTTTATATACACTTTCTTTATATCCTTCAACTTTAAATCTTCTTAGTAATTCTTGATGCAAAATTACCGATTTCTCGAACCTGTCTTCTCTAAAAGTTTTGGTTAATGAATCTTCATTATAACAATAGTAATAGAAAGAATCTGGAATAAAAGCAATTTTATTTGCTTTAGACAAATAATCAATATGATAAATAATATCTTCTGAGATAAACTGTCTTTCTGAACAAAATCTTATTTTATTGTTCTCTATTAAATCTCTTGAATAAATAGCATGCCATACAGACATTCTATATTTTCTTTCTAATGGAGAAGATGGTTTACACGCTATCATGTCCAATAACACTCCATTAACTTCATCTTCAGTACTAAAAATCGTTAAATCATCAACTTCACTAAACGAATGAACCTTTAATTCATCATCCAAATTATTATAACCACAATACACTGTATCTAGGTTATTCTTTTTTGAAGTGTCATATAACTTCTTAAACATGTTCACATCAACATAATCATCAGAGTCGATGTAAGCAATAAACTCTCCTATTGCAATTTCAAGACCTGAATTTCTAGCAAATCCTAATCCTCCATTTTTCTTTTGAACTAATTTAATGCGATCATCTTTGGCAATATACTCCTGATAAATCTCCTTACTATTATCCGGTGACTCATCATCTACCAATATAATTTCAATATCTGTTAATGTTTGATTCACCAAAGAATCTAAACATCTTCTTAGATATTTCTCAACATTGTAAATAGGAACAATTACACTTACTTTAGGTTTGCTTGTTACTGATTCCATATTAATTCATATTTTTTTGCTACACTATTATAGTTATGAAATTCTTTCGCAAAATCGTAACTCTTCGATCCAATTTCAGGAATAAGCTCTTGATTATTTATCAATCGTTCGATTTTATTAAATATATCTTCGCTATTAGGTTTAATATTTTGAACAGGACAAGAATTCCCTAGTAGTTTCTCTACAATTGGTTCATTACCGCTTAATACTACTTTAGAATTCCCAAGACCTAATAAAGCATTCATTCCATAAGAATAAGAACAAGCTTGATCAATAAAAATATTACATTCATCAAATAGCGTAATATATTCTTTGTATGGAATTTTTTCTACAATTGTTATATCTACTTTTTCTGGATAAACAGTTTCAACCTTCTTTAACGCTTCCAAAATATATTCCACTCCTTTTAATGGGCGCCTACTTCCAATTCCAAAAAAGATTTTAACCTTATCCTTTACGATATTTTCCTTTTTGTCTTCCCTTACAATTGTAGGCATTGGAATGTATCCCTTATAGTTTTCAAAAGTATGATATGCATTATGGTAAGTAGAGTTACTAGCTATAACACCATCTAGAGAATCTACAATTCTCTTAGAGTTAAAGTATTCAGACTTTTTGCAGAAGTGAAACAATCGCCAGTTAAGTCCAGCTTTTATTTCATTTTGAAAAGGAGAATATTCTTGTTTAATAAACCCTAGTATTACAAAAATATCATCTCCACAACTATTTAGGTATATTTTTTTATTCCTTTTTCGTAAAATGTTCACGAAATATCGTCCAAATCTTCCTCTTGGAATTACTAATTGTGAAATAGCAACTAGTTGAACCATATCATATCCCTTTAATTTTCTCAACAACCAGAATAATGATAATTGAAAACTTATAAAATTGATATACTTATTCTTAAATTTATTTGGATTGATATTAATATCTCCAGCTAAACTCTTAAAATCATCACCAAAAGAAACCATGGTCACTTCATGTCCATTTTCCTCAAGTCCTTTTTTCAAATTTGTGTGCAAACCACTAAATTCCCCAAATAAGAGTATTTTCATTTTGATTTTCTTAAATGTTAATTTTAAAAATTATTTTTCTAAAAAGAATTGTTAGAATTATAAGGTTTGTTACATAAACTATAAAATTCGCATAAATTAAACCTATAACACCTAACTCATTAAAAAGCATTATCCCTGCCCCTATTCTTAATATTGCTAATGATATTTGTATTATTATAAACTCTTTTGTCATTGCTTTAGCCAGTAATAAATAACCAATCATGAATGAAAAAATCATAAAAAAGTCTCCTATTAACTGAGCGGGCAATAAATCACTCATTATATTAAATTCTTCTGAGAACAAAAGCAGAATTATCCAATCCTTAAAAATTAAAATAAAAAGCGCCAAAAGAAATGTTGCTGGTAGTATTATTTTCATCCCAAACAATAACTCCTTTCTTAACTCTTCATTTTTCTTAAGAGAGGATAGTCTAGGCAAATAATATACACCTAAAGCAACAGTAATAATTTGTGTATAATAACCTGACAACCTTTGTACTCCTTCCCAAATTCCAGCTAAAAAATCAGAAGAATTTGCTATAATGTAACTTCGAAGAAAAATCTGAACTAAAGGCTTCAATAATGTAGAAGTTATAGCCATCAAAGTAAAGGCTAAAAGGCTATTTAATACTCTTTTATCATACTTCTTAAAATCAAAAGAGAAATAATTTCCTTTAATCTTATAAATAATAAGGATTGATACTAAAAAAATTACGGAAGTATTAATTGCTTGAGCAATTAAAGCTCCTTTAATTAAAAAGTACCATGCAAGAAAACCTGAGATTAAAAGTGCTATTAAACTATTAGTTACTTTTATCTTAGTTAAAATTTTATAATTTCGAAATCCATTGATTGTAGCTAATAATAAATTATTGAATGCAAAAAAAGGCAATGTACAAGCGAAAATTATAAAGACATAATAATATTTATTTGTTCCGAATAGAAGATTAGATAAACTATTCGATAAACTCATAACAATTATGCTAATTGTCACACTAAAAAATAAGGTAAAAATGTTTGAAGTGGCCAATACTTTTTTGTTTTCCACTTCTGAATCCGCAATATATTTTGTAACACCTTGACCGAAAGAACCATTAGCTATATTAGTTACTAATTCTTTAAAATTAGTAAACTGTCCCATTAGAGCCACCCCATTCGGTCCAATTGTTATAGCTAAAATTTTGTTTATGATAACACCTACAGCCATTTGAATAATCGATGCAAAAAAGGAAGTAGATAACGCAACGACAAATTCTGATTTTAAAATTTTATTTCTAATAAAATTACTAATCCCCATTAAACTTCAATATATTTTACAACCACAGCAGGATTTCCTGCTGCAATGCAATTTTTTGGAATATCATTTTTTACTACGGAATTTATAGCTACTATACTATTTTCACCTATTGTAACTCCCTTTAAAATTTTACAATCATTGCCCAACCAAACATTACTTCCAATTTTCACATTTTTTATGGAGTAATTATCAGACAATCTACTTTTAGGATCTATAGAGTGAAAATCCGAGTCAAATATTGAAACGTTATTTCCAATTAGTGTTTTTTTCCCAATTTCTATTTTCCCCCCAGCACTTGATACGCTAAAATTATTGTTTATTATAACATTATCACCAATCGTTAATTCTGATGTATCTTTTCTTAGATTCAAATAAGTTATTGAATCAAAAAAACCTTTTCGAAAAGGAATACCAAACTGTACTCCTTTTCCACAATTAATTATCCCTTTTCCGGTTCTCAATTGTGGTTGATGAATAATGTAATCTTGACCAATAATATTAATATCAGATGCTACATTAAAAATCATTCTTTTTAAGAATATATAAATTTTTAAAACGATTCTGAACGCAATTCTAATCATAATTAGATTTTGTTCATTATCGTTACTACCTTATTAATTTCCTCTTCAGACATTACAGGACTTACTGGTAAACTTAAAACCTCTTCATGAATTCTTTCTGTTATAGGAAAAGTCAAATGATTTAAATCACTATAAGCCTGTTGCTTATGCGGAGGAATTGGATAATGAATTAGTGTTTGAATATCATTCTCAAGTAAATATTTCTGTACCTCGTCTCTATTATCCGTTCGAACCACATACAAATGCCAAACATGATTCGTTTTTCCATTTTGTATTACAGTTGAATTTGGTAAAACAAACTTTGAGTTGGTTATGTTTTTATTATAGAATTCAGCAATCTCAATTCTGCGTTGATTATCTTCATCCAACCTTTGTAGTTTTAGATTAAGAACCGATGCTTGAATTTCATCTAACCTAGAATTTAACCCTTGATAAATATTAACATATTTCTTGTTAGAACCATAATTTGCGATAGCACGAATAGTTTTTGCAAGTTCTTCATCATTTGTTGTTACTGCACCTCCATCACCTAAAGCACCAAGGTTTTTACCTGGGTAAAAACTATGTCCAGCAGCGTCACCCAGATTTCCTGTTCTAACATCGCCGTAATAAGCTCCAGCAGCTTGTGCATTATCTTCTACTAATTTCAGATCATATTTATCGATAACCTGCTGTATGTCAGCAACCATTGCGTTTTGCCCATATAAATGGACAATCATGATTCCCTTAGTTCTATCTGTTATTTTTTCTTCTAATTTAGAAGAATCGATATTATAAGTAACTTCGTTAGGCTCTACGAGAACAGGGATTAAGTTATTATCGGTAATTGCTAAAATAGATGCTATATAAGTATTTGCTGGCACAAGAATTTCATCTCCTTCTTTCATTACTCCCATTTGAATATAGGCCTTAAAAATTAATCTAAGTGCATCCAATCCATTTCCTACTCCAATACAAAAATCTGAACCGATATAATTCTTGTACTCGTTTTCGAATGCCTTAACTTGGTTTCCTAACAAATACCAACCAGATTCTACAACCTCTTTAACTACATTTGATAACTCAGGTTCAAAGCTATGATTAATAGCTTTTATATCAAGAAATTTTACCATTATTAATCTTCTTTTACTCTTTTATAAAACTTAGCAGGACTTCCTATATGAATTTCGTAATCAGGAATATCTCTTGTTACTAATGAACTTGCTCCTGCCACAGCATAGTTACCTATCTTTCTTTTCTCTAAAACTCTAGCTCCTAACGTTACATCAGAAACTCTTCCTATTTCAACATACGAACTTGTAATTGAACCCACAGAAAAATGACATAAAGGACCAACTGTTGTATTATGACCAATCATTGAATTAGCCATTATTAAGCAACATATTCCAATTTTAGCTGCTGGTCCAATGTAACAATTAGACATGATAAAAACACCCGGCTCTAATATTGCATTATCAGCAACAAAGGCAGTTTTGTGAACTACAGTTGCAAATCTTTCCTTTGGAATGTTCATTTTTAAGAAAACTTCTTCACTTTTCACATTTCTACCAATCATATGAATAGCATATATAAAGTAATAATCCTCTTTTAAGAATTTCTCAATATCATCGGTACCACCAACTACATCATATCCATTAATTTTTTTTCCTATTTCATAATCATTAATAAATCCGGCAACTTCCCATTCGTAATCATTGAATCTATTTCTATTATCTTCAATACAAGAAGCCACAACACCTCCATTACCTTCACCTCCTATTATAAGAACTTTTTTATTCATTATTCTTATTCTTTTGTTTTATTAAGTTAGATCTATTTATTACTTTTTTTGCTGCTAACACCATTGGAGGACCAATGAATTTTCCATTCATTAAAGCTACTCCTTTTCCATCTATTTTAGCCTTCTCATATAACCTAAGCATTTCTTCAGCGTTTTCAGTCTCTCTTTTTGAAGGAGAAAAATAGCTATGTACTAATGGTAACTCTTTCGGATTAAGAACTAACATTCCTTCAAAACCTAAGTTTTTAGAAAGTTTCAAGTTATATTCTAAATCTTCCATGTCGTGCACATTAATATGAACTGTATCAATAGGTATTACGTTATTAGCTCTTGCCGCCATTGCAATTATAGCTCGTGGAGTAAATAAACTTTGGTGCTCTCTATCGTGTATTCCTTCTAAATCACTAATAAAATCCTCACTTCCGTAGGCAATAGCAATTACTCTATCAGATGCTTTACAAATATCTTGAGCATTCAATACTGCAGCTGAAGTTTCTATTAAAGGAATTAGTTTAAATTTTCCTTTCGGAAATCCTTTTTCGTACTCGATTGTATCCAATAATTTATCAATAAAATAAACGTCTTCTCCAGTATAAGATTTCGGATACATGAAACCATCTACTCCTTCAATAGAAAGTTGCATTAAATCTTTAAGCAGTTGTCCACTCTCCCTATCATTAATTCTAGGAAAAACCATGTGGTCCTTAAAGACTCCATTGTTGATCCTTTCAACTATTCTATCTCGTGCAATTTGTTTATTTGAAATTGGCTGAACAGAATCTTCAATATCTAACAATAATACATCTGCATCTGATCTTGATGCGCTTTCCAGTAATTTTTCATTATGCCCTGGAACGAACATTAAACTGCGTAATAATATATTGCTCATTAGATTTTCTTTTTAATTAATACTCTTCTTCTAAAGCTTAATATTTTCTCACCATGCTGATTCACAGCTACTGTTTCAACATAAACAATACCTCTATCATTCTTACTCTTTGATTCTCGTTTTTCAAGTATCGTTGTACTTGCGTAAATAGTATCATTAATAAAAACTGGTCCAAGATGGTTAACACTTTCATATTCTAAATTAGCAACAGCTTTCCCACTTATATCTGGTACTGTCATACCTACAACAACACTAAATACTAATGTACCAACTACTAATACTTTTGCATGTTGGTTTTTTTCTGCGTAATCACTATTTGTATGAATCGGATGATGATTCATTGTTAGAAGACTAAAAAAATTATTATCACTCTCAAAAATTGTTTTGGAAAGTGTATGATTTATAGTTTCCCCTACTTTAAAATCTTCGAAATAATTCCCTAATTTACTCGCTTCCATGATTAGTTTTCCAATTTAATATTTTTAAATACTCTTGTATATGTGGTGGTTCAACTGCTTTTCCATTGAACACAAAAACAGATGGTTGATTTAAACGTTCAAATTCATCTATGATTTCTTGGGCTTCTTCTATCTCAAGATCAGAATATATTTTATGATTTTTGATTAGATTTAATTGACGTGGATGAATTGCAAATTTAGCTTCAAATCCCATATCACTCGCTAATTCCAACTCCTTTAGAAAAACCTCATCATTCTTTACATCCATACAGGCAATATCAATAGCAGTTAGGTTAAAAGCTTTTGCCATACTAGAAATATTAAATCTTGGTACGGTTAATAAATCTAAATCATGCTTTAACCCAGTTTCATTGCAATAATCCTGACTCCCAAAAGCTAAACCTACCAGATTTAATTTTGTTTGAAGTATTAATTCTTTTAAAAAATGATAAGCTTTTGGATTTTCTATAAGTAAAATTATCTTTTCATCCGTAATTGATAAATCACTTAAAGTATTTTTAACTTTAAGTAAATCATCAATTGTTTCAAATTTTGGAATAATAAAATTCCTAAAGCCAAACTTCAACAGATCTTTCAAAGTCTTTTCTAAAAACACATCTTCTTTGAATAACCTTGGCCTTACGAAGATTGCTTTATTCTCTATTGTTTCAATTTTCTCAAGAACATTAACAACCTCATCTTCTCCAACAGAATCTTCTAAATCTATAATCAGCGTATCAGCTTTTATAGAAATTAATTTCTCCTCTAATTTTGGATGATTTCCTGGTATGAAAAAATATGACTTCATTATTTTTCTCTAAATTTAAGGAAATCGTCATAATTCCTTAGGTAATCTTGCTCGTCATAAAAATGTGACGCTAAAACTAAACAAATGGCTCCTGATGAGAAATTGATTTCTGAAGCCCAAATTCCAGGTGGAATATGTAATCCTTTGTATGGTTGATTTAATTGAACAATTCTTTGCTCTTTTCCATCATCTAGCTTCACCTCAAAACTTCCTGAAGCTGCGATTAAAAACTGATGACAGTCAATATGCGCATGTGCACCTCTACTTTCACCTCCTGGTATATCGTATAAATAAAATACCCTTTTAATATCAAAAGGTATTTCTTTATTGTTCTCAACTGGTGTTATATTTCCGGATCTACTCTTTACGCGTGGTAAATCAATTAACTTACAATCAGATATAGATATATTAACTTTCATTTCCCTTCATTTTTAAATACTCATCTTTATCTCTGATGTAATCATTCTCATCATAACTTGTACTTGATATAACTAATGCTAACGTATTTGTAGCAAAATTTTCCATGTGTCTCCAAACACCACTTGGTACATATAAACCGTAGTATGATCTATTTAATGAAAACTTTTGTTCCTTTTCTCCATCAAAAACTATTACATCAAGACTTCCTGATAATACAATAATAAATTCCTTTTGTTCTTTAAAAGCATGACCTCCTCTAATTTCTCCACCTGGTACATCATAAATCCAAAAGGTTCTTTTAATTTCAAATGGAACATGGGAATTAGACTCAAGAAAACTTAGATTTCCTCTTTCATCTAAAATCTTAGGCAATTGTAATATTTCTACTTTCTCCATCTCAATTATACCTTATAATAATTTTTATACCAATCAATGAACTTTTTAACTCCTTCATTTATTTTAATCTCTGGCTTATAATTATAATCTTTAATTAACTCGTCTACATTTGCCCAAGTTTTCCTAACATCCCCTGGTTGCATAGGTAAAAAATTCTTCTCAGCTATTTTATCAAAATTAATTTCCAACTGTTCAATAAAATCCATTAATTTAACCGAACTACTATTCCCTATATTATAAATCTTGTACAGGTCAATCTCTCTAGGTTCTGACACCAAAATCCTTCTTACACCTTCTATAATATCATCTATAAAGGTAAAGTCTCTTTCCATGTCTCCATTATTAAAAACCCTAATAGAACGGTTACTAGTTAGAGCATTGGCAAATAATATCGGAGCCATATCCGGCCTTCCCCAAGGTCCATATACTGTAAAAAAACGTAATCCAGTAGTAGGCATATTATACAAATGACTATACGTATGAGCCATCAACTCATTACTTTTTTTAGTTGCAGCATATAAACTAACTGGAGTATCTACTCTATCCTTTTCTTCAAAAGGAATTTTTATATTTGTACCATATACACTAGAACTGCTTGCATATACTAAGTGTTTAATAGAAAAACTTCTACAAGCTTCTAATATATTTAAAAAACCAACTATATTACTTTGAACATAAACATCTGGGTTTTCAATGCTATAACGAACTCCTGCTTGAGCAGCCAAATTACATACCACATCAAACTCTTCATTCCTAAATAAAGAAAACAACTCTTCTTTATCTTCTAGGTTTAATCTTATAAACTTTAAATCTATAAAAAGAGTACTTCTATTTTTTTTATAAAATACCTCAGCATCCTCTCTTTTTATTCCTAATTCATTTAGGCGATCATATTTAAGGTTAACATCATAATAATCGTTAATATTATCAACACCTACAATTTCAACACCTTCTTCCAATAACTGTTTACATAAATGAAAACCTATAAAACCTGCGGCACCTGTAATTAAAACCTTCATTATTCCTTTCCTATTCTGTAATATTCAATTCCTTTTTCTACTAAATTATACGCTATATATTGATTTCTTCCATCAAAAATTATCGGTTCAACTAACTGATTTTTAATTTCTTCAAAATCTGGAGAACGGAATTCTTTCCATTCAGTCAATAAAATCAAAGCATTAGCTCCTCGAAGCACTTCATACTTAGAATTTGCATAAGAAATTCCAGATATATCTTTTAAATAAAAATGTTTCGCTTCTTCTATTGCTTTTGGATCATACGCTTGAACTTTTGCTCCTCTTTTAATCAACTCTTTAACAACATAAATAGCAGGTGCTTCACGCATATCATCAGTTCCTGGTTTAAATGCTAATCCCCAAAGTCCAAATACTTTCCCCGCTAAATCCTCACCAAACCTTTTAACAACTTTATCTGCTATTACGTATTTTTGACGATTATTGACAAGTTCAACAGATTCTATTAATTGTGCTTTATAATTATGTTCCTCTGCAATCTTTTTTAACGCTTTCACATCTTTAGGAAAACAAGAACCTCCATAACCTGCTCCAGGATATATAAAACTGTAACCAATTCTAGAGTCTGACCCAATACCTATACGTACATTATTTATATCTGCTCCTACTCGCTCGCAAATATTAGCCATCTCATTCATAAATGAAATTTTAGTTGCTAACATCGCATTAGCTGCATATTTAGTCATTTCAGCAGAACGTATGTCCATACCTATAAATCGCTCTCTAGACATTGTAAACGGTGAATACAACTCTCTCATTTTATCAAATGCATAATCAGACTCAGCTCCTATCACCACTCTATCTGGTTTCATAAAATCATTTATTGCATCACCTTCTTTTAAAAACTCAGGATTAGAAACAACATCAAATTTTAACTCTACATTTCTTAGCTTTAATTCCTCTAATATTGTTTCTTTTACTTTATCAGCAGTTCCTACTGGAACTGTCGACTTATCTACTACGACCAATCGACGATTCATTTTTTGCCCAATCTCTTTAGCTACTGATAAAACATATTGTAAATCAGCTGATCCATCTTCGCCCATAGGTGTCCCCACTGCTATAAAAACTATATCTGTTTCTTCTATTGCTTCTTCTAACTTTGTTGTAAATAATAAATTTTTATTCTTTACATTTTTTAGAACCATTTTTTCTAAACCTGGTTCATAAATAGGGATTATTCCCTTATGTAATTTATCTATTTTTTCTTGATCAATATCTACGCAAGTAACTTTATTTCCCATTTCTGAAAAACATGTTCCAGATACTAACCCTACATAGCCTGTTCCTATAACTGCTATATTCATTTATTATTTACCTTTAATTTTTAAACTTTCTTTATCATGTACTTCTTTTCGCAAACCACTACTTGAAAAGCGGTGTTCTCTTTTATTAAAATACAACTTCACTCCAGTTTTTTCACAATAATCCCTTCCTGTAAATTGCTTGTTTGCATATTCTTCTCCTATTACACGAACATCAACTTTAAAAGAACGTAAAATATCTTCTAAATCCTGTTCTGTAGCATAAGGAACAATTTCATCTACATATTTACAACCTTTCAATTGAATGTATCTTTCTACAACTGACTGAACTGGATGGTTTTTTTCAGGCCTATCTATGGTTGGATCTGTTTGCAATCCACAAATTAAGTAATCGCATTGGCGTTTTGCATCTTCTAACATTTTAATGTGCCCAGCATGAAGTAAATCGAAGGCACTAAAAGTGATTCCTATTTTCATTCCCCTTTTTTATTTGCAAATATATTGATTCTTTTATAATAGAAAATGTTTTTCTCCTAATTTCACCAATCCCTTATTTCTTATATCATGTACTATTTGAATAGAAGGTTTTGCATCAATCAAACCAAAACCATTTCCTTTCAAAATTTCTCTATAACTATGTGTATGCAATTCTGTAAAACCTCCGCTAAATTCTATCTCCTCTCCATTTACAGTGATTGAACGATATGTTCTTTGCCCTTTTTCTTTTATTTCTTTCGGAAGTGAACTTTCATCTATAGATAAAAACCAACGTACTCTTGCTTTTTCAAACTCTAAATACCCAGCTGCTTTATCTTTTTCTCTAAGATGTACTATATTTTCTTGCACCTCTCCAAAAACCCAAGATAACATATCATAAAAATGAATACCAATATTAGTAGCTACCCCCCCTGATTTACTTTGGTCACCTTTCCAAGATACATCATACCAATTACCACGTGAAGTAATATATGTTAAATCAACATCATATTTCTCTTTCTTAACTTCACTATCTACTTTATTTTTTAAAGCAATAATACTTGGATGCAAACGCAATTGAAGAATTGTGTTGATTTTATTTCCTGATTCAGCTTCTATTGCTTGTAACGCATCAACATTCCATGGATTTAAAACCAATGGTTTTTCACAAATAGCATCAGCACCTCTTCTCAAAGCCATTCTTATATGAGAATCATGTAAGTAATTTGGTGTACAAATACTCACATAATCTAATTGAATATCTTGTTGACGTTTTATTTTTTCAATATGACGATCAAATCTCTCAAACTCAACAAAAAAATCAGCATTTGGAAAGTAGCTATCCATAACTCCAACACTATCAAATTTATCAAGCGCCGCTATTAAATCATTTCCTGTATCTTTTATCGCCTTTAAATGACGTGGAGCTATATAACCTGCAACCCCTATTAAAGCAAAATTTTTCATTACAAAGTTCTATCTATTAATTCCTGAGATAAAAAACCTTTTACATCATAAACTACGGCATCTCTTTTTTTCAGTCTTTCTAAATCTATTTCTTTAAATTCATTATGAGATACTGCTAAAACAACTACATCATACTTTTCTCCATAAAGATCTTCTTCTAATTGAAGATCATATTCTATTTGCACTTCTTCTTTTTTAGCCCATGGGTCATAAACATTTACATTTACACCATAATCTTTAAGTGCATGACACACATCAATCACTTTGGTATTTCTTATATCTGGACAATTTTCTTTAAAAGTAATTCCCAAAATTAAAACCTCTGCATTTTTCACTTTTACATCTTCCGAAATCATCAATTTTACAACTTCTGAAGCTACATGGCTCCCCATACTATCATTTAATCTTCTTCCGGATAGTATTATTTCTGGATAATAACCAAACTGTTGCGCTTTTTGAGCTAAATAAAATGGATCAACTCCAATACAATGTCCTCCTACTAATCCTGGTTTGAATGGTAAAAAATTCCATTTTGTAGCTGCTGCCTCCAACACTTCACTTGTATTAATGTTCATTAAATTGAAAATCTTAGCAAGCTCATTAACAAAAGCTATATTTATATCTCTTTGGCAGTTTTCTATAATTTTAGAAGCTTCTGCTACTTTTATTGATGAAGCCATATGTGTTCCTGCATTAATAACTGACTTATACAAGTTATCAACTTTCAATGCTGTTTCTTGAGTAGAACCTGAAGTTACTTTTAAAATATTCTCTACAGTTCTAATTTTATCTCCAGGACTTATTCTTTCTGGTGAATACCCTACATAAAAATCTTTATTAAATTCGAGACCTGAAACACTCTCCAATACAGGCACACAATCTTCTTCAGTAGCACCAGGATATACAGTTGACTCATAAATAACAACATCTCCTTTACTCAAAACATTACCAATTGTTTTACTCGAACTTATAAGAGGGGTTAAAATAGGCTGGTTATTTTTATCTACTGATGTTGGAACAGTTACTATATAAAAATCACAACTTTCAATGTCTTTTTCATCTGTAGTAACAAACAAACCTTTCTTTCTTTCTGAATTGTTTGATACTAGTACAGATTTTAGCAAATTATTATCTACCTCTAATGTTACATCTATACCTAATCTTAATTCCTCAACTCTTTTTGCCTTTATATCAAAACCTACTACAGAATATTTTTCTGCAAATAACCTTGCCAATGGCAAACCGACATAACCTAATCCAATAATTGCAATCTTTGGTGCACTCATCTCTTACTCCTAACTAAATACCTTATAAAATAGCTTACGAAATTACAAAAAACATTATTAACTAATTGTTACAAAACAAAAAAGTCTTTATCATAAATAGATAAAGACTTTTTCATATTTTTTAATTTACATTATTTCAAAACATCAAACAAATATTGAATCTCTTCTTTAATCAAAACTTGTTGATTTCCTACAAATAAACCATTCTCATGTAAATACTTTGCATTTTTTAATTCTCCATGAATTTCATAATCAAAATACTTCATTACCTCATTTTGTGTAAAGTCTCCCGTAACAATTGGTCTACATTCTATTCCGTTATCAAACAACTTTGCCACCACTTCTTTTCTACTCAAATTTGACTCTGGCTTAATTATTAATGAAAACCCAAACCAAGAACTTTTACTTATCTCTTTTTGTATTATAAAATCTTTATGATCTTTAAACAACTCAACAAAGAAACTTGCATTTTCTCTCCTGTTTTCAATAAAAGAAGGTAGTTTTTTTAATTGTTCAACCCCTATCGCTCCACTCATTTCTAGTGGCCTTACATTATATCCAGGAAGCACAAACCTAAACGATTCTTCAAACCAATCATCGCTTTTATTAGACACTAAATTGTTTTTAGGTAAATTTCTTGTCCAACCGTGGGCTCTTATCGATAATAATATATGATACAATTCCTCATCATCTGTTGTTACAAAACCACCTTCCATCGTAGCCATATGATGCGAGAAAAACGTAGAAAAAGTTCCCATTACACCAAAAGTACCTGCTTGCTTATCTTTATAAGTAGCCCCCATTGACTCACAATTATCTTCTATCAAGAAAATATCTTTTCCTTCTATAATACTATTAATCTTATCAAAATCATTTGGATTCCCTAAAAGATTAACAACCATTATCATCTTGGTTTTATCTGATATTGCAGATTCTAAAGCCTCTAAATCATAATTTAAAGTTTCTAAATCAATATCTACAAACTTCAACTTTAAACCATATTGCTGTAAAGGAAAATATGTTGTAGACCATGATACTGCTGGAACTATAACTTCATCTCCTCTTTTTAACTTTGGATTCTTAGTAAAAAAAAGAGCGGCTACTGCTAATAAATTAGCTGTAGACCCAGAACTTGTCATAACACAATATTTAGAATCCAAATACTTTGAAAAATCATTTTCAAATTGCTTCACACTATCTCCCATAGTGTACATATCTTTATCTATTACCGATTGTATTGCGGCTAATTCTTTTTCATCCCATGTAGAGGATGCTAACTTATACTGCTTCATTGAACTCTTCTTTTTTATAATATTCAAATGTTTTTTTAACCCCTTCTTTTAAAGAAGTCTTATAACGCCAACCAAATTCGATAAGTTTTGAATCATCTATTAATTTCTGCTTCATTCCCACCGGCTTAGTTAAATCGTGCACAAATTGTCCTTTATAACCTATTACTTCAGCTATTTCTTTATAATACTCATTAATAGTATAATCATGACCTAATCCCACATTTATATTTTGTGGCATTGTATCAAACTTATTAATAGCATAAAAAATAAAATCTGCTAAATCTTCTGCATACATAAACTCTCTTCTAGCCAATCCGTCTCCCCAAATATCTATCTCTTGCTGATTTGCTAATGCAGCATCATAAATTTTTCTAATAACCGCCGGTATCATATGAGAATTCTTAGGACTAAACTTATCATATTTACCGTATAAATTACAAGGAATTACTGTTTTATAGTTTTTTGTTTTATCTTCTTTCATTATGTATTCACACAATCTAGTAGACATTACTTTCGCTATAGCATATCCTTCATTTGTAGGTTCTAACTCTCCTTTCAAAATAAGATCTTCAGACAATGGGTTCTTTGCATCTCTTGGATACATACACGAACTTCCTAAGTTCAGTAAGTTTTTCACCCCATTATTTTTAGCAGCCATTATTATATTTCTTCCCATATCAATATTGTCTACTAAAAAACTCACTGGTTCAGCTATATTAGCTTGAATCCCTCCTACTTTCCCTGCAGCATGAATAATAAATTCTGGCTGATTATCTTTTATATAATTACACACCGAGTTATAATCCAATAAATCTAACTCTTGACTTGTTGGAGTTAAAAACTGATGTTTTGAAGCTTCAGAATACTCTAAAATATTCTTCCCCACCATACCTGATGCTCCTGTTAATAATATTTTCATCTTCTACTCGAAATAATTATTTGTGTAGTATCCTCCTTGCTTTAAGTATTGATCTTTGGTCATCAATTTAAGGTCACTTTGCATCATATCTTTTACTAAAGCAGGTAAATCATATTCTAATTCCCAACCTAATTTTTCTTTAGCCTTGGTTGGATCACCAATTAATAAGTCTACCTCAGTTGGCCTGAAGTATTTTGGATCTACCGATAAAACTTCTTTACCTATTTCTACTTGATACTTCGGATTATTACAAGCTTTTACATAAGCTTTCTCATCAACACCAGTTCCTTTAAACTCTAATTCAATTCCAGCTTCATTAAAACTCATTTTAACAAAATCACGTACTGTTGTTGTTTTACCTGTTGCAATTACCCAATCTTCTGGTTCATCTGCTTGTAATATCATCCACATCATCCGTACATAATCTTTTGCATGTCCCCAGTCTCTTTGAGCATCTAAATTCCCTAAGTAAAACTTATCTTGTAACCCTAAAGCTATTCTAGAAGTTGCTCTAGTTATTTTTCTTGTAACAAATGTTTCCCCTCTAATTGGCGATTCATGATTAAATAAAATACCATTACATGCATACATACCATATGCCTCTCTATAATTTACCGTTATCCAATACGCATACATTTTTGCAACAGCATAAGGACTTCTAGGATAAAAAGGTGTAGTTTCCGATTGAGGCACCTCTTGAACCTTTCCGTAAAGCTCTGATGTTGATGCTTGATATATTTTTGTTTTCTTTTCTAACCCTAATAATCTAACAGCATCCAAAATACGCAAAGTTCCAAGGCCATCAGCATTACCTGTATATTCTGGTATTTCAAATGAAACATGAACATGACTCATTGCTGCCAAATTATATATTTCATCTGGCTGAATCTCCTGAATTAAACGAATAATATTTGTACTATCAGTCATATCACCATAATGTAAAAAGAAATTTCTATCTTCTACATGAGGATCCTGATATATATGATCTACTCTATCTGTATTAAACAAAGATGTTCTTCTTTTCAATCCGTGGACCACATATCCTTTCTTCAATAAAAACTCACTCAAATAAGCTCCATCCTGACCTGTTACACCCGTAATTAACGCTACTTTTCTAGTACTCATAATCGTTTATTAAATTAAGCAACCACTTCGTTACCTTTATTATATTTATTTCTTAATTTATTGATGCTTTTATCTTATAAATTAATCACATCAACTTCATACAACCTATCCTTATAATCTCTCACCATCAAACATACTTTACACCTAAGTTTAAAGTTCTCTTCTCAACAACTTCACATCTTAATAGAATAGCTTACGAAATTACAAAAAACATCATTAACAAAATATCATAAAATAAAAAAGTCTCCATCTAAAAAGATGAAGACTTTTGGTGGGCGCGAAGGGATTCGAACCCCTGACCCCTTGGGTGTAAACCAAGTGCTCTGAACCAACTGAGCTACGCGCCCGTTTTGCAATTAACTTCTTAAGAGTTGTGGGCGCGAAGGGATTCGAACCCCTGACCCCTTGGGTGTAAACCAAGTGCTCTGAACCAACTGAGCTACGCGCCCTTAATTGCTAATTGCGGGTGCAAATATATAACTCTTTTAGATATCTGCAATAACTTTTTTCACTTTTTTTTATAAAATTTCTGCAACAACAAACGTACTCCCTCCAATATAAACAACATCTTCTCTTCCTGAGTTCATTTTTGCTTTTTCAAAAGCCTGATTTACAGAATAAAAAGCTTCCCCTTCCAAATTACATGCATTCGCCTGCTCTTTTAAAAAAATTTCTGACATTCCTCGTGGAATATTTGGTTTACAAAAATAATAAGTCGCTTTTTGAGGAAACAATCTTAATATTTCTTCTATTTTTTTATCAGAAACCACACCTAAAACAATATGCAAATTTTTATAATTTTCTTTTTGAAGTTGCTTTAATGTATAAATTAACCCTTCTTTATTATGAGCTGTGTCACAAATTACTTTAGGATTTTCTTGTAATATTTGCCAACGTCCTTTTAAACTTGTGTTTTTAGCTACCTTTAAAAGCCCTTGTTTTATATTGTTTTCAGAAACAATAAAGTTTTTTAATTGTTTTACTGCTAAAACTGCCGTTTTTACATTTTTCAATTGGTATTCTCCTAGTAAATCTGTTTTAAACTTATTTTCTTCTTCTTCTGAAGCAAATAAAATTTCAGAATTACATCCTTTAGCTTTCTTTTTAAATACCTCTACAACTTCTTCTTGCCTTTCTCCTATAACTACTGGTATTTCATTTTTTATAATTCCTGCTTTTTCAAATGCTATCTCTGGTAGTGTTTCTCCTAAAAACTGAGTATGATCTAATCCTATATTAGTTATTACCGACACTTCTGGCTTTATAATATTTGTTGAATCTAATCTTCCTCCTAATCCAACTTCAATAACCGCTACATCTACCTCTTCTTTTGCAAAGTAATCAAATGCCATTCCTACTGTCATTTCAAAAAAAGATAACTGTTGCTTTTCTAAAAACTCTTTATTGGTTGTTATAAAATCTACAACACTTTCCTTTAGAATTTCTTTACCATTTATTCTAATACGTTCTGTAAAGTTCTTTAAATGCGGAGATGTGTATAATCCTACTTTGTATCCTGCTTCTTGTAATACAGAAGCTATCATATGACTTGTTGAACCTTTTCCGTTTGTTCCTCCTACATGAATTGTCTTGAACTTTTTTTCTGGGGCTTCTAACTCTTTACTTAAAGCTACAATATTTGTTAAGTCTTTTTTAAAAGCTGTTTTACCTTGACGTTGATACATTGGCAATTGTGCAAACATCCAATCTAAGGTTTCTTGATATGTCATATCTATTATTTATAACATCTCTATTTTCAGTATTGTGAGATGAAATTATTTTTGATGTAAAGTTATTATTGAGACAAAGAGAACCTGTAGATTATTGTTCCTCTTTGTTTTGATGGTGCTTTACCATCTGCATTCCATTTTGTTCTTAAAGCCGCTTCTTTAGCAGGTTTTAATAAACATGGCGCTGTGTTAGTTGATCCTTTTACTCCAGGTACTGCTTTAATCACCTTACCATTTTGATCTACTTCTATACTCACAACCACTGTTCCTTCCTCTTGGCACTCTGGTTTTTTTATAGGTTTGGATAATGCCTTTCTTCCTGCTAAGTTATAATTACCTCCAGAACCACTACCGCCTCCTCCATAATATTTATTAGAGCTAGGATCACCATTCTCTTTACCTTTTACACCAGCCTCATTATCATCTCCTTCTCCTTTATCTGCTCCATCTTTTGATGTCCCATTCAACAAACTATTTAAAGCATCTGTTGCTTCTTTTGAAGGCTTTGGTTTTGGTTTTTCTTTAGGCTTTTCCTCTTTAGGAGTTTCTTTTACCTCTTCTTTTTTTTCTTCTATCTTCTCCACCACTGGAACATCATCAGCTGTATCATCAGTAATTACTTCTTCCTGAATTGCTTCTTCCTGTACTTCTTGCACCTCTTCTACAACTTCTTCTTGCTGTTCTTCAGGTACTGATTGTGATTTTGTTTTTTCAACTGGCTCTCCACTACCAACATCTGAGTTTCCAAAATTAATTGCTACTCCATACTCAATAGGAGGATCAAGATACTTCATCCCGTAATTGAATATTCCAAATAATAAAAGCAACAGAATAATTGCTGTTATTACTGCTGATTTACGTTTATGTTGTGTATCTAAAATTGACATTTTATTTGCCCTTTACTGCTAATATCATTTTCAACTTGTTCCTATTTGCAATATCAATAACTCTCATTACATTTTTATATGGAACATTTTGATCGCCTCGTATTACTACTGTTTTCTTTTTACCTGGCCCAACTTTAGCTAAAATTGAGTTTTCTAAATTAGCATTACTAACTTTAGTTTTATCAATATAAAAAGAAGAGTTTTTTGTTATTGTTACTGCTACTGAAGTATTATTTTCTGTTTTCCCTCCTGCTTTAGGTAATAAAACATCTATTGCACTAACAGTAACTAGCGTAGATGTTAACATGAAAAAAATCAACAACAAGAAAACAATATCAGTCATTGAAGACATATTGAAACTTGGATCTACTTTATTTCTTCCTTTTAAATTCATTATACTGGTTCATTTAATAAATCTAAAAACTCAACTGATTTAGCTTCCATTTGATAAACTACTTTATCTGTACGAACTACTAAATGATTATATGCGATATATGCAATAATACCAACTATTAAACCTGCTACTGTGGTTGTCATTGCTGTATACAAACCATCTGATAACATTTTAATATCTATTTGACCGCCAGAGTTTGCTATTTCATGTATCGCAACTATCATTCCAATTACTGTTCCTAAAAATCCTATCATTGGAGCTGCTCCAGCTATAGTTGCTAATACCGATACGTTTCTTTCTAACTGATAAACTTCTAACTTACCTGCATTTTCTATTGCTGTATTAATATCATCTAATGGTTTTCCTATTCTAGAAATACCTTTACCAATTAATCTTGCAGTTGGTGTTTGTGTGTTTTCACACATTGCTTTAGCACTATCTAATTTACCACTAGTTACATGGTCTCTAATTTGATTCATAAAATTTTTATCAACCTTAGATGCTGCTTTAATTGCAAAAAAGCGTTCAAAGTATATATAAAGAGCTACTGCTAATAACACAAACAATAGTGCTATGATAATTTGTCCTCCTAATCCACCATCTTTAATTAACTGGATTATAGATAATGTTTTTTCTTCTGACACTTCTTCTAACAATTCTGTACTTTCTTGAAATAACAACATTAAAAATAATATTAGAGTTTGTAATTAATTTACGTTAACTAATTAACGATTTGTTTTATTGAAAATTGTTTTAAAATACAAGTATAAAAAAGTCTTCCTCAATAACCATGATTAAGGAAGACTTTATTTTTATTTATTATATTTTTTTAGATAAATGTTCTCATTAACATAAACGCTAATGATCCTACTATAAATCCGATAAAAGCTAACCAAGAGATTTTCTTTAAATACCAAAAGAAATCTATTTTTTCCATTCCCATTGCCACAACTCCTGCTGCAGAACCAATGATTAACATACTTCCTCCTGTTCCTGCTGAAAAAGCAATAAAGTGCCATAACGGATTATCAATTGGTTCAGAGAACATTCCTAATGAAGCTGCTACTAAAGGTACATTATCAATTACAGCTGAACCGATTCCTAATAAAATCACTACTAAATCCGAAACATTTGTTCCTGCTAACTCAGACCCCATTAAAGGAATTCCTTGTTTTAAACTATCAGCAAAATTAAATAAGATTCCTAAAGACTCTAAAGCTGCCACAGCCATTAAGATTCCTAAGAAAAATAAAATACTTGGCATTTCAATTTTAGATAAAGATGCATGTACTGGACTATGGTGAGCATGAGCATCAGATTCTTCGCTATCAAAATCTGTTAATGAGAATTTTGTTCTACTATAAATTTCAGCAAAAGTAGCTACAACTGCTAATGACAACATCATTCCTACATAAGGAGGTAAATGAGTTACTGTTTTAAAGAAAGGCACAAATACAATTGCTCCTAATCCTAAATATAACATTCTAGCGCTATGAGGACTTTTCTTTTTATCATCATCACTTTCATCTGTTTCTATTTCTCCTTTGAAAGCTGGTAAAAAAGACGCTATAAAAGTTGGTACTACCATACAAAGCACTGATGGTATAAATAAATACGCAACTAACATCGGTGTGCTTACTTTTTTACCTATCCATAACATTGTAGTAGTAACATCTCCAATTGGCGACCAAGCTCCTCCTGCATTTGCTGCAATAATAATTAAACCTGCAAACCAAATTCTATCTTCTCTACTTTTTACTATTTTTTGTAAAATAGAAATCAATACAATGGTAGCTGTTAGATTATCAATAATCGCTGATAATATAAATGCTAGAACACCAAACATCCAAAGAATTTTCTTCTTACTCTTAGTTTTTACATATCCTTTAATTGTAGAAAAACCATCAAAATAATCTATAATTTCTACTATGGTCATTGCTCCTAAAAGGAAAACTAAAATTTCTGCTGTTTTACCTAGATGATGTAACAATGTTTCTTCTACTAAATGCATTTTATCATCGTGGGCTAAGGCACTAAAACCTTCTACTAAAGCATGCTTTGACGAATCAAACCAGTTAGAAAAACTATCTACTCCTAGAGCCACTAAGGCCCAACAAATAGCCATCATTATTAATGCTGGTATTAATTTATCTAACTTAATGTTATGCTCTAAAGTAATGGCCAAATATCCCATTACGAATACTAAAATAATCGCTAACTCCATTTTTTATTTAATTTGTTTTTATATCAATTCTTTTAACGCGATTTCGAAGGCTGTCTCGCTAATTTTTGTTTTAGAAGCACTCTTTGCAAAAGTTTTTTGAAGTGCTTTCTTTATTGTGTTTGAAGTATCTGTGAATATAGCTTCGTCTGTCATTTCAACTCTACGTTCCATAAAGTATGCAAATACTCTTGCCATTCCACAATTTGAAATAAAATCTGGAATCAAACTAACTTTCTTATCAGTTTCCTCCATGATAGGGCCAAAGAATATTTCTTTATCAGCAAATGGTACATTTGCTCCACAAGAAATTACTTCTAAACCTGTATCAATCATTTTATTTATTTGATCTTGTTGTACTAATCTTGAAGCAGCACATGGAGCAAAGATTTCACATGGTAAGTTCCAAATACGTTCATTCATCTCCTCAAAAGGAATCATATTTTCAGATACTAAAGTATTACCATCTTTATTTAAGAACATTTCTTTAATTTCTTCAAACGAAAACCCTTCTTCATTTATTACTCCTCCAACTCTATCAATAATTCCAACAACCTTAGCTCCCATTTCTGCTAAATAAAACGCAGCTGCAGAACCAACATTACCAAAACCTTGTACAATAGCTCTTTTTCCAACTACTGTACCTCCATAGATATTATAATAGTGACGAATAGCTTCAGCAACTCCATAACCAGTAATCATATCAGCTACTGTATATTTTTTTAAAATACTTGGAGATAACTTTTCGTCTTCTAATACTTTTATAACTCCATGACGTAACTGACCTATTCTATTAATTTTATCAGCTTCTGTTGGTTTAAAGTGTCCATTAAAAACTCCTTCTTGCGGGTGCCATACACCTACATCTTCAGTCATAGGAATTACTTCATGAATTTCATCAACATTTAAATCCCCTCCAGTTCCATAATAGTTTTTTAATAATGGAGCCACTGCCTTATACCAACGCTCTAAAACTCCTTTTTTACGAGGATCGTGCGGATCAAAGTTAATTCCTGATTTAGCTCCACCAATAGCTGGTCCTGAAACAGTAAACTTAACCTCCATTGTTTTTGCCAATGAAGTTACTTCATACTTATCTAAACCTTTACGCATACGCGTACCACCACCAGCAGCACCACCTCTTAGTGAATTTATAACTGTCCAACCTTCTGCTTCTGTTTCAGAATCTTTCCAGTTAAAAACTATTTCAGGTTGTTTTTCTTCGTATTTTTTTAATAAATCTTTCATTCTAAATTTTATAGGTAAATTCAACTTTAATTGTTTCTCTTTTTCATTTTTTGAAGTTCTTTACAATTTGTCCCCATAGGGGAGTTAAAGTTGATTCATCTTACTGTGGTTTTTAATAATAGTTGTGCTTACAAAACTACCATAAAAAAACATATTTTACACATTATTAATTCAATTAGCTTTATTTTATAGAATATTTTGAAAGAAAATTGATTAAACATTTAAAATAACTCTGCTAAAATACACAGGAAACTTTAAATACTAAAAAAGTTTCCTTGGTTTTTTGTAAATTTTAACATAAAAATTAATTTTTATTTAGGCTGAAATATTTCTCCAGAAGAGTGGTTTTTATTTGCTCCTGTCACCGATGACAAGCAATTCACTTGATTATCAATCTTTAACACACCTAAAAAACCAAAAATTAACGCTTCCTTGTAATTAATAAGCTCATCACTAACTTTTTCTACTCTAGTTTTAGCATAAAAATCAATTCTTTCCATCAAAAAGGAGTTATATACACCTCCTCCAGTAGCTAAAACTGATTCACTATTTTTAATAACACTTCCTATTTGAATTGCTATATGCTCAACAAAAGTTCTTAATATTGTTTGAATATCTTTCTCTAAGTTATCTATCAATGGAAAAATTTCTTTTTGCACCCATTCTAAACCTAATGATTTTGGAGGTTTAATCTTATAAAATTTTAGTTGATTTAATTCATTCAATAAAATTTCATTGACATTACCAGTTGATGCTAAATTTCCATTATCATCATATTCCTGTCCTAACTTTCGTGTATAATGATTTAACACAATATTTACTGGACATATATCAAAAGCTATTCTCTTAGTATTCTTTTCAAATGAAACATTAGCAAAACCTCCTAGATTTAAACAATATTCATAGTCAGAGAATAATAACTTATCTCCTATTGGAACCAAAGGAGCTCCTTGACCTCCTAATTTTACATCTTGAGTCCTAAAGTCACAAACAACTTTTTTATTTGTAATATTTGCTATTTGTTGACCATTACCAATTTGTAAAGTGATTCCATTTTCTGGTTGATGCAAAATAGTATGACCATGGGAAGCTATAAAATCTAATTTTGATATTTCATTGATTTCAATAAACTCATTTAAAAGCTTACCTAAAAGGATTGCATACTCTATATCTAAGCTTTTCAGATCTTCTTTTTTATATGATATAGCTTTCTGTAATTTACTTTTCCATTCATCAGAATATGAAAAAGTATCTGCTTTTATAATTTGGAAGTTATTGTATGAATTTGAGTCAAATTGGATATAAGCTAAGTCAATTCCATCTAATGATGTTCCAGACATTAACCCAATACAATAAATATAATTATTTAACATGAAGTAAAAGTAGTAAGTCTATTGAAAATTTGCTATTAAAAAAGTATCTTTGGGGACATTTTTTACGAAATTAACAAAAATATAAATTAGATAATGGATTTTAATCTTACAGAAGAGCATTTAATGATTCGTGATGCTGCACGTGATTTTGCGCAGACCGAATTACTACCTGGAGTAATAGAAAGAGATGAAAAACAAGAGTTTCCTAACGAATTAGTTCGTAAAATGGGAGAATTAGGTTTTATGGGAGTAATGGTAGACCCAAAATACGGAGGAAGCGGAATGGATGCTGTTTCTTATGTATTAATAATGGAAGAATTATCAAAAATTGATGCTTCTGCTTCTGTTATGGTTTCTGTTAATAATTCTTTAGTATGTTATGGTTTAGAAGCATATGGTACTGAAGAACAAAAAGAAAAATATTTAACAAAATTAGCTACTGGTGAACAAATTGGAGCATTTTGTTTAAGTGAACCTGAAGCAGGTTCTGATGCCACATCTCAAGCTACAACTGCTGAAGATAAAGGTGATCATTACTTATTAAACGGTACTAAAAACTGGATTACTAACGGAGGTCGTGCTGATGTCTTTTTAGTAATTGCTCAAACAGATCGTTCAAAAAAACATAGAGGTATTAATGCTTTTATAGTTGAAAAAGGAATGGAAGGATTTGATATTGGGCCAAAAGAAGATAAATTAGGTATTCGTGGTTCTGATACTCATACATTACAATTTAACGATGTAAAAGTGCCAAAAGAAAACCGTATTGGTGAAGACGGATTTGGTTTTAAATTTGCCATGAAAACTTTATCTGGAGGAAGAATTGGTATCGCTGCTCAAGCTTTAGGTATTGCTTCAGGTGCTTATGAATTAGCTTTAAAATATTCTAAAGAGCGTAAAGCTTTTGGTACGGAAATTTGCAATCACCAAGCAATTGCATTCAAATTAGCTGATATGTATACAGAAATTGCTGCTGCTCGTCATTTGGTAATGAAAGCTGCTTGTGATAAAGATAATGGTATTAACTACGATCAATCTGGTGCTATGGCAAAATTATATGCATCTAAGGTAGCAATGGAACAAACTGTTGAAGCTGTTCAAATCCACGGAGGTAATGGTTTCGTAAAAGAATACCATGTAGAACGTTTAATGCGTGATGCAAAAATTACTCAGATTTATGAAGGTACTTCTGAAATTCAAAAAATTGTAATTTCAAGAAGTTTAATAAGAGACTAAGTTTATTCTCTAATAATATTAATAAAGCTCATCAAAATTGATGAGCTTTATTTTTTGAAATCTATTTTATGTAAATGTAATCCTGATGCTGGGGCGATGTTTTTTATTAAATCTACATCAGAATCTGGATTTAAACTATTTTTAATAAATTCTAAATCAAACTCACCTTTTCCTAAATCGTGTAAAGCTCCCATAATTAATCGAATTTGATTTCTCAAAAACCCTTCTCCTCTTACTATTAAAACATAACTTTCTTTAGGAAAAAAAGAAGCTGTTAATTCCGTATTTCTTTCAATTCTACAGTAAACAATCTCTCTTTCTACTTTAGTATCTTTAGATGGCTTAGTACAGTATCTTTTATAGTTATTAAAGCCTTCAAATAACTTAGCCCCCTCTTTCATTAATTCTATATCCAATTGTTCTCTAAAACGCGTTAAAAAAGGCGCTGAATAAGGATGGTTTTTTTCTCCGTAAGAAAAGTAATACCTATACTCTTTTAACTTTGGATGTTGAATGATATTAAAATCTCTATCAATATCTTCAATCTTTAAAGCACGCATATCCCCAGGAGCATTTGCATTAAAATCTATCATAAACTGATCAAAATCTACTTCTTCATCAATAAATAATTGAAATGCAAAATGACTTGCAGAAACTCTCGCATCAGTTCGTCCAACTCCTAAACTCTTAAGTCGAATTCCTTTATAAATAAACTTTAATGTTTTATCTAAAAAAAGATGCCCTGTTTTTAAGTTTGGTTGTTTTTGCCAACCATGAAAACGAAAACCTAAATATTGTATCGTTACTAAATAAGAATGTTTATAATTCATTTTTCAAATATAAAATTTTGGCAAAAAAAAACCTCAATCTTATTGTATAAGATTGAGGTTAAAAAGAAAGGCAACGACCTACTCTCCCACCATCGGCAGTACCATCGGCGCTAATGGGCTTAACTTCTCTGTTCGGAATGGTAAGAGGTGAGCCCCATTGCAATAATCACCT
>NZ_JAKRGD010000012.1:0-4818 GCF_022347705.1 Tenacibaculum sp. Cn5-46
AGAGGGAAGACGATATACATAAGCCTATGGGTTATTAGTACTACTCGGCTATGACATTACTGCCTTTACACCTGTAGCCTATCAACGTTGTAATCTCCAACGACCCTTTAAAGAAATCTCATCTTGTGGTGGGTTTCGCGCTTATATGCTTTCAGCGCTTATCCCTTCCGAACGTAGCTACTCTGCAGTGCTCCTGGCGGAACAACAGATACACCAGAGGTTCGTCCAACTCGGTCCTCTCGTACTAAAGTCAGATCCACTCAAATTTCTAACGCCCACAGCAGATAGAGACCGAACTGTCTCACGACGTTCTGAACCCAGCTCGCGTGCCACTTTAATGGGCGAACAGCCCAACCCTTGGGACCTTCTCCAGCCCCAGGATGTGACGAGCCGACATCGAGGTGCCAAACCCCCCCGTCGATGTGAGCTCTTGGGGGAGATCAGCCTGTTATCCCCGGAGTACCTTTTATCCTTTGAGCGATGGCCCTTCCATGCGGAACCACCGGATCACTATGCTCTACTTTCGTACCTGATCGACCTGTATGTCTCTCAGTCAAGCTCCCTTATGCCATTGCACTCTACGCACGGTTACCAAACGTGCTGAGGGAACCTTTAGAAGCCTCCGTTACTCTTTTGGAGGCGACCACCCCAGTCAAACTACCCACCACGCACTGTTCTCATTGCTGAGTTAGGCTCTAGATAAGCAAAGGGTGGTATTTCAAGGACGACTCCACAACGCCTAGCGACGCCGCTTCAATGTCTCCCACCTATCCTACACATTACTTATCCAAAGTCAATACGAAGCTATAGTAAAGGTTCACGGGGTCTTTTCGTCCCGCTGCGGGTAATCGGCATCTTCACCGATACTACAATTTCACCGAGCTCATGGCTGAGACAGTGTCCAGATCGTTGCACCATTCGTGCAGGTCGGAACTTACCCGACAAGGAATTTCGCTACCTTAGGACCGTTATAGTTACGGCCGCCGTTTACTGGGGCTTCATTTCAGATCTTCGCCGAAGCTAAACCCTCCACTTAACCTTCCAGCACCGGGCAGGTGTCAGGCCTTATACATCATCTTTCAATTTAGCAAAGCCCTGTGTTTTTGATAAACAGTCGCCTGGACCTTTTCACTGCGGCCCCACAGAGTGGGGCGACCCTTCTCCCGAAGTTACGGGTCGATTTTGCCTAGTTCCTTAGCCATGAATCTCTCGAGCACCTTAGAATTCTCATCCCAACTACCTGTGTCGGTTTACGGTACGGGTTCTTATAATCTGAAGCTTAGAGGTTTTTCTTGGAAGCCCTTAGGCACACTATCAACGCATCCGAAGACTTGTTGTACTATCACACTTCAGCTAAAGCTGCGGATTTGCCTACAGCTCTAATACCTAAATGTTTCAACGAACTATTCCGTCAGTTCGCGGTGCTTTCATCACTCCGTCACCCCATCGCAATTATAAGAAGTACAGGAATATTAACCTGTTGTCCATCGACTACTCCCTTCGGATTCGCCTTAGGTCCCGACTAACCCTCAGCTGATTAGCATCGCTGAGGAAACCTTAGTCTTTCGGTGAGGGGGTTTCTCGCCCCCTTTATCGTTACTTATGCCTACATTTTCTTTTCTATCCGCTCCAGCATACCTCACAGTACACCTTCTGCGCAAATAGAATGCTCCCCTACCACTTATATATAAATATAAATCCATAGCTTCGGTAATATGTTTATGCCCGATTATTATCCATGCAAAACCGCTCGACTAGTGAGCTGTTACGCACTCTTTAAATGAATGGCTGCTTCCAAGCCAACATCCTAGCTGTCTAAGCAGTTTCACCTCGTTAGTTCAACTTAACATATATTTGGGGACCTTAGCTGATGGTCTGGGTTCTTTCCCTCTCGGACATGGACCTTAGCACCCATGCCCTCACTGCTGAGAAACATTTTATAGCATTCGGAGTTTGTCAGGAATTGGTAGGCGGTGAAGCCCCCGCATCCAATCAGTAGCTCTACCTCTATAAAACTTTTAATCAACGCTGCACCTAAATGCATTTCGGGGAGTACGAGCTATTTCCGAGTTTGATTGGCCTTTCACCCCTACCCACAGGTCATCCAAAGACTTTTCAACGTCAACTGGTTCGGTCCTCCACTGTGTGTTACCACAGCTTCAACCTGCCCATGGGTAGATCACTCGGTTTCGCGTCTACTACTACTAACTATGGTCGCCCTATTCAGACTCGCTTTCGCTTCGGCTCCGGACCTTAAATCCTTAACCTTGCTAGCAACAGTAACTCGTAGGCTCATTATGCAAAAGGCACGCCGTCACACAGTAAATGTGCTCCGACCGCTTGTAGGCGTACGGTTTCAGGTTCTCTTTCACTCCCTTACTTAGGGTTCTTTTCACCTTTCCCTCACGGTACTAGTTCACTATCGGTCTTTCAGGAGTATTTAGCCTTACCGGATGGTCCCGGTGGATTCATACAGGATTACACGTGTCCCGCACTACTCAGGGTACTGCTATATCCTCTTCGCTTACCTATACGAGACTATCACTCTCTTTGGTTCGTCTTTCCAAACGATTCTAGTTCACTTAGATTCTAATGTCGCAGCCCTACAACCCCAATACTGCCGTAACAGCATTGGTTTGGGCTAATCCGCGTTCGCTCGCCACTACTAACGGAATCACTATTGTTTTCTCTTCCTCTGGTTACTTAGATGTTTCAGTTCACCAGGTTTGCCCCCTTGCGGGTAACATGTCTTCAACATGCTGGGTTGCCCCATTCGGAAATCTACGGATCATAAAATATGTGCTTCTCCCCGTAGCTTATCGCAGCTTATCGCGTCCTTCATCGCCTCTGAAAGCCTAGGCATCCGCCATACGCCCTTATTTAGCTTATTGTACTTTTTGCTCTAGATATTATCTAGAACGAGCTCTTTATAATTTGTTTTTATAAAAAATATTGTTGTTAAATATTATTTAACTTCTCTATCTTGATTCTTTACGATATCATTCTACCAATATGTCAATGAACGTTTTCAGATTCTAAAAATCTGATCGTGGAGAATACCGGAGTCGAACCGGTGACCTCTTGCGTGCAAGGCAAGCGCTCTAGCCAGCTGAGCTAATCCCCCATAGTCTTTTAGGTATGAGTTCTTAGTCGTGAGTTATTAGTTGTAACAACCCATACTTCTCAACTTCTAAAATTTCCTTCACTAAGTGTCTTATTGTAGTCTCGGGCAGACTCGAACTGCCGACCTCTACATTATCAGTGTAGCGCTCTAACCAGCTGAGCTACGAGACTATAAGATCTTAGTCTAATATTTTAAAATTAACAGCAAAGAGTAAAATAATTCATTTGTAACTCACCATCTTTCTCTAGAAAGGAGGTGTTCCAGCCGCACCTTCCGGTACGGCTACCTTGTTACGACTTAGCCCTAGTTACCAGTTTTACCCTAGGCCGCTCCTCTCGGTAACGAACTTCAGGCACCCCCAGCTTCCATGGCTTGACGGGCGGTGTGTACAAGGCCCGGGAACGTATTCACCGGATCATGGCTGATATCCGATTACTAGCGATTCCAGCTTCACGGAGTCGAGTTGCAGACTCCGATCCGAACTGTGATATGGTTTATAGATTCGCTCCTATTCGCATAGTGGCTGCTCATTGTCCATACCATTGTAGCACGTGTGTAGCCCAGGACGTAAGGGCCGTGATGATTTGACGTCATCCCCACCTTCCTCGCGGTTTGCACCGGCAGTCTCGCTAGAGTCCTCAGCTTGACCTGTTAGCAACTAACGATAGGGGTTGCGCTCGTTATAGGACTTAACCTGACACCTCACGGCACGAGCTGACGACAACCATGCAGCACCTTGTAAAGTGTCCGAAGAAAAATCTATCTCTAGACCTGTCACTCTACATTTAAGCCCTGGTAAGGTTCCTCGCGTATCATCGAATTAAACCACATGCTCCACCGCTTGTGCGGGCCCCCGTCAATTCCTTTGAGTTTCAATCTTGCGATCGTACTCCCCAGGTGGGACACTTATCACTTTCGCTTAGTCACTGAAGTAAACCCCAACAACTAGTGTCCATCGTTTACGGCGTGGACTACCAGGGTATCTAATCCTGTTCGCTCCCCACGCTTTCGTCCATGAGCGTCAGTATATACGTAGTAGACTGCCTTCGCAATCGGTATTCTAAGTAATATCTATGCATTTCACCGCTACACTACTTATTCTATCTACTTCCGTATAACTCAAGTCAACCAGTATCAAAGGCAGTTCCATAGTTAAGCTATGGGATTTCACCTCTGACTTAATTGACCGCCTGCGGACCCTTTAAACCCAATGATTCCGGATAACGCTTGCACCCTCCGTATTACCGCGGCTGCTGGCACGGAGTTAGCCGGTGCTTATTCTTACAGTACCGTCAAGGCCGTACACGTACGACTGTTTCTTCCTGTATAAAAGCAGTTTACAACCCATAGGGCAGTCTTCCTGCACGCGGCATGGCTGGTTCAGAGTTGCCTCCATTGACCAATATTCCTCACTGCTGCCTCCCGTAGGAGTCTGGTCCGTGTCTCAGTACCAGTGTGGGGGATAATCCTCTCAGACCCCCTACCTATCGTTGCCATGGTAAGCCGTTACCTTACCATCTAGCTAATAGGACGCATAGTCATCTTGTACCCATAAATGTTTAATTAGATAGTGATGCCACTTCCCAATATTATGGAGTATTAATCTTCATTTCTAAAGGCTATCCTCCTGTACAAGGCAGATTCTATACGCGTTACGCACCCGTTCGCCGGTCGTCAGCAAAAAAGCAAGCTTT
>NZ_JAKRGD010000013.1:0-3053 GCF_022347705.1 Tenacibaculum sp. Cn5-46
ATAATTTAAATGGAGGAGTTTCTAATTTATATTCAAAGAAAGAGACAACTTATTTAGAAGGAGAAGCATTAGAGAGTGAGACGACTTATTTTTACAACTATGACAAGCATTATCAGATAAGTCAAACTAAGCAGGTTAATAGTAAAGGAGAAGTTTTATTAAGTAAAACAGTTTATCCACAAGATAAAGTTTCTCCAACAGCAACAGAACAAGCATTAATTAGCGCGAATCGATTTGAGCCCATAGAGAGCTATTCGTACAAGGATGTTAATGATAATCAAGTAATAGATAATGGAGAGTTATTAACAAGTCAAAAGACTATTTATAACCATACAAAGTGGCCAGGATTGAATTTACCAGAAAAGGTACAAACTTCCGTAGAAGATGGGAATCCAGAAGACAGAGTAGTGTATCATTCCTATGATGATAAAGGAAATCCAACAGAGGTGAGTAAAAAGGATGGTACTCATATTGTTTATATCTGGGGCTATGAAAAAACACAGCCAGTAGCTAAGATAGAGAATGCTAAATTATCAGATATTCCTCAGAGTTATATTGATAATATACATAATGCTTCTAATCTTGATAATGATAGAACAATAGATGTTAGAAATTTAAATGGTGTAGTAAGTAACTATATAGGAAAAGAGGGACAGTTAAGATTTCATTTAAACAGATTACATCAATTAACAGCTTTAAACAAATCTCAAATATCTTTTTACACTTACGATCCATTAGTAGGTGTGACTAGTATTACAGATCCAAGAGGACAAACGATGTATTATGAGTACGATGATTTTAACCGATTGAAGTTTGTAAAGGACAACGAAGGAAAGCTATTAAAAGAAACAACATACAATTATAAAAACTAGTAGGCTATGAAAAGACTAGAAAAACAATTATTACTACTCTTATTGTTGTTAGGAGGTGTAATTTATGGACAATTTGCAGGAGGTGGAGATCCAGAAGTAGATGATGGAGGTTCAGGGTTAGGCTTAGGAGGTCCGATAGAATTAATCGTAGTTAATGGTCCAACTAATGTAGATTTAAATAGTACACATACTTATACATTAATTGCAGTAGGAGGCGGTCAGCCAAGCACAGGAACATGGGAGGTTTCAGGAGCAACAATAATCAATAGTTCGGCAACCCGAGCAACGATAAAATGGACAAGCTTGGGAAGTAAACAAATTACCTATAGAGGTCGATTAGGTTCCCGATCGTTTATGGGAATAAATAATGTTACAGTAAAATCAGCAGTACCCTCAGCACCTTCAGTACCCACAATTTCACAAGATAAATGTGGAAGTGTAGTTTTATCAAGAGGGACTCCACCAAGTGGAGTTACTTGGTATTGGCAAGGAACTAATAGTAATGGAACTACAGCTAGTAATTCATATAGTGGTTATACAGTAACTAGTTCAGGACGATATTATTTACGAGCACGAAATAATAGTAGTGGATTATGGAGTACCAGTTCATCATCTATACAAGTTACAGTTAAAACAATTCCATCAACTCCATCGGTAGCAACGGTAACTAAAAACTGTGGAAGTACGGTATTAACCAAGGGAAGTCAACCAAGTGGAATAACATGGTATTGGCAATCAGGAGCAGGAGGAACCTCCACAAGTAACTCGTCAAGTAGTATAACCAGAACCAGTGGTTCGGTTTATTACTTAAGAGCACGTAATAACAGTACAGGATGTTGGAGTTCATCCAGAACGGTAAGTTATAGTATCAATACAGTTCCGTCAACTCCATCGGCAGCAACGGTAACTAAAAACTGTGGAAGTACAGTATTAACTAAAGGGAGTCAACCAAGTGGTATTACTTATTACTGGCAATCAAGTGCAGGAGGAACATCCACAAGTAACTCATCAAATAGTATAACTAGAACCAGTGGTTCGGTATATTATTTACGAGCAAGAAATAATAGTACAGGATGTTGGAGTTCATCTAGAACAGTAAGTTATAGTATTAATACAGTTCCCTCAACTCCATCGGCAGCAACGGTAACCAAAAACTGTGGAAGTACAGTATTAACTAAAGGGAGTCAACCAAGTGGTATTACTTATTACTGGCAATCAAGTGCAGGAGGAACATCCACAAGTAACTCATCAAATAGTATAACCAGAACCAGTGGTTCAGTGTATTATTTACGAGCACGCAATAACAGTACAGGATGTTGGAGCTCATCTAGAACGGTAAGTTATAGCATCAATACAGTTCCCTCAACTCCATCGGCAGCAACGGTAACTAAAAACTGTGGAAGTACAGTATTAACTAAAGGGAGTCAGCCAAGTGGTATTACCTATTACTGGCAATCAAGTGCAAGTGGAACATCCACAAGTAACTCGTCAAGTAGTATAACTAGAACCAGTGGTTCGGTATATTATTTACGAGCACGAAATAACAGTACAGGATGTTGGAGTTCATCCAGAACGGTAAGTTATAGTATTAATGCAGTTCCGTCAACTCCATCAGCAGCAACGGTAACCAAAAACTGTGGAAGTACGGTATTAACCAAGGGAAGTCAACCAAGTGGTATTACTTATTACTGGCAATCAAGTGCAAGTGGAACATCCACAAGTAACTCGTCAAGTAGTATAACCAGAACTAGTGGTTCAGTGTACTATTTACGAGCACGCAATAACAGTACAGGATGTTGGAGTTCATCTAGAACAGTAAGTTATAGTATTAATACAGTTCCATCAACTCCATCAGCAGCAACGGTAACTAAAAACTGTGGAAGTACAGTATTAACTAAGGGAAGTCAACCAAGTGGTATTACCTATTACTGGCAATCCAGTGCAAGTGGAACCTCTACGAGTAACTCATCAAGTAGTATTACCAGAACTAGTGGTACAATATATTATTTAAGAGCACGAAACAACAGTAGTGGTTGTTGGGGAAGTGCTAGAAGTGTGAGTTATACCATTCAGCAACCATCAACATGGTATGCAGATACGGATGGAGATGGATATGGAAATCCGTCAAGTACAACTAGCGCATGTTCAAAACCATCAGGTTATGTATCCAACTCTAGCGAT
>NZ_JAKRGD010000014.1:0-2865 GCF_022347705.1 Tenacibaculum sp. Cn5-46
AAGACGGGACCGTGACTCTAAGCGTAGCAGCGAGTGGTGGGGTAGGAAGTTTAACTTATCAATGGCAGTCTGCAACAAGTTTAGCAGGGCCTTATAGTGATGTAACCAGTGGAACAGGAGGTACAACGGCGAGTTATAGTCCAGTAACTTCAACCGAAGGAACTTTATATTATCAAGTGGTAGTTAGCAATGCAGGAATAGGATGTACTAGTGTTACCAGTAGTAAATCAACAGTGACAGTAAATGCATTACCAACCATTGATACTGAGCCAGCAGCAAATACAACTGTTTGTAAAGACGGAGCAGTAACTCTAAATGTTGCAGCTAGTGGCGGAGTAGGAAGTTTAACTTATCAATGGCAGTCTGCAACAAGTTTAGCAGGACCTTATAGTGATGTAACCAGTGGAACAGGAGGTACAACAGCTAATTATAGTCCAGTAACTTCAACCGAAGGAACTTTATATTATCAAGTGGTAGTTAGCAATGCAGGAATAGGATGTACTAGTGTTACCAGTAGTAAATCAACAGTGACAGTAAATGCATTACCAACCATTGATACTGAGCCAGCAGCAAATACAACTGTTTGTAAAGATGGCGCAGTAACTCTAAGTGTAGCAGCTAGTGGCGGAGTAGGAAGTTTAACTTATCAATGGCAATCAGCAACAAGTTTAGCAGGACCTTATAGTGATGTAACCAGTGGAACAGGAGGTACAACAGCTAATTATAGTCCAGTAACTTCAACCGAAGGAACTTTATATTATCAAGTGGTAGTTAGCAATGCAGGAATAGGATGTACTAGTGTTACCAGTAGTAAATCAACAGTGACAGTAAATGCATTACCAACCATTGATACTGAGCCAGCGGCAAGTACGACCGTTTGTAAAGATGGCGCAGTGACTTTAAATGTTGCAGCCAGTGGTGGTGTAGGAAGTTTAACTTATCAATGGCAATCAGCAACAAGTTTAGCAGGGCCTTATAGTGATGTAACCAGTGGAACAGGAGGTACAACAGCCAATTATAGTCCAGTAACTTCAACAGAAGGAACTTTATATTATCAAGTAGTAGTTAGCAATGCAGGAACGGGATGTACTAGTATAACTAGTAGTAAATCAACAGTGACGGTAAATGCATTACCAACCATTGATACTGAGCCAGCAGCAAATACAACTGTTTGTAAAGATGGCGCAGTAACTCTAAGTGTAGCAGCTAGTGGCGGAGTAGGAAGTTTAACTTATCAATGGCAATCAGCAACAAGTTTAGCAGGACCTTATAGTGATGTAACCAGTGGAACAGGAGGTACAACAGCCAATTATAGTCCAGTAACTTCAACAGAAGGAACTTTATATTATCAAGTAGTAGTTAGCAATGCAGGAACAGGATGTACTAGTGTTACCAGTAGTAAATCAACAGTGACAGTAAATGCATTACCAACCATTGATACTGAGCCAGCGGCAAGTACGACCGTTTGTAAAGATGGCGCAGTGACTTTAAATGTTGCAGCCAGTGGTGGTGTAGGAAGTTTAACTTATCAATGGCAATCAGCAACAAGTTTAGCAGGGCCTTATAGTGATGTAACCAGTGGAACAGGAGGTACAACAGCCAATTATAGTCCAGTAACTTCAACAGAAGGAACTTTATATTATCAAGTAGTAGTTAGCAATGCAGGAACAGGATGTACTAGTATAACTAGTAGTAAATCAACAGTGACGGTAAATGCATTACCAACCATTGATACTGAGCCAGCGGCAAGTACGACCGTTTGTAAAGACGGGACCGTGACTTTAAGTGTGATGGCAAGAGGCGGCGTAGGAAGTTTAACTTATCAATGGCAGTCAGCAACAAGTTTAGCAGGACCTTATAGTGATGTAACTAGTGGAACAGGAGGTACAACTGCGAGTTATAGTCCAGTAACTTCAACCGAAGGAACTTTATATTATCAAGTGGTAGTTAGCAATGCAGGAATAGGTTGTACTAGTGTTACCAGTAATAAATCAACAGTTATAGTTAACCAAGTTCCAACCATAGATACTGAGCCAGCAGCGAGCACGACTGTTTGTAAAGATGGGACCGTGACTCTAAATGTGGCAGCCAGTGGTGGAGTAGGAAGTTTAACTTATCAATGGCAATCAGCAACAAGTTTAGCAGGGCCTTATAGTGATGTAACCAGTGGAACAGGAGGTGCAACTGCGAGTTATAGTCCAGTAACTTCAACCGAAGGAACTTTATATTATCAAGTGGTAGTTAGTAATGCAGGAATAGGATGTACCAGTGTTATCAGTAGTAAATCAACAGTGATAGTTAACGAAGTTCCAACCATAAATAGCCAACCAATGGGAAGTACGACTGTTTGTAAAGACGGCGCAGTAACTCTAAGCGTAGCAGCGAGTGGTGGGGTAGGAAGTTTAACTTATCAATGGCAGTCTGCAACAAGTTTAGCAGGGCCTTATAGTGATGTAACTAGTGGAACAGGAGGTACAACTGCGAGTTATAGTCCAGTAACTTCAACCGAAGGAACTTTATATTATCAAGTAGTGGTTAGCAATGCAGGAATAGGATGTACTAGTGTTACCAGTAGTAAATCAACAGTTATAGTTAACCAAGTTCCAACCATCGATACTCAGCCAGCTTCAAGTACGACCGTTTGTAAAGACGGAGCAGTAACTCTAAATGTTGCAGCTAGTGGTGGCGTAGGAAGTTTGAGTTATCAATGGCAATCAGCAACAAGTTTAACAGGACCTTATAGTGATGTAACTAGTGGAACAGGAGGTACAACAGCGAGTTATAGTCCAGTAACTTCAACCGAAGGAACTTTATATTATCAAGTAGTAGTTAGCAATGCAGGAACAGGATGTACTAGTGTAACCA
>NZ_JAKRGD010000015.1:0-2700 GCF_022347705.1 Tenacibaculum sp. Cn5-46
GTTTGACTTATCTGATAATGCTTGTCATAGTTGTAAAAATAAGTCGTCTCACTCTCTAATGCTTCTCCTTCTAAATAAGTTGTCTCTTTCTTTGAATATAAATTAGAAACTCCTCCATTTAAATTATAAACCTTATAATCATTATGATTCGATCCTACTGGATTATCTGCATTTAACTTAAAGGTTATTAAAGGTATATTGTGTTGCTTTTTTTCTGATAAGTAATACATTGAAGGTATCGTTACTCCTGGTTGGGGTATAACTCCTACTGCTGGATCTGTGATTGTTTTATAACCTGGTGAAGCTGCATATCGGTAGCTAAACTCATCTTTCTTTACAACTACATAATTACTGTTTTCTCTTTTATAGTAAGTAACTTTTAATGGCTTACCTCGTAACCATTCATTATTTACGGGTAAGGTATAAGGTGGTTTATAAAACTCTCCGCCATCACTCATAGCCGTAAACTCATAACTTATCTTTCCGCCTGCTCCTTCTACATTTCCATCATTTATATATTCCGTTACATGACTATATCCTACATGGTTTCCTTGAGCATAGCTATAAGGGCTTCCTGGTTTTGCTCCATAGGCTTCTGCCTTTACAACGGTACCGTCTATTCCAAACTCCTCGTTTTTAAAATAATATCCTGGTAAAGAATATAACAATCCACTACTCTCTCCATTTTCCTTTACATATTGATAACTCTTTGTGATTTTTCCGTTATCTATACTATTTATCTCTATTTCTCGTATTCTATTCCCTCCACTATAAGTCAACTCTGGTTCTGAAATTGCTTCTTCATCCCATGATAATGCAATGGTAAAACCATTTTGAAGATCTGACGGGTTATCGCCTCCTAATACTTTTACTACAAACTTATAGTCGCCTTTTGGTAACAAAGTTGAATGTGTTTGTAAACCCATGTATAAGTTTGTAAAATACGAAGTCCCGTTAACCCCTACTATACTTACCTGATATTTACATTGTGATATGTTTTGTGTAGCACTACATTGTCCAAAATTCCCAAAAAATGATACTTGACTTCTAAAGTTTACTGGATTATCTCCTACACTAAATGTTTTTTCATAATCGCCATTGGCAACTAAATACTGTGCATCCTTTAATAAATTCGCAAACTTTGACGTAGACGAAATAGGATTGGTGTTTTTGTAAAATAAATTATGAAAATAAAGTGGCGGAACTGCTTTATTGGTTTCAAAGGTAAACTTACTATATCCTCTTGTTGGAGTAATAATTTTACTTATCAAACCTACCTTAGCCTTAGCCTCATCTACCTCTCTATTGGTAGCATTATCAAAGGTATTAAACGTTAAATATGAACCATTGTTTTTCCCATTATAATATCCCCATAAATCTTGTGAATTCGAAAACCTATTTGGTAAATCTGCTTTATTGGTATACTCTATTGCATAATAATGTTGTGATACTCCGCTATTAGAAACTTTTTTAACTGCATCTAAAAATAATCGCTTCTTTGAAGATGGTTCTATGTTTTTTAAATATGGTAATACATTAGCACTAGTTACATCATTACTATAGCTATACTCGAACTTGTATTTTTTTATCCTTTTTTCTTGACCTCCTATAGTTTCAAAAACATCTATTGATTCTAAGGATTTGGATCCACTCAAATCTTCTCTTGTTGTTGATGATTTATTGAAAACTACTTTCCCAGTTTCAAACACTATATTACTTAACTGATACTGTGTACTTTTAACTCTCGAAAAATAGCTACTCTGACCATTGGTTGTTTTATCAAACTTGTCATAAGATCTTCTATAAAATTCTATGTTTTCTACTTCGTAGTTGAAATGAATTTTCTCTCCTGTAGGACTTACAATATCTAATAAATACCAGCTATTAATAGCGCTTGGACTTGGATCAGCTCCTCCTGACAAACCACTATTGTCATATACATAACTAAAAGTAATATCTGTGTTTTTAGGTTGTACTCTGTTCGCATCTGCTACTGCTGGCTCTCCAAAATAATACTTATACCCATTGCTAGCAGTAATAATCCACTGATACCCGTTCTTCTCTATTTTCAAATCTGAATAACTCTGAAGTATTGGCTCTTTGGTTTGCTGATCAAAAATAAACTTTCCACTTCCTCCTGGAAATTGGAAATTAAACTGATCTGGTACTAAATCTATCTTTGTAGGACTTCCTGATAAACTATTACTGTAAACATAAGATCTTGTCTGTTCATTAGTCTCAAAACTATTATAATAGTTCTCTACTAAATATCCTTTTGATCCTTCATCTACTCCATCTCTTACTTGTCTTGATATGACTCCACCTGCATTCAAAGCCCAACCTATTCCTACTCGAGAAGCGATCTCTTCTACTCGGATACCTCTGGCATGATACGACAAACCTATAGGAACTGTTGTTCCTGCCGACTGTATTGTATAAATTGGAATATTAATATTGGGTAAGCCTGTATAATGACTCACTGGGACTTCTGTAAACTTCGCTATAGACGTAGCCTCTGGTGAAGGAGGTACTATCTTTGGCAATTCTTGGGCACTACAAATAGCACCTAAAAGCATTGTAATAATGCTTACCATCGTTTTTTTCATAAAGTTTATATTGAATTAGCAATTTGTTTTTTTATAGCATAACAAAAGTATAACCTTTATTTATATCTCACAAAAACCTATAGCTATAAATTAT
>NZ_JAKRGD010000016.1:0-2425 GCF_022347705.1 Tenacibaculum sp. Cn5-46
ACTTCACTTGGAACTACGGTTACCACTGCATCACAATTATCGGTCGCTGTTAATACCTCCATTGCTGGAATATTATCACAACTCACAGTTATATCACCTGGTAAACTCTCTACAAACTCTGGTGCTTTGGTATCTTCTACTGTAATTGATTGTATATGTGTTGTGGTATTTCCTGAACAATCACTTACGGTCCACTTTCTTGTGATTAAGTATTCTGATCCACAAGCATCGTCATCGCCACTGGTTACTTCACTTGGAACTACGGTTACCACTGCATCACAATTATCGGTCGCTGTTAATACCTCCATTGCTGGAATATTATCACAACTCACAGTTATATCACCTGGTAAACTCTCTACAAACTCTGGTGCTTGGGTATCCTCTACTTCGATTGTTTGTGTATGTGTTGTGGTATTTCCTGAACAATCACTTACAGTCCATGTTCTTGTTATTGTGTATACTGATGCACATTCATCATCCTGTCCTGTAATCGCTTCTGAGTAATTTACCGTTACTTCTGAATCACAATTATCGGTCGCAGTCAATACTTCAGCCTCTGGAATGGCATCACAACTTACGGTTGTATTCTCTGGTAAGCTTTCTACAAACTCTGGTGCTTTGGTATCTTCTACTGTAATTGATTGTATATGTGTTGTGGTATTTCCTGAACAATCACTTACTGTCCATTTTCTTGTGATTAAATATTCTGATCCACAAGCATCGTCATCTCCACTGGTTACTTCACTTGGAACTACGGTTACCACTGCATCACAATTATCCGTTGCGGTTAATACTTCCATTGCTGGAATATTATCACAACTCACGGTTATATCACCTGGTAAACTCTCTACAAACTCTGGTGCTTTGGTATCTTCTACCGTAATTGATTGTATGTGTGTTGTAGTGTTTCCTGAACAATCACTTACTGTCCATTTTCTTGTGATTAAATATTCTGATCCACAAGCATCGTCATCTCCACTGGTTAATTCACTTGGAACTACGGTTACCACTGCATCACAATTATCCGTTGCGGTTAATACTTCCATTGCTGGAATATTATCACAACTCACAGTTATATCACCTGGTAAACTCTCTACAAACTCTGGTGCTTGGGTATCTTCTACTGTAATTGATTGTATATGTGTTGTGGTGTTTCCTGAACAATCACTTACTGTCCATTTTCTTGTGATTAAGTATTCTGATCCACAGGCATCATCATCGCCACTGGTTACTTCACTTGGAACTACGGTTACCACTGCATCACAATTATCCGTTGCGGTTAATATTTCCATTGCTGGAATATTATCACAACTCACGGTTATATCACCTGGTAAACTCTCTACAAACTCCGGTGCTTTGGTATCTTCTACTGTAATTGATTGTATGTGTGTTGTGGTGTTTCCTGAACAATCACTTACGGTCCATGTTCTTGTAATTAAGTATTCTGATCCACAGGCATCATTGTCCCCACTGGTCACTTCACTTGGAACTACGGTCACTGTTGTATCACAATCATCCGTTGCTGTTAATACTTCCATCGCAGGAATATTATCACAACTAACTGTTGCATCCACTGGTAAGCTTTCTACAAACTCTGGTGCTTTGGTATCTTCAATTATAAATTTAGCTGTACTTGTACTTGTATTTCCACAAGCATCTGTGGCTGTAAATATTACTTCTACTTCTCCTACAAAACTACATGTGTAATCCAATTCAGTAAAATTATTACTCCATGAAACTACACTACAAGCATCTGTCGCAATTGCTCCCCCATTATTACTTAACCATGTGTTTAGCTCACTTAAATTACCTGAACCATCACACTCTACTGTACTATTTGAAGCCTCTGTTCCTATTACAGGTGCTGTATCATCTTTTATTAAATATCCTGCAACTACTGAACTCTGATTACCACATGCATCAGTTGCTGTAAATGTTACATTAATATAACTTCCATCACATTTAATCGATGTATCATTTCCATAATCATTAGTCCAAACAACACTACTACAATTATCTGTTGCTGTTGCTCCTGCATTATTGTCTAACCAATCTTGTAACGTTTGTGTTGTATTACCTACTCCACATTCAATATCTATATTAGCTTTATTTGTTTCATCTATTATAGGTGCTGTATTATCTTCTACTGTAATGGTTTGTACTTTACTTGTGGTATTTCCACAATCATCGGTTAAACTCCATGTTCTGGTGATTACTTGTTCTCCTTCACAGCTTCCTGCTGCTACTGAATCACTAAAAGTAGCCTCTAAACTTGTATCACAATTATCTGACTCATCGGTTACATCTCCTGTTATTCCTACACTGGCATCATAGGTACAATCCGCTGCGGCATATATTGTTGTGTTTGCTGGAACCGTAAAGTCTGGTGCCGTGTTATCTTCTACCGTAATGGTTTGTACTTTAC
>NZ_JAKRGD010000017.1:0-1583 GCF_022347705.1 Tenacibaculum sp. Cn5-46
ATTCTCTGGATTGTTACAGTTTCCATTACTTGACAGAAATTTGCACCTCCATTTTTATCTCGTACGTAAACATCCCAAGTTCCTGCAGCTACATTTACTGGGTTCGTTGTATTGAAATCTCCTGTTGTTACTGTTGTTCCACTAGTAATCACTGCAAATTGATAATTACTATCTCCTCCTGTTGGATTAATTGTTATCGTTCCTGTATTACAAGTCTCATCTACTAACGTTGTTGTTAATCCTAATTGTGGATTTAATGTATGCGTAGATTGTGCTGATACACATCCAGATCCATCTCGTACATCTATTGTATACGTATTTGGTGTTAATCCTGAGAATGTATAAGTTGTTGCTGTTGATGGAGTTGGTGTTTGCCATGGTCCTCCATCTAAGCTAAACTGGTAATCTCCATTTCCTTGTGTTACCGTTACAACTATTTCTCCATTACTTCCATTATAACATTGTGTTACTGTAGCTGTATGAGTTACTGTATCTGGTGCATTTACCGTAATTGTTGCATTACTTGTTGATGCACAGTTTCTACTATCTCTTGCTGTAATAGTATAAGCTGTTCCACTTGCTGCTACGTCTGTAAATACTCCTGAGTTTTGCCATGTTGCTCCACCATCAATACTATATTCATATGGTGCTGTTCCTCCTGTTGCTACTGCTTCTATTGTTGCTCCTGTTGGTGCAGCACATGTTGCTGGTTTTGTAATTGTTGCTGTTACTCCTACTGCTGCTGGTTCTGATATTGTTACTGTTCCTAAATTTAATGGACACGTTAACAATCCTACTGTAGCTCGTACTCGAACATCATGTGTAATATTATCTAATCCTGTAATTGTTACTGGATTTACTGTTGTATTTACCCAGTTTGCTCCGCCATCAATACTATAATCATAAGATACTCCTCCGTAATTTGAAGCATTTATAGTAATTGTTCCATCATCTGCATTATTACATGTACTATCTGTATTTCCTGTAATACTTGCTGTAAACTCTTGACCTGCTGCTACATTTACAATAATATCTTCTGTACATGAACTTCCATAATTTACTGTAAATGTATGTGAGCCTACTGATACATTATTAAACACATTACTCGCTTGCGCTGCTCCTCCATCTAAACTATAAGTATACGTTCCTACATTTGGTGTAATTGTTACATTTCCTGTTCCATCACAATTATATGCTATTGAACTTCCTAATGTTGGTGCAGTTGGTAATGGTGCTATTGTGATACTTGGTAAAGTAAATTCACAATTATTTGCATCTCTTATTACTAATGCATAAGTAGCATCTGTTAAATTTGGTTTTACTGGATTATTTGAAAATACTCCATCAATACCATAAGTATATGGTGCTGTTCCTCCTGTTGGGGTTGCAAATGTTATAACTCCCTGTTGTACACATGTGTAAGGTTGTGTTATACTTGCTGTTCCCGTTAATGCATTTGGTGCTGCAACTGTTTCTGTTGAAGCAGCTGTTGCACATCCGTTGGCATCAGTTATAATTACTTCATATGTATCTGAAGCTAATCCTGTAAACGATACATTATTTGTATTTAATCCTGCTTGAGT
>NZ_JAKRGD010000001.1:0-835097 GCF_022347705.1 Tenacibaculum sp. Cn5-46
TAACCTATCAATGGCAATCAGCAACAAGTTTAGCGGGACCCTATAGTGATGTAACTAGTGGAACAGGAGGTACAACAGCGAGTTATAGTCCAGTAACTTCAACCGAAGGAACTTTATATTATCAAGTAGTAGTTAGCAATGCAGGAACAGGATGTACTAGTGTAACCAGTAGTAAATCAGCAGTTATAGTTAACCAAGTTCCAACCATCGATACTGAGCCAGCAGCAAGTACGACTGTTTGTAAAGACGGAGCAGTAACTCTAAATGTTGCAGCTAGTGGTGGCGTAGGAAGTTTAACCTATCAATGGCAATCAGCAACAAGTTTAGCGGGACCCTATAGTGATGTAACTAGTGGAACAGGAGGTACAACAGCGAGTTATAGTCCAGTAACTTCAACCGAAGGAACTTTATATTATCAAGTGGTAGTTAGCAATGCAGGAATAGGATGTACTAGTGTAACCAGTAGTAAATCAACAGTTATAGTTAACCAAGTTCCAACCATCGATACTCAGCCAGCAGCGAGCACGACCGTTTGTAAAGACGGCGCAGTAACTCTAAATGTTGCAGCTAGTGGTGGCGTAGGAAGTTTGAGTTATCAATGGCAGTCTGCAACAAGTTTAGCAGGACCTTATAGTGATGTAACTAGTGGAACAGGAGGTACAACGGCGAGTTATAGTCCAGTAACTTCAACCGAAGGAACTTTATATTATCAAGTGGTAGTTAGCAATGCAGGAATAGGTTGTACTAGTGTTACCAGTAATAAATCAACAGTTATAGTTAACCAAGTTCCAACCATAGATACTGAGCCAGCAGCGAGCACGACTGTTTGTAAAGATGGGACCGTGACTCTAAATGTTGCAGCCAGTGGTGGAGTAGGAAGTTTAACTTATCAATGGCAATCAGCAACAAGTTTAGCAGGACCTTATAGTGATGTAACCAGTGGAACAGGAGGTGCAACTGCGAGTTATAGTCCAGTAACTTCAACCGAAGGAACTTTATATTATCAAGTGGTAGTTAGAAATGCAGGAACAGGATGTACCAGTGTTACCAGTAGTAAATCAGCAGTAACAGTAAATGCATTACCTACCATCGATACTGAGCCAGCTGCAAGCACGACTGTTTGTAAAGACGGGATCGTGACTTTAAGTGTGATGGCAAGAGGTGGGGTAGGAAGTTTGAGTTATCAATGGCAATCAGCAACAAGTTTAGCAGGGCCTTATAGTGATGTAACCAGTGGAACAGGAGGTACAACGGCGAGTTATAGTCCAGTAACTTCAACCGAAGGAACTTTATATTATCAAGTAGTAGTTAGTAATGCAGGAACAGGATGTACTAGTGTTACCAGTAATAAATCAACAGTTATAGTTAACCAAGTTCCAACCATCGATACTCAGCCAGTAGCAAGTACGATAGTTTGTAAAGACGGCGCAGTGACTCTAAATGTAGCAGCGAGTGGTGGCGTAGGGAGTTTGAGTTATCAATGGCAATCAGCAACAAGTTTAGCAGGACCTTATAGTGATGTAACTAGTGGAACAGGAGGTACAACTGCGAGTTATAGTCCAGTAACTTCAACCGAAGGAACTTTATATTATCAAGTAGTAGTTAGTAATGCAGGAACAGGCTGTGCCAGTATTACCAGTAGTAAATCAACAGTAACAGTAAATGCGTTACCAACCATCGATACTCAGCCAGCCGCGAGCACGACCGTTTGTAAAGACGGAGCAGTAACTCTAAATGTTGCAGCTAGTGGTGGCGTAGGAAGTTTGAGTTATCAATGGCAATCAGCAACAAGTTTAGCAGGACCTTATAGTGATGTAACCAGTGGAACAGGAGGTACAACAGCGAGTTATAGTCCAGTAACTTCAACCGAAGGAACTTTATATTATCAAGTGGTAGTTAGCAATGCAGGAATAGGTTGTACTAGTGTTACCAGTAATAAATCAACAGTTATAGTTAACGAAGTTCCAACCATAGATACTGAGCCAGCAGCGAGCACGACTGTTTGTAAAGACGGCGCAGTGACTCTAAATGTGGCAGCCACTGGTGGAGTAGGAAGTTTGAGCTATCAATGGCAATCAGCAACAAGTTTAGCAGGACCTTATAGTGATGTAACCAGTGGAACAGGAGGTACAACAGCGAGTTATAGTCCAGTAACTTCAACCGAAGGAACTTTATATTATCAAGTAGTGATAAGCAATGCAGGAATAGGATGTACCAGTGTTACCAGTAGTAAATCAACAGTTATAGTTAACCAAGTTCCAACCATAGATACTGAGCCAGCAGCCAGCACGACAGTTTGTAAAGAAGGAGCAGTGACTTTAAATGTCGTTGCCAGTGGTAGTGTAGGAAGTTTAACTTATCAATGGCAATCAGCAACAAGTTTAGCAGGACCTTATAGTGATGTAACCAGTGGAACAGGAGGTACAACAGCCAATTATAGTCCAGTAACTTCAACAGAAGGAACTTTATATTATCAAGTAGTAGTTAGCAATGCAGGAACAGGCTGTACCAGTGTTACCAGTAGTAAATCAACAGTAACAGTAAATGCATTACCAACCATCGATACTGAGCCAGCGGCAAGTACGACCGTTTGTAAAGATGGCGCAGTGACTTTAAATGTTGCAGCCAGTGGAGGCGTAGGAAGTTTAACCTATCAATGGCAATCAGCAACAAGTTTAGCAGGGCCTTATAGTGATGTAACCAGTGGGACAGGGGGTACAACAGCGAGTTATAGTCCAGTAACTTCAACCGAAGGAACTTTATATTATCAAGTGGTAGTTAGTAATGCAGGAACAGGATGTACCAGTGTTACCAGTAGTAAATCAACAGTGATAGTTAACGAAGTTCCAACCATAAATAGCCAACCAATGGGAAGTACGACTGTTTGTAAAGACGGAGCAGTAATTCTAAGCGTAGCAGCGAGTGGTGGGGTAGGAAGTTTAACTTATCAATGGCAGTCTGCAACAAGTTTAGCAGGGCCTTATAGTGATGTAACTAGTGGAACAGGAGGTACAACTGCGAGTTATAGCCCAGTAACTTCAACCGAAGGAACTTTATATTATCAAGTAGTGGTTAGCAATGCAGGAACAGGATGTACTAGTGTTACCAGTAGTAAATCAACAGTGATAGTTAACGAAGTTCCAACCATAGATACTGAGCCAGCAGCGAGCACGACTGTTTGTAAAGACGGAGCAGTAACTCTAAATGTAGCAGCGAGTGGTGGGGTAGGAAGTTTAACTTATCAATGGCAATCAGCAACAAGTTTAGCAGGGCCTTATAGTGATGTAACCAGTGGAACAGGAGGTGCAACTGCGAGTTATAGTCCAGTAACTTCAACCGAAGGAACTTTATATTATCAAGTGGTAGTTAGTAATGCAGGAACAGGTTGTACTAGTGTTACCAGTAATAAATCAACAGTTATAGTTAACCAAGTTCCAACCATCGATACTCAGCCAGCAGCGAGCACGACTGTTTGTAAAGACGGGACCGTGACTCTAAGCGTAGCAGCGAGTGGTGGGGTAGGAAGTTTAACTTATCAATGGCAGTCTGCAACAAGTTTAGCAGGGCCTTATAGTGATGTAACTAGTGGAACAGGAGGTACAACTGCGAGTTATAGTCCAGTAACTTCAACCGAAGGAACTTTATATTATCAAGTGGTAGTTAGCAATGCAGGAATAGGATGTACTAGTGTTACCAGTAGTAAATCAACAGTGACAGTAAATGCATTACCAACCATTGATACTGAGCCAGCAGCAAATACAACTGTTTGTAAAGATGGCGCAGTAACTCTAAGTGTAGCAGCTAGTGGCGGAGTAGGAAGTTTGAGTTATCAATGGCAATCAGCAACAAGTTTAGCAGGGCCTTATAGTGATGTAACCAGTGGAACAGGAGGTGCAACTGCGAGTTATAGTCCAGTAACTTCAACCGAAGGAACTTTATATTATCAAGTGGTAGTTAGCAATGTAGGAACAGGATGTACTAGTGTTACTAGTAGTAAATCAATAGTTGTTGTTGGAAAGTGTGCTGATTTGAACTTGATTAAAACAGTTGATAACTTAACTCCAAATGTAGGTGACATTGTTACATTTACTTTAGAAATAAATAATCAAGGACCTAGTGTAGCAAGTGATGTTAGTGTAGAAGATATTTTGCCTTCTGGCTATGAGAATGTAACACAGATAAGTAATGGAGGTGTTTTAAATGGAGGTAAAATTACTTGGAATGGTTTGATAATAAACACTTCAGGAATTAAATTAACATATAAAGCGACTGTTAAGGCTCCTACAGGAGTGGCAAATGAGTATAAAAATGTAGCTCAGATTACTGCAAGTGATAGTGGAGATATAGATAGTAATGTAAATAATGATGATGGGGATCAAAGTGAAGATGACGAAGATAGTATTGTCATTGTTCCTCAGGTAGTTGATTTAAGTTTGCAAAAAACTATTAGTAACTCAACGCCAAATGTTGGTGATATAGTCACTTTTACAATTGATTTAAATAATTCAGGTGCTAATACAGCAACAGGTGTAAGTGTAGAAGATGTTTTACCAGTTGGTTATGAGAATATAACTTCGATTACAAATGGAGGAATTTTAATAGGAAATAAAATTACTTGGTCTAATCTGACGGTAACTAGTTCAGGATTGCAATTAACATATGATGCTATAATAAAGGCTCCAACAGGAGTTGTAGATGAATATAAAAATATAGCGCAAGTAATTAAAAGTGATCAATATGATGTTGATAGTGAGGTGAATAATGATGATGGAGATCAAAGTGAAGACGATGAAGGTAGTGTGGGGATCTTATTGCAAGGTGTAGATTTGGCTTTAACAAAAGAAGTAGATAATCTTGAGCCTAGAGCTAATACTAATGTTATGTTTACTATTACTTTAGCCAATAACGGTCCAGGTATTGCAACCAATATTGAGATAGAAGAAGTGTTGCCAGATGGATATGAGTTTGTTTCTTATACAACTAGTTCTGGAGTTTACGACGATATAGTTGGACTGTGGCAAATACCTACGCTTAATCCAAATGAAACAATCAAATTGTATTTAACTGTAAAAGTGAAATCTTCAGGAGACTATTTGAATATAGTTAATGTATCTAATTTAGATCAATTTGATAGTGATTCTTCAAATAATTCTTCATCAGCCAGTGTTAGCCCTATTTGTTTAACGGTGTTTAATGAGTTTTCACCTAATGATGATGATACAGTCAATAGTAAGTTTAAAATAAATTGTATTGAAAAGTATCCAAATAACACTCTAGAAATTTTTAATAGATGGGGAAATTTGGTTTATAAAAAGAAAGGTTATGATAATACTTGGGATGGTACTTCCAATGGAAGAGCAACTGTAGAAAAGGATGTTAAACTACCAGTAGGAACTTATTACTATGTACTAGACCTAGGGAATAACGAAAAACCAATTGTAGGCTGGTTGTACATTAACAGGTAAAAATAATTTGAATAGAAAAAGATATGAATAATTCACATTTTAAAATAATAACTATAATTTTCTTATTACTGACTCTTGAAGTGTATTCCCAGCAAGATCCTCAGTATACACAATATATGTATAATACAATGAGTGTAAATCCAGCTTATGTTGGGTCAAGAGGACATACAACTATTACCGCTTTAGGTAGAACGCAATGGGTAGGAGTTGATGGAGCTCCTGATACACAAACGTTGAGTTATGATACACCATTAGGATATTCAGGAGTAGGGTTAGGGGTGAATCTAACTAATGATAATATAGGACCCTCTAGTGAAATTTATTTGGATGTTAATGTTTCTTATACAGTAAGAACTAGTGATGAAGGAAATTTAGCTTTTGGATTAAAATTAGGTGGAAGACATTTGAATATTGATTGGTCGAAAGGAATTTCTGAAAACCCTGATATTTTATTTGAAAGTAACGTGAATAAATTTTTACCCACTATAGGAGCGGGTATTTATTATCATAAACCTAAGTGGTATATGGGGGTAGCAGTTCCAAATATTTTAAGAACTACTCATTACGATGATACTTTTAATGGAGGAGACGAAGCTGAAGAACGATTACATTTCTTTTTAATAGGGGGATATGTTTTTGATTTAAGCGAACGTATAAAATTTAAACCTGCGGCTTTAGCTAAAGTGGTGAATGGAGCTCCGATTTCAATTGATGTATCTGCAAATGTTTTGTTTAATGAAAAATTCAGAGTAGGACTGGCATGGAGATGGGACGATTCTATTAGTGCTTTATTAGGACTACAAGCATCAAAAGGATTACACATCGGATTTGCTTACGATTTAACAACTACTAATTACAGTAATTATAATTCAGGTACTTATGAACTGATGTTGCGTTATGAGATTTTTAAACCAAACGTATTGAAATCACCAAGATTCTTTTAAAGCTTAAAAAATGAAAAAAATTATATTCATAGTAATTTTACTAAACACGGTTTTAGGATACTCTCAAAGAAAATACGCAGCCAATAGATATTTTAAGGAATATGCATATAAAAAAGCTGCTGAATTGTATGAGTCAATATATCAAAAAGGAGATACTTCAATGGCGGTAATAAGTAGGTTGGGAGATGCTTATTATTTCAATACAGAATCAATAGAAGCAGAAAAATGGTATGCTTTATTGATGAAAAAACATGAAGCGATTGTTTTACCAGAATACATTTTTAGATATGCACAGGTTTTAAAAAGTAATGGAAAAATTAAAGAATCTGATATTTGGCTGAGAAAACTAAAAAAAGTAAAGAGTACTGATAGTAGGGCTATAGCTTTGGAGAATAATAAAGATTACTTTGTGAATTATTCAAAGAAGAAAAAAACGTTTGTAAATATTAATAACCTATCATCAAATACAGCGTATTCCGATTTTGGAGGATTTATTTTTAATAATAAATTGTACTTCGCATCTACAAAACCTCAAGGAACTAAGTTTGATAAAAACTTATATAAATGGAATAATCAACCTTTTTTAAATATTTACGAAGCAGAAGAAACATTCAATGATGAAAGTGAATTGATAGATGTGTCAGGTGTAAAGAAGTTGAAATCGATTAACACTCGTTATCATGAATCTAATGTAATTATTACTAGAGATGGAAAAACAATGTATTTTACTAGAGATAATTATAATGATGATAAATTAAAAGGGGATAAAAACAGTGTAACGCATTTAAAAATATTCAAGGCTGAGGATATAGGAGGGGAATGGAAGAATGTAAAAGAATTACCATTTAATGCAGATGGATTTTCGTGTGGGCATCCAGCTTTAAGTCCGGATGAGAAAATATTATATTTTGTTTCTGATATGCCTGGAGGAATTGGAGCTACAGATATTTATAAAGTTAATATTTTAGGTAATGACAGTTATAGTAAACCAGAAAATTTAGGTAATACAATAAATACAGAGGGAAGAGAAATGTTTCCATATGTAGGAATGGATGGAACATTATATTTTTCATCTGATGGTCATTTAGGATTGGGAGCTTTAGATGTTTTTGAATCAAGGAGTCAGGATGATTCTTTTTCAAAACCAGTTAATTTAGGAGCTCCTGTAAATGGAAGTTTGGATGATTTTGCATTTGTAATAAATGATGAAAAAACAAGTGGTTTCTTTTCTTCAAATAGAAAAGGAGGAAAAGGAGATGATGATATTTATAGTTATATGATTTATAACTGTAAAGAAAGTATCAAAGGAGTTGTAACAGCGGTAGGTACAAATGAACCTATTGAAAATGCTACGGTAAAACTGATTGATGAGAAAGGAAATGTTTTAAAATCAGAAAGAACAAATGAAGATGGAAGTTATATTTTTGATGAAATAGATTGTGAGAAAAAGTTTGTTGTTATAGCCTCAAAAGAAGATTATAGAAATGACCAAAAAGAAGTGCAAACACTTGATGTTAACAATAAATCAATTATAACTAATTTACAATTAGAATCGTTAATAGTGGAAGATCAAATAGTAATTAACCCCATATACTTTGATTTTGATTTGTATAATATTCGAGAAGATGCAGAGTATGAGTTAGAACACATTGTTTCAGTTATGAAAAATAATCCAGAAATGATTATCAAAATAGAATCTCATACCGATAGTAGAGGAACAAAAAAGTATAACAAGCAATTATCAAAAAGAAGAGCGATTTCTACAAAAAACTATATTATTTCAAGAGGTATTTCAGAAGAAAGAATAGAAAGTGCCATTGGTTATGGAGAAGAACAGTTATTAAACAATTGTGATGATTTAAATCAAAATAAATGTACGGAAGAAGAACATCAAAAAAATAGAAGATCTTATTTTTATATAGTGAACCTTGAAAAGTAACTTTTTATGGTTGTTGATTTACAACTTGAACAGTATTTTTTTTAGATTCTTTAAAGTTAGATTTTAAAAAGTTCTGTAAGTCTTTAATAGTAATATCCTGTAAAGTTTTTTTGTAGTTGTTCAGTTCATTTACTGAAACCTTGTTCGATAAGCTTTTATGTAAACTGAATGCCCAAGTATGAGTACTAGTGCTATTTATAATAGAGTTGTACTGTAAATATAATTGTTGTTTATAACTGTTAAAATCTTGTTCAGAAAGTGTAGTATTTACAATATTAGATAATAATTCTTTTAGTTTCTTTTTAGAACGTTTAAGAACAGAAGGTTTACACTGCCAGTTTATTTTTAAGATGGCTTGTTTGTTTAAAATATCTTTTTCAATACTTATAAGTGGTGTGTATACAAAACCTAAGCTTTCTCTTAATAATAACGTAATCTTATCGCGAAGCATGCGTTCGCTTAAAGAAAGAAGTAAACTATTTTTAAGATTGGCTTTATAAGGCAAGTAATAAATTTGTGTATTATCTGTATTAATAGTTGTACTCTTTTTGTTGTAAGTATAAGTACTATCAATAACTTTAAGATTGAATAAAGGTTTGTTTTTTATTGGATTAGAGTTTCTTTTTAGATTACCAAAATAAGTGTTAACTAAAGGGAGTATTTCTTCATTTTTAAAGTTTCCTGTTACAATAAATTGCCAATCATTAGCAAAAGAAAAGCATGTGTTATACCAATCTTTCATTTGATTTAAATCTAACTTTTTAAATTCTTCTCCAGAATTGGCACTTTTTCTATTGGGGTAATAAGTACCTGAGAGTTCCGCTATTTTAAAGTCAGATTTTATTGCAAAAGGACTTTCGTATGTTGGAGACAAACTTTTAATTTCATCAGAAACTATTGATTTAAATTCTTTTTCGTTAACACGAGCAGCTGTCATTTTTAAATATAAAAATTTAAAAAAATCAGGAATATCTTTTTGTGAAGAGAAACCATAAATAGCACGACTATCTTCTGAAACAATTTGAGAAGTTCCCATGTTTTTGTTTTCTAGAAATTTTTCTAGATTTTCATAATTTAAATTTCCAATACCACCTAATTCTATATATGAAACTGTAGATTCTAATTGGTAATAAAGAGTATCTGGAATATTTGATGTTCCTCCATTAGCATATCCAAGAATGCGAATTTCATCGGTTGAGTTTGTAGGTTTTAAGAATACTTTTATACCATTTTTATATTCGACTTCTACAATTCCTAAGTTTTTATGTTCTTTTTTAATTATAGGGTGCTTTGGAGTTAATTTCTCAGTTGTTAAAACAGGAGTTTTTTCCTTTTTTTCAATTTTCTTAATAGGAGTTTTATAATGATAATCGTTTAGTTTTTTTCGATTTACTTCTCGTATAATACTCTCTAAGTTTTTAGAGTTAATATTGTTTTTAGAATGTAAAGAATCTATAATGTAAACTCTTTTAATAGAGTTTTTCCATAACTTTTTAGCTGCTTTTTTTATAGAAGAGGAGCTAATTTTTTTAGTTGAATTTGTAGATTTCTTTTTAATGCCTAATTGAAAATCTAGCCATTGGTTAGCATGGAAGAGATTACTCTTAGAGTTGTTTTTTTGTGTATTCTCTTTAAGATGATTTTTTAATTCATTGTTAGAAATACCAAAAAGGGCTAATCGTTTTAATTCAGTAAATATTTTAGTTAATGTGGTTGAAGGGTTTGATGTTAAATTAGATTCAACCGAAGTATAGCGTACATCTCCCAAAAAGTAATTACTACGAACAATAGGGTTTGTTTTTGGTGAAAGAATAGTATCTAATCGTTTTGAAAGGACGTTACTTATAATGCTGTTTATTTTTCTTTCTTTTTTTGAGGTAGGGCTATGTTTTTCAGCTAAGTTTAGAATGAGTTTAGGCTGTTTGTTTTTTTTGAATTGACTTATAACTATAGTGTTGTTTAAGTCTTGAAAAAAGTTTTTAGAAACAGAACTTTTATTTGTGTTTTTAATAAGAGAGAATGTATTTTCTATTATTTTTTTTGATTTATTAATTGATAGATTTATATCGCCAATAATAAGTAATCTAGCAGCGTGAGGTTGGTACCATTTTTTATAGAACTCCTGTAGTTTTTTTGAAGTAATTCCTTGTATGCTTTTTGTAGTCCCAATGGCTAATCTATTTAGATATCTAGATTTTCCGAGCTTAAAAAAAAATAAAGAGTCAGCTTTAGCGGCAGCTTCTTTCTCAGCTAAAACAATTTTTTGTTGTGTTTGAATATCTTTTTCACTTAAAGATAAATCACTTAAGATGTCTGCAAAAAAGTAAAGTACTTTTTTAAGAGTGGTTTCTGAAATAGTTTTAGGGAAATTAATTTCATATAGTGTGTAATTATAATTTGTTGTAGCATTAAAATTTACACCTATTTGTAGTCCTTGTGATTTTAAATACTGAACAAAAGAATCGTTTTTAAAACGCTTTCCTCCATTGAAAGCCATATGTTCTAAAAAATGAGCGTAACCTAATTGTTCGTCAGATTCATTAATAGAACCTGTTTTTACTAAAAAATAGAATAGCGTTTCATTGGAACTTTTGTTTTTTTGAATGGTATATTCCATTCCATTTTTTAACTTGTTAGAAAGTAGCACGCTTTCCTGTTGTTGGAAAGCGTGCGTTTTTATACTAGTAAGGTATAAGAAGATGAACACTTCTATGAATAAAAGTAGCAGTTTGGTTAATTGATTTGAAGTGTTCATCTAAGAAAATAATTGTTTGTTATTATGTATTATTAGTTAGGTTGTGTAAACTTAACAGTTACAATATCATAAGATCCAGAGTTTGTATGATCTGTATTAAATTTAAAGTTCATTTCTGTTGCATTATATGAACTAGTAGGAGCAACCCAATCTCCTTCTCCCCAATCATCAGATATAATTGTACTATAACCAATGTAGCTGTTAGGGTATACAGAACCACCAGTTGTTATGTGTTCAGTTAATGTAGCATTTCCATTTGCTAATGCTAATAACTCATCCCATAAAGGAAATTCGTATTGGAAATCAACAGCAGCTAAATCTTTGGTTCTATTAGGATCTGTAAAGTTTGCATAAATATCATAAGTATTATTTTCACGAACATAATCTACTTTTCCGTCTGATTTAAACTCTAAGTCGTCTACTTTTACATTAAAATCATATTCTTTATTTTTCCACTTGTTTACTTTTTCATCACCTAAAGCTTTTAAAACTCCAGAAGATGCAGGTAATCCTGAATTATTCCAGTATTCAGTGTTTAAAATTGTTTCATGTCTAAATACATATTGTAAATATTCAGATAAACCAAAAGCATTTTTGGTCATTACTAATAAAGGCTTGTCTTTAGTAGCGTTTTCACTTAAAGTAATATGAGTTACACCAGTATAATTTAATGTTTGTGATGTTTCAAAAGGAACAAAAGAACCATTTGGAGCTGTAACTACTTCTACCTGTACAGGAATTTTACCAATCCACATAGAAAGATCGATTCCTTGTGATTTGTAATGCTTAATTAAAGCTTGTTGATCTGCAGTTAAAGGAGTAATCCCTTCCTCAGCTTTTACAGTAATTGTGTAGCTATCAGCTAATAATATATTATTAGTTATACCTTGGTAATCCTTAATTGTAAAAGTTAATTTTAAATCGTCAGCTAGCACATTTTCAGCATCTGGTTTTTTAGTGGCTGTAACTTTTAAAACTCCTTTTGTTTGATCTTTAACAATAGTTACTGGCTCAATACTTAATAAAGTAGGATAGTTTGCTAACTCATCTAAGTCAAAGTTAATAGTAATATCTTCTTTAAAAGCATTGCTTAATACTACATCGTATGTAAAAGTAGCAGCTTCTCCTTCTACTACTTCTGTAGATCCTTTGCTAATTAAGGTCACATTAACATCTCCTGAAAAAACAGGTATTGCATCATCGCTACAAGATGTTAGAATAATACTTGCTACAAGTACTAAGAATATTGATTTTAAAATTTTCATGATTGTTTTAATTAAAAATATTTATGTTTAAGGGTGTTTGTAATTTTTTAAGATGTTACCAATTCGGGTTTTGTTGATTTTGAATGGCTTTGTTATTTGATATTTCGCTTAGTGGGATTGGGAATAACCATCTATAATCGTTAGGTTGTATAGTAAATAAATTATTATTGTTAGTTTCGTTTACTCTTGGCAACTCTAAAGCTTGTTGTTTTAAATCGAAATAACGATTTCCTTCTCCTATAAATTCCTTTTGTTTGTCTTTTAAGAGGTCATTTAAAAAAGCAATTCCAGAACTTGTAATATGAGGTGCTTTTCTAATTGTTAAAAGATTATTTATAGTTTCTCTAGCTTCAGTTTCTTTGTTTAAGGCTACTAAACTTTGAGCTTTTATATAGTATAATTCAGCTGTTCTAAGTACAACTGTTGATGTGTTAAGTTTTTCTACTACATTATTTCTGTATTTTTTTAGAAAATTTACTTTTATGATAGTGTTGTTAACTAATCTGAAATCTTCATTAATAAAAGTATTAGCTAAACGAGTATCATTTGTATCGAAGTTTATAGAGAAGTTAGCGTAAAATTCATCGTTGTTTTCTGTGTCGTCATAAATAGAACTGTAATAAAAGTTTTCTTCATCAAATGTTAGTAAAGCTTCATTGTTGTTGTTTGGAGCTAACCAAACGGTGTTTAAATCATTACTTTTTAAAGGAAGGTTTGTTATTATTTCAGTACTTAAATCAATAGCTTTTTGGTATTTTTTCCAGTTAAAATATAGTTTAGCTAATAACCCTTTAGCGCTGTTTTTTGAAAAACGCAGATTCGAACTGTTTTCTTCTGGAAATAAATCAATGGCTTTCAATAATAATTTTTCAACGGCTAAATAACTGTCTTCTTGTGTGCTTCTTGGAAGTTCAGCGGAAGCTATATCGTCTTTTAAAACGATTCCTAAATTGTTAGCGTTGTAGTTTGTACAGTACAATTGAATAAGTTCAAAATAGGCATATGCTTTTAAACATAGTGCTTGTGCTTCAATGTATTTTAATAAGTTAGAATCATCAGTACCTGAAGTCTGTATTAAAGGGATTCTACTAAGTAATATGTTTGCTTTAGCATTTACACTATAATAAGAAGTCCATAATGAATTTGATAAAAAAACTAATTGTTGCGAATTCCATTTGTATAAATTGAAGCTTGATAAATTATCATCAATAGTATGATTTGGATATAAATCGTCCGATAATTTTGAAAAATTTACTCTTTCATTAGGAAAGGCTTTATAAATACCCGATAAACTTTCGTTTGCTGTAGCTGTATTGTCAATAGCATCCAAACCGGTTATTTGGTCTTCAACAGGTAAATCTAAGCTACATGCTATGTTTACTATTAATAGTAATAAGTAAATTGATTTTTTCATTTTTAATTTTATTTAAGCTTAAAAAGTAATGTTGGTTCCAAAGGTTAATATAGGTTGTGATGAACCTTGTAAGTTCCCAGATTCTGGATCACCTCCTCCGAAATTTGTCCATGTGTATATATTGCTAACTTGAGTATACATTCCCCAATTTTTAATAAGCCCTTTACTTATTTTTTGAAGAGTCTGATTGTTAAAGTTGTAGCGTAGCATGATGTTGTTGAGTCTAATAAAATCGGTACTACTAATATTTTGTGTATTTGCTAAATCAATTAATTCACTATACTTATTGGTGTGTAAATTTAATGTTGGATAAATTTTATTTACATCTCCAATATTAAACCATGTATGTTGTAATTGTCCAGCATTAAGGTTTTTATGTACATCTTCTTGATTGTATACTTTACTTCTATTAGTATGTATTGCTTTACCACCAAAGTTGTAATAAATATCTATTCCTAATTGCCAGTTTTTATAACTTAAGTTATGAAACCAACCACCTGTAAAAGGAGGGGTAGATCTACCCATTACAATAAAGTCTTCCTTATTGGGTCTTTCTGTATTGCCATCAAAACTACTACCATCTTTTCTTTGGAATAAAGGATGTCCATCTGCTGGGTTAACTCCTAGGTATACTAAACCGTAAATAATATCAGTTGATTTTCCTACTTCATAATCTGGATATAAGTAACCATGTTGTTTATCGGTTACGTTAAGAGTAGGGCCGTCATATAAATCTATTACTTTGTTTCTGTTGTAAGAAAAAGTAGCAGAAGTATTCCAGTGAAAAGTGCTGTTTTTTATAGGAGTAGTATTTAAAGTTATTTCTATCCCTTCGTTATCCATAACTCCGACGTTTTTTAACTGATGTGTAAAACCGTTTGAAGGAGGTATTGATACAGTAAGTAACATGTCTCTTGTTCTTCTGTGATATACTTCTGCTGTTAAATTAAAAGTGTCAAATAATCGCAAATCAACCCCAAAGTTTATAGAGGTGTTTTCTTCTGGTCGTAAATCTTTATTAAATAAATTTACCAATGAAAAATCACGAATTCCTAAATAAGCATCTGTTCCGTAACTAAAAGTTGGTATTGCTAAAGATGGTGTTATTCCTGCTAAACTAGCAGTTTTACCATAGCTAGCCCTAAATTTTAACCTATTTAGCCAAGAATTGTCTTTTAAAAAAGATTCATTACTTAAAGTATAGCCAATACCTGTTGCCCAAAATGTATTCCAACGTTTGTCGCTTGGTAAAAGAGAAGAAGCATCTCTTTTATAACTACCATAAATGTCTATTTTATTATTCCATTCATACAAAGTAGAAAAACCATAACCTAAAGTGGCTTCTTGTACTTTAGAAGAAGATGTTCTAGCTCTATTTGCTCCAGTTAAATTATTGTTTATACCTGCACCTGAAAGTAATTTACTAGGTAAACCATGTCCACTAATACCTATAAAATCATTGGTTGATTTAAAATAATCCATATTGGCACTAAAAGAAAGATGATGTTTACCAAAATTTAAGTCATAATTTAAACGAGTATTAGTGTTTAAATTAGTGTTAACTATTTTAGTTTTGTTAGCTTCACCTCGTTCATGTACAGGAACTCCTTTTATTATTTGTGAATAATTGTCGGGAGGAATTATAGATAGGTTTTCACTTAATACGTAATCAACACCAACAATGGTTGCAATGTTTAAGTTTTTTGATAGTTTGGCGGTTATGTTAGATGAAAAATTAAAACGTCTGTCTTTAGATGTTCTGGTATATTGATTAATTAATTCTTGAAATGTATATCCTCTATGAGAAATTAACTTTCCAGCATTTTTTTGTTCATAGGGATTTAAAACATAAATCAAATTAGTAGGAGAGAAGTTAGATCCATGTGGCGTTGTGCTTTCAGATATACCAAAACCAGCATTAAACATTGAATAGATGTTTTTTGAAACATTGTATTCATAATTTAATCTACCAGTAAATCGATCAATTTCGTTTCCATCAAATTTTCCACCGTGTTTAGAGAAATTACCAGAAACATAAAACTTACTAGATTCGTTTCCGCCACGTGTACTGATATTGTATGATTGATAAGTGCTAACACGAGTTAATTCATTAAACCAATTTGTGTTAATTTTTTTTATAGAATCTAGTTTTCGCTGTCCTTCAGCTACTAACTGATTAATATTTGGGTTACCACTAAATGTTTGTCTAATATATTCTTCTGATAAATAATAGCCAGGTGTGGCTTGGTTTTTTGATAAACGCTCAAACTCTAATTTCTCTTCAGTTCCCATCATAGATCTATTAGGTTTTCCCTTGAAAGTAACACCTTGTTGGAAATTAAATGCATATTGAGTTTTGCCATTAATACCACGCTTACTTGTAATTTCTATAACTCCATTAGAAGCTTTCACTCCGTATAATGCATTAGCAGCAGCGTCTTTTAGTATTTTTATTTCTTCAATATCATTAACGTTTAAAGTAGCAAAAGCATCAGCTGAAATTATTTGTCCATCCAATACAAACAAAGGTTGATTGGCTTTGTTGTCTAGTAATTCACGCTGCTCATCAGTTAATTGACTATTGGTTGGTGTTTTTATGGGTAATGTTGAAGTTCCTCTAATTCTAATTTTCAAGGGTTTACCTAACTCACCACTAGCTTTTATAGTTAAACCTGCTACTTGACCTTGTAGTGGTTGTAAGGCATTTACGGTGGGTCTGTTTATTATTTTTTGCGATTTAACTGTAGAAATAGCTCCTGTAGCCTTACGTAAATCAATATCATTAATGTTTTTCTTTGCAATTACTTCAACCTCATTTAACATTTCAGTCTGAGGTTCTAATTGTATAACTAAAGGTTTTTTGTTGTTGGATATGTTTAAGGTTTTAGTCTTATAGCCAACATAACTAAATGACAATTTTGATGTAGCTATTATTTTAAACTCACCATTTAAATCTGTTGAAGCACCAGTTTTTTTGTTTTTATTAACAATGGTTACTCCAATTAAAGGTTCTTTACTAAAGGCATCTATTACTTTACCTTTTACTAATTTCTGAGCGGTAATATTAATTGCAATGAGCATTAATATAAGGGAAAATACTCTCTTCATTTATTTAGATTAAATAAAAATAGATTGCAAATGTATTCTTTATCCTGTTCAGAAAAAACATATTTAGCTAAAAAAAAAGTGTTAAAATTTTTAACGTTTATGGACTTTAATGACAGTTTTAACTAAAGTGATTGGTTATGAGTTGTATATGGTGGATCTGAGCTTTTAACTGTAGGCTGATTTCTTATTTGTCTTAACTACATAGCAAAAAAGCTTTACTATTTCTAGTAAAGCTTTGTGTGTTGTGTTTGTTTGGTTGTTAACTCTCTACTGAAAAAATAAAAAGTATTTTTATAAATCGTAGTATTCTTTCAAGACGATATTCTTATTCTGTGTTAACCTTTTTAGTTCACTTAAGATATAATATCTGTGCATAAAACCACATAGAACAACAATTCTCTTTCCTTGGTTTTGTTTAGAAATTCGCATAATATTTTTAGCCATCGTCTGGTTTCTTAAATCCCAAAAATCACCAGCTAGTTTATATCCATCTCTATAACTAATTTTTTCTCCATTAGGTTTAGTGTGAAAATGTGTAGCAAATTCTTCTCTACTATTTGTTATTTTTTTCAACATCTGATATTGATAATATTGTCTTTCTGCACAAATACTATCCGTTTTAGAATTGTTGAAATTTTCAGGAGATTTTGCAGCTAATTCAATTAAAGGTAAAATAAGTGCTTTGTATTTGTTATGGATTTTAGCTTGAGATTCAGATAATAAACCGGCCTTGTTTAAACTATCTAAAAGTCTAGTGGTGAATTTATCTGTTGGACGCGAACCGATATTAATTCGGTATTGATTTCTTCCTTCGAACTCATAGGGTCTTAATTTGGTGTTTGGGTATTTTTCAACATACATTTCTGAGGCCATTCCTTCATTGCTTTTTAAATCAACTTTATGTCTAAAATCAGGAGTAAATGCAGCAGAATCTAATTCGCGTAATATAAAATCAGGTTTTACATCTTCTAATATATTGAATAGAATTTCTGAATTAAAATTAGGCTCAGGATTGTGTAAAGCACCAATAACAATAATCTCAGTTGTTTTTTCTGTTTTACAAGAAAAGAAAGTGATTAAGGAGAGTAGTATGAGTAATGTTTTATTCATATTTAGTTTTTCTTACTAGATGGAAGACGTTTTTTTATAAACTTAAATTGTCCGTTGTGGTTTGATTCGTGTTCACATACGTGGAACCATTTGCAGTAGTTATTTGTAGGTCCCCATGGCCAATTTTTATCTACTTTCATTAGCCACTCATCGTCTCGTTTTGCAAATTCTTTAAGTGTGTGTTCTCTTACTTTTTCTAGTTTTTCAAGATAGAATTCTAAGTTGTTTCCTTTAATTTTTTTACGAGCTTCGTCTCCAAGTCCTGAAGCAATGCTCCAATTATCTTTATCCTCTTGATCCCAATCACCCCATTCTCTTCCTTCAAAAGTATGGATTTGATAAAATCTTTCTGTAGCTGCTAAATGCCATAGCATAGCTCCGATTGAGTTTGCATTATCATCAACTAAATAATCTAAATCGCTTACACTCATTCCTTTTACAGGTAGTAAAATTACCATACGCATCCAGTCCATCATAGAAACGAGCGTTCCTATTTGAGGAGAAAAACCTTTTTTAGGGCCAATAGCATTAATGTCATTTGAATAACTCATTAGGGGAGCTGCTGAAATGTCCTGCGGAAATGCTAATAAACTTCCTGCTCCTAGTGTAAACAAAGATGATTTTTTAATAAAGTCTCTACGACTAGATTTTTCTTGTAGTTTTTTCATAAAATTTATTGTTAAATATATAGTGGTTTTTGTTTTGTATTTACCAATATTCAAATATTCTAAAAATTTTTCCTTTTTTAAATTCAAAAAGTGTCATTTTAGGTTTTTCGTCTTTAAGTTCACCGTTTTTGTTAATAACATAGCTTCTTTGAACAACTGCAGCGTTTAAGCCAATTATTCTATTTACAATTTTTACAGCAGTTTCCTCTCCTTTATAGCCACCATTTTTTTGATTTCTAACATATCCATTGTATAAATCTTCACGGGTATAGGTGCCTCCGTATTTTGGATGTATGTAGGTGAAATCGTCAGAGAAAAGTTCAAAAATTTTATTGATATCTTCAATTTTTGAATCAGCTTGAAATACTTTTAGGTTTAAATCATAGTATTTCTGAATTATGGTGTTTATTGAATCTTTATGTGTTTTTGTTGCGTTTTGTGCAGTGGCTTGATTTAATGTCCATAGAATCAAAAAAGAAGAAAAGAATATTTTCATAAAAGAATTTATGTAAGGTAATTGTGTGTTTAGTTAGGGCAACCAATTTAATAAATACAGAAATAAAAGAGTGTTAAATAAATCTTATTCTGTAAAAGGAAAAGTAAGGTGAATTGTTGTTTGTTTAACACTTAAAAACAAAAAAGCTTCACAAAAAGTGAAGCTTTAAAGGTGGTCCCACATGTACTTCGCTTATAAATCATTTTAAAACACATTTAATGACAATCCTTGAATTGTCAGTAGTGTCAGTAAAAATTAATGCTCTGTCATTAAATAATATTTAAAATAATTCAGAATTATTCAAACTAAAAACACCCTCTCAAGCACCCTAGTTTGGTACATAATTCGCTTTGTTTTAAACATAATTTAAATATAAAATAATGAGCAATTTAGTATTACAAAGTACACATGGTGTAATTAGATTTAGTTTAAAAGAATCGATTAAAAGTTTAGAGTTAACTCCTAAAAAAGAGAGTTTGATTATGTTACATTTCTCCTCAAAAGGAAGACGCTTTAAAAAAAGTATTGGCTATAAATGTAGCTTAAAGAATTGGGATGTAATTAAACAAAGAGTTAAAACAGGGAAAGGAATGGTTACAAATGCTTATGAGGTTAATGCATTTATAAACAATATCCAATCTTATGCGGAAGAAGAACTTACTAAAATCAAAAAAGTGAGTGATTTTATAGATGTAAAATTGTTATCATCTTTAATAGAAAAAAAGATAAAAGGAGAAGATGAAACAGATAGAGAAGAGGAGAAAAATAAAGAGTTGATTTATTACTCTAGAAAGGTGTTAGAGCAAAAGAAAAGTCAAATTAAAAAAGTAACAACAAGATCGTGTAACCAAACAATTAAAATGTTAGAAAAGTATGAGAAGTCAAGTGGACACTTGTTAAGATTTGATGATATTGATTTGTCTTTTTACAGAGGATTCGTTCAGTTTTTAGAGAAGGAAGGATATAGTTTAAATAGTGTGGGTAAACATATTAAGAATCTTAAAGTTTTTCTTAATGATGCTCTAACTAATGGGGTTACTGATAATTCAATTTTTAAAAGTAGAAGCTTTAAAGTGTTAAAAGAAACTACAACAGAGATTTTTCTAACAAAAGAAGAACTTGAAATCTTAGCTAATGAAGATTTTAGTAAAAGATCAAAACTAGAATTAGCAAGAGATATTTTTCTGATAGGTTGTTACACTGGGCAAAGAGTTAGCGATTACAATGGTTTAACAGAAGAAAATATTGAAGTTATTAAAGGTCGTAAAGTAATTAAGATACATCAGAAAAAGACAGGCACGATTGTTCGTATTCCAATTACTTCTAAAATTCAAAAGATAATGGATAGATATAATGGAGGTTTTCCACCAAAACTAAGCGAGCCAGTTTTAAGAGAGAATATAAAATTAGTATGTAAGAAAGCTGGGTTTAAAGAATTGATAACAGTTTCTTATACAAAAGGAGGGGAGTTAGTAAGAGAAGGAATTCCAAAGTATGATTTAGTTAAAACACATACTGCGAGAAGATCATTTTGTACAAATCATTATATCGATAAAAAACCAATTCAAAATATCATGCTCTTTTCTGGTCATAAAACTGAGCGAGAATTTTTAAAGTATGTTAGAATTGAAAAAAGAGAAGAAGCACTAATAGTAATGGAAAGTGGTTTTTTTGATTGATGTATATAAAATGTATTTTATGTTTAGTAATATGAGTGATGTAATAAAATACTGACTAATTTAGTTTAAACCAAGAATATGAGCTTAAGTATTCTATTACATCTCTTGTTTCGTTATTTTAATTTTTCATATAGTTAAAGTTGTAAATTTTAACATGTTTTATATTTGAAGCTTTTGGAAGAGTTTTTTCGTCAAACTTACCAGCTAGTTCTTCTGAATTAGTAATCCAAGCATTTACATATAAGGACATTGGGAGATTTGGGATAGGGGTAGGTGTCCATCTTTTTCTTACATGAATAATTTTATCATCTACATACCATCTAATTTCATGAAACTCCCATTCTACTCTATAATTATGGAAATCTTCAGAAGCGTCAAACCCTAAATCAATTAACACAGGTGTTCCTCTCACTCCATAGTTGTAATTTGTACCTATTATACCTGGATTATAATATACATTTAGTAGTATTTTTGTTGTGTCATTTCCCAAAAACTCAATATCAATTTCTTGCCAAGGATCATTTCTATGTAAGAAAAAAGCAGAAATAATACCTTCTCCTTTTATTGGTTTCATTGATATTTCGAAACTTCCATATAAGAATTGTTTTTTAGAGAAAATTGAAGAAGAAGAATATTTTTTAGCACCATTTTTTTTATTGTTAATTTCTAATTGAAACCCAGAATTCTCATTATTTAATAATTTGAAATTTTCCTTAGAAAATTGAGCTTGATTAGAAGGGAAAGTATCTTCTAATATAGTCCAAAAATCCAAATCTAATTTTTCAAAATAATCAGTTTTATTTTTAATATGTTTAGCAATAGGAGATATTTCATTTTCGTTAATGTTATATGGTAAATATTTTTTTATATTTTCTATAGGAAGAATCCAAGGGGTAACATCATGTTCTAAATATTTATGATTATTAAGAATGTTTGTTTCTACTTTTTTACTATTAACATCAATAGTGATTTCAGGCATTTTAAAATCATCTAAATTCCAGCTTTTTATTTTAAGTAAAAGGGATACCTTTTTAATAATGTTTTTCTTATTAGGGTTAAAACAATATATTTTTTGATTAACATATAAGGAATAGGTTTTAGGGACTAAAAAATCCTCATCTGTTAAAAGAATTATTATAACGTTTGGATAAAACCTGACCAAATTTGGGATCAATTCAATTATTGAATCAAATCCGATATATGCATCAAAAAGAAGAGGGTCTTGTTTTAAAATAAGATCTACTACATGGTTTGATTCTATACCTGATTTCATATTAAGAGTTCGATAACTATTTAAACTTAATAATTTATCCAGTTTCGTAAGGGTGGTTTGATTATTTGTGGTTAAATCGAAAATAAAAACAGGATTTACTCCTTTTAATTTATCTAAATTAATAAAGGTTTTATTTGATTTTATACCGATCTGAGATAGAATAGGTAGTATAGAATAACTGTTGTCAGAAACAAAAAAAAGTTTTTGATTAATTATAGATTTATTACTAATATAAACTTTTAGTTTATTGAATTTATGATTAATCCATAAATCTACTGGACCAGTTATAGGAAGTGAATTTAATAGTTTTTGAGCTCCTTTTTTAGATAAAATGTAGCCTGAAAACCACCATATCCCCCTATTAGGAATAGAAAGGTTATTTGAAAATTCTTTAATGTCGGGACTGAAATCTACTTTCTTATAAGAAAGATAAATTAAATCAAATTCGATTTTAGACTCTGAAATTTCTTCCCATAGAGAATTTAGTTTATTAGAAAATTTGTTTTCAAAATGAATGTCATCTTCAAGGATAAGTGAATTTTCGATATTTTCACTTACTATTTTTTCCCATACTGAGATATGTGATAGAGCGACTGCAATTTCTTGTTTAGTTAAATCAATATTAATTTCTTTTTTTCTTATTATATCTAATAATTGAGGGTTTGGGTCTACAAAATATTGATCTTTAAGTTTATAAGTGGGGTTGATTTTGTTTGTTGAGTTTAATTTATTTCTAGCATCAATAGCTGAAATTTTTTCAGTGTAACTAAGTAGGCTTTCCTTGTTTTTGGTTTTAATATTACCAAGCTCTTTTTGAATTAAGGCCCATCTTTTTTTCTGTCTTTCAAGGTTAATTACATAAACTTTATTTATAGATTTGTGGTTATCACTAAATGATTTCAGTTTTTCCTGTTTAGAGAAAAATGTTATTAATTTACTTAACTTATATTTAAGTAATAGAAGTTTACGATTGTTTGTTATAATATTCATTATCTATTAAACCATTTTTTTTTATCTCCTTTATAAAGCCTCCAATTACGATCGTCTTTTCTATAATCCAAATCCCAAATATTTTTTGATATTGCATGTTCGATGATTTCTAATTCATTTTCACCTTCTAAGAGATAATAAACTACAGAAGCACTTAAGTTTCCTGGTCCTGTTGTAGATTGAATATTTTGAATATTTGTGTCTTTTAATAGTTTGTTAGTAGCTCTTTCTAGAGCGAAGAAAATTAAAGGATGTTGAGGAGGAGATATAATGAGGTCGTTATTGAAATAATATATATTATTCTTATCGTATGGGGTGTATAGGAATTTTTCCTTTTCAATCATGTTATTATGTTTAATGGAATAACAAAGAGGTTGAATTTTAATGTTATTATTACTAAAAAATAAAGTTATATCATTATCTAAAAAGAACTCATCACAATCCACATAAAACCCACCAGAAATATATAGGTAGCATAATCTGAAATAATCAGACCTCATTGCTGGATGATGACATTTTAAATAACAATTAAGATGTTTTTTTTCTAAGTTTTGTGAGATAAATACTTTAGCAGATTCATCGTCAAAAAAATCAAACATAAATCCTTGCTTTTCTAAAATTTTCCAACTTTGAATGCATTTAGAAACATCTTTTGGTAATTCTTTTGATGAATGCCAGTATTGCATTATTTTTTTTGGAATATTAGTATCAGTTTTTAAATTCTTAACTTTCTTTTTTTGCAAAAAATCATAAATAAATCTTGAGCGATTGTTATCGTTTTCAGCTATTGATTTTTTATCTATTTCATTCATTTATTAATGATAGTTTATATAATTGCTTTATTTTGAGTCTGTATATGTTATGATATTATTTCTATTTCATTATCTACAAACCATTCTTTTTTTATTACACTTTCTCTAATAAGTTTTGGAGAATCAGTGTAGACTACTATAGCTAAACTGTTTTGAGCTCTACTACATGCGACATAGAATAATCTTCTCGTTCGATCTATACTAGTTTCTTTTCCATTCTTGATGTTGTTTTTATCATTGTCTGATAATTTTTTTACTCCAAAAAGTTTATCATAACTAAACATAAAACCTTTTGCTTCTGAATCGTCAATAATTACCATAACTCTGGGATATTCTAATCCTTTAACTCCTTGATGAGTTTCAAACTTCGATTCCCCTATTACATATTCTTTATATGATTTTATTTGACTAAAAGGAGTGTTTAAAGAGGCTTTTAAAGCCTCTAGAGCTTTGTTTTCAGTTTCATTATCTGATTCTTTTATAAGTTCCTGTAGAGAGTCAGGTATTGTGAACAATTTTAAAGTACTAACTTTTTTCAGTACATCAAGTAGAGTAGGATCATTGCCATTATTCCATAAATTAAATAAATCAATTACTGCCTCGTTTACTTTTTTTAAAACTTGAATTTGTTTTTTTTTGAGTTTTAAATTGTCTGGTTTCATTAATGGGGAGTTTCGTCTTACTATTTGCGAAACCTTAAATTTATCCTTGTTTTTTAAAGCTTCGATTAAGGGTAGTATGTATTCTGTAAATAACCTTAATTGAGATAGAGTGCCATCTAGTAGTCCTGATTTGAACTTTTCAATTTTATATAGCGGTTCAAATAATTGAAGGAAGTTATTTCTCCTAGCTATCATTTGATGTTCAATTGCAAGTGTTTGAATATTAGAGTTATTTCCAGACCATAAATCATCATTAGTGATTTTAGCCATTTTTTTAGCTATTTGAGACTCAATAAATAACTTGTCAGTTGATTTATCTGAAACTAAAAATAAGTTTATATGCCCTTTTCCTTTATCTGTTCTAGGTTTTTGTTGATTTGTGTCTACCTCTTTTCTAATTCTATTAATTAAATCAACAATTCTTTTAGATGAACGATGATTCATTTTTTTTGAAGGAGTAACCCAATCTTTAGGTAGGTTTTTTTCTAAGCCTTCTTTTCCACTACTATAAATGCGTTGCATAGTATCTCCTAATAAACCAAGGCAAAATGCCGACCTGTTTTCCTTTTGTACTATTAAGAAAGCATCTACAAGCTCTTTTACAGTATCTTGACTTTCGTCTATAAGAAGTATCGGATTACTTGTGACCATTATTTTTTGCATTAAAGGTTTTGTTTTTAAAAAATCTGCCCCAATTCCAATAACTTGGCTGTGATTTAAAGATTGCCTAGTATAATTATCTCCATTAGGGTTGTAGGTGAATTTTTTAATGTTGTCTAAACCTTCTAATTTTTGAGTCTTTTTTATAATTTTTCTAGCTCTTTCTTGTTGAGCTTTACCAGTTCTACCAGAAGCCTGTTTTTCTCTAAGTTCAACTAAATCATTGGTTATTTTGATACGAATCCACTCTTTAATATCTTCATTGTAATGCTTTATCAAATCCCATATATAACTATGGATAGTGGATACTTTAAATAGTGCGTCATTTCCTAGACGGTGTCTAATTTCTTCACAAGCATTATTGGTATAAGTTATTACGGCAATTTTTTTGTTAGATAAATGTAATCTTTGCCCATAATTTTCTTTTACTTTATTAAGAACATTTACCAATGTCCTTGTTTTGCCTGCTCCAGCCCCTGCAAATAAAAAGAAACTTTTAGGAGTGTCAAGATTTAAACATTCGTAGACCTCGTCATCTACATGGTTATCACAGTTATTGTCAATTTCTTCATTCATTAATTTCTTGATTTTAATTGATTTTCAACCCATTTTAAACCTTCCTGTATATAGTTGGGAGCTTTTAATTGTTCGGGCTCTTCCATGAAGAGTAGATCTAAAGCAAAAGGAGCTTTAACTTTTCCATTATCTTTTAAATATGTGAATAATGTATTTGCTATGTCCTTCATATTACTATCGGAGTTAAATTCACTATTCAACTTCCTAATAAATCCATTTCCACTGTATTTTTTAAAATACTCTCGATTAGAGAATCCTAATGAATCCTCGAAAGTATAAGGGTATACTATGTTTTTATTATTAGAGTTTGTAGTGTTTAAATCAATTTTTGTCTGGTATGCAACTCTTACTTGTAGGTTATTAGAAACTTTTTTTTCTTCACCCAACTTAATAAGGTTATCTAATTTTGACTCAATTGGAATCCATTTTTTTAATGTGTCATTTCCTGTGTTATACCCTTTTTCTAGTTCAGGTAAAACAGCTTTTTTATCATCATTGACTGCATCTAAATCAGTAATGATTAATGTTATAATTCCTAATTTATCTATTAATGGTTTTAATCTATGTGCGTGACTACCACCAATTTCTAAAATCGAAATATATGAAGAGGAAAGTAGAGGAAAATGCTGTTTAATAAAATGGGGGACAAGCATTCTTTCTGCAGTACCTTCTACTAAGATTACTGCATCAGCAAAAAACAAGTCGCAATGTGTGGTTTTTAAATATCTAGCAGAAAATTTAGAGGTACTGTCTTTTTTTCCAAAAGTTTCGGTTAAATTAACAACTATTGATGTAGGTAATTCTTTTTTATCTTTATTTAGAGACCTTTTAAAGTATCTTAATGATGTAAACTCAACCTCATGCGCTATATGATTTGAGTGAGTACTAACAATTAATTGAGTGTTAAATTGTTTTTTGTTTTTTAAGTTTTCATGTCCTCTTAAAACTTCGTATGCTTTTTTTATAAATACTTGTTGAGCCTGAGCGTGTAAGTGAGCTTCAGGTTCTTCGATTAAAACTAAATGTAAAGGTTCGTAAATATCTTCTTTTTCGATATTGGATAACCCTGAAAGGCTTTTTCCTGTTTGCATCCAACTATCTCTGAACCGAATTAATTTAAAAACCATTGATATAAGGTTTTGATACCCTAATCCATTATATTTTTCTGGGAGAGTTAGTTCTGACTCTTCATTTGGTTTAAATCGAACGGCTGAATCATGATTTAGTCCATCGATGGTAGATATTTTAGTGGAAAGCTTAATAGTTGGGTTACCAAAACCAGGGTAATTTAAAGTTTCTAGTTCTTTTATTGAGGGTGTAAAACTTTCATTTAATTTTCTATCAAAGGCTTCTTTAGCATTTTCTATGGACTCTAAAGCTTCAATATCTTTTTTGTTTGGTTCTTTTGAAGGGTCTAAATGTTTTGAATAGTATTCTTTTAATTGTGTGGATAAGGTGACTGAATGTGTGTTGTTATCATTTGAGTCGGTAAAGCCTCTTTGTGCATTAATAATATCTATTCTAATTAGCCCTTTAAAGGGGTTAGTATCTATAGGTAAACTATCTTCTGGAAGTTCCTGGGGAGCGGTGTTGTCGATATGGTTGACTTTGGAAGGGTCTAATATATAGGATTTTATGGTAAAATATTTATGTAATCTTCTTTCTAAAAACTCCCACATATGGGAAGGCCATAATTTCAATTTTGATTTACCTTTGAGGTTTTTAGAACGATTATACGCTTCACAAAAATCATCATGCAATGTTTCTATATTGTCTGGTTCTAATTTAAGTCTTACTCCTAAATTCCCTCCATCCCAATCTAATGTAGGTATTAAATGATTGATATAATGAATTTCATTCTCTTCAATATTTAACCATATATCTAGCTGGGGCAATAATTTATTCCAATCATTGTTTTTATAGTCAATTTCTTCTCCTTCTTTTCTATTTAACCATGACTTACCTATTTTATCGATACTTTCCCAGTTGGATAATGTAAAATCTTGTGTTTTAAAACTTGTTTTCTCTTTTAAGAAAAGAATTAGGGCATCCATAGCAGATGTTTTTCCACTATTATTAGCTCCAACAAAGATTGTTTCTTTATTAGAAAAATCTATTCGAGAATATTTTAGTTTTCTGAAATTTTGTAGTTCAACAAAGGATATTTTCATTGTAATTTTATTAATTATTCTTAGTTTGATGAGTTTTCTTGAGGCACACCGACAATACAAGCTGCAATTTTATTGTCAATATTTTCGTGTGAGGGGACTTCTTCAAGAATCTTAATTAATTTTTTCACATCAAAGTTTATTTTTGATATTTCTCTTGAAGAAACTAAATCGTTAAAGTTAAATGGTTGTCGGCTACGGCTGTTTCTAGTTCTTTTATCATCAATGTAAGGTTGAAGAAATTTAATCCATAAACTAGCAAATTCATCGTAATCTACATGTCTATTCTTTTGGTTAAATAACTCCAATAACTGTTTGATAACTTTTTTTTCTTCTAAAGGGATTTTCTTTTGCTTTATTCTTTTAGATAGAATTTCTTTAGCAACATTTAACGCCCTCTTTTTTTTAGGCGGTAATAAGTCTATTTCTTTATTTCTCAGGATGTCTAGGTAATAATTTAAATAGTGGTCATTCCATTCTACCTTAGTTTGCTTTTTTCCAATATTCAACCTTAATAAATTGCAGATTTTAGAAAAATCTGTATAAACTTGGTAGTCTTTGTTTTCGGTACAAATAAAATACCATTTAGGGCTTTTATTTTTGGTTCCTCTTGTAGAAATAAAGCACCATTTGTTTTTTGATTCTAAAAAACTAACACCAGTTTTTACTTGGGAATCAATACCTATATAAGCTCTATATTCCTCTTCTTTAATTAACGAGTTCTTACCCTGTTTTAACTCAATTATCGGTTGAAAACTATCATGTATTCCTTCCCATGAATCATCAGCTAGTTCATATTCCTCATATTCCTTAATTATTTTGTTAATAGAAGAGTTTTTTGAAAAATGTTTAAATTTTAATGATTCAGGTAGTTTAAAGTTTGATCCAATAGTGTCTTTTACTAAGTCAGCAACTTCAAACAATCTTTTGTCAGCATTCAATGAATATTCTTTAGAATCATCTGGCCAATACATTTCAATTTCAGGCATTAAAGTGTCCATTCTGTCAATTCTTCCAAATCTTTGTTCTACTATTCTAATTACACTTGGTAGATCCAATAATGTAATGGCAGAGGCTCTTTGTAAGTCGACTCCTTCAGACATTTTATCAGAACAAAGAGCTATTATTTTTTCTTTATTTTCTGATGTTAAATCGAACTTATCTAGAACTTCTTCAGTTTCTTTCTCAGATTCTCCAGAGGCTATTAGAACTTTTATCTCTGGGCGTAATTGTTTGATGATGTGTTTTATATAAAATAAGCTAATTATACAAGAGTCAAAAGCTATTATTTTGTTGTGGTTTGTTTCTATTTGTTTTATTAAGGTCAAAGCTTTTCCCTCTTCTCTTTTTCTAGTCAATTTTTTTGTTAGTTCAGATATTCTAGAGTAGTTATCTCTTTCTTCCCTGCATGCTTTTTTATAAGTGTCTAAATCTTTCATCCAATCGGGAAGCTTACATTGTTTAAACATGTTGCTTACATATGGTAGTTTTTCTTTTTCGATTAATTTATCAAGTTCAGATAACTTTACTTTATTTTCTTTGTTTTTCCTTGATGGAAATTGTTCATATTCTTGGATTTCTTCGTGACCAATTATATGCTCTAGTAGGGCAATTTTAGAAGATCTTAATCTGTAACGAATGACGTATATTGAAAGACTTTTTGCTACCAGTAGTCTATGGTCAATATAGGTTTGTTTATCCTTGTCTTTTATATCAAAATGGGGTTTGTTTATTTTTTTTAGGTAAGTAATCCCTTTTAGTTTCCTACAAATAGAATTTATTTGTTTTATAATTTCTATGTCCTCAGTAGTTTCTTCTGTTTTATAAGTTTTAGAAATTTGAGTAGGAAACCTACATTGTTTACCTAAAGAGTTTTTATATAAATGAGGCTCTAAGTCAATTTGGTCGTTAATATTTTTTTTAGTTCTTCTGACAGTAAATTTGCTAACAAAATTTTTTAGTTTTTGGATGTCTTTTGGTTTTTTAAGATTAGGACGAATCTTTAGGTTTTTAAATGACTCAAAGCTCTCGTCATCTAAATTATCTATGTCTAGGAGCTCAACTATCTTAAGTAAATCATCTACTTTTTTATTAATGGGAGTAGCAGTAATTAATAATTTATAATCTGCATTATTTTTTCTTATTGCTATGCTTCTTTTAGATTTTATATTTAGGTAGTTGTGAGCTTCATCAATCGCTAGAATATTTGCTAGATCTAATTCTTTTTCAGCGATTCTTAATTTTTTAAGCTTACCATTACTTAATGTTCCATTTGAAATTTGATTATTAGAAATTGTAGAAAGCTCTCTAAACTCTTTTTTCCATTTCTCTATTACTAATGGAGGACAAACTATGACTGAATTAGCTTTCTCCATTCTACCATTCTCAAAAAGCCAGTTTTCTAAAGCCAATATTATAGTTGAACATAATTTTGTTTTTCCAGCTCCTGTTGGATCGGCAATTAAAACATTAGAGTTTTCTTGAAGGATAGTTAGAGCTTGAGTTAAACCTCTATATTGTGTAGGCCATAAATTAGCATTCTCAAGTTTGTTTTTTAGGATTTGATAATCTTCTAGCCAATTTCCTTCCAAAACTTCTGAAATTGCTCGTGCTAAAGCGTCTTGCCAATCGACTGGGCTTATTATTTTTTCAAGAAGTTCAATTATATCATTATACTTTGAAGCTTTATGGAAATAATTGTAAGCAATTGTTTTGATTCCATTATACTTAACTTTATCATCATCAGCTAAAACCCTTAAATTAGCTTCTGTTTGTTTTTTTAGACCATTGTTGCTAAAATTCGAAGACCCTATCATAGCAACTGTTTCACTTGCATAAATTTTACCATGTAATTTATTGTAAAATTTAACTTCAACTATCTCTTCTTTTATTTTTTCTATTAAGCTTATTACACTTCCTCCCTTGGTGATTGATAGTCCTTTTTTTAGCCAAAATTCAGCTATTTCTTTATCAAGAGATTTCGTGTGGTATTTCTTTCTGCCTCTTAAATTGGGTTCAAAGCCTAGTACGATTTTTATTTTTTTATCCCTAGTATAAGTGTCTACTTTTCCAAAACAATCTATCAAATAAGAGAGAGAAGTAAACCCAGTCAGGATGATAAAGTTTTTAGATTCTAATATGTCGTTTAAAAGAATTTCTTCTACTTGCCTTTCAGGATAGTCTAAGTTAATCGGAAAATCAAATTGTTCAGGCCATTTTAGATAAGGCTCTGGAGGTGATTTAAAATCAAGAAATGTTTGACTTCCTTTCATAGCTTTAATGGTTTAATTGTTTTTTTAACCCATAAAGCTATTTTTTTTGTTTGTAGTAAAAAAGGGGATATCCGTAATTTGAGAAGTATTTTTCCGAAAATTACATTTAATTCAGTAAGCTCCTAACTTAAAAGCTCATCAAAAGAAACTTTAAAAACTTCAGCGAATTTAACAACTGTAGATAGTTTGGGTTCTTGAAGCCCCTTTTCGTATTTTCGGATGTTTTCTCTATCTACATTTAGGGCAGCTCCAACATCCATTTGAGACATTTTTCTTTCTAATCTTAATTTTTTTATTCGTTTTCCGAATTCTATTACTACTTCTGGGATAGGCGTTTTACGTGTTCTTGGCATATAACAAATTTCTAAATAGATGCTAGCAAACAAGGGATTGTATAGAAGGGGTTGTTTGTTCGGCATATTTGTTTATATTTGCTATGAGGTGAAATTATTATCTAGTAATTTTTTATAGTGTAGTAGCTGATTTAGTTTAGTTAATCTTCATTTAGAGATTATTTGGAATCACATAAAAAAACATTAAAAATTTAATTATGAAAAAAATCTTAATACTGTTTTGTAGTATTTTATTATTTGCTAGTTGCTCTTCTAATGAAGAATTAGGCTCTAGTTCTTCAGATGATTTACTGACAAGACATCCTTGGGTAAATAGTAATTCAGAAATAGTTGAAATAACTAATCATGGTAATTTAAGTTATGATGAAGCAAAAACTAAAATAGAAAACAGATTAAAAGAAAGAGATAAGCTCAAAACTGTTCTTAGTTTTAAAAGAGACGGTTCAGGTAAAATTTTATATCCAGAGAACAATGCCCTTAGTGATTCTAAATTTGGTTGGCTTACCATTCCTCCGAATAAATTAAGGCTGATTATGTCTACTTCTGCTCAAACACTTTTGTTTGAATATACCGTTGATAACACTCGTTTATCATTAACTTTTGATGAAGAATATCAATACAATGGAATTCTTATAAAGTATATAATAAAATGGAATTTTAATAAACAATAAATACTAAGGCAATGAAAAAAATAGTATTAATAACATTAACAAGTTTAACCTTATTCTCATGTGGAGCTGTGAATAGAACGGTTTTTGGAACAACTGAAAAGACTTTAATTAAGACTGTTTCAATTGAACAAAATTGTCCTAAAGAGAATATTAAGGTTGTAGATAAGAACAAAGGTTTACACGGGGCTACATATGCTCTTGATGTTTGTGGTAAAAGAATGGTTTACAAACAAGTTGGTTCAGTTTTTATGGAAGCATCAAAAATGGATGAGACTATTAAAAAAGTATCAAAATAATGATAAGATTTTTATTTTTTCAGTCGAGTGTTATAGGTGATTTAAAAGCTGAAAGTGGAGGGGATACCATTTGGAGTACAGCAATTGGTACTTTAATAGGTTTATATGTGCTCTATTATATTTTTATAAGAGATAATTCAAAGTGAAAGACGTTTTTCAATTTTGTGTAGATTTTTTAAGAATCTTAGCTGATTCTTTAGGTATAACTTATGAGGAGATAAACATCTATCTTTTTGTTATTATTCACCCATTAGTGACCATGTATCTGTTTTTTCTATACAGAAAATATAAACTGTTATACAAAAAAAAGTGAGGAATCCAGTCCTCACTTTTAATTTTTGGTGGTAAATCAAATATTTCTAATAACCTATTTCTTAAATAATTTTTGACTTCAGACTCATGTTTTTTTGTGACAATTACACTATCATGAATCGTAGCCATAAACATTTTAGGATACTTTCTAGATAACTCTTTGGTTATAACGTCTAAAATGATAAATGATTCTACCTGTTGAAGAAACTTAGGAAATAATTTTTTTGCTTTTTTTATTTTCCTCTTATCAGGTAACTTTCTTTTCTTTCTTGGTATTTCTATTTCTTTACAATATTTAAAACCATAAATAAACTTATTTACTGGTTCTGGATAAATTCGTTTTATTTCTTTTATACCTTCAGAATAGTTTTCGAGAGAACAATACATGTACTCTAAAGTTAAAGATTTACAATATTTTCTTGCCTTAACTGACTCTACTATTTGTTTAGATCGTTTTGTACAATAAGTTTTTTTGATATAAAAACCTTTATTTGATTCATCCATTATTTTCTTTTTAAAATCGTCACATAACTTTTGGTTTACATATAGATAAAAGTCAGTTTGACGAATAAATTTTATGTAAAGCTCTATACCAGTGATATCAATAGGTTCATAAGAAATAGAATTCATTAGAGAGTGAAACTTGTCTCTCACGTCCTTACTACGTATTCCTCCTAGTATAAAATCAAGTTTAGATACCGATTTATTCTTGAGTAAATTTAATATGCCTGCTAATAGATAAGGTTGTGAAGTCTCAATATCTAGTGATACTAAATTTTCTTCTCTATGAGTTATGAATGCTCTCAACTCCTCCTTCATATTTGTTAAATTGCTATGAAGTCTATTATCATTCGTAGTTCTAGAGTAATGCCAATGATTAAAACGAATTTTATTTACACTAGACGAATATTGAGATTTTTTATCATCGCTAAAAGAACCATTATCGATAAAATGTAGAGCTTTTTTCCAGTCTATTTGGATTTCGTCTCCATTTAACCATTTTGTTAAATGTTTGGTGTTTCTGTCAGCAGCTTTTTTCTTTTTGCTTTCAATTTTGTCTATTTCTTTAAATAAAAATGTTTCATACTCTTTATTTAAAAATTCATAAACGTCATAAGTGTCTTTATCCTCCTTCTGAGTAGCTCTTATATGTAAAACCTTGTACCCTATAGCTAGGTTGCTTATTTTGCAATAAGGTATTGTTTTTATAAACTCATGTTTTACTAAAAAAGCTTTATATTTTTTAAGCTCTTTCTTTAAAAATGAGTTAAGAGTTTGAGAAGAGATTCTTACAAAAGTACTTTGAGAATTTTCTCTTACTTGACTTTTTTTGTAATCAATATAATGTATTAAAAATACAGCTTTGTCCATGCTAATTCTGTTTTTATCTGTTTTGTCTAAATGTTTATTATGCTTCTCTACTACTGATTCAAGAGCATTGAATAAATTGCTGTTAATTGTGATTAAATAATTTCTATAAACCATTGTTTTTGTTTTAAAAAAAAGACAAAGAGAGTCCTAGCGATATGAGGATATCACTTTGCCTTTTTAGTTATTAAATAATTGTTTTTTTGCTTAAATTACTTTAAGCTGCTTGTTTGTGGAAGTTGAGTAAGTCACTTTTTAAGTATAATACTTTTCCATGTAAGCGTTTTGCTGGGAGAATTTGTTTTTTATCCAAACTCCATAATGTAGTTTCAGAAATTTTTAAAAACTCCGCAGTTTCCTTCCTTGAGAGATAATAATCAGAAGAATCTCTTTTAGAAGTTCCTATTAATAACTCATTTTGCTCTTTCAGTACTGAGGCAACTGAATTCCTGATAATGTTTTGGAACTCTTCCAAATCAAAATCAATTGTTTTTACTAATTTAATACTCATGATATTATAGCACATTTTTTTATTGTGCTACTGCAAATAGAAGAAAATTTACAGTTTTACAATTTCATTACCAGTATTAAAAAAAGGAATGTTAAAAAAGATTATCTTTCTTTATCTTTCTTTAACTTTTTTAACTTTTCTTTAAAATAATCAGACTCAAAACCATTGTTCTTAGCCTCTTCAGCAATAAATTCTAAAGCTTTTATTCTGCTAGGAATAAAGATGTTTTTGTTAGTAGGAGTATTTGACTTTGTTTGATTAAGGTAGGCATTAACTGACTGTTTTTTAAATTCACTTCCGTAAATATAATTGGAAACTAATCTAGAAGCTTCAGCTTCAATATATATCCTTTCTTTATCAATTATATAATGACTTGCTTCAAAGTCTATATAACCTTCAGCAATAGCTTTAGCTATTTTAAACCAGTCATTGTCTGAAAATTTATAAAATTCACTTGAAGCTTTTGTTTTATATAGCACTTGATCTAATTTGGAGTAAATAGGCTTGTAATTAAATATTAATGTATCTTTAATGGATTTAACCTCTAGTTCTAATATTTCTTTAATTTTAGTTTGTAGCCAACTGGGTTTATTTGCACCAAAGTATTTTATATTGTCCAAATTGTGAAGTGATTTATCAATTTCCCTAAAAGCCTCACTTAATTGAGAAAAGAAAAAGATGCCTTTAAAAATATTGCAATCAAACAAGTAGTTGTTAATACTATTTAGTATAACTTCTTTTCGATCATTACTCCAAGATTCAAGATCAAAATAACTTTCATCATAATCGTTAAGTAGATTTTGAAAGTCTATCATATATATGCCACTATTGTCAATAAGAGAGTTATGAGCTTTAATGAAAGATTCTGATAATTGTTCAGTGGGGATATATTCTACCTGATCATTTCTATTAGATAGTATAAACTCTTTGTAGTACTTAGATTCATAGGGGTCAAAAGGAGAATCTTGCTTGTGAGGAATTATTCTTTTTATGCTTTTGTCAAGGTCTTCCCATTTTTTTGGGTATTTGGTTGTGATTTCGTTTAAACAAGATTCAGTTTCATTCATAATTTTCAATTAAGGTTAATCTAAGAGGATGCGTGAGGAAGTACCCTTATACTCGTAAAAATACAATATTTAGAAGATGTAAATAATGTTGTTTTTAAAGTATAATTTAAAGTTTACGTATGTGTATACACTTTTTGTCTGTAGGCTAAAATTTTACTTTCCTAATAATCGAATGAGGATATTGTATAATAACGGATAAATTAATAGAAGAGCTTGTTTTTGCCTATAATTTTATGTTTTATGGCTATTTATATTTTACAAGTTTATTTGTGTTAAACAGATTGATTGTCCAATTGTAAAGGGGAGGAGAAGTGGCGCAAAAAAAATAATAGATTCTTTTTGGAGGTTTTAATAAAAAAAATAAATGAGAGTTTCTATCTATAGGGACTGGGGCTATATGCTTTGATATAGAACCCGTTTTTTTGAATATTCCCCCATGTTTCTATAGAAAGAATTCTGTTTTTGTCTCTGATATAGAATAAAAATAGCTGAGAATTTTGTATCTTTATATATAGTGAGTTGAGCTTAATTTACTGTTTTTGAGATATAAGCACCCTCTGAAGCACCCTGTAAAAAGTAAAAACTCGCAACAGTACTGTTTATAGTATGTTACGAGTTTGTTACGTGGTCCCACATGGGCTCGAACCATGGACCCCCTGATTATGAGTCAGGTGCTCTAACCAACTGAGCTATAGGACCGGTTAAATTGGGATGCAAAAATAAAAACTTTTTTGAATAAAATGCAATTTTTTACACTTTTCTGTTCATTAAATTTTCACCAAACATGCGTAGGCCCTCTTTAGCATCCTCACTAATGTTTAAGTGAGTTAAACATTCAAAAGACTTATTAGTATAATACTCAATAAGTTCGTGTGTATGTTTAGGGATGTTATTGTCTGAAAAAATGCTAGTAACTGTCTTTATTTTTTCTGAAATATTTTCTTGATTTTCGTTATAAAGAGCAAAAAGTTTCTGTTTATCATCGTTATTTGCTACTTCTAAAGCTTTCAAATAAAGAAAAGTTTTCTTGTTTTCAATGATATCTCCACCAACTTGTTTCCCAAAAGTTTTAGGATCACCGTAGGTGTCTAAATAATCGTCTTGTAATTGAAAAGCAATACCTAAATTTAAACCGTAGTTATATAAATGTTGTGCCTGTTCTTCATCAGCTTCTGCAACAATAGCTCCCATTTTTAATGCAGCAGCAACTAAAACAGAAGTTTTCAAAGTAATCATTTTGATGTATTCTTCAATTGTAACGTCGTTTCTGGTTTCAAAATCAACGTCTAATTGTTGTCCATCACAAACTTCGAGAGCTGTTTTACTAAAAAGTTGAGCTAATTTTTGGAAAATAGCAGGAGGATAGTTTTCAAAATATTGATATGCTAAAATTAACATAGCATCTCCAGACAGAATTCCTGTATTAATATCCCATTTTTCATGAACAGTTTCGTTTCCTCTCCTTAGAGGAGCATCGTCCATAATATCGTCATGAACTAAAGTAAAATTATGAAAGACTTCAACGGCTAATGCAGCAGGCATAGCTTGTGAAAAGTTCCCCGAAAAAATATCAGAGGCAATAAGTGTAAGAATAGGACGAATTCTTTTACCGCCTAGTTGAAGTATATAGTCTATTGGTTCGTAAAGATTCTTTGGTTCTCTAACAATTTTTTGAGATTCTAAATAAGTTAAAAAGTCTGATTGATATTGTAATATGTCCAAATCTAAAATTTTTTGTAAAAATAAGGTAAACTTAAATTTTATACTTAAGAGAATGTTAAAAAATCTTTAAAACTCTGGAAACTTTTTTTGTTTCTAAAGTTTCCTGACGTACCTTTGCCCAGAATTATGAGAGATAAAATATTAGAAAAGGCAGGGCAAATGTTTTTGAACTATGGGTTCAAAAGTGTAACGATGGACGATATTGCGGGCGATTTAGCAATATCAAAGAAGACGCTATATAAGTATTTTTCAAACAAATCAGATTTGGTAGATGCTTCTATAGAAGCAGTTCAGAAAGCAATTGACGATACTATTATGTTAATAAAAGAACAAAAGTATAATGCAATTGAAGAAGAGTTTGCTGTAAAGAAGGTTTTTAAAGAAATGTTTAAAAATGCGAAGACCTCACCAATGTTTCAGTTAAAAAAATATTATCCAGAATCGTATACAAATCTTATAGAAAGAGAAGTGTGTATGTTCAGAGATTGTAATAGCGATAATTTAGAAAAGGGGATTGAGCAAGGTTTATATAGACCAGAAATAAAAAAGGAATTAGTAACAAACTTCTATTTCACATTAATATTCGGAATTTTTGATAGCGATTATTACGGAGAAAGAATGGATGAACTAATGAAGGTAGAGTACGAAGTATTGGAATATCATATACGAGCTATTGCTACTAAAAAAGGATTAGAAGTTTTAGAAAGGGAATTAAAAAATAACACCATATAAATACATAAGAAAAGAAGATTAATATTTCAAAGTATTCTTTTTAATTCCTCCTAAAGGAATAGTAAAACAAAAGGGTACTTATTAAACAGGGATTAAAAGTTAAAACACCAAATACAAAACTATTAGGAATACATGAGAAGAATAATTTATGCAGTTTGCATATTCTTTTTTGCATTGAGTTCAAATGCTCAAGAAAAAGAAATGAGTTTGTCTATGAGAGAAGCCATACAATTTGCAATAAAGAATAGCTATAATAACAAAGTTGCTTTGAACGATATTGAGGCAGCCAAAAAACGAAAATGGGAAACTACCGCTATAGGGTTTCCACAAATTAGCGGAGTGATAAACTATCAAAATAATTTAAAGCAACAATTCCCAGGAGTCGATTTTAATGGAGATGGAACCGTAGATTTTGGAGCAAAACACAATGTTACAGGAACGGTTACTTTAGATCAGTTATTGTTTGATGGATCGTATTTAGTAGGATTACAATCAGCAAGAACCTATTTGAAAATTTCTGAACAAGCTAAAGAAAAAACAGAATTATCTACTAGAGAAGCTGTTATAAATGCTTATGGAAATGTGTTAGTAGCTGAAGAGCGTATTGAAATTTTAAAAGGAAATAAGAAAACTGTAGATCGTCAATTAAAAGGAGCAGTTGAAGGATTTAAACAAGGATTGACAGAGGAAGAAACAGTTGAGCAATTCAAAATTACGCAAGGAAACATTATTAGTCAACAACGTAATGCTGATAGAAATAGAGAGATTGCTTATCAGATGTTAAACTTATCGTTAGGAAATCCTATTAACACAAAGTTGAAATTAACAGATAGTTTGGATGATTTAGTTGTAAATAATACGGATTTGAACTTATTAGCACAATCGTTTAATCTTAAAAATCATATAGATTTTAGAATAGCTGAAAACGATAGAGAAGCTAAACGTTTGTTAATGAAATTAGAAAAAAATAAAGCTTTACCAACTGTAAGAGCTTATGTAAACTATTCTAGATTAGCAAATGCAGATAGTTTTAACTTTTTTAACTCGTCTCAAGATTGGATTTCAACTTCAGTTTTTGGAGTAGGAATAAATATTCCAATTTTTAGTTCTTTAGGAAGAAGTGCAAAAACTGCTCAAGCAAAAATAGCATTAGAAAGTGCTGATATTCGTTTAGCAGAAACAAAGCAACGATTAAATCTACAAGCAGAACAAGCTCAAAGCAATTACGAATTAAGTATAGAAAATTATGAAACTGCTAAGAAAAACTTAGCATTAGCAACACGTATTGAGCGTAAGCAAAAAATAAAGTTTGATGAAGGGGTTACAACTAGTATTGATTTATTAGCAGCACGTAATCAATTGTATTCTCAACAAAACAATTACTTACAATCAATATTAAATATTATTAGCAACAAAGCTAAATTAGATAACGCATTAAACACACCAATAAAATAAAAAGTCAACTATAATGAGAAAAATATATTCAATAGTATTACTAACCGCTCTTTTAGCTTCATGTGGAGGAAATAAAGGGCAGTCTATTCAAGATGTAATTGCTACCAATGATTTAGCTCAAATAAGAACGAAAAAGGCTGAGTTAGATACAAAACAACAAGAATTAGCTGCTGAGATAAAGCAGTTAAACGATAAGATTTCTGAGTTAGATACGAACAAAAAAATACCTTTAATTACAGTGTTTTCTGCTAAAACAGAAGATTTTGTTCACTACTTAGAATTACAAGGAGATGTTCAAACAAAGCAAAATGTTTTAGTGTATCCAGAAATGGCTGGACAATTAGTAAGCATTTATGTAAAAGAAGGTCAAAGAGTAGTTAAAGGACAAGCTTTAGCTAAAATAGATGATGGAGGTTTAGGAAATCAAGTAGCACAGGTAGAAGCGCAAGCTGCTTTAGCTAAGACAACTTACGAACGTCAAAAAAGATTATGGGAACAAAAGATTGGTTCTGAAATTCAGTATTTACAAGCTAAAACTTCATATGAAGCACAAAAGAATGCTGTTGATCAGTTAAAGAGACAGTTAGGAAAATCTGTGATCAAAGCACCATTTACAGGAGTTATTGACGATGTAATTAAAGAGCAAGGAACAGTAGTAGCACCAGGAATGGGATCTGAAGTGTTTAGAATCGTGAACTTAGGTGATATGTATATTGAAACTGATGTTCCAGAAAGCTATATCACTTCAATTAAAAAAGGGAAAAGTGTTGAGGTTGAGTTCCCAATTTTAGGAAAATCATTACACTCTAAAATTCGTCAAGCAGGAAATTTTATCAATCCAGCTAATAGAACATTTAAAGTAGAAATTGGAGTTCCAAATAAAGACAGAAGTATCAAGCCAAACTTAACTGCGAAGTTAAGAATCAACGATTATACAAATCCAAAAGCGATTTTAATACCACAAAGTATTATTTCAGAAAATGCAAAGGGAGAGCAGTATATCTATTTGGTAAAAGATGTAAAAGATCAAAAAGGAACAGCTAAACAAGCAATTATTACTACAGGGAAAACTCAAGGAGATGTAATTGAAGTTTTAACAGGAGTAGAAAACGGAGCTCAAATTGTAGAAGAAGGTGCTCGTAGTGTAAAAGATGGACAAGAAGTAAAAATCTTAGCTGCTGCTAAAGCAAAATAATCAACTAAAGATTACAAGTTAACATGACTGAGAAACAAAAAAAACAAGTCGATAAAGAATTCGGTTTATCCTCTTGGGCAATTAATAATAAGACAACCATTTATGTAATGATGGTGATGATACTTATTATGGGTATTTCTGCCTTCTTAAGTATGCCAAGAGAGAATTTTCCGGAAATTAGAGAAACTAAAATTTATATTAGTTCATTATATCCAGGAAATACAGCTGAAGATATAGAAAAACTAATTACCGATCCGTTAGAAGATAAGTTAAAAACGGTAAGTAATGTAGTAGAAATTACGTCAACTTCGCAAGAAGATTATTCGATGGTGGTTGTTGAGTTTGATGAAAATATTACAGTAGATCAAGCAAAGCAGAAGGTAAAAGACGAAATAGACCAAGAAACTTCTGGTGAAGACTGGCCAACTTTTAACGGGGCTAAAGTAGAGCCTAATGTGTTTGAGTTGAGTATGTCTGAAGAAATGCCAATTTTAAATATTAATATTTCTGGTGATTACCCAGTAGATAAATTAAAAGAATTTGGTGAATATTTAGAAGATGAAATAGAGGATTTAGGTGAGATTAAAAAAGTAGATATCCGTGGTGCAGAGGAGAAAGAAGTTGAGATAGCTGTAGATATTTATAAAATGATGGCTGCTCAGGTAAGTTTCCAAGATATTATCAACTCGGTAAATGGAGGGAATGTAACAATGTCAGCTGGTAACTTAATTGCAAGTGGTCAACGTCGTACTATACGAATTTTAGGAGAAATAGAAGATCCGCAAGAGTTACAAAACTTTGTAGTAAAGTCTGAAAAAGGAAATTCTATTTATTTAAAAGATATCGCAAAAGTATCTTTTAAAGATAAAGATAAAACTACCTATGCACGTGAGTTTGGTGAAGCTGTGGTAATGCTAGATGTAAAGAAGCGTTCTGGTAAAAACATGGTAGAAGCAGCTGAAAAGATTCAAGAGATTGTAAAAGATGCTAAAGAAAATGTATTTCCAAGTAATTTAAAAGTTACCATTGCAAATGATCAGTCATCGAAAACCATAGGACAAGTAGATGATTTAGTAAACAATATTATTTTCGGGGTAATCTTAGTAGTATTAGTACTAATGTTTTTCCTTGGATTTAAAAACGCATTATTCGTAGGATTTGCAATTCCAATGTCAATGTTCATGTCGTTAATGATCTTAAGTTGGTTAGGTTATACGATGAACACCATGATTCTTTTTGGATTAATTATGGGGCTTGGAATGCTAGTAGATAATGGTATTGTAGTTGTAGAAAACGTATATCGTTTAATGGATGAAGGAATGCCAAGAATTGAAGCGGCAAAAAAAGGTATTGGAGAAATTGCTTTCCCTATTATCATTTCAACAGCAACTACGGTAGCAGCATTTATTCCATTAGGGATGTGGCCAGGAGTTATGGGGCAGTTTATGATTTATTTCCCTGTAACACTATCGGTAGTTTTAGGTTCGTCTTTATTCGTTGCAATTTTCTTTAACTCAGTAATGGTATCTCAGTTTATGAGTGTAGAGGATAAGAACATGCCATTAAAGAGGATAATTACTTTATCATCTATCATGGCAATAATAGGATTGTTAATTGTCATTTTTGGAGGAGCTTACAGAGCTTTAGGTACAATTATGGTATTTACAGCGATCATGTTATGGGTATATAGAATTGCGTTAAGACCTTGGGCAAATGCTTTTCAAAATAAAGTATTGCCACGTTGGGAGCGTTTTTACGAAAGAGTATTAAGAGCTGCATTAAAAGGATGGAGACCTTATGCAATTACTATAGCAACAGTTCTTTTATTATTCTTTGCTTTTGGTGGTTTTGGAGCATCTGTAGCAAGTCAGAGAACTAAAGTAGAATTCTTCCCAGACAATACACCTAACCAGATTATTGTTTATATAGAGTATCCTCAAGGAACGGATATTGAGAAAACAAATCTGATCATGAAAGATTTGGAAGAACGTGTATACAATGTGTTGAATTCACCAGAATATATGCATGGAGATCACAATTTCTTAGTAGAAAGTGCTGTATCACAAGTAGGAGCAGGATCTGGAAATCCACAAACCGATGGAGGTTCAACAGCAGAAATGCCACATAGAGGAAAAATTACTGCTTCAATGCGAGAGTATAAATATCGTGAAGGAGCAGATAGTAAAGAATTACAAAAGAAAGTAACAGAGGCATTAAAAGGAATCTATCCAGGTTTAGCAATTTCAGTAGAGAAAGAAGCGGTAGGACCGCCAGCTGGATACCCTATTAATATTGAGTTAGAAGGAAAAGATTACTCGGAATTGATTAATACTGCTGAAAAAATGCGTGATTTTATCAATTCGAAAAGTATTGCAGGTATTGATGAGTTAAAGATTGATGTAAACAAGTCTAAACCATCAATGTTAGTAAATGTAGATCGTAAAAAAGCCGGTGAATTAGGAGTAAGTGCATCTAAAGTTGGAGAACAATTACGTAATGCAATTTTCGGTACTAAAGCAGGTATTTATAAAGAAGACGGTGAAGATTATGATATCTATGTGCGTTTTAATAAGGATAACAGGTATAATAAGAGTGCTATTTTCAATCAGAAAATAACGTTTAGAGATATGGCTTCAGGTCAAATCAAAGAAATTCCTGTATCAGCAATAGCGAAACAAACAAATACTTCTGGATTTAGTGCAATTAAACATAAAGATGTAAAGCGTGTGGTAACCGTATATTCAGCTTTAGCACCAGGGTATACAGATGCAGCAGCGATTGTAGCGAAGATTGAAAGTGAAATGAAATCGTTTACCGAAAAACCAGCTACGGTAAAGATTAATTATACAGGTCAAATTGAAGAGCAGAACAAGCAAATGGCGTTCTTAATGGGAGCATTCTTTGCAGGTTTAGGATTAATCTTCTTAATATTAATTTTCCAATTCAACTCAGTTTCTAAGCCAGGAATTATCATGTTAGCGATTTTCTTAAGTTTAATTGGTGTATTTGGAGGATTGATAATTACAGCGAAGCCATTCGTAATTATGATGACAATGATGGGGATTATCTCATTAGCAGGTATTGTAGTGAACAATGGAGTGGTATTACTAGATTATACACAGTTATTAATTGATAGAAAGAAAGTGGAGAATGGAATTGCTGAAAGCGATTATGTTGATGTTGAAACTTTAGGAGAAGCGGTAATTAGAGGAGGTAAAGCTCGTTTACGTCCAGTATTATTAACAGCAATTACAACAATCTTAGGGTTAATTCCATTAGCAACTGGATTCAATATTAACTTCTATACTTTATTTAGTGAATTTAATCCACATATTTATATGGGAGGTGATAACGTAATTTTCTGGGGACCATTAGCATGGACAGTAATTTACGGATTATTCATTGCAACATTCTTAACGTTAATTGTAGTCCCTATTTTATTCTACTTAATTACTAAGTTTAAAATGTGGTTACGTAGTTTATAATTAATTTTTGTTAACAATAAAGAAGAGCTAAAAGTATTTTACTTTTAGCTCTTCTTGCTTTTAAAGTTATGATTTAATTGTTTTTAGTCAGGTAAACGATCTCTATCTTTTTTAGTTCTATTAAATCGATATGTAAAAGTAATTGATGTAAATCTACCAATAGGTCTACTATAGTTATTAGTAGTATAATTTTCATCAGTTATTAATTGTCTACTTACTCTAGAGTCTAAAATATTGTTCATATTTAAAGTTACGGTAGCTTTGTCTTCCCAAAAATCTTTGCTAATTCCAATATTTGCTCTGTATTGAGCTTCAGTAAATATTTGCCCACTTTGTCTTTCTCCACGATAATTAAAACTAGATTGAATAGTTAGTTTAGAAAACTTCATTCTTGAATTTAAACGTGTAGACCATGTGCTATCATCAACAGTATATAAACCTCTTTGGTCAAAAGAAAAGTAATTAAATTCACTAGATAATCGCCACCATTTAAAAGGAGAGTATCGAATAGCTAATTCAGCACCAAATCTTTTTTCAATACCTGAATTAATTGGTTTTGATACTAAAGCTCCAAATGGATTAGGGGTTATTAAAGTTTCAAAAACATTAGTTGTTCTTTGGTAGTAAATAGATGGGTTTAAAGTGAATTTTTTCCATCGTTTTAATAAACCTAACTCAAAAGAGTTTGTATACATAGGATTTAAATCTGGGTTACCAACACGAATGTTTCTTCTGTCTGAAATTCCTCCAAAAGGATTTAAGTGCCAAAAGCTTGGTCGTCTAATTCTTCTACTATAACTTACTTGTACATTGGTAGCTTGATTAAAATTATAAGTTAAATGAGCAGTTGGAAATAAATCGGTATAACTTTTAGAAGTTCTAAATTCATCTCTTCTGTCAGTACTTCCTGTATTTGCATGTTCGGCACGTAAACCTAGTAAATACTGTAATTTATTTTTTCTATTTCCATATTGAATATAAGCACCGTAAATACGTTCGTTATATTTTAATAAATTATTCAAAGTATCTACTACTACATTGTTATCCCAAACTTTATAATCACTATCAATGTTTCTTATTTCACCTTTTATACCCATTTCAACATGTGATTTTTTTGTAATTGGTAATTTAAAATCAGATTGGAACAAGAAATCTTTACTACTTTCTATATCTCTACTTCTTAATAAGTTGATTGCTGAGGTAGTTGGAAATTGTTGTTGCTCTTCTACTGATTCGTTTTCATCATCATTCCAAAAGTCATATTGAAAATTCACTGTAAGTTTCTGTCCTTTTTTATCAAAGGTTTTTACATAGTTAAGTTCAATTTGATTTGCTTTTTGAGGTTCTCTATACGATTCGTTTGAAGTAAGAATATTGTCAACTTGTTTTTGAGCATTTAAAAAGTTAAAGGTGTAATCAACATTATTTTTGCTTGTGTTATTTCGGTAATAATAACTTAAGGTTAGTGTGTTTTTATCGTTAATGTAATAATCACTTCCAAAATAAAGATTGAATGTTCTACGACTTCTAGTGCTATTAGTGGTTCTGTTAGAAAAAGATACAGGTACATTATTCGTAAAGTTGGTTCTGTTTAAGTAACCGTTTCCATCGAATGATAAATAGCGATACCCAATATTAGAAAACAAATTAAACTTTTCCTTTTTATAATTAACATTATAATTAATACTATGATTATCTGGTATACCCGTGGTTAGTTGAAGCGAGCTTCCAAAGCGTCCCTTTTTATTCTTTTTCAAAATAATATTGATAATTCCTGCAGTTCCTTCAGCATCATATTTAGCAGATGGGTTGGTAATTACTTCTACTTTCTCAATGTTTTCAGAAGGAATAGATTCTAATCCGTTATTTGCTGTTAACACAGAAGGTCTACCATTAATTAAAATACGAACATTAGAATTACCACGTAAACTTACGGCTCCTTCAATATCAACATTAACAGAAGGAACATTGTTTAAAATATCGTTTACAGAGCCTCCTTTTGATATTAAATCTTTACCAACATTAAAAACACGTTTGTCTAATTTGTATTCGGTTGTAGATTTTTCAGCAACTATTTCAACTTCGTCTAGTGCTTCTGAATCTTCTTGTAAAAAAATAGTTTGAATTGATTGATTCTTAGTAAGTGAAAAATTATTTATGGTATGACTTTTAAAGCCGATAAATTCAATTTTAATATTGTAGACACCTTTTTTAGCTTTGATAGAAAACTCTCCTTTGCTGTTAGTTGATTCGCCTGCAATCACATTATTGTTTTCTGGACTGGTTAAAATCACAGTGGCAAATTCTAAAGGATGTTGCGTGTTTTTTTCAACTACCTTACCCCTAAGGTTTATTTGAGCAGAAGCACCAACAGTACTTATTAATAAAAGAAGGAACAGTATTTTTTTCATTTTGTTTGTTATTTGTATTATGGTGCAAATATGAATTGGATTAAGAAGCTGAAGTTTAATAATCGACAAATGAGTGCGAAAAATCGACGTTTGAATATTTTCGGAGTAAAAAACTCATTTGGTAGATAAAATTGAGTGTTTAGGATTAGAAAAGGTTGATTTGTCGACTGGTGTATTATAATTAATAGGCTATTTTTATCTTTACCAGCATGGATACAATCAACAAACTAATTAGTTATTTTCAAAAAAACAGGATATTAAAACACTTGGTGTTTTGGATTGTACTGTTATTTTTAAATGTCCCTAAAGGGGTCATAAGGCATGAGAATGATCCTTTGTACGCAATTTTAACCATGTTTGGAAGCATATTGGTTGCACAAATTTTTACTTCTTATTACTTTGCTTACTTTGTTATACCCAAGTTTCTCTTAAAAAAGAAGTATATAAAAGCGATTTTATTATTTGTTATAGGAACTTATGTTTTTAGTGCTTTTGGTAGAATTATGATTGTTCATGTAGGTGAAACTTTAGTTAGAAGACCTCCGTTTGTACAAGAGCCAATATTAGAGATATTGACAGATTGGAGAAAATTATTAGTTAGTTATGTTCCAAGTGTTTATTCTGTAGCACTTATATTTCTTTTTGCTAAATATCTTTTAGAATATAAAAAGATTAAGGAGAGGGATTTAAGTTTAAGTAAAGAAAAATCGGAAGCAGAGTTAAAAACGCTAAAAGCGCAGTTAAATCCACATTTTTTATTTAATACATTAAATAATATTTATTCTCTTTCTGTGGTTAATTCACCCAAAACATCAACATCAATAAGTAAATTATCAGAAATTTTAGACCATGTATTGTATCGTTGTAATGGTAAATATGTGTTGTTATCTAGTGAAATAGAGTTGTTGAAGAACTTTATAGAATTAGAAAAGTTACGTTATGATGAAAGGTTAAAAGTTAATTTTACAGAAAATATAGAAAATGATATAGAAATTCCACCTTTAATACTATTGTCTTTGGTAGAAAACGCTTTTAAACATGGTGCAGGAGAAGATAGTGGTTCTCCAGAAATTGATATTGATATTTCAAGTAAAGGATCAAAATTTCAATTTATAATAGCCAATACGATAGTAGATGCTTATGAGGTTAAAGGAAAAGATAGTATAGGTTTGCCTAATATTAGAAAACAATTAGATTTAATATGTGGTAATAATTATGAGTTAGATATTAAATCTAGTGAGAATAGATTTATTGTTACTTTAAAAATTAATCAAGAATAAGAAATATGAAAATAAAGTGTTTGGTGGTAGATGATGAACCTTTAGCTATAAAATTGCTAGAAAAACATATTTCTAAAATTGATGCATTAGAAATAGTAGCTACATGTAATAATGCTATAAAAGCATTTGAAATATTAAATACTCAAGAAGTAGATTTGTTGTTTTTAGACATAAAAATGCCAAATTTAACAGGGATAGATTTTTTAAAAACATTAAAGAATCCACCAAAAACCATATTTACTACAGCATATAGAGATTACGCTATTGAAAGTTATGATTTGGGTGTTATAGATTATTTATTGAAACCTATTACTTTTGAACGTTTTTTTAAGGCTGTAGATCGTTATTTAGGAGATCAAAAAAAACAATCACAATCAATTCAATATAAAGAAAAAGAAACAGATGATTTTATGTTGGTAAAATCAGGAAATAAACATCATAAAGTGGTTATTAACGATATTCTATTTATTGAAAGTTTAAAAGATTATATAAAAATACATACAGTAGATAATAAAAGAATAGTTTCTAAATATAGGATTAGTGAAATAGAACAGGAATTAAAAGAAGTGAATTTTTTAAGAGTTCACCGTTCTTATATTATAAATATTAATAAAATATCAGCTTTTACAGTTAATGATATAGAGGTAAATTCAACGGAAATCCCAATAGGAGCAAGTTATAAAGAAAAGGTGATATCTTTTTTAAATAACTGGAAATAGGGTAGTACTTTTGTTTTATGAAGAAACAGGTTATTTCGGTTGAAGAAATAAAAAGAAAGTTGGAGAGTTTTTGTGTATATCAAGATAGATGTCATAAAGAAGTAGAGAAAAAGTTATCAGAATATAATTTAATTCCAGAGGCTAAGGATAGTATTTTACTACATTTACTACAAGAAAATTTTTTAAATGAAGAACGATTTTCTAAAAGTTTTGCTAGAGGTAAATTCAGAATTAAAAAATGGGGAAAGCAAAGAATAACTAGTGAACTTCAAATGAGAGATATTTCTACTTATAATATTAAAATAGCATTAAAAGAAATTGATGAAGAAGAGTATATGTCTACTTTGTATTCTTTAGTGGAAAAGAAAAACAAATTAGTGTCTGAAACAAACTTATTTAAAAGAAGAAAAAAAGTAGCAGATTACCTACTATACAGAGGTTTTGAAAGTAATTTAGTTTACGAAGCTATTAATACTATTCAAAACTGTTAAATAAACTATCTAATTTTACCGCTTTGTCAAAACGTTTTTTAGCATAAACAGCGTTTATTTTATCATTCATACTACCAAAAAGAGAAAGCATTTTTTCAACTTGACTATTAACATTCTTTGAAGATATAGAAGGAATATAGGTCATATCTGCAAGTCTTAAAACTTCATTTTCAAAAACATTAACACGAGCTTTAAAAGCTGGAGTTTTTAAAGTTTCAATATTTAAACTGTCTTTTAATTGTTTGGTTAAATCTTTAAGTTCTATGGCGTTGTTTAAAGCATCAGTAGGACTAATATTTTTAAATTGAGCTAAAAATTCTTCAGTTATAAAATATTCTTTCCAATTTCTAATTTCCTGTATAGATCCTTTGTCAAGTACTGTGTATTCAGCATGTTTTACAGAAGTGTTAACATCTGTTTTCTGAATAGTTTCTTTGTTTTGATTTTTTTCTTTTTTACAAGAAATAAAAACAATTAAAAAAGAAAATATAAGAATTTGAAAAGGTCTCATTAAACGATAAATTAAAAGTATAAAAGTACATATTTTACTTGATTTAAAAATGAAAATAGAATTATAAGTTTGTAATCAGTAGATTAAGCTCTTGTTTTGATGATAGTTAAAAAAGGATAAATATTTTTTGTGAAATATGAAATTTAATAACTTTGCCGCACTATATTTTTGAATTATTAAAAATGAATGACACGATATTAGTTTTAGGAGCTTGCGGGCAAATAGGGACAGAATTAACCCAACAATTACGTTCTATTTACGGTAATGATAATGTAATAGCTTCAGATATTAGAGAAGGAGGAAAAGAAATGATGAGTTCTGGTCCTTTTGAAATAATTGATGCAACTAGTCAAGAAGATATTTTAAAAGTAATTCAAAAATATAAAGTAAATCAAGTATACTTGATGGCAGCAATGTTGTCGGCAACAGCAGAAAAATATCCATTAAAGGGTTGGGATTTAAATATGACCTCTTTATTAGCTGTTTTAGAGCTAGCAAGAGAAAAACATATTGAAAAAGTATACTGGCCAAGTTCAATGGCGTCTTTTGGACCTACATCACCAAAAATTAATACACCACAACAAACAGTTATGGAGCCTTCAACAGTTTATGGAATTAGTAAGGTTGCTGGAGAGCATTGGTGTAATTATTACCATGAAAAATATGGAGTAGATGTAAGAAGCATTCGTTATCCTGGAATTATAAGTTGGAAAACATTACCAGGAGGAGGTACAACGGATTATGCAGTTGATATCTACTTTGAAGCATTGAAAAAAGGAACTTTCGAATGTTTTTTATCAGAAAATACTCGTTTGCCAATGATGTATATGAATGATGCTATTAAAGCAACAATTCAGTTAATGCAAGCTGATGTTGAAAAAATAAAAACTAGAACTTCTTATAATTTATCTGCCATTAGTTTTACACCAAAAGAAATAGCTGAAGAAATTCAAAAATATATTCCTGAATTTACAATTTCTTATAACCCAGATTTTAGACAAGCGATTGCTGATAGCTGGCCTCAAATAATTGACGATACAGAAGCAAGAAAAGATTGGGGATGGCAACATGAATACGATTTAGCATCGATGACTAAGGATATTATTAGTAATTTAAAATCTTTAGAAAGTCAAAAATTAGAAGAAGTGTAAGCTTCTAATCATCTTTACGTCTATATTATTCCGTTTTTGTAGTTCGTAACTTAGGTTACTGTATACATTAAGACGAACTAGTACATTTGTAGTATAATAAGATTATTAAGATGAAAGAAATTATAGAAAGCAGTTTACAAAAAGCCATTTCATATTCTGAATATAGAACTCTTGTAAAAGATTTGTTAGAACAAGGAAAGTCAACTGGATTAACTCAATCTGATGCCTTATTAAATTATAGTTTACTAAACGATAAAAGAATGAAGCGTTTAGATAAAACTATAAAAATTTCTGAAGAAACTATAGCAAAGGTTAAGGATGTAAAAGAGCCACAAACTTGGTTGGTTTTAACAGAAGGTTGGTGTGGAGATGCAGCTCAGAATTTACCAGTTATTAATAAAATAGCAGAAGAAAACCCTAATATTCAATTAAAGTTAGTCTTAAGAGATGAAAACTTAGAATTAATGGATAAGTTTTTAACTAACGGAGGAAGATCTATTCCTAAATTAATTGCATTAGATAAAGAAAATGAAGTAGTTGATACTTGGGGGCCAAGGCCATCAGTTGCTACTAAAATGGTTGCAGATTATAAGACTGAACACGGAAGTTTAGATGCAGATTTTAAAAAAGATTTACAAGTTTGGTATAATAAGAACAAAGGGAATAATGTGCAAGAAGATATTCTTACATTATTAAAATAAAATCCTTTTTTATAAAGTAAATCCTCTTCTTGAATCTTAACAAGAAGAGGATTTTGTTTTCTGTATATTTGCCGCACAGAAAGAATAATTATGTTAGTAGATTTCAATACGTTATCAGAAGAAGCTAAAGTTTGGATTTATCCATCTAGTAGAAAGTTTTATCCGCAAGAAATAGAAGGGTTAAAGGGAAAACTAAAAACATTTTCCGAAGAGTGGAAGTCTGAAGAAGATTTTAAAGTATCTTTTGAGTTAAGGTATAATCGATTTATTATTTTTTCAGTAGAAGATAATATACAGTTATCTAACGCAGAAATAGATAAACAAGTAGCTTTTGTATTACAATTACAGCAAGAGTACGATATTGAGTTATTAGATAAGATGAATGTTTGTTTTAAACAAGGGGAATATACTCAGTATAAAGAGCTAAAAGATTTTAAAAAGCTAATAAAAAATAAGTCTGTAACTGGTAAAACCATTGTTTTTGATAACTTAGTTCAAACAAAACATGAGTTAGATAATTATTGGGAAGTACCAATTACAGAGAGTTGGTATAGTCGTTTTCTTTAAAAATTAGAATAAGGTAAAGCCAATACCAAGAGAAATACTGTCTAGATTTCCATTTTTAAATTGGGCTATTTTTTTTCTTTGAAAATCTAAACGTATCATTCCATTAAAACTACTATTACTAAGAGATAGGATTCCTAAACCAACCTTGTAATAGTTACCATTTGAAAATCGATTGGAAGGACGAAACATTTGTCCGTAACTAGATTCAATAAAATAAGCACTACTGGCTTTTTTTATAAAATTATAACGAACACTAGCGTACATTGGAATAGAGTTGATAGCGTATGTAAAATGATGATCATAACCTATATTAAAGGTAGATGCCCAACGATCATTAAATTGATATCCAAAACCAGTTCTTAATAAAATAGATTTAGGTACAATTAAAGGACCGTTTCCTTCTTCTCCTAATTTGTATTTTTGATTAATTCCAAAAGTAGTACTTAAAGATCCAGTAAAGAAAGGACGTTTGTTTTCATTTTGAGCACTAATTTTAAAGTTAACAACTAAAGTTACAAAGAGTAGTAGTGTAGTTTTTTTCATAGAAGTAAATGTTTTTTTGCTCTATGAGACAAAAACTATTCCACTTCTAATGATTTTATAAAATTATCAATACTTAGTCCGTCACTAACAGAAAAATTTCCAATTTTAGTTCTCCTTAAGGCAGATAAATGGGCTCCAGAATTTAAAGCTAAACCAAAATCGTAAGCTAAAGAACGAATATAAGTCCCTTTACTACAAACAACTCGAAAGTCAACTTTATTAGCACTAATGTTGGTGATTTCGAATTCAGAAATAGTAATTTCTCTCGATTTAATTTCAGTAGTTTCTCCTTTACGAGCTAGTTCATATAAACGTTTACCATCCTTTTTAATTGCTGAAAAAATAGGTGGCTTTTGTTGAATTTTCCCTATAAATTTTTCTGTTGTTTTATGAATCAATTCTTCAGTAATATGTTCTATAGGGAAAGTTTCGTTTACTTCAGTTTCTAAATCGTAACTAGGAGTTGTTTCACCAAGAGTTATTGTACCTGTATATTCTTTTATTTGACCTTGATATTCGTTGATATTTTTAGTCTGTTTTCCAGTACAAATAATCAATAAACCGGTAGCTAAAGGGTCTAAAGTTCCTGCATGACCAACTTTAATCTTTTTAATATCAAAACGTTTACGAATATGCCAACGTAATTTATTGACAACTTGAAAAGAAGTCCATTCTAAAGGTTTATCAATTAATAAAACTTGTCCGTTTTTATAGTCTTCAGCAGTCAGCATTATATAGAAAGTTTATATACGAAAAAGTGAATTATTAATAGGGTAATTCCAAATATAATACGGTAGTATCCGAAGATTTTAAATCCTTTTTTACTTAAGTAATCTATAAATGATTTGATAGCTATTAAAGCAACAATAAAGGCAACAACATTACCAATAATAAGGTAGTTTACTTGTTCAGAAGATAATTCAAATCCAGCTTTATAATAATCATAGGTTTTTTTAGCAGTAGCACCTAACATAGTAGGAACCGCTAAGAAGAAAGAAAATTCAGCAGCTGTTTTTCTATTTATTTTTTGAGTCATACCACCTACAATACTAGCACCACTTCTTGAAGTTCCTGGGATCATAGCTAAACATTGAAAAAAACCAATTTTTAAAGCAGTAGCATAACTTATTTCTGTATGAGCTGTCGGATTTTTTTCATCAAACTCTTCGTTGGCTTTAAACCAATCGTCAACTTTTAATAAAATTATACCTCCAATAATTAGAGAAATTGCAACTGTTACTGGACTTTCCAATAAACTATCAATAACATCATTTAAAAGCAATCCTAACACAACAGCAGGAATAAATGCTACTAACAGTTTTAAATAGAAATCGAAACTTTGAAAAAAGCGTTTCCAATACAGTACTAAAACAGATAAAATAGCACCTAGTTGAATAACTATGGTAAATAGTTTTGTGAAATCATCTGTTGCTATCCTCATAAATGAAGAAGCGATAATCATATGTCCTGTCGAAGAAACAGGTAAATATTCAGTGATACCTTCAATAATGGCTAAGATAATAGCCTCTAATAATCCCATGCTTATTTTTTTGGATTGGCAAAAATAGCATAAATTTCAATACCTAGTCCAATAATAACAAGAGTTGGAGCTAAACGAATTCTTTGCCAATTATAAATTTCAGGATTAAATACTTTAGGGTCGTCACTACCACCACCGGCCATTAGAATAAATCCTAATGCTATAACAGCTAAGCCAATTAACATGATTATATAATTGCGTTTACCGAATAAAAATTCTTGTTTTGTCAAATTATCTTTTTTCATAAAATCTTAGTAATACAAATCGTTAGTTTGTAAGTTTAAAAAACGTTGTGTGGCAAAAAATGTACTTATCCAAGTAATAAAGAAAGATACAAATAATACACCTCCAGCAACATAAGCTAAAGGAGTGTAGTCCGATAACATTTCTAGTGTAGGAATGTATTTATTTATGTAATAAATTAGAAGAGCAATTCCACTTAATGCGATAAATGCTCCCAGTAAACCTAGCTTAATACTTTGCCATATAAATGGTCTACGAATAAAACTTTTAGTTGCTCCAACCATTTGCATGGTTTTTATATTGAATCTTTTAGAGTAAATAGATAAACGAATAGAGCTATTAATTAGTATAATAGCAACAATACCAAAGAAACCACTTAACACTAATAACCAAAAACTAATTTTTTGAATGTTTTGTGTTAGTAATCGAACTAAAGGTTTGTCGTAATTTACTTCAGCTACCAATTTATTTTTCTCAAAAGATTTTTCAATCTCGCTCATCTTTTCAGGAGTTACGAAATCTGCTTTTAGGTAAATGTCTAATCCGTTTTTAAGAGGATTATCACCTAAAAACTTTAAAAAATCTTCACCTAGGTCTTTTTTGTATGTTTTTGCAGCTTCCTCTTTAGTTATATAGATAACTTTATTTGTGTATTCTTTTTTCTTTAAAGTTTCTTTAAAGTTTTTTGATTGCTTAGCAGTAACATCATCCTTTAAAAATAGAGTCATCACTACTTTCTCTTTAAAGTGATTAGCAACTTTGGTAGATTTTAATAAAACCAAACCTAAAATCCCAATCATAAAAAGTACTAGCGCAATACTAACTACTACTGAAACATAAGATGATTGTAAGCGTCGTTTTTGAAAAGAATCAAAAGAGGTTGTCATTATTTAATGTTGTAATTTTAACATTGCAAGATACAAATATTTGGTAATTCCTATTGAACGAATTATTCAATTTCCTGACATAATTCAATTAAAACGCCATTAGTAGTTTTTGGATGTAAAAAAGCGACTAGTTTATTATCAGCTCCTTTTTTAGGGATTTCATTTAATACGGTAAAACCTTCCTTTTGTAAACGCTTTATTTCTGCTTCAATATTTGTAACTGCAAAAGCTATATGATGAATTCCTTCCCCCTTTTTTTCAATAAACTTAGCAATAGGACTGTCGGGTTTAGTAGCTTCTAAAAGTTCTATTTTATTAGGACCAGACTTGAAAAATGAGGTTTTAACACCTTCGCTAGCGACTTCTTCAATCTTATAATGTGGTTCTCCAAAAAGTGATGCAAAAAGCTGATTTGATTTTTCTAAATCTTTTACAGCAATACCAATATGTTCTATTTTATCCATAAGGTAAAAGTATAAAAGAAAAACGAGTCTGTTTGAATTTGTGAAAGAAATAAACATTAAATTAATCCCAATATTAATTTAAAATGATTACTTATATGAAAATAACAAAAATTTTGTTGGTCGCCTCCATAGGATGGGCTAGTTTAATCTCTTGTACACAAGACAAACCCACAGAAGTTTTAATAGAAAGAAATATTAAAATTATAAAACCTAAAAACTTATTGATGTACAAGGAAATGGTAGGAATGCTTGAGCATTATGATAAGACCAGAAAACCAATTTTAGAAAAGGCTTTAGGGAAGGAAGATACCCGTGTAAATTTTTTTACAATTGAAGCTTTAGAGACTTATTTAAACTATGTTAAAAAAGTGTCTGAAGAAAAAGGGATAAAATTAACAGGGATTAACATAGTGTCTGCTTCCTATCCTGAAAATACTTTGCATGGTGTTTCTAATTATCAGACAGTTATGTTTATGCCAACTACTGAGATAAATGGGCATAATATAGCCTTTGCTCCTGAAGTTTCGAAAAATGGAAAAATTATAACAATGAAAGAAATTTTAGGGAAGTATGGTTATAATTGGATATACGATACTAAAGAAGATTATGAAAATAAAAAAATAGAGATCAAAGAAATAAAACAAAATTTTTTAAGAAGAGATGAACTTGTAGATAGTGAGAGTTCAAATGCAAATAGAGGAACATTATCCCCCCCGTACTAATATCTAAAAAATAAAAAAAGCCCACTAATTGTGGGTTTTTTCGTTTTAAGTAAAAATTAATATTCAAGAGTAAAAATATTGAAAAAACTATAGGGTATCCATTTTTATTTTATAGGGGTTTTTCCTGTATTTTAAAAAACTAAGAAAATATAAGTGTTTGATAGAATGCTTTATAAGAAATGTGTTGAAATAAGCTGATTATTATTGAAAATAAGCTAGTATATTTAAAGTGAATTTAAATATTATTTTTATTATGAAAAAAACTAACCTACTAAAATTGCTAATCATTGTTTTCACAGTGAATTTTATGGCTTCATGTGAAAAACAGAAATGTGAGTGTGATGATTGGCAATCACAAATTCCAGATGGTACATTTTGTTATTCTGATGAAGGAAGAACTCCTGAAATGCTAGATTATAAAAAGATAGTAAATATGTTAAGAACTTACGATACTACAAGAATAGCACCTTTAGAAAAAGCTTTAGGTTATGAAGATTCACGTATCAATACTTATGATTATAACCAGTTTTTAAAATATTTAGGAAGAATAATGAAGTTGAGTAAAAAAGCAGGGATTGAAATATCAGGAATTAGCTTTATTTCAGCTGCTATGCCTAATTATAATGGAACAGGAAAAAGTTACCAGGATTTAATTTATATCCCAACTACAACAATTGATGGTAAACAAGTAGCTTTTGATCCTTTACAATCTTTTACACAAGGAAAGTTAGTTACGTTTAAAGAAATGTTAGCTAAAAATGGATATAACTGGATTTATAATTCTATGGAAGAGTTTAATGAAGGAAAAAGAGAAGATTACGATTATAGCATAGAATTACCAGTTGGAAATTCAAATGACCTAAGTGGAGCAGGAAATAAAGGTTTTTTACAACCGCCATACTAAATGTTTAAACTGAATTATATAGCGTTAGCTTTTGCTATAATATCTTTCTTATCTTATGTTTTTTTTAACAAAAATATAAGCTTTAAAAGTATAAGGTATTTTATTGTATTTCTTTTTTGCATGTTTTTTTTTGATGTAATTGGAGTTGTTTTTTTTAAATATGGATTAAATAATGCATTTTATAATTTAATGGTCCTATTAGAGTTTAACGTGTTGTTTCTTTTTTATAGAGATATTTCACAAAATTCACTCACAAAAAAAATTATAAAAATATTTACAGTTCTTTATAATGTGATTTTATTTTGTAGCTCCTTTTATTATGGAAAAGCTATTTTTTCAACAAAATACAATACGATAGCTCCTGTTTTTGGGGCTGTTTTCATAGGAATAGTTTTAATGCTATATTTAAGAGAGTTTTTGTTGTCCGAAAAGGTGTTGAATTATAAGAAAAATGTGTTTTTTTGGATTACAACAGGTTTATTATTGTATTATATTGGTACTATGCCTTTAACAGCAATAGTTAATTTTTTAAAGACAGGAAACGTGTTTTTGACTTTATATAAAATACAACACCTGTTGACTATTGTAATGCATGTTTGTTTTTTAACTGGATTGATATGGAGTTGGAAGAGAGTCAGGTAGTTGTATTTGTTTCTACTATTTTAGTCGTTTTAGGAGTGCTGTTTGTAGTTTCTCTTTTTACAGTATTTCAAAATAGAAAGAATAAACTATTAATGGAGCGTGCAGAAAGTAAAAAACGATACGAAAGAGAGTTAGCGGAAACTCAAATAGAAATACGAGAAGAAACTTTAAGAAATATAAGTTGGGAGTTGCACGATAATATCGGGCAACTCTTAACTTTAGCTAAAATACAAATGCAACATGCTTCTCCAGAAAATATAGAAGAAATTGCCGATACTATAGCAAAAAGTTTAACGGAAATAAGAGCATTGTCCAAGTCGATAAACCCCGATTTTATTAATGCTATAAAATTAAGAGAAGCAATAGAACTAGAATTGCGAAGATTTAATAGATTAAATTATATAGAATCTAGTTTTGAAGTAGAAGGAGAAGAAAGAGAAATAAATCAAAAACATGGAATCATAATCTTTAGAATTTTACAAGAATTTTTTTCAAATACGATAAAACATTCAAAAGCAACTAAACTCGAAGTGTTTTTAAATTATAAAAAAGATGCTATTGAGATCGAAGCAAAAGATAACGGAGTTGGTTTTGAAATGAAAAAAGTAAGATTAAAAGGTATTGGTTTACAGAATATTAAGGCGAGAGCAAAACTTATAAATGCCGAAGCAAAATTTAAATCGGAACCTCAAAAAGGAACCAGTTTAATAATAAATTATTATATTTAAGAATTGTAGTACATTGTCCCTTCATTATATTGTCCCTCACAACAAGATAATAACCTAACCTACGTAATTATGAAATACTCAGTTGTTGTTGTAGATGATCACACTCTATTATCACAGGCAATTGAAGGTATGGTAAATACCTTTGATAAATTTAAAGTGTTATATACATGTAAAAATGGGAAAGAAGTTTCGGAGAAGTTTTCCGCATCACCTAAAAATATTCCAGATATTGTTTTAGTTGATGTAAATATGCCAGTAATGAATGGTATTGAAACTACCGAATGGATTGTAGAAAATCACCCACATGTACATGTAATGGCATTATCTGTAGAAGATGCAGATGGTACTATTCTTAAAATGCTTAAAGCAGGAGCCGTTGGTTATTTGCTAAAAGATACTAAAAAAGAAGTATTAGAAAGGGCGCTTCTAGAAATGATGGATAATGGTTTCTTTCATACGAGAAATGTTACAAACTTATTGTTAGATTCAGTATCCGGTAAGAATGGTAAAAATTCTATTCGATTTAAAGAAAACGAAATAATCTTTATGAAATTAGCCTGTTCAGAATTAACCTATAAAGAAATAGCAGACAAAATGTTTTTAAGCCCAAAAACTATCGATGGTTATAGGGATAGTTTGTTTACTAAATTAAATGTTAGAAACAGAGTAGGCTTAGTGATGTATGCCATAAAAAATAAAATTTACACTCCGTAAATTTATGCCTAAATTTGCAGCATGGAAGAAACAAATAGACAACGAAAAATTGCAGGAGTACTGCAACAAGATTTAGTAGATGTTTTGCAGCGTGCCGCGCAAGATGGAATGAAGGGAGTGATTATATCGGTATCAAAAGTTTCTGTTACTGCTGATTTAGGGGTAGCAAAAGTATATTTGAGTGTTTTTCCTTCTGAAAAAAGAGATGAAATTATTGAAGGTGTTAAATCTAACACACCATTGATACGCCATGAATTAGCACAAAGAACCAAAAACCAGCTTAGGAGAATGCCTGAATTATTGTTTTTTGGAGATGATAGTTTAGATTATATTGAAGATATTGATAAGTCTTTAAAAGGAGGAGACGTTGATCCAATTAAGAATCCAGAAATTTTACCACGTCGTCAAAAGCGTTAATAAATTTGTTTACATTGCTACTTAGATTTATTAATAGTTGAACTTTCCTTTATACATAGCTAAAAGATACTTGTTTTCAAAAGCAAGCACCAATGCAATAAACATTATAACGTTTATAACCATTTTTGGTGTTGTTGTTGGAACCTTAGCTTTGTTTGTGATTTTATCAGGGTTTTCAGGGTTAAGGACATTTAGCGACTCATTACTTCAAGATTCAGATCCAGATATTAAAATTTCAATGGTTAAAGGTAAAACCATTGAATATTCTGATGAAATTTATCAAAAAATAATAGAAAATGATGAGGTGTTAGCTGTGTCTAAAGTGATAGAAGAGCGAGTTTTTTTAAGTTATAAGGATAAAAATCAGATAGCATATATAAAAGGAGTAGAACAAAATTACAATCAAATTTTACCTGTAGATTCTTTGTTGAAAGTAGGGAGTTGGATAGATCCAGAATTTAGAAATACTGCCGTATTAGGTTACGGTATTGGATATAAACTATCATTAGGAATAATGAATTTTGGTGAACCTTTAAAAATCTTGGTTCCCAAGCCAGGAAAAGGATTTATAAACCCAAATAATGCTTTTAACTCTATACCTGTTCAAATTATAGGTGTTTACAAAGGTTCAGAAGAGTTTGAGGGTAAGTTTGTTTTTACAGAAGTCGAGTTAGCTCAGAAATTGCTTAATTATAAAGATAATCAATTTACGGCTATAGAATTAAAACTAAAAGAAGGTATTGATTTAGATAACTATCAATCTAGTTTACAGGAAAGTTTAGGAGAGGCTTTCAAAGTGCAAACCAGAGCACAATTAAATACGGTATATTATAAAGTAGTAAATACAGAAAACTTTATATCGTATTTAATTTTTACATTGATTATAGCTATTGCATTGTTTAATGTAATAGGTTCAATTATTATGATGATAATTGATAAAAAACAAAACCTAAAAACTTTAGTAGATTTAGGTAGTACAATAGATAAAATAAAAAGAATTTTTGTCTTACAAGGCTTTTTATTGACACTAGTAGGAATGGGTATCGGGCTTTTAATTGGAATTATTTTGGTGTTAATTCAGCAAAAATTCGAATTATTTATGATTACAGAAACATTAGCTTACCCCGTAGAATTTAGATGGTTTAATTTATTCTTGGTAATGCTTACAATTTCAATACTAGGTTATGTAGCGGCAAAAATTGCAAGCTCAAGAATATCAAAAGCATTTATTGAGAAATAAAGCTTATTTTATTTCAGGAATAGTTGCGTTTCCAAATTTAGCTTCCACTTCATTAAAAGTAGCAAAAACATCTTTAGGATCATCAGAAGTAACCATTTTCATACGATAATCTTTAAAATGAGGAATACCTTTAAAGTAGTTTGTATAATGTCTTCTTGTTTCAACAACACCTAAACGTTCTCCTTTCCAGTCAATAGACATTTCTAAATGACGACGAGCCATTTCAACACGTTGTGCTATGGTAGGTTTTGCTAAGTGTTCGCCAGTTTTAAAGAAGTGTTTTACTTCGTTAAAAAACCAAGGATATCCAATAGAAGCTCTACCAATCATACAACCGTCTAAACCATACTCATCACGCATTTCCATTGCTCTTTCAGGCGAAGTAACATCACCGTTTCCAAAAACAGGAATGTGCATTCTTTGATTGTTTTTTACTTGTGCAATTGGCTTCCAGTCGGCATCACCTTTATACATTTGAGCACGAGTACGACCATGTATAGCAATAGCTTTGCATCCTACATCTTGTAAACGTTCAGCTACTTCAACAATTCTTATAGAATCATGATCCCAACCTAAACGAGTTTTAACAGTTACAGGAAGTTTGGTATGTTTTACCATAGCTTCTGTAAGTTTAACCATTAAATCGATGTCTTTTAAAATACCAGCACCTGCACCTTTAGAAACAACTTTCTTTACAGGACAACCAAAATTAATATCAATAATATCTGGATTTGATTTTTCAACTATCTCTACGGTTTTAAGCATAGAGTCTAGGTTAGCTCCAAATATTTGAATTCCAACAGGGCGTTCTTTCTCGTAAATATCTAATTTCATTACGCTTTTTGCAGCGTCACGAATTAGTCCTTCCGAAGAAATAAATTCAGTATAAACCACATCTGCACCGTTTTCTTTACATAAAGCTCTAAACGGTGGATCACTCACATCTTCCATCGGCGCTAATAAAAGCGGGAAATCAGGAAGTTCTATATCTCCAATTTTTACCATGCTGCAAAGTTACTTTTTATTTTTTTATTGAATAAATTTTTATTTGTGGATGCATTTTACATAAAGTATCTTTGTCGACTATAAGAAGTTAGAAATACGACGAATGAAGAAAATTAGAAATTTTTGCATTATTGCACATATTGATCATGGTAAAAGTACACTTGCTGATAGATTATTAGACTATACAGGTTCTGTGTCAGAACGTGAAAAGCAAAATCAGTTACTTGATAATATGGACTTGGAGCGTGAACGTGGAATTACGATTAAATCGCACGCAATTCAAATGGATTATAAATATAATGGAGAAGATTATATTTTAAACTTAATTGATACTCCAGGGCACGTAGATTTCTCTTATGAAGTTTCTCGTTCTATTGCAGCTTGTGAAGGTGCTTTGCTAATTGTAGATGCAGCACAAAGTATACAGGCACAAACTATCTCTAACTTATACTTAGCGTTAGAAAACGATTTAGAAATAATACCAGTTTTAAACAAGGTAGATTTACCATCAGCAAATCCTGAAGAGGTTACAGATGATATTGTAGATTTATTAGGTTGTGAGCCAGAAGATGTAATTCATGCAAGTGGTAAAACTGGTTTTGGGGTTGATAATATTTTAGCAGCAATTATCGATAAAATTCCTGCTCCTGAAGGAAATCCAGATGCGCCATTAAAAGCATTAATTTTCGATTCTGTATACAATTCTTATAGAGGGATTGAAACTTATTTTAGAGTAATAGATGGTTCTATTAAAAAGAACCAACGTATTAAATTCATGGCAACAGGGAAAGAGTATGGAGCCGATGAAGTAGGTACTTTAAAGTTAGAGCAAGTTGTTAAGCAAGAAATTAAAACAGGAGATGTAGGGTATTTAATTACAGGAATTAAAACAGCAAAGGAAGTAAAAGTAGGAGATACTATTACTGATTTTGCAAATCCTACTACCGATACTATTGATGGTTTTGAAGATGTAAAGCCAATGGTTTTTGCTGGTATTTATCCAGTAGATACCGAAGATTATGAAGAGTTAAGGGCTTCAATGGAAAAACTACAGTTGAATGATGCATCTTTAGTTTTTCAACCTGAAAGTTCAGCGGCTTTAGGATTTGGTTTCCGTTGTGGATTCTTAGGAATGTTACACATGGAGATTATTCAAGAGCGTTTGGAGCGTGAATTTAACATGACCGTTATTACAACAGTACCTAACGTATCTTATCATGCTTTTACCAAGAAAAATCCTGATGATATTATTATTGTTAATAACCCAACAGATTTACCAGACCCATCGAAATTAGATAGGGTAGAGGAGCCGTTTATTAAAGCTTCTATTATAACAAAATCTGACTTTGTTGGTCAAGTAATGAGCCTTTGTATTGAAAAGCGTGGACAAATTGTAAATCAAACTTATTTAACTCCTCAACGTGTTGAGTTAATTTTTGATATGCCATTAGCTGAAATTGTATTTGATTTTTACGATAGATTGAAAACAGTTTCTAAAGGATATGCTTCTTTTGATTATTCGCCTATTGGAATGCAAAAATCTAAATTAGTACGTGTAGATATGCTATTAAATGGACAAACTGTTGATGCACTTTCTGCCTTATTACATGATAGTAATGCATATACTATTGGTAAAAGAATTTGTGAGAAGTTAAAAGAATTAATTCCGCGTCAACAATTCGATATTCCAATTCAAGCAGCTATTGGAGCAAAAATTATAGCACGTGAAACTGTGAAAGCACTTCGTAAAGATGTAACGGCTAAGTGTTATGGAGGTGATATTTCTCGTAAGCGTAAGTTATTAGAAAAGCAGAAAAAAGGAAAGAAACGTATGCGTCAAGTTGGTAATGTAGAAATTCCACAACAAGCGTTTATGGCAGTATTGAAATTAAACGATTAGAATATAAAAAAAAGCCTCAGTTAATTTAACTGAGGCTTTTTTTTGTTATGAATATTTCTTAATTACAAGTTGTACCTTGTGTTTTAGCTGCTTCTATAACGTCTTCAAAAGTACTACCTTCTGGAATATCAGAAGTAACAGTTTGAATTCCCTCAACAGTAATTGTCATTGTTCCATCACCATTATTACAATACTCAGTTTTGATAGGCTTTGTAGTACCTGCTCCCGAATACTCACATGAGATACATTTTTTTTGATTATCATCGTTATCAGAACAAGCAACAAAAGCTATGGAAGTTAACATAGCAATAGACAAAATAATTTTTTTCATAGTTTAAAGTTAATGATTAAGGCTGCAAATATATTTTTTTCAATCTATTGTTCCAACCATTTTCTAAAATCCGCTGTAGTTGAAGAGCTAGTCATAGGTTTTTCTTTAATACCTTTCATACTAATTAGTAGACGGTTTTTAAAATGGTTCTCAATATTTTCGATATAATCTATATTGATAATTTCACTTCTATTGATTTTGAAAAATTTAGAAGGATTTAATTGTTTAAATGTTCCACCTAATGTTTGTGAGATATTGTGACGTTTTCCATTAAAGTCGGTAGCAATGCAAAAATCTCCTGATGCTTCTATTAAACTAATGTCCACAACATTTAAGAGCTGAATTCCTTTAGTTTTCTTTATAACAAATCGTTTCTTATAAGAATAGTTTTCTTCTTGTAAAGCAGATTTTAAGTTGGTTAAGGTTTCGTGGTTTAATTGATTGTAATCTCCTTGTTTAAATAGCTGTTGATATTTATTGATAGCTTTATTAAAATCGTTTTTAGAATAAGGTTTTAAAATATAAGCAATTCCATTGGTGTTAAAAGCTTTAAACAAATAATCGTCATGTGCAGAACAAAATATAATAGGTATGTTGATGTTTAGTTCATCAAATAAATCAAAAGAAATACCATCTAACAATTGAATGTCTGATAAAATAAAATCATAAGTGTTTTCTGTTAAGAACTTTTTTCCATCTGAATTTGTGCGAGCTACATCATGAGAAAAATTTTCTCCAAAAGAATCCTTTAAATAATTTATCAGTTTTTGATAAGCAGGAATTTCGTCTTCTAAAATTAAAATGTTCATATTGTTAGTTTTCATCACTCAATTTAATAACAGGGATAGATATCATAAACTTATTGGTATTATTACCTATAACCATTTTTTTATCAGATAATAGCTCATAACGAGTTTGTAAGTTCTCTAATCCTGTTCCTAAACTTTCCTTGTTTGGAGTGTTGGTTTTGGTGTTTTTTACAGTTAGCCAACCTTCAGTTATGGTAATGTTTGTTTCTATAGGTTCTTTATTGGCTTTGTTGTGTTTTACTACGTTTTCTATAAGGGTTTGTAATGCACCAGTAGGAATAAATTTGTTTGATATAGTTACTTTTTTTTCAATATTGAATTTGTAATCATTTCCAAAACGAGTTTCAATTAAGAAAATATAGTTTTCAGCGAATTTTAATTCTTTCGAAAGCTCCATTACTTCTGCATCTTTGGTTTGAATTAGATAGCGATAAATTAATGATAATCTATTAATGTATTCTTTTGCTTTTTCTGAATCAGAATCAATTAAACTATCAAGTGTATTTAGATTATTGAATAAAAAATGTGGTTCTATTTGTGAACGTAATAGTTTTAATTCGTTTTCTTTTTGCTTTTTTTCAATATTAATTAATTCAGTTTTGCCTTGATAAAACTTTTTGGTTAAAAGAACACCAAGTATTAAACCAATGTTGTCTAAAAGTCTAAATACTGAATGTAGAAACAAATCTATTCCTTTAGGGAATTTAGACCAATCATTTTCTCCACTCCAATAACTTGCTACTTTATCTATATATCCTCCTATAAAAAGACTAAGAAGTCCAAAGAATACAAAATGAATATATTTTTGTTTGTGTACTAGATAGTTTGGGATTAGCCAATACATAAAAAATAACACAGCAGACAAAGACATTACTATTGAGACAGAAAAATCAACGATATATTCTTTAAGCATATTCCCATCTTTATAGTAATCGATAGAGTTTATAACTATAGTAACAGAATATAGGATAATAATAAGTGTCCAGTCTGATTTATTAAGTTTAGTATCCATAGAAATTTAAGTTAGACATCACAAGTTATGAATTTTGTGATGTCCATATAAAAACAAAAGTATAAGAAATTAATTATTGTCTTGAATTCTATTTTCTTCATCTCTAGAAGAATCACGTTTCGATTTTTTCTTTCCGAATTTTGACCCAAAACTATATACAAACCTCAGTTGAATGTTTTGACGAGACCCATTACTTTCTACCCTGGCTGTACCATTACCGTAATCGATTCTTCCATTAAAACCACGGTCTAACATTTTATTAAATCCAAGATTTACTTTTAACTTGTTGTCTAAGAATTTTTTTCCGAATGAAAAATCTAAACCAGCTAACCAATCAACTTCTATTTGACCTTCTAAAGCACCAGTTCCATAATTAGCACTTAGCTCAAAGTTTACATCCCAAGGTAGTTTATAATTTGCTTGAGCAAACCAAAATAAGTTCCATTTAGATAAGTTTACATTGTGTATTACTGAATTGTAAGAGTTTTTGTTAACTATAAAACCAGTATATCCTTCTAAACCCTTAACAAAACTCAAAGGAGCGAATAATCTAAAATTCCAATTAGTGAAATCTTCAACGTTTACTGCTTGTTGTCTAATTTGAGCGGTTGTGTTGTTTTGCTTTATTAAGTCGAAAATAACATCGTTTGTTTTACTGTAGCCTACTGTAAAAAATGGTTGACCATCATAAGTTAAATTAAACTGAAAGTTATTTGTAAAAGCAGGTCTTAAACTCGGGTTTCCTTCACCAGCAGAAAAAGGGTCTAAGAAAGTAGCAAATGAATTCAAGCTATTATATGAAGGTCTTCTAATACGATAACTATAAGATAAACTAGCTCCAATACTTTCCGTTATTTTTCTACTAACTGATGCACTAGGAAATAGTTTGCTAATAGGTCTTTTCTTTATTTCATTTACCATTTGACCATTTTTTAAAAAAATAGAAGTTCCGTCAGTGTTACTATCTTCATAACGTAATCCTCCAGAAAAGGTCCATTTTCCTGCAGTAGCATTAATCTTTGAGTAAATTGCAAATATCTTTTCGTCTACTAAAAATCGACTGCTATTTGATTGATCTAAATCAAAGCCATTTGAATTATTTTCTAAAAATGACTGTAAATCACTATCTGTTTTTACCATAGCATATTTACTTCCAATACTGAATTTAAAATTATCAGAAACAGTTTTACTATAATCTACTTTATAAGTTTTAATAGTATATTTTCCATCTTGTATATACCTTCTGTCTTGAAAAGGAAGTGTGCTTCCTGTTACGTCAGATAAAGTATTGGTGTTGTCATTTTTATAATCGATATAATTAAAATCTATAAATAGTTTATCAGTATCAGATTTATATTCATAATATGGGTTAATATTAAAATCTATTCTATCTCTGTCAAAAGTATTTTCTGAAAAAAGGGTGTTTGTAGTTGAGCTGCTGGAAATAATGGTTTTACTAGTTGCGATTCTGTCAGATTTTCTGTTATTCCAACGCCCACCAATTCCAATAGAATGTTTGTCGTTTATGTAATAATCTAAGTTACCGCTAAAAGTAAGGTTGTTTGGTTTGTATGGTTCTTTGGTAACTTGATCATAGGTTTCGTTTTCAACAGTTCTAACTAAAAATAAATCATCTCTCCATGTAGGTTTTGAATGACTAATACTTGTTTGCCAATTTAATTTGTTTTTATAACTAGCTATAGAAGCTCTTGTTCCATATTCGAAACCTTCATCTTCACCAACCCATCCAGTTAAACTACCATGAGTACCTAAACGAACATTTTTCTTTAAGATAATGTTTATGATGGCTCCAGAACCAGAAGCATCGTATTCGGCACCTGGCTGTTCTACTACTTCAACTTTAGCTATATTATCAGCAGGAAAATCACGAAGTAAACTTTGAACATCCATATATTCAGTAGTTTTTCCGTTAATTAGAATTCTTACGCCACTTTTTCCAGCAATAGAAATTCCGTTGTTTGTAACCAATACGCCGGGAACTTTACGCATTACATCTTGTAAGTTAGAATTAACCATTTCGGTTTTTTCTAAATCAACTACCAACTTTTCCGCAGTTTGTTTTATTACAGGTCTTTTAGATTTTACAACAACTTCATTTAAAGTTTGGCTTTCTTCTTGTAAAGTAAAGTTGAAAGTTTTATTAGATGATAATTGAAATTCCGCTACTTTTTCACTTTTAAAACCTAAAGTAGTAACAGTTATTCGGTACTTTCCTTTTTCAATGTTTTTTATAGAATAATTTCCTTCTTCATCAGAAATTGTTCCTTTAGGTTGCCCAGGATTATCTACATTATAAAGTATAACATTAATATATGGTAATGGGTTTTTCTGATTGTCAACAATTTTTCCACTTATACTGTGTTGAGCATGGGCAGTAATTGCGGTAATTAATACGAATAAAATAGTAGTAATAGCTTTCATATCTTTTTTTATTTAACACTTCAAAAGTGTGTTCTTCTTGAAAATTAAAAAATAGAAATCCGATAAAGCGGGTTAATTTTCCGATGAATAGATTTTTATTTCCTATAACCTTAAAGACGCAATTAGATATGAAATGGTTTTCTGAAGTCATAAAAAAAGCTTCGAATATATTTCGAAGCTTTTGATGTTTTAGTAAATATAATTTTTGTTAATCTCTGTTGCCTAATACTCTTAACGCCCAGTATAGTAGCATAGCTAAAGATCCTAAAGCAGCAACTAAATAGGTTCTAGCAGCCCATTTTAAAGCGTCTTTTGATCCAGCTAATTCTTCTCTAGTAACTATGTGTTTGTTTTCTAACCATGCTAAAGCTCTATTACTAGCATCGTATTCAACGGGTAAAGTGATGAAGCTAAATAAAGTACCTAAGGCCATAAATATTAAACCAGCTACAGCTATTAATTGTCCAATGCCTGGTTGCCCAGCACCAGCCCCTAATATAATACCACCAATAACCATGTATTGAGAAAATCGAGATGAAATACTAACTATAGGTACAAGTTTTGAACGCATTTGTAACCATTGATATGCTTGAGCATGTTGTACAGCATGACCAACTTCATGAGCAGCTACAGCTGCAGCGGCAGCATTTCTTTCATTATATACAGCTTCACTTAAATTAACAGTTCTGTTTACAGGATTATAATGATCGGTAAGTCTACCAGGAGTAGAAATTACTTTTACGTTAAAAATTCCATGATCGGCTAACATTTTCTCAGCTATTTCAGCACCACTCATCCTATTTCTTAAGTGTATTCGAGAATATTTTTTAAACTTTCTTTGTAGCGTATTACTTACTAGCCAACTAAATAATGTAATAACACCAATTATTGCATAAAAACCTAACATAATATAGTATTGTTTTAAAATTTTTGTGTCATTTTTGTTTGATAAATTTACAACATAAATTATTCCATTTTAGAATATTAATAATATAAGATGTCAAAATGACAAATAAGCCTAAGATTTTAATTGTATATACAGGGGGAACTATTGGAATGGTTAAGGATTATAATACAGGAGCATTAAAAGCTTTTGATTTTAGTCAAATTTCAAATAAGATTCCAGAATTACAACAATTACATTGCGATATTTCTACAATATCTTTTGAAGAACCTATTGATTCTTCAAATATGAACGTGAATTATTATATCAATATAGCTGAAATTATTTCTGATAACTATGATAAGTTTGATGGATTTGTGGTACTAACAGGTTCCGATACGATGTCGTATACATCATCAGCTATTAGTTTTATGTTTGAAAATTTACAAAAGCCCGTCATTTTTACTGGGTCGCAATTACCAATAGGTGATTTACGAACAGATGCAAAAGAAAATTTGATTACATCTATACAAGTGGCTTCTACTTTTGAAAACAATATGCCTGTAATACAAGAAGTAGGTTTGTATTTTGAATATAAATTGTATAGAGCAAATAGAACAACAAAAATTAATGCAGAACAATTTGAAGCATTTGCATCTATGAATTATCCACCTTTAGCAGAAAGTGGAGTTCATTTAAATTTTAATTATCCTCTTTTATTAAAACCTAATAAGAAAGAAGAGAAATTAGTTTTTAGAAAGAAACTAGACAATAATGTTGCTATTTTAAAGTTATTTCCAGGTATTACAGAATCAGTTGTAAGCAGTTTTATTGATATACCTAATTTGAAAGGTATTATTTTAGAAACATATGGTTCTGGAAATGCACCAACAGAAAAGTGGTTTGTAAACTTACTAGAAAAAGCTGTTGATAAAGGTATCTACATTGTAAACGTAACTCAATGTGCTGGAGGAAGCATTATTATGGGGCATTATGAGACAAGTTCTGAGTTAAAACGTATTGGAATTGTAGACGGAAAAGACATTACAACTGAAACGGCGGTTGCAAAAATGATGTATTTACTAGGTGAAAAGTTGTCAAAAGACGAATTTAAGCACTATTTTGAAACTTCATTAAGAGGAGAAATTAATTAATTTGTAAATAAATCGTTAAATTTACCGTTATAACTGCTTGAAATAGTAGTTAAAAGAATAAAAATGAGCTGTAAGTATATAAATACTTCTGTTTTTTTTTAATGTCCCAACAATTTTTTGTTACTTGGCACTCTGAAAAAATAAAAAAGTGTAATAAGTACAAGAAAAGAATTACTTATTAATAAAAAATTAAGTTGTTCACAGTAAAATTTGTATTTTTAAACCGTTAACTATTTAAAATTAATTATAACAAAATGAAAAAAGTAGTAAATATCCTAACTATTACAGGATTTATGTTTTTAGGAGCTATTCAGTCAACTTATGCGCAAGCAACTGAAGCGGACAAAACTTTTCACCAAGAGTTAAAACAACGTTTTATTGAAGGAGATCCTAAATTTATGGGGATTGTATTGGTAGCTTTAATATTAGGTTTAGCTATTGCTATTGAAAGAATCATTTACTTAAACATGGCTACAACTAATACAAAAAAATTAGTTGCTAGTATCGATGACGCTTTAAGTTCAGGTGGTGTTGAAGCTGCAAAAGAAGTTTGTAGAAATACAAAAGGACCTGTTGCATCTATCTTTTACCAAGGATTAGAAAGAGCAGACGAAGGTTTAGATGCTGCTGAAAAAGCTGTAGTAGGATATGGTGGAGTTCAAATGGGATTATTAGAGAAAAATGTTTCTTGGTTATCTTTATTTATTGCATTAGCACCAATGTTAGGATTCATGGGTACTGTAATTGGTATGATTCAAGCATTTGATACTATTGCTGTACAAAATGATATTTCTCCTGCAACAGTTGCTGGTGGTATTAAGATTGCACTTTTAACAACAGTATTTGGTCTTATCGTAGCAATTATATTACAGATTTTTTACAACTATATCGTATCTAAAATTGATAGTATCGTAAACAACATGGAAGACGCTTCAATTTCTTTAATCGACTTATTAGCTAAGTATAAAAAATAATAAATCATATGAATAATAAAGTATTAACATTACTTATAACTGCAATATCAATTATTGGTGCTGGGTTATTTGTAAACGTTGTTAGAATAGATGAAGAAAACGTCGAGGCGCTTTCTGGTGCTGTTGGACCTTTAGTTACTTATTCAACATGGTTATTAATTGGAGTAGTTGTAGTAGCTATAGTTGCTTCTTTATGGGGAATGTTAAAAAATCCTGCAGCATTAAAGAAAACATTATTAGGACTTGTAGCTTTAGCAGTAGTATTTGCTATTTCTTATTTCATGGCATCTGATGGACAAGTATTAGCATCTGACGGAACAGAGTTGTCTCCAGCTGGAAGTACTTCAAAATGGGTTGGAACAGGAATTACATATAGTGTTTTCCTAGGAGCTATAGCTAGTGTGTTCTTTGTATGGGATTTATTAAAAGGAATAATTAAATCATAAAAAATTATGGCAAGAAGAGAAAACCCAGAAATTAATGCAGGTTCGATGGCAGATATTGCATTCTTGCTACTAATCTTTTTCCTAGTAACAACTACTATGGACGTCGATTCAGGTATTCCTAAAAAGTTAGCTGAAAAAACAGACGTTGAACCACCTAAAATTAAAGAAAAAAATATTTTTCAAATTACTATAAACAGAAATAATGAATTGTTCGTAGAAGATGAAGTTATGGAGTTGAAGGACTTAAGAAGTGCTGCTTTAAAGTTTATAGATAATGGTGGAGGTGTTGGAAACCCAATGCCTGGAAAAGATGCAGGAGCACCTTGTGATTACTGTAAAGGAGAAAAAGATCCAACATCTTCTGATCATCCAAATAAAGCAGTTATTTCTGTAGAAAGTGACAGAGGTACTGAATATGGAATGTATGTAAGTGTTCAAAATGAATTATTAAAGGCTTATACCATATTACGTAACAGATTATGTCAAGAAAAATATGGAATGAGTTTTACAGACTTAGAGCAAGCTTTTAAAGATAGTGCTAGAAAGGATCAATCTTTAAGAAAAAAAGTAGAAGATATAAAGAGTAGTTACCCTCAAATTATATCTGATTCTGAGCCTACTAATGTTCAATAATATTAAAACAATTTAAGAATGTCTAAATTTAGAAAGAAAAAAAAGGGAGTACCTGCAGTGAATACATCTGCATTACCTGACATTGTTTTCATGTTATTATTCTTTTTCATGGTAACAACAGTAATGAGAGAAACAGATTTAGCTATTGAAAACCCTCGTTTACCAAGTGCAAGCGAAGTTAAAAAACTTGAACGTAAAAGTTTAGTAAGTACTATTTATGTGGGTAAAGCAAAAGACGCTAAATATGGAACTAGTTATAATAGAATTCAGTTAAATGATAAAATCGCTACACCTGATGATGTACCAGCTTTTATCTTTTTAGAAAGAAGTAATGTTTCTGAAGCTGAAGTTCCTTTTATGACAACTTCTTTAAAAATGGATACAGAATCGAATGTTGGTACTTTAGCTGATATTCGCGAGAAATTAAGAGATGTAAATGCTCTTAAATTGAGTTTATCTACTCATAAAGCAAGTGAAATTAAAAAGTAATTACTTTTAAATAAATTAAAAAAGAGCAATCCTATGGTTGCTCTTTTTTTATACAAAAAAAGTATATTTAGCATTAGATTATTATGATGAAATATATTCAAGCATTTTTTGTACTGTTTTTAACTATCAGTGTTTATTCTCAAAAAGATTCTTTACAAATAGGAGATAAGTATTGGGAAGATCAGTTATATATTGATGTAACATATAATGTGTTAAATAGCCAACCATTAGAAGTTGCTAAAAGTGGTTTTTCTTTTGGTTTTTCTGGAGGTTATATAAAAGATATTCCAGTAGTAAAAAGTGGTCAAATAGCTATTGGAGTAGGTTTAGGATACACTTTTGATTCCTTTAATCATAGTTTAAATATTTCAGAAACCGATAGAAATGTATTTGAGGTTAATAATACAATTACAGCTAATAAGTTAAAAACACATGCTATTGAAATGCCTATTCAGTTTAGATGGAGAACTTCAACAGCGAAAACCTATTCTTTTTGGAGAGTTTATACAGGTATTAAACTAAGTTATAATTTTAGTAATGTTTTCCGTTATAATAATGCGGCTGGTAAAACTGTTACTTTTTCAAATATTTCTCAGTTCAATAAATTTCAAGCAGGTTTAATACTGTCGGCTGGATATGGTACTTTTAACTTTCATGCCTACTATGGCTTAACATCTATGTTTAAAAATGCTGTATTAAATGGAAATCCAATAAATACTAAGGTAATTAAGTTTGGATTAAGTTTTTATCTGTTATAAGATATAGAAAGCTAAAAAAGGGCTAATTAAGCCAATAAAAAAACCAATATACACTTCTCTGCTAGTATGAGCCTTTAAATGCAATCTTGAGGCTGCTAATATCCCTGAAAGTAAAATAAAAATTATAATTAAAGGTAGGATATTGATATTATGTATTTGTTGGAATAATAAAAAATAACCAGTTGCTGCTCCCATTGACAATAGATGTAAGCTGGTCTTTATTTTTGATATAAAAAGTAAATAAATTACAATTAAGCCTAATACAACACCGAAAAATAAATAAGATAAATCTCTTATAATACTTATTTCGGCAAAGAACTTACCAACCATAAACAATAATGTCATCATAAAAAATATTGGAATTCGTCGTTCTTTAATTCCATGTACTTGAAATGATTTTATATAGTTTATACGCTTTAAAAAAACTAATAAAAGAAGTGGAATAATATAAGTGGCAATAAAAACAATTCCCAATATGGTATATTGCTGTCGTGTACTTAAATTAATTGGAGTTAATATAAAATAAAGAATAATCCCAATCGTAGGCATTACAATTGGGTGAAGAATGGTTGATATGAATTTATACCAACGTTTCATTATATTTCTTTACGTAATCTAGCTACAGGAATATCTAACTGTTCTCTATATTTAGCTACAGTTCTTCTAGCTATAGGATATCCCTTTTCTTTTAAAAGTTTAGATAATTTCTCATCAGTTAGAGGTTTTCTTTTTTCTTCTTCATTAATAACAGTCTCTAGAATCTTTTTAATCTCCCTAGTTGACACGTCTTCTCCTTGATCATTTTTCATTGATTCAGAGAAAAAGTCTTTAATTAACTTGGTACCATAAGGTGTAGAAACATATTTACTATTAGCAACCCTAGACACTGTTGATACATCCATTTGAATTTCATCAGCAATATCTTTTAAAATCATTGGTTTTAACTTACGTTCATCACCAGTTAAGAAATACTCTTCTTGACGATGCATAATAGCATTCATGGTAACTAATAGCGTTTGTTGACGCTGTTTTATAGCATCAATAAACCATTTAGCAGCATCTAACTTTTGTTTTATAAATAATACAGCATCTTTTTGAGCTTTGCTTTTCTCTTTAGATTTGCTGTATCCTTTTAACATGTTGTTATATTCTCTAGAGACATGTAATTCAGGAGCATTTCGAGAATTTAAAGTAAGTTCTAAATTGCCATCAATAATACGAATTGAGAAATCTGGAACAATTTGTTCTGCTATTTTATTATTACCAGCATACGAACTTCCAGGTTTTGGATTTAGTTTACTTATTTCAGCAATTACTTCTTTTAATTGCTCTTCATCAATGTCAAACTTTTCAAGAAGCTTCTTATAATGCTTCTTTACAAAATGATCAAAAGCATTTTCGAGAATATTAATCGCTAATGAAGTACTTTTCTTTTCAGGTTTAGATTTAAGTTGAATAATTAAACATTCCTTCAAATCTAAAGCACCAACACCAATAGGGTCTAATCGTTGAACTACAGTTTTTAAAACAGTTGTTACCTTTTCTTCAGTTGTAAATACGTTTTGAGTAAAAGCTAAATCATCTACTAAATCAATAATATCTCTACGGATATAACCACTGTCATCTATACTTCCGACTAAAAATTCAGCAATAGCACGTTCTTCATCATCAATTCTAAAAGTATTTAATTGATTTTTTAAGGATTGATGAAAGGTAGTTCCAGCTGCATAAGGAACTTGTTTCTCATCATCATCAGATGAATAGTTATTTGCTTGAGTTTTATAGCTAGGAAATTCATCGTCACTTAAATACTCATCGATATTAATATCGTCTGTTTCAATTTTTTCGTTTCCAGTATCATCATACTCAGAATCATTAGATAAAGTATCTTCAAAACTCTCAGGTTCTTCTTTACCAGTATCTAAAGCTGGATTTTCTTCTATTTCTTGTTTTAAACGTTCTTCAAATGCTTGCGTAGGCAATTGAATTAGTTTCATCAACTGAATTTGTTGAGGAGATAATTTTTGTAATAATTTATGATGTAAACCTTGTTTTAGCATATCTACAAATATAAGAAAAGGCTTAAAAAAAAATCGCCATTCTATAAGGAATGACGATTGTGTTTATAAGTTTTATGATTTTTTTAAAACTCTGCGTTTTGAGGCGTTCTAGGAAATGGTATAACATCTCTAATATTACTCATACCTGTAGTAAATAATACTAAACGTTCAAATCCTAAACCAAAACCTGAGTGTACAGCTGTACCAAATTTACGAGTATCTAAATACCACCATAATTCCTCTTCTGGAATATCTAAAGCAGCCATTTTCTCTTTTAATACATCTAAACGCTCCTCACGTTGTGATCCTCCAACCATTTCTCCAATACCAGGGAATAAAACATCCATAGCACGTACAGTTTTTCCATCTTCATTTAAACGCATGTAAAATGCTTTAATATTTGCAGGATAATCAAATAAGATTACTGGACATTTAAAGTGTTTTTCAACTAAATAACGCTCGTGCTCCGATTGTAAATCAACACCCCATTCGTTTACAGGAAATTGGAATTTTTTCTTCTTATTTGGCTTAGAGTTACGTAATATATCTATAGCTTCTGTATAAGAAACACGTTTAAAGTTGTTATCTACAACAAAGTTTAACTTTTCAATTAAAGTCATTTCACTACGTTGCGCTTGAGGTTTAGATTTTTCCTCTTGCGTTAAACGGTTGTCTAAAAATGCTAAATCATCTTTACAGTTATCTAATACATATTTTAAAACTGACTTAATAAAATCTTCAGATAAGTCCATGTTAGCATCTAAATCGTTGAATGCAACCTCAGGTTCAATCATCCAAAATTCAGCTAAATGACGTGTTGTATTAGAATTTTCAGCTCTAAATGTAGGCCCAAAAGTATATACTTTACCTAATGCCATTGCATAAGTCTCAGCTTCTAATTGACCAGATACTGTTAAGTTTGTTTCTTTACCAAAGAAATCTTGAGTGTAATCTACATTACCCTCTTCATTTAATGGAGCTTTGTTGGCTTCGAAGTTTGTAACATGAAACATTTCACCTGCTCCTTCAGCATCAGATCCAGTAATAATAGGTGTGTTTACATAGTTAAAACCATTTTCTTGAAAATATTTGTGAACAGCAAAAGATAAAGCTGAACGCACTCTCATAACAGCACTAAATGTATTTGTTCTAATGCGTAAATGCGCATTTTCACGTAAAAACTCAAGACTATGTCTTTTTGGTTGAATTGGATATTCATCAGGATTAGAATCACCTAAGATTTCTAAATCTGTCACTTGAACTTCAACTTTTTGTCCTTTACCTTGACTTTCAACTAATGTACCTGTAATGCTTACTGCAGCGCCAGTATTTATTCTTTTTAAAAGTTCTTCATTTGTATTTTCAAAATCGACAACACATTGAATATTATTAATAGTAGAACCATCATTTAGAGCAATAAAACGATTGCTTCTAAAAGTTCTAACCCATCCTTTTACATGTACTTCTTGTAAAAATTTTTCAGAATGTAATAATTCTTTAACGCTACTTCTTTTCATCTTTTAAAAATTGAAGAGCAAAGATACTTTTTTACAAAGAATTGAGCAATGTTGATATATAAAATGCGAATAAACTTTTATTTGTCTTCTTTTGGAGGCAAAATTTTAAAGTTAGTTTCTTTTAAAACCTTTTTATTCGCAATCTTTTTCTCAAAAGAAAGTAATAAAGAAGGTAGTAATAATAAGTTTGATACCATTGCTAATAAAAGAGTAACAGAGACAAGACCACCTAAGGCAATTGTTCCTCCAAAACTAGAAACTGTAAAAACTAAGAAACCGAAAAATAATACTATTGAAGTATAAAACATACTAACTCCTGTTTCTCGAAGAGCAGCATATACCGCTGGCTTTATTTTCCAATTGTTAGCTAACAATTCCTGACGGTATTTAGCTAAAAAGTGAATTGTATCGTCAACAGATATACCAAAAGCAATACTAAATACTAAAATTGTTGAAGGTTTAATAGGAATACTAAAGAATCCCATTAATCCAGCAGTAATTAATAAAGGAAGCATATTTGGTATTAATGATATAAATATCATTTTGTAAGAACGGAACATCCATGCCATAAAGATTGAAATCAATAAAATGGCTAATGATAAAGAAATAACTAGGTTTTTAATTAAATAGTTAGTTCCTTTTAAAAATACCAATGCTTTACCAGTCATAGAAACTTTAAACTTTTCGTCTGGAAACTGCTTCTTTATAACAGCTTGTAAACGATCTTGAATAATGTCCATTTTATCCGTACCAATATCTTTCATAAAAGTAGTGATACGCGCATAACGACCAGTTTTGTCTACAAAGTTTTTCAACATACCAGCGTTACTATTTGAGTTTTTAGTATACGCAAAAATGTGTGCTTTTTCTTGACTCGTTGGTAGTTGATAGTATTTTGGATTTCCTTTATAATATGCTTGCTTAGAATATTTAACTAAGTTAGTTACTGAAATAGGTTTTGATAATTCAGGAAAAGTTTCAATAGTTTCATTTAACTTTTCCATTTTTTTCAAAGTAGAAAGTTTCATAACACCTTTTTCTCTTTTGGTGTCAATTAAAATTTCTAAAGGCATAATACCTCCAAATTCGCTTTCAAAAAACTTGATGTCCTTATAAAACTGCATACCTTTTGGCATGTCTTCAATTAAACTACCTGAAACTCGGATTTGAAATAATCCTATCATACTTAATATGATAACGATTACCGTAGTAATATAAATTGCAATTCTTTGTTGCTTTACCATGCGTTCCATCCAAGAAACAACATTCCCCATCCATCTTTTTTCTAAGTGGTTTAAATGCTTTTTCTCTGGAAGAGGCATAAAACTGTATAAGATTGGAATAATTAATAAAGCAAGTATGAAAATACTAATAATATTAACCGATGCCAGAATACCAAATTCTCTTAATAATTGACTTTTAACAAAAACAAAGGTTGCAAAACCAGAAGCTGTTGTTATGTTTGTCATTAAGGTAGCATTACCAATTTTTGAAATTACACGTTGTAAAGACTTTGCTTGATTCCCGTGTTTTTTTATTTCTTGCTGGTATTTGTTAATTAAAAATACCGCATTAGGTACACCAATTACAATAATTAATGGAGGAATTAATGCAGAAAGTACCGTGATTTCATATCTGAATAAACCAATAAATCCAAATGCCCAAACTACACCAATACCTACTACTAATAGTGTTATGAACGTTGCTCTGAACGAACGGAAAAAGAAAAAGAATATAATAGCAGTAATTAGTAAAGCTCCAACTACAAATATTCCCATTTCATTAATAATGTTTTGAGAATTTACAGTACGTATATAAGGCATTCCAGAAACACGAACATCTATATCATTATCTTTCTCAAATTTATCTATAGTAGGAATTAAAATTTCTGCAATAAAATCTCGACGAGCAGGTGTATTTACAATGTCTTTATTAATATAAATGGCAGTTTGTAAAGTACCTTGATCATTATATAATAGGTTATCGTAAAAAGGAAGTTTTTCAAATAATTGTTTCTTTATTTTATTAACTTCTTCATCTGTAGAAGGAACCTTGTCAAATAAAGGTTCTACAATAAATTTTCTCTTTTTTCTATCTGCTTTCAGTTGCTTAACATCTGCTACAGAAACAGTGAAGTCAACTTGTTTTACGCTGTCTAAACTCTTTACAAGTTTATTCCAAGCGTTAAATTTTTGAGGGGTAAAAATTGTTGAATCTTTTACACCTAGGATTACTAAATTCCCTTCCTCACCAAAAATTTCTAAAAACTTGTCGTATTGAATGTTTGCTTCATGGTCTTTAGGAAGCAAATTTGCCTCAGTATATGAAAAACGCATATACTTCATCTGAGTGACTAAAAGTCCCGTAATAACAGCTATAGTAATTAAAACCAAGTATCGGTTTCGTAGTAAAAATCCTGCGATTTTAGTCCAAAAAGTCATTCAAAAAAATTTTAGCAAAGTTAGGGTAAATGAAACAATTAAACGAAAAAAAAGAGTGTCTTAAAAACACTCTTTTTTATAATGTTTATAAAGAGACCTAAACAGTCATAATTTCTTTTTCTTTTACAGAATATTTTTCATCAATATTTTTAACAAAACTATCTGTTAAATCCTGAACGCTTGTTTCTGCATTTTTCTTCATGTCATCAGAAGCATCAGTTTTTTTGATTTCATTGTTAGCATCTTTACGAGCATTACGAACACCAACTTTAGCATGTTCAGCCTCAGCTTTTGCTTGTTTAGCAAGATCTTTACGACGCTCTTCGGTTAATGGAGGAACGCTAATAATAATGTTATCACCATTGTTCATAGGATTAAAACCTAAATTTGCAATCATAATAGCTTTTTCTATTTCTTGCAACATGTTTTTTTCCCATGGTTGAATAGTAATTGTTCTTGCATCTGGTGTGCTTACATTAGCAACTTGTCCTAATGGAGTGGCTGCCCCATAATAGTCAACTTGTACGTTAGCTAACATTGAAGGAGATGCCTTACCAGCTCTAATACTACGTAATTCTTTTACCAAGTGTTCTATAGCATTATTCATTGCCTCTTTGGCCGAATCTAAAATAAAATCAATTTCTTCGTTCATTTTGTTCGTATTTATTGACCTCTGTTTTTGAAAGAGGTTATTTCGGTTTATTCGTTATCAACTATTGTTCCAATTTGTTCACCAGAAACTAACTTTAATAAGTTACCGTTAGTATTCATGTCAAAAACAATAATTGGTAATTTGTTCTCTTCACTCAAAGTAAAGGCAGTCATATCCATTACTTTTAAGCCTTTTTCAATAACATCTTTAAAAGATATATTGTTGTATTTTATAGCATCTTTATCTTTTTCTGGATCGGCATTGTAAATACCATCAACTCTAGTTCCTTTTAAGATAGCATCTGCATTAATTTCAATAGCTCTTAAAACGGCTGCAGTATCTGTTGTAAAATAAGGATTTCCAGTTCCTCCACCAAAAATAACAACACGTCCTTTCTCTAAATGACGGTTTGCACGTCTTTTAATGTATGGTTCTGCTATTTCTTTAATTTCGATAGCTGTTTGTAAACGAGTATGAACTCCTTCGTCTTCTAATGCGCTTTGTAAAGCTAAACCATTAATACAAGTAGCTAACATTCCCATGTGATCTCCTTGTACACGATCCATACCATTACTAGCTCCAGCAACACCTCTAAAAATATTACCACCACCAATAACAATGGCAACTTGAATATTTCTGTCTACTACTTGTTTAATTTCTTGAGCGTATTCTTTAAGTCTTTTTGGGTCAATACCATATTGACGTTCTCCCATTAAAGCTTCTCCGCTTAATTTTAAAAGGATTCTTTTATATTGCATAGTCTTGTTGAAAGTTGTGCAAAACTACGTATTTTTTTTGAGTTTGTTTTTTTATAAAATAAAAAACCATCCAAAAAATGGATGGTTTTATATAAAATTTCTGTTGAGAATTATCCTAAAGTAACTCTTACGAAGTTTTTAACTTCTACATCACCAAAAGAAGCAACGTATTCAGCAACAGTTTTCTTTTCGTCTTTGATAAACTTTTGATCTAATAAACATTGCTCTTGATCTAAAGTTGTGTTATCAGAAATAAATCTTTCCATTTTACCTGGTAAGATTTTATCCCAGATTTGCTCTGGTTTACCTTCAGCTTTTAATTGCTCTTTAGCAGCTTCTTCTGCATTAGCTAAAGCTTCATCAGTTAATTGTAATCTAGATACGAATTGAGGTACGTTCTTTAAAGTTTTACCTAAACGACCTAATTCTTCGTTATCTTTTACAATAGCAGCAATTCTTGCTTCAGTTTCAGACTGAACATATGCAGGATCAAAATCTTTGTAAGATAATGAAGTAGCTCCCATTGAAGCAGCTTGCATAGCTAAATCTTTAGTTAAAACAGCAGAGTTTTCAACTGGTGCAGTTAAACCAACCATTGCAGCAATCTTACCAACGTGAGTATAAGCTCCTACGAATGGTGCTTCAATTCTTTCGAATGAAGTGATATCAATTTTCTCACCGATAACTCCAGTTTGCTCGATTAACTTTTCAGCAACAGTAATTCCACCGAAGTCAGCAGCTAAAAATTCTTCTTTAGTTTTTGTGTTAAAAGCAATATCAACAAATTGAGAAGCTAAATCTTTGAAAGAATCATTTTTAGCAACGAAATCTGTTTCACATGCTAATACAATAGCAACACCGTAAGTGTTGTCATCACTAATTTTAGTAATTGCTACACCTTCAGTAGACTCTCTATCTGCTCTTTTAGCAGCGATTTTTTGTCCTTTTTTACGTAAAATTTCAATTGCTTTATCGAAATCACCACCAGCTTCTACTAATGCATTTTTACAATCCATCATACCAGCTCCGGTACTTTCTCTTAATTTTTTTACGTCTGCAGCGCTAATTTTTACTGACATCTCTATTGTTATTTTTTAGTTGTAAATATTTTATTGTACAAAGTTGTAAAAATTTAAAGGTTCCAATGTAATGAAACCTTTAAATTTAAATTATTTTGCTTCTTCTTTAACCTCAGTTGAAGTTGTTTCTTCTTTAGCTGGGGCTTTTTCAGCTTTTGCTTTTTCTTTATCAGCTTTTCTTTCTGATAAACCTTCAGCGATAGCATCAGTTACATATGATAAAACTTTATCAATAGACTTAGAAGCATCATCATTTGCAGGGATTACGTAATCTACTGGTCTTGGATCAGAGTTCGTATCAACCATTGCAAAGATTGGAATGTTTAATTTTTGTGCTTCAGCAACTGCAATGTGCTCTTTCTTTACATCAATTACAAATAAAGCAGCAGGTAAACGAGTCATATCAGAAATAGATCCTAAGTTCTTTTCTAATTTAGCTCTCTGACGGTTGATTTGTAATTTTTCTCTTTTAGATAATGCATCAAAAGAACCATCTTGCTTCATTCTATCAATAGTAGCCATTTTCTTAATAGCTTTACGGATAGTAACAAAGTTAGTTAACATACCACCTGGCCAACGCTCAGTAATGTAAGGCATGTTTACGTTTGTTGCACGATCTGCAACGATATCTTTAGCTTGCTTCTTAGTAGCAACGAATAAGATTTTACGTCCAGAATTAGCTATTTTTTGTAAAGCATTTGCTGCTTCCTCAATTTTAGCTGATGTTTTATACAAATCGATGATGTGAACACCATTACGCTCTGTATAAATGTATGGAGCCATGTTTGGGTTCCATTTTCTTGTTAAGTGACCAAAGTGAACGCCACTTTCTAATAATTCTTGAATGTTTGCCATTTTAATAAATGTGTTTACGTTCTGTTTTCGCAATATTTCAGTAGTTTATAAAGTCTGAAATATTTAGATACTAAACTGTTTGTTATAAATTGTTTTATAAATAACAGCTCTAATAAACGATTAACGTTTAGAGAACTGGAATTTCTTACGTGCTTTCTTCTGACCGAATTTCTTACGCTCAACCATTCTTGGATCACGAGTTAATAATCCTTCTGGCTTTAAGATTGCTTTGTGCTCTTCGTTGATAGCTACTAATGCTCTAGTAATTGCTAAACGGATAGCTTCTGCTTGACCAGTAACACCTCCACCATAAACATTTACTTTAATGTCATAAGACTCTAAGTTGTCAGTTAACATTAAAGGCTGCTTTACTTTATATTGTAAAGTAGGAGTTGTTAAATAGTTATTTAAATCTTTTTTGTTAACAGTGATGTTTCCACTTCCTTGAGAAACGTAAACACGTGCAACAGCTGTTTTTCTTCTACCTATTTTGTGAACAGTTTCCATTATTTAAGATCGTTAAGGTTAATAGCTTTTGGGTTTTGAGCGTCTTGTTTGTGCTCTGTACCTGCGTAAACATATAAATTTCTGAATAACGCACTACCTAATTTGTTTTTAGGTAACATTCCTTTTACTGCTTTCTCGATTAATCTCGTAGGATCTTTTTCGAACATTTCTGTAGCAGTTAATGATCTTTGACCTCCTGGATATCCTGTGTGACGGATATAAGACTTATCAGTCCACTTCTTTCCAGTTAAGTTAATTTTCTCTGCGTTGATAATAACCACGTTATCTCCACAATCTACGTGAGGAGTATAGTTTGGCTTGTATTTACCTCTAATTAGCATTGCTACTTTAGAAGCTAGACGACCCAACGTTTGCCCGTCCGCATCAACTAAAACCCACTCCTTGTTAACAGTGTTTTTGTTAGCCGATACTGTTTTGTAACTTAATGTGTTCATAATTACACGATTAGTTTTTGTTTATTAATATATAATTTGATCCTTAAAAAAGGTGTGCAAATGTACGATTAATTATTTGATTGACAAATAGTAGGTTAGTTTAATTTTAAGATATAAAAAAAACGTGCAAATTGCACGTTTTTTATTTTATATAAATAGAACTTTTAAATTACTCTGCTTTTTGTTCTAGCAATTCAAAAAATTGGTTCAATCTTGGTAAGATAATAATCTTAGTTCTTCTGTTTTTTGCTTTATTAGCAGGAGTGTCATTTGCTACTAATGGAGCAAAACTACCTCTACCAGCAGCAATTAATCTACTAGGAGCCACTTTGTATTTATCTTGTAATTCACGAACTATAGAAGTTGCACGTAAAACACTTAATCCCCAGTTATCTTTTAAAGCAGATCCAGAAGCAACAGGTGTGTTATCTGTATGTCCTTCAATCATTACATCCATTTCTGGTTGTCCGTTTACAACTGTAGCTACTTTTTCTAAAACTTTTGAAGCTTTGTCTGATACTGTATAGCTTCCGCTTTTGAATAATAACTTATCAGAAATAGAAATGAAAACAACAGTTTTTTCAACATTTACTTCGATATCTTGATCATCAATACCTTGTTGTAATTCTTTCTTTAAGTGAAATGCAACAACTAAGTTTAATGAGTCTTTCTTAGAAGCAGCAGCTCTAATTCTATTGATGTATTTGTCCTTTTTACTTAATTGAGTTAATGTTTCTTTGATGTTGTCATTAGCTCCTTTAGTTAAAACAGTTAAGTTTTCAACTTGTTGTAATGTGTTTTGCTTGTCTTTTTTCAAGTCACTAACAGTAGCTTCTAAATTTGAAACCTTATCTTGGAAACCATCTTTTTCAACTAAACATTTTGTTAAGTTAGCTTTTACAGCTAATAATTCTTCTTTTGTTTTTTCGTGCTTTGTTTTCAAAGCATCTAATTCTTTTGTTGAAGCACAAGATGCTAATAAAAGAGTTGCGGTAAGAAATAAAAATATTTTCTTCATGTTATTCTGATTTTTCAGATGTATAGTTACATATAATGATAAAGCAAATTTAAAAAAATGATGATACAAAAAAGAGAATTAACAATCTTTTATGAAGTAAGAATGAATTATTTTTGCAGTTAAATTTGAAAGATGTTTAAAAATATAATTTACATAGCTAGTATTGTGATGTTTTTACTTGTTTCATGTAAACAAGAACAGAAGTTAAATAAAACAAGGTTACAAGGGAATGTTTTCGGTACAACATATCATATTACTTATTTAAATAAGGAAAACCATCAGAAATCAATCGATAGTTTGTTTAATTTGATAAACAAGTCATTGTCTACTTATATGCCGACTTCAGATATTTCTAAAATTAATAAAGGCGATAGTACTGTAGTTGTTGATGATTTTTTTGTAGAAGTTTTTGAAAAGGCTAGAAAGATTTATAATGAAACTGATGGGTATTTTGATCCTACTATTGGGAGATTAATTAATGCATATGGTTTTGGTTCTGGAAAAGAAAAGAAAAACTTATCTGAAGAGGAGGTTCAAGAGCTTATGTCTGGAGTAGGTTTTGATAAGGTTACATTAAAAGAAAGAAGGGTTTACAGAGATAATTCTAATATTGAATTGAACGTAAATGCTTTTGCAAAAGGTTATGGAGTTGATGTTATAGGGAGGTTTTTAGAACAAAAAAATATTAAGGATTACATTGTTGAAATTGGAGGAGAAATTAGAGCTCGTGGAAGTAAGAAAGGTAAGCCTTGGAGAGTAGGAATAGAAAAACCAAATGTAGATGGTACAAGGTCTGTTCAAAGAGAAATTAACTTGATAGATGAGTCTATGGCTACTTCTGGAAATTACAGGAAGTATAAAATTAACGATAAAGGAGAGAAGATTGTACATACAGTAAACCCTAAAACAGGATTGGCTCAAGAAAGTAATTTATTAAGTGTTTCTGTAAGAATGAAGGGGGATTGTGCTGATGTAGATGCTTATGCAACTGCTTTTTTAGCTATGGGATTAGAAAAAACCAAAGAATTTTTAACAAAACATCCTGAGTTAAAAGTTGTTTTGTTGTATAACGATAAAAATAATGAATTAAAAGAGTATGTTAATTAGCTCTTGAAACAAACAGGTAAAATTTCACCTTTCATTAAAGCAAATCGTTCTAGTTTTTCTGGGGCGATTTTTTTTGTGAAATCAATTTCATCGACTTTAAATCCTATAGAGCGAAGTTTGTCAAAATAGTCGCGTCCATACACTCGTACATGATCGTATTGTCCAAATATTTTTGCGCGTTCTTTTGGGTCGGTAATAGAATCGTCTTCAAAAGTAGTTTCTCTATTGAGGTCTTGTGGTATTTGAAAAATCCCGAAACCACCACTTTTCATTACTCTGTATAACTCCTGCATTGCTTTGGTGTCGTTTGGAATATGTTCTAAAACATGATTACAGAAAATAACATCAAAAGAATTTTCTTCAAAAGGTAAGTCACAAATATCTGCTTTTACATCTGCTATTGGCGATTCTAAATCTGAAGTGATGTATTCTAAGTTTTTTTGCTTTCTAAAAATATCGAGAAAGCATTGTTCAGGAGCAATATGAAGTACTTTTAATTTCTTTTCTGAAGAAAAAAAATCAGATTCGTTTTGTAAATAGAGCCATAACAAACGATGCCTTTCTAGTGAGAGGGTTGATGGTGATAATGCATTTTCTCTTTGTATACCATATCCATATGGTAAAAACTTGCGAAATGATTTACCGTCTATAGGATCAGTAAATTTATCACCTTTTAACCACCAGGCTATTACTGGGCGTGCCCAATAACTAGCTTTTATTAAAATGGGTCTAGGTATTGTGTTTAGTATGGCTTTAAATAAGGACACTTTATAAAACTAAAGGTTGTTGTCTAAACTCATCCTCTTCATTGCTTTCAATACCTAAAGCTTCGTATATGTATTTAAAAGTTGAGAGTAATTCTGGTTTACCATCTACAATTGCTACATCATGTTCAAAGTGAGCAGAAGGCTTGCCATCTAAAGTGGTAATTGTCCATCCATCTTTATGTTGTAGTATTTTTTGAGTTCCCATATTTATCATAGGTTCTATGGCAACTACCATTCCTTCAATGAATTTTTTACCACGACCTCTACGACCATAGTTAGGCATTTCTGGATCCTCATGCATTACTTTTCCTAATCCGTGACCAACTAATTCACGAACAACACCATATCCGTGTTTTTCTGTGTAGTTTTGGATAGCAAAGCCTACATCTCCAACACGATTTCCAACTTTTAATTCACGAATACCAACGTATAAGCTTTCTTTTGTTACGTCTAATAATTTTTGAGTTTCAGGAGCTATTTCACCTACAGCAAATGTGTAAGCGTGATCTCCATAAAAGTCGTTTTTAATAGCGCCACAATCAATAGAAATAATATCTCCTTCTTGTAAAGGAGTTTTGTTTGGAATCCCATGTACAACTTGTGAGTTTGGGCTCATGCAAAGTGTGTTAGGGAAATCGTAAAGTCCTAAAAAACCAGGAATAGCACCTTGCTCACGAATAAATTCTTCAGCAAGTTTATCTAAATATAAAGTAGTTACTCCAGGTTTTACTTCTTTAGCAAGCATTCCTAAAGTTTTAGACACTACCAATGCACTTTCGCGCATTAATTCTATTTCTTCTCTAGTTTTTGATTTGATCATGTTAAAAATATTGAAGCGCAAATTTACGGTTATTTTTGATATGGATGTGTGTAAGGTTGCCCAGAAACGATTTTTAAAATATCGTCTTCTATTGTACTGCCATCTATAGCATGTTCTACAAATCTACCAATCTCTTTTCCGTCCTTATAAAAAATAAAAGTTGGGACTCTAAGAATATTGAATCCTTCTTCCAGGCCATTTGCTTTTTTACTTCGATTAACGGTAACTAATTCTAGGTTTTTATAGTTGAATCCAGTCTCATCTAATAGTTTGTAAAAATTAGGAATTTCTCTTTTGCTATCTCCACACCAAGTTCCCATAAATCCTTTGATTTTTACATCTTTTAAATATGGTTTTAATTTATTAATGGTGTTTTGATCTGTTTCATAATAACTGTAAAAATCATTAAACCACTCTGAACCGTATGGTTCTTGTTGGAAATCTTTTTTAGTAGCGATACCAACTAAATTTCCATCTTTATCTTTAGTAGCTAATTGTTTTTGTTTAGGTGCAGAAGCACATGAAACTATAAAAGCTGTAAAAAGTATATATGCGATTTTTCTCATCATTATTGTTTTAAATAAGTGAATGTTGTGTCATTTCTTTTGGTTGATCTACTCCCATTAGTTTTAATATTGTAGGAGCAATGTCGCCTAATACCCCATTTTCTATAGATTTTAATTCTTTGTCGATTAAAATCATAGGTACTGGATTAGTAGTATGTGCTGTATGAGGAGTTCCGTCAGGGTTTATCATTGTTTCACAGTTACCATGATCGGCAATTAAAATAGTGGTGTAGTCATTATTTAAAGCAGATGTAACAACGTCTTTAACACAAGTGTCTACTGTTTCACAAGCCTTCACTGCAGCTTCAAAAACTCCCGTATGTCCAACCATATCTCCGTTAGCAAAATTTAAACATACAAAATCCACTTCTCCGTTTTCTAACTCAGGAACAATAGCATCTCTAATTTCATAAGCGCTCATTTCTGGTTTTAAATCGTAAGTGGCAACTTTTGGAGATGGGCATAATAAACGTTTCTCACCTTTAAATTCTTCTTCTCTACCGCCTGAAAAGAAAAATGTAACATGAGGATATTTTTCTGTTTCTGCTATTCTAATTTGTTTCTTATTAGCAGACTCTAAAACTTCTCCAAGCGTATTTTCTATGTTGTTACTGTTATAGATTACTTTAATGTTTTTAAAAGTTTCGTCATAATTTGTCATGGTAACAAAGTATAAAGGTAACTTTTTCATGTTGAATTCTGAGAAGTCTTTTTCGTTTAAAGCTTCTGTTAATTGACGACCTCTATCAGTTCTAAAGTTAAAGAAAATAACAACATCATCTTCTTTGATGGTAGTTTTTGGTTGATTGTTGTTATCAACCATTACAATTGGTTTTATAAATTCATCAGTAATATCACTATCATAGCTTTGTTGTATACTTTCAGTGGCATTAAAAGATAAAGTTCCTTTAGCATTAACTAATGCATCATAGGCTAGGTGTATTCTTTCCCATCTGTTATCTCTGTCCATTGCATAGTATCTACCTGTAATTGAAGCCAATTCCCCAGTAGTTTTTTGCATGTGTTCTTGTATGTCGTTTATGAAATACTTACCTGACTTTGGATCACAGTCTCTACCATCAGTAAAAGCATGTAAGTATACATTTTTAAGCTCATGTTTATTAGCAGCGTCAAGAAGGCCTTTTAGATGATCAATATGTGAATGAATACCTCCATTAGAAACCAATCCTAAAAAATGAATGTTTTTTTGATTTTTTTTAGCGTAATCAAATGCTTTTAATAATTCTGTTTCTTGAGCTAAAGTATTTTCTTTTACAGCTTTGTTTATTTTAGCTAAGTTTTGATAAACAATTCTTCCAGCTCCTAAATTCATGTGCCCAACTTCAGAATTCCCCATTTGACCTTCTGGTAGCCCTACATGTTCCCCGTCTGTACGTAATTCGGCATGCGGAAACTTGTCGTATAATGAATTTATAAATGGTGTTTTTGCATTATATATAGCTGATACTTTTGGATCTTGAGTAATTCCCCAACCATCAAGTATCATTAAGATTACTTTTTTGTTCATTTGGTGTATTTTACAAAACAAAAGTAAGAAAGATTTTAAGTGCTTTTTTAAAAATTAACGAAACCGATTGCATAAGATGAAAATGAGTATTGTTTTTTAATAAAAAAAGACTACCGAAGTAGTCTTTTAAAATGCTTTTAGAGAAGTTTATTTTACAAAGAATTTCTTTTGGAATATCTTGTTTTCTTGTTGGCCTTTTATGAAATAAATGCCTACAGGAAGATCTTTTACTGATATTTTAATTTGATTTTGATTAGGGGTTTTATCAGCTTTCATAATAATTTTACCTTGTATGCTTGTTAATTCGTATTGTACATTTTTGTTTGTTTCGAATTTAAGGAATATAAAACTATCAGAAGGGTTTGGGTAAAGCTTTATATTTTCAATTAAATTAGTTGTATCGGTTCGTGCAACAGAATTGTTTTCAACTAAGATTGTATAGTCTTCAACTTCACCAAAATAAGTGTCTTCGCCACATGGTGTTATTTTGTATTCAGCTCCATATGCATATCGAACTCTCATTTTAAGTGAGGTATTTTTTACTGCATTGTTAGGTGCTGATATGTTAGTTGAATATGGTCCTGCTTTAAATGCTTTGTATACTCTTTCACTATTTGAAAAATTACCATCATTATTCCAATCAACCCAAACACCAATAGCATTGTATGTCCAATGATCGTTTTTAGTTGTGATTTTTAAATTAAAAGACTCTTGAGGTGAAATAGTATGTGATAGATTTTCATAATTTGAATATGAATTAAATCCTGTTGAATTGTTAATTGCTCCAAATGATACATTGGTTATAAATGAATCATTTCTAAGTGTACTTGCATAACAATGTGCTGATATTTTGATAGAATAATCTTCAACTTCACCAAAGTAAGTGTCTTCACCACATGGAGTAATCTTATTTTCAGAACCGTAAGCATATCGTATTCTCATTCGAAGAGTAGTATTTTTTACAGCGTTGTCAGGAATTGTTATGTCTGTTGCATATGGTCCAGCCTTATATGCTTTGTATACTCTTTCGTTATCTGAAAACTCACCATCATTATTCCAGTCAATCCAAGTACCAATAGCATTGTATATCCAATGATCGTTTTTGGTTGTAATTTTTAAATTGAATGTTTGACCAGAAGCGAATGTATTTGAAATGTTTGAATAATTTGAATATGAGTTGTATCCACTACTGTTGTTAATTGATCCGAAGGTCACATTTGTGATGTAAGAATCGTTTCTAAGGTTTGAAGCGCTACAATAATTAGAAGAAGAGGAGTCATTGTCGGTTATAGTTCCAGTAGCTGTAATTGAGTTGGCGGTAATATTGTAATTTTCGCTAGGTTCAACTGTAGAATCGTCGATAGTTGGAACTTTTATTGTAAATGTTTTTACTCCAGAAGGAATTGTAACTTCTCCTTGGTTGTAAGTAACTCCATTTGTAAAAGTTGGGTTGCTGAAATCAATTCCATTAATGGCAGTGGCATTATTTATAGATAAAGCTATTTTTGTTTCTTCAACAGTTGTGTTGTCTAAGGTAACTAAATGTTGTAATTCAGCTCCTTCTTCTTTAGTGTCATCAGAAATTGAAACTATTGAAGATGTGGTGTTCCCGTTTCCTTTTTTTATTAAAATACTGTAGTCAACAGTGTTTCCACTATCGTAAGCACCACAAGAAGTTTCTCCTTTACCATCAACAAAATGACCAGTAATTCGAAGTCCAATTTTTTTGCCTATTGCTGCATTGTTAGGAACGGTTATATTTGATGTAAATGAATATTCTCCGTTTTGATCATAGTTATTAGATTTCACTTCTTTGTTAACTAATAATTCATCTTGTGTAAACTGACCATCATAATTCCAGTCGGCCCAAACTTTTACTTTATTAACGTCAGAATCACCTCCATTTCCTTTTTCTGATTTAATAGTTATAGGATAGGTTTTTCCAGTTTCTAAATCAGTTGAAATGGTGTTGTAATAATTATAATAGTTGCTTTTCCCTGGTTCGTGGTTTATAGTGTTAAAATTGACTTTATTTACACTAAAGTAGGTGCCATAGTTGGGGTGTGATTTACAGTATTTTAATCTTGAAGTAATGTAATCACTTTTTTTAATGGTCTTTTTTAAACCGTTTGTAGAAGTTACTTCTAAAGTTACATCATAAGTACCTTCAATAGGGAATAAAATATTTGTTGGATTTTTTTCTGTAGAATTAGCGGGCGATCCACCTTCAAAAGTCCATTTCCAGCTTTTTAAACTATCTCCATTAGCAGCTATAGAGAAATCGTTAAATTGAGCTTCTTCAGATAGGTTAACAGTTGTAGGTTGTCCAAAGAAATCTACTTCAAAAGGAGTGTTTTCAGGAACAATTGAAAGACCGTAATCTTCAGATTCTCCACTATCTATTGTAGAACAAGCTGAGTCGCCTTCGTTGCTTTGTACATAGTGTGCTAATACTCTAAAGGCAGTGTTGCCCATTTTAACTGAGTTAGGAATTTGAACACTTGTGTTGTAGGTGTAATTCCCGTCATTGTCAGTTTGAGTATTTTTATAGGGATGACTAACAATAAGTTCGTTGTCTTCGTACACAAAATTAGAATTCCAATCTGCCCAAACTTGAATTCTTAAATTATCATTTGCACCACCTGCTCCTTTATTGGTTGTAATGCTTAGTGGGTATGTTTTGTTCTTTTTAACTTTAAATTTTACTGTTGGTGCATAGTTGCTTATGCCATCGTATCCTGTAGTATTGCTGTTTTCGTTAAAAGAAACATTGGTAATATGGGTATAAGTTCTGTATCGAATATTAATATTACAAAACTCAGTGTAGGGGTCGTTAAACTTTACAGAAATGTTCTCAATAGAGTCCTTGTATAAAATTGAGCTTCCACCTGTAATAATTGAAGAATTGAATTTAAATGCTAAATTATTTATTGAGTTTGAAGCTGAGTGATTTGTAGCAATGCCATTAAAATTGATAATAGCTTTTGTGTTGTTAATAATATCAACTTTGGTGGTTATTCCTTCTGGAAGATTTTGAACTGTATAATCTGTAGAAAGATTCATTGTTCCAGAACTTTTTGTGAGTGTGCATTCTTCACAAGAAACTTCAATAGAGGTTTCTAAAACACCATCGTTTAAGTATCTTTCTTTAACTTGAGATGTTGAAGTTATTAATCTTGGTCCTAAGTTAGAATTTACGCCAGTTGCTATTAGGTTTTTTTCAGTCCACAAGGTGTTTCTTGTAGGTGAGTTTTCTAAAGCATTAATCATCCTGTTTACTTGTCCTTGGGTAAACATTTTATAACAATCTGTATAATCCATAAAATTTTCATTGTTAATTTCTTGGTTTAAACAGTTTTTAATAACCTGACACCCTGTTCCTGATGAGTTATTTTTATGAGATGGAGTATCAGCAATTCCATCACCAGCTTTTGGGTCAGTAGAACAAACGGCACCATAAAAAGTATGGGGTAAATCTAAATAATGACCGAACTCATGTGTAAGAACAGATCGAAAGTTTTCGTTAGTGTTATTTCCTAAATAACTTCCGTTATAAACAATTCTTGCAATGTTTAGGTCAGACATGGTTTTGTTAGGGTACCATGCAACTCCTGAATTGTAAAAATCACCGTTACCATATAGGTCTCTAGTAATGTATATGTTACAGTACTTGTAATTGTCCCAAGCAACATTCTTTACTTCTGGAGAATTATAATTTCCCATACCGGAAGCTTTATTGTAAAAAATAACACCAGAAGTTGGGTTTCCGTTAGGGTCAATTTTTGCTAGTTTAAAAGTAATGTCTAGGGGTTTTTTGATAACATCAAAAGGAGCGTCAATGGTATTGTAATCACTATTGAGACCTTGAAAATCTTCATTCGTTTTTTTTAAGGCATCTTCAATAATTTCTTGAGTAACTACAGTTCCTGAATTGTAATTTTTACCAAAAACATGAAAAACAACAGGTATAACATAGGATGGGGAACTAGTTTTTTGTGCTTGATTTTCGGGGGAGATTTTCAATCGTAAAGAATTTAGTTCGTTTTTAGCATTTTTGTTTTTCTCGAATAATTCTTTCATTGCTTTGTCTGTACCGCAAGAACTTTTTACGTTTTGAGAGTGTAGTTCTTTAAGGGGTAAAATGCTTAAAATTAATAGTAAATGAAAGCATAAGTGGGGGTTGAAATGTTTCATGGTTTCTAATTAATAATTTGATTAGTAAACAAAGTTATCTTCTGTTAACTCTTTGTTTTTGATGTATTTATACTTGTTTTGATATTATTTTAACAGAAAATGTAAAGAGTTTTTAAAAAATTAACATATGTTAATGAAAATCGACAAAGTGATTTTTGTAGAGATGGACAAAAAATCTTTTTAAGAAGGGAGAAATTGTATTATGTCTATTGAATAGGATTATTTACTTAATTTTAATTAAAAATATATGAGGTAAGTTAAAGTAGATAGGAAGAAAATATAATCCTTTTAATCAAGGCTCGTTGGTTTTCTTTTAGAATCTTATTCTTTATTTGGTTAAGTAGTTGTTGAGAAGCCGATTTATCAAAATGAAGTTTTGTGTTAGAATCTGTTTCATAGCCTTCAATTTTCTCAAAAGTAGATACACGATTTCTTTTGTTGTTTTTTTTAATTGGTTATCATTGCTGATACAGGACCTCCAAAACTCATGGCTATTACTTTTTGGTTGTATGTTGTGGGTATTGGTTTGTACAAAAATGTTACAAAAAATGCTTTTAGTGAGTCTAAAAGCATTTTGAAGAGTTATTTCTTGTATTTACGAATGGCTTCTTTAATTTTTTCAATTCGATTCTCAGGGTCAGGGTGTGTGCTTTGAAACTCAGGAGTTCTGTTAGGACCAGCAGCGGCTTTTAAAATTTCCATAACACCAATTAAACTTTCCGGCTTATAGCCAGCATCTACCATTAATTTAACACCTAATTCATCACTTTCTAATTCATCACTTCTACCATATTTCATGTTAATAACATTTGCAATAGCAGCCATTCCTTGTGCAGTACTAGGATCAAAACCAACAGCAGCTCCTGATAATATACCTTGAGTTAAATCTTGTTTAGCCATACGTGCAGCAGAATGACGTCCAATAACATGACCTATTTCATGTCCTAAAACTCCAGCTAATTGATCTTCATTTTTTAATTTAGAGAATAAAGCAAAAGTGATAAAAATTTGTCCGCCAGGTAAGGCAAAAGCATTTATGGTTCTTTCATCTCGTAGTAAATGAAAGTCAAAAGGATAACCAGATTGTTTAGCAATACTGTTGTCAACAAGTTTTTTACCTATTTTATCTACTAAATCTTGATATTGCTGACTAGGGTATAAGCCTCCATGTTGTTGTGCCATTTGAGGAGCGCTACTTAATCCAATAGCTACTTCTTGCTTAGGAGAAATAGATATGTGTTGTTTTTTTCCAGTGTAAGGATTGATTTCAGCACTTGAGCAATACTTTACTAAGGCAAATAAAGCAATACCAGCACCAATTAAAAGTCTAATTCTTAAACTCCCCCGATTTCTCATGTTTTTTGATTTTTTGTGATAAAAGTAAAGGTACAAAATATATAATTTAACAATTGTCGATTTTTTGTAAACTAGAAAAAACTTAAATTTACCCAGCAAAACAAACAACTATATGGAGCCTCATTTTGAGTTAAACGAAATCACGAAAAAATTACCTAAGCATTTACATAAATTTGTAGTAAGACAGCCTTATGAAGAGTACACGGCACAAAACCAAGCAGTTTGGCGCTATGTAATGAGAATGAATGTAGATTATTTAGGTAAGGTAGCTCATTCTTCATATGTAAATGGATTAGAAAAAACAGGTATTTCGGTTGAGAATATTCCTGAAATGGAAGGAATGAATCGTATTTTAAAAGAGATTGGTTGGGCAGCTGTTTCGGTAGATGGTTTTATTCCACCAAATGCTTTTATGGAGTTTCAAGCATATAATGTGTTGGTAATAGCTTCAGATATGCGAACTATAGATCATATTGCTTATACACCAGCTCCAGACATTATTCATGAGGCTGCCGGACATGCTCCAATTATAGCAAATCCAGAGTATTCTGAGTACTTACGTAGGTTTGGTGAAATTGGTTCGAAAGCAATTTCTTCAGCTAAAGATTATGAAATGTATGAGGCAATTAGGTTATTATCCATATTAAAAGAGAACCCAAATTCTACACAGAAAGAAATTGATGAAGCACAAGAAAAAGTAGAATGGTTGCAAGATAACATGGGAGAGATGTCAGAAATGGCACAAATAAGAAATTTACATTGGTGGACTGTAGAGTATGGTTTGATAGGTGAATTAAATGACCCTAAAATTTATGGTGCTGGTTTACTTTCATCAATAGGAGAAAGTAAATGGTGTATGCAAGATGAGGTGAAAAAAGTGCCTTATTCTATAGAAGCTGCAAATGTTAGTTTTGATATAACAAAACCACAACCACAATTATTTGTTACACCAGATTTTGCATATTTAAGTCTAGTGTTAAATGAATTTGCCAATACAATGGCGTTGAGAACTGGTGGATTGAAAGGTGTTGAAAAATTAATAGACTCTAAAAATTTAGGTACAGTTGAGTTAAGTACAGGAATTCAAATTTCTGGAATATTTACTAATGTTATAGAAGATAAAAAAGGAAAAGTAGCTTATATCCAAACAACTGGTCCAACAGCTTTAGCAAACAGAGATAAGGAATTGATAGGTCATGGAATTAGTTACCATGCAGAAGGTTTTGGGAGTCCTGTAGGGAAATTAAAAGGAATTAATTTGCCTATTGAAGATATGAGTCCACGTGATTTAAAAGCATATGGAATATACGAGGGTGAAGAAATGACTTTAGAATTCGAGAGTGGTGTAATTGTAAAAGGAAGAGCAATTACTGGAACTCGTGATTTAAGAGGGAAAATATTGATAATATCTTTAAAAGATTGTACAGTAACTTATCAAGATCAAGTCTTATTCAGGCCAGAGTGGGGAATTTATGATATGGCAATAGGTAAAGAGTTGGTTTCAGCTTATTCTGGACCGGCTGATGTTGATTCTTTTGAAGATATAGGGAAAGTTTCTGAAACCAAAACAGATAAAATAATTTATAGTGATTTGCAAAAGAAACTTTATAGTTTATATGAAGAAGTAAGGGATGTTAGAGAAAAAAATAAAGTAACTGAAGATAAAATAATTTCAATTTTTAACGTTTTAAAAAATGAGTTTTCTCAAGATTGGTTGTTGGTTTTAGAGTTGTATGAATTGGCTTTAGACAAGGAGTATTTGGTTAAGGAAGAGTTGAGAGATTATTTAGAAAAATTAAAAAGTAACAAGAGTTACAGTACTTTAATAGAAAACGGACTACATTTGTTGTCGTAAGAATTAAAAAACAAATGGGGTTATTAAATTTTTTTAGGAAGAAAGATATGACAAACGAAATACAAGAATATTTAAATAAAGGGGCGGTAGTTTTAGATGTTAGAACTTTAGCAGAATGGAATGAAGGGCACTCTGAAGGAGCAAAGCATATAGTTTTAACAGTGGTGCCTTTAAATGTTGAAGAAATTAAATCTTGGAATAAACCAGTAATAGCTGTGTGTAAAAGTGGAGGAAGAAGTGGACAGGCTACACAGTTTTTACAAGGTCATGGAATTGACGTAATTAATGGAGGTCCTTGGCAAAATGTAGACCAGTATTTAGTTAAGTAAATATTGAATTTAAAATTTAATAAAAGGAAATGCTTTTTGAAGTGTTTCCTTTTTTTGTTCCAAATTATTTAAGAATTTAAGATGAGCTTCTGATTTAGGGTTAAAAGGTTTGTGGGCTAAACCTTTTTGAATACTCTCAATTTCCTGTATTGTTTTTTGGGTTAATTCATTAAAAAATATACTACTGAATTTTTCCCATATATAGTTTATAGCAGTTTCATTAGGGTGTATCATATCTTGTTTGTAAAATCTATAATCACGTAATTCATCCATCATAATTTCATAAGAAGGGAAGTAGTCAATGTTTTTTCTGTTATCAGTTATTTGATGAATAGCAGAAATTAAATGAGCTTTACTACGTTGGTTTTCAATAAAACCATCTTTTAAATGGCGAACTGGCGAAACTGTATAGGTTATAGAAGTGTTTTTATTTACAGATTTAATAAGAGTATTTATGGCATCTAAACTTTCATAAATTTCATCAATAGAAAGGATTTCTTTTAAAAATTTTTTCTGAGGAACTTTATGACAGTTTGCTACAATTTTGTCAGAAGAAATATGTCTGTATACCCAAGAAGTACCAAGCGTTATAATTAAGTGCGATGAATTTTTTAAATTCTCAAGAGTTAGTTGGGTATTGTTATTTAAATTGTCTAATAAGTCTCCCTTGTTGATAGAGCTTAAGTTAGAATGGGCGTCAAAACAATGCCATCTTTCGTTGTGAAAAAAGATATCTTTTTCAGAATATTGTTTTTCATTGATAGCGTTTGTAATTAAGCTTTCAATTGCTTTAGGGTGAAATAAAATACCAAATGGATTTTGAATGGCTCTGAATTTATAATAGGTAAGCTTATTGCCAATGTTCTCAGTGAAACAAGAGCCTATTAAAGTTATTTTGGATTTGTAGCTAATTGGGTTATGGAGATTTTTTTTAATAGGTATCTGAGTTGATAGTATCATAAAAAGAGAGCTATTTATACAAGTCAAAAATAATTATTGTTATTTTAAAAATTAATCAATTTACTTGTTTTATTTAAATTTGACTATATTTGTTTATTATTATCTGAAATAAGTTGAACAATATAAAGAGCATATTTACGATTAAAGACCTTGAAAACATCTCAGGGGTAAAGGCGCATACCATTAGGATATGGGAAAAAAGATATAATTTATTAGAGCCTAACAGAACTAATACAAATATTAGATATTATTCTTCTGAGAGCTTAATGAAATTGTTAAATGTAGTGTTGTTGAATAAGCACAATTTTAAGATTTCCAAAATTGCTCAGATGAGTAATGATCAAATAAAAGTTAATGCTAGGGAATTAGCGTTTAAGTATGCGGTAAATGATGAAGCTATCAATTCTTTTAAGATAGCAATGTTTCAATTTGATAAAGTTTTATTTAATAATACTTATAATAAATTACTTCACAAGAAAACATTTAGAAATATATTCAAAGATGTCTTTGTTCCTTTTTTAAATCATATAGGGTTGCTTTGGCAAACAGATACTCTTCTGCCGGCTCATGAGCATTTCATTTCAAATTTAATTATTCAGAAAATACAGATAAATATTGAGAACCTTGAACATTCAATAGTCAATTCTGATAAAACTTATGTGCTTTTTTTACCAGAAAATGAAGTTCATGAATTAGGGTTGATGTATTTAAATTATGAGCTTGTGTTAAGAGGGTATCAGACAATTTATTTAGGTCAAAGTTTACCGTTGAATAATTTGAATTATTTTTTTGAAAGCAAATCTAAAATATGTTTTGTTACTTCTATGACAGTGCGTCCTTATGATGATAAAGTGGTGGATTATTTTTATGAAATAGAAGATGTGTTAAAAGGCACTGATCACGAATTAATGGCTGTAGGAAAAAAAGCAATGGATGTAGTTGGTATTGATTTTAAGACTAATATTTCTATATATCCTTCAGTAATTGAGTTACTTAATAAATTGTAATTTTTTTTGTTAAAAATAATTTTGTTTAATCTTTTTTTGTTTTTGTTAAACATTATTTGTAGTTTTGAAATGTGTTTTGCTAGTCAAGACTATTTTTTTACTGAAAATTAATTTTGTTTATTTAAATCAGTAAAAGGTTAAACAAAACCTGAGGAAGCTGAAAATCAGGTCATAAATAAAAAGAGTAAGCGCTAATTAAACAATACGATTATGTTATTTACAAAAAGTTTATCGAGGATACCCTTCTTCTTAGTTTTATTTCTAAGTATTTGTTTGTTTACATCCTGTAGTGATGATGATCCAGTAATTATTGATAATGATGATATTGTACAAAAGGCAATAAAAACATCTGACTTAAGTAGTTTAGTTGCGGCTTTACAAAGAGCCGATTTAGTTTCTGCTTTACAAGCAGATGGTCCTTTCACGGTATTTGCTCCTAATAACAAAGCTTTTCAAGATTTATTAGATTCAAATAATTCTTGGAATTCATTAAATGATATTCCTTTAGAGACATTAAAGACAGTTTTACTGTATCATGTATTAAGTGGCAAAGTAATGAAGAATGATTTATCAGATACTTATGTAAATACATTAGCAACAGGGCCTAATGATGAGCCCCTTTCATTACAGGTGGAAGTTACAGGTGCTGTTGAATTCAATGGAGATTCAAAACCAATAGCAACGGATATCTCGGCAACTAATGGAGTAGTCCATATTATAGATAAAGTAATGTTGCCAGCAGATGTAGTAACATTGGCTTTAAATAATAGCGGTTTTACATCTCTTGTGGCTGCACTAACAGATACTAGGCATACAACCGATTTTGTATCTCTGCTAAAAATGTCAGGCCCTTATACCATTTTCGCACCAACAAATAGCGCTTTTCAGGCTTTATTGGATAGTAATGCTTCATGGAATTCACTAGCAGATATTCCAATAGCAACCTTAGAAGCGGTTTTAAAATATCATGTTTTTGCAGGTGGTAATGTGCAGGCAGATCAGTTAACCGATAATCAAGAGGTAACTATGTTTAGTGGAGGTAAAGTTACTGTTGATTTGTCTAGTGGAGCAAAGCTAGAAACATCATCAGGTCAATCAGTAGGGATATCTGTAACAGATGTTCAAGGTGCTAATGGAGTTATCCATGCTATAGATAGTGTTTTATTACCTTAATAGTTAACTTGTTGTTTATGAGCGGGTTTTGCTTTTTTGTTAATGGTTTTTAAGTTATATTTATAATATATATAAAATTGGAAAAAAAAATATCAATAATAGGTTCAGGTTTTTCATCGCTAGCAGCATCTTGTTATCTTGCTAAGGCAGGTTATGAAGTTGAAGTTTATGAAAAGAATTCAACAGTAGGTGGAAGAGCTAGACAATATAAAAGAGATGGTTTTACTTTTGATATGGGGCCAACTTGGTATTGGATGCCTGATGTTTTTGAGAAATTTTTTTCCGATTTTAATAAAAAACCTTCTGATTATTATCAATTAAACAAATTAACACCAGCTTATCAAGTGTACTTTGACGTTCTTGATTCGATTACAATACCCGGTAATTTGGAAGAAATTTATGAGGTATTTGAAAAAGAAGAAAAAGGAAGTTCAAAATACCTAAAACGTTTTTTAAAGTCGGCAGAGTATAATTACAATGTATCTATAAACGATTTAGTTTATAAACCAGGTATATCCCCATTAGAACTAATAACGCCGGTTACCATTGGAAAAATTACTCAGTTTTTCTCAACAATTAGAAAGCAGGTAAGAAAAAAAATAAAAAGCAAAAAATTAATTCAAATATTAGAGTTCCCAGTTTTATTCTTGGGTGCAAAACCAAGTAACACACCAGCCTTTTATAACTTTATGAATTATGCCGATTTCTCCCTAGGTACTTGGCATCCTGTTGAAGGAATGTATAAAGTTATAGAAGCGATGGTTTCTTTGGCGGTTTCATTAGGAGTACATTTCAAAACTGAAGCTATTGTCGAGGAAATTTGTGTAAACCCATTAGGAGATGCAAATGGATTGATAGTAAATGGTAATTTTATAGACGCTGATGTAGTATTAAGTGGTGCAGATTACCATCATACAGAAACACTTTTGCCTAAAGAATATAGACAGTATTCTGAAAAGTATTGGGAAAAGAAAGTTTTTGCCCCATCATCTTTATTATTTTATGTAGGCTTTAATGAAAAGCTGAAAAATGTATGTCATCACACATTGTTTTTTGATACAGATTTTGATGAACATGCCAAAACAATTTATGATCAACCGAGTTGGCCAAAAGAACCACTGTTTTATGCAAGTTTCCCCTCGATAACCGATGGTTCTTTTGCTCCAACTAATAAAGAAGCAGCTACTTTTCTAATTCCTTTAGCCCCAGGGATAGAAGATACGCCTGCTTTAAGAGAAAAATACTTTAACATTATAATTAAAAGGTTAGAAAAGTTAACAAAACAATCATTAAAAGATTCAGTGATTTTTAAAGAAAGTTACTGTGTTAACGATTTTATTGAAGATTATAATTCGTATAAAGGAAATGCCTATGGTTTAGCAAATATTTTAACCCAAACAGCATTTTTAAGACCCAAAATAAAAAGTAAAAAAGTTAAGAACTTATTTTTTACAGGACAATTAACGGTTCCCGGACCCGGTGTTCCCCCTTCATTAATTTCAGGAAAAATAGCTTCAGATTTAATCATTAAAAACCACCAAAATGAAAAAACTATTTGATGAGGTTTCGTATTCGTGTAGTAAATTAGTTACACAAAAATATAGCACGTCATTTTCGTTAGCTACCAGAATGTTAGCGCCAAAAGTAAGAGTAGCTATTTATAATATTTATGGATTTGTCCGTTTTGCAGATGAAATCGTAGATTCTTTTCATCAGTACAATAAAGAAGAACTTTTAACAAAATTTGAAAAAGATTATTACTCGTCAAAGAAGGAAGGTATTAGTCTAAATCCTATTTTGAATTCATTTATACATACAGTTAATACCTATAATATCCCAGATAATTTGGTAGGTGCTTTTTTGAAAAGTATGAGGGCAGATTTGTATAAGACAGAATACACAACAGAAGAAGAGTATAAAGAATATATCTATGGTTCTGCAGATGTTGTAGGGTTAATGTGTTTGAAAGTTTTTGTTAATGGAAATGAAAAACGATATGATGAATTAAAAGATGCAGCAATGCGTTTAGGTTCGGCATTTCAAAAAGTTAATTTTTTGAGAGATTTAAAAGATGATTATGAAGTGCTAAATAGATCATATTTTCCAAATGTTAATTTGGAAAAATTAAATGATGCTTCAAAAGAAATGATAATTAAAGAAATAGAAGAAGATTTTGATTACGCTTTTAAAAATGGTATCTTAAAGCTACCAGTAGAAGCAAAGTTTGGAGTTTTTATAGCATATAGATATTACAAAAAGCTTTTAAAGAAATTGAAAGCTACTCCATCGTCTAAAATTATGGATACTAGAATAAGAATTTCTAATCCAATGAAAATTAATTTATTGGCTAGAAGTTATGTGAAATATAAATTAAAACTAATCTAAAATGATATTTGCAACTGTCACAATACTAACATTTATAATGATGGAAGGCGTTACATGGTGTACTCATAAATATGTAATGCACGGTTTTGGATGGTTTTTACATGAGGATCATCATCAACCAGGTTATCCGCATGTGTTCGAGAAAAATGATGCCTTTTTTGTGGTTTTTGCAATACCAAGTATGTTACTATTTTACTTTGGAATTAGACCTGAATTAAATTATCTGTTTTTCATTGGTTTGGGTATTTTGTTGTATGGAGTAGCTTACTTTTTAATACATGATGTATTAATTCATAGAAGATTTAGTTGGTTTAAGAATACAAAGAATAGATATTTAAGAGGTTTAAGAAAAGCACATAAGATACATCACAAACATTTAGGTAAAGAAGAAGGAGAGTGCTTTGGTATGTTATTCGTGCCATTTAAATATTTTAAGAAAAGACAATGAGCAGTTACTTGTATTTAATATTAAATTTAGGAAGTATAAGTATACCTTTACTCTATAGTATTTTTGAAAAAGAGATACACTTTATTAAGTACGCAAAAATTGTTTTTCTCAGTATAGTTATAGTTGCGATCCCTTTTTTAGTTTGGGATGCAATTTTTACAAATTATGGTGTTTGGGGATTTAACAATACCTATTTTTTAGGAGCGAAAATACTGCAAATGCCAATAGAAGAATGGATGTTCTTTATCTGCATACCTTATGCGTGTTTGTTTACGCATGAGATGTTAAGAATTTATCAGCCAAAATTAAAATTGTCTAGGACACAGACTATTATCATAAGTGTGGTGTCGATAATAATTGTTTTTTGGTTATTGATATTTAATTTAGATAAAACTTACACGGTAGTAAATTTTTTATTATTTTTATCATTAATGCTTTATAGTTTAAAAAAGCATTTAATTGCGTTACAAGAATATTTTCCAAGTTTTCTGATAATTTTAGTTCCTTTTTTTATTGTAAATGGAATTTTAACAGGAAGTTTTATAGAGAGTCCAGTTGTTTGGTATAACAACTCAGAAAATATAAATGTTCGATTATTTACGATTCCCCTTGAAGATGTGTTTTATGCATTTAACTTATTGTTTTCAATACAGTTAATATTTAATCATTTTAAAACAAAAGTCTATGGGAATTAGTAAAGTTATCCGTTTTTTAATTTTTTTAAGTTTAAACTTTTTGGCATTAATCGTTGGGGTATGGTTAATGAATAATGGCCCCCAAACAGATTGGTACAAATCGTTAAATAAGGCGCCTTGGACGCCAGCAAACTGGGTTTTTGGAGCAGCCTGGTTTTTTATCATGTTTTGTTTTTCATTTTATATGACCAACTTAAGCTTCAAATTCAAACTAACTAAAGGAGGGTTTCTTATTGCATATCTATACATGGTTCAATGGATCTTGAATGTTATGTGGAATTACTTCTTCTTCAATCAGCATTATACAGTTTTAGGGTTAATTATAATAACCGCATTGTGGCTGTTAATAGGGTATTTTACCGTTGAGTATTTAAAAAAAATGAAATTTTATACACTATTAATATTGCCTTATTTAGTTTGGATGACAATCGCTACAAGTTTAAACGCTTATGTAGTATTTAATAATTAGAAATTATGAGTAGAAAGAAAAAAATAACACCAGAAATAATCATAGAATGGTATATGAACTCAGTTCTAATATCTGGAAAACCACATTCTATTTTTGAGTTTGCAAAGAATAACAATTTTGAAGAGGGAGATTTCTATAAGTTTTTTTCAAGTTTTGAAAGTTTAGAGAAGCAAATTTTTAAAACGTTTGCCAAAGAAACAATTCACATGCTTCATAAAACAGAAGCCTATAAAGATTATGGTTCAAAAGAAAAGCTATTAAGTTTTTATTTTACTTTTTTTGAATTGTTAACAGCAAATAGATCCTACGTTTTACTTCAGTTAAAAAATAATAAGTTAGATTTTAACAAGCTTTCAGTTTTAAAGGAGTTAAGAAAAGAGTTTATCAGTTTTATAGATGGAATATCTCTTGAAAAGATTGATTTTAAAAATGATAAAATTAACAAGGTTCAGGATAAAACAATAGCAGAAAGTTATTGGATTCAATTATTAATGATTCTCAAGTTTTGGATAGATGATGAATCGCCAAATTTTGAGAAAACAGATGTTTTTATAGAGAAATCAGTAAAAGCAAGTTTCGATATACAGCAAATAGCACCAGTAAAAAGTGTGATAGATTTAGCTAAGTTTTTGTGGAAAGAAAAAATGCCCATGGTATGAAAACGCTAAATAAAATCCCCGTTTCAAAAATAGAAAGAGCTACAAAGTTGGTAACAACAGGGCTAAAAGTTGGAGTTAATTATGCTAAGTATTATGGGAATAAGTTAACACAAACAGAGGAAGAAGCTAGAGACCAGTTAAATAAAGACAATGCAGAAGATATTTACGACGGGTTAAAGGAATTAAAAGGCTCTGCATTAAAAGTAGCTCAAATGTTAAGTATGGAGAAAAATTTACTCCCAAATGCTTACGTAGAAAAGTTTTCATTATCGCAGTTTTCAGTACCACCATTATCTGGTCCCTTAGTTGTAAAAACATTTAAAAAATATTTTAAGAAAACTCCAGAGGAGGTTTTTGATACGTTTACAAACGAATCAGTAAATGCAGCAAGTATAGGTCAGGTTCATAAGGCTACTGTTAAAGATAAAAAGCTAGCAGTAAAAATTCAATATCCTGGTATTGCAAATAGTATCTCTTCAGATTTAGCATTAGTAAAGCCCATGGCTATGAAAATGTTCAATATAAAAGGAGAGGGTTCTGATGAATATTTTAAAGAAGTAGAAAATAAGCTACTTGAGGAAACAAATTATGTCTTAGAGTTAAAGCAAAGTAATGAAGTAGCGAATGCATGTGCTAAAATTCCTAATTTGAAGTTTCCAGCCTATTATAAAGAGTATTCGTCAGAGAGAATTCTTACAATGGATTGGATGGATGGTATTCATTTATCAGAGTTTACAGAACAAAACCTTGATGAGAAGAAAGCTAATAAATTAGGGCAAGCTTTATGGGATTTTTATATGTATCAAATGCATGTTTTAAAGAAAGTCCACGCTGATCCGCATCCAGGAAATTTCTTGGTATCTCCAAAAAACGAATTGATTGTTATAGATTTTGGTTGTATGAAGTCGGTGCCTGAAGATTTTTACGTTCCTTATTTTGAGTTAGCAAAAAAAGAGAATATAGAAAATCCAGCTTTTTTTGAGAGTAAATTATACGAACTTGAAATCTTAAGAAAAGACGATACAGAAGAAGAAAAACAGTTCTTTAAAGGGCTTTTTCATGAAATGTTATCTTTATTTACACAGCCTTTTCAAAAAGAAGAATTTGATTTTTCAGACGATGAGTTTTTCGGAAGAATAGCAGACTTAGGACAAAAGTATGCTAAAAGTACCGAGTTAAAAAAGATGAATGGAAATAGAGGTTCCAAGCATTTTATTTATATAAATCGAACTTTTTTCGGATTGTATAATTTGATGCACGATTTAAAATCAAAAAAAATCAAAATAAATAATTATAAAAACCTGTAATGCATATTACAAGAAAAGAAATAGAAGCGTTTCCGCATTTGTATAAAATAAACCTAATGAATAGCATTTCAGGGTACAAATCGGCAAATTTAATAGGAACTAAATCCAAAGAAGGGATAACCAATGTTGCGGTATTTAGTTCAGTAGTTCATTATGGTTCAAATCCACCTATTTTAGGATTTGTCTTGCGTCCAACTACAGTAGTCAGAAATACCTATAACAACATTAAAGAAACAGGGTTTTATACAATTAATGCAATAAGTGAAGGTATGATAGAAGAAGCGCATCATACATCAGCAAAATATTCGGCAGAAATATCAGAGTTTGATAAAACTAATTTAACCTCCGAGTATAAAAATAATTTTGATGCACCTTTTGTGGCAGAATCCCCTTTGCAATTAGGAATGAAATACCTAGAAGAATACCACATAAAAGCTAATGATACAGTTTTAGTATTGGGAGAGGTAACCGATTTATATTTCGAAGACACTATGTTGTCGGAAGATGGTTTTTTAAATCTTTCTAAAGAAAATGTAGCAGCAATTAACGGGTTGGATACTTATATGGTAGCAAAAGAGTTTAAAAGATTATCGTATCAAAGACCAAAATAAATGAAAATATTAATCACAGGCACAACAGGATATGTTGGTAAGAGAATAATTCCAATCCTTCTTCAAGAAGGGCATACTCTTGTGTGTTGTGTGAGAGATTTAAATAGAATTCCTTTAGAGTTAAAAGCTAAAAATGAAATAGATTTTGTTGAAATAGATTTTCTAAAGCCAGAAAATCAATTACCAAAAGATATAGATGCAGCATATTATTTAATACATTCAATGTCTACCAGTAGTGACGATTTTGAAAGTTTAGAAGAAAAATGTGCTAAAAACTTTAAAGATTTGGTAGAAAAAACAACATGTAAGCAGGTTATATATTTAAGCGGAATAGTAAATGACAATTCGCTTTCAAAGCACTTGCAGTCAAGATACAAAGTAGAACAAATATTAAGTAGTAAAAAATATGGTTTAACCACGTTTAGAGCTGGTATAGTAGTTGGAAGTGGAAGTGCTTCTTTTGAAATTATAAGAGATTTGGTGGAGAAACTCCCTATAATGGTCGCTCCAAGATGGTTGCATACAAAAACACAACCTATAGCAATAAGAGATGTATTATCATATTTAACAAAATCACTTTTTAATGAAAAAGTGTATAATAAGTCATACGATATTTTTGGGCCTGAAGTTTTAACGTATAAGGAAATGCTGTTGCAGTTTGCAGAAGTAAGAAAGTTAAAACGTATCATTATTACCTTACCAGTATTAACTCCCAAACTATCATCATATTGGTTATATTTTGTTACTTCAACTTCGTTTAATTTAGCTAAAACTTTGGTAGATAGTATGAAAGTGGAAGTGATTGGAAGAGAAAGTAATATAAATGAAATAATAAATGTAAAACCAATTACTTACAAAGAAGCAGTTGATAGAGCTTTTGAGAAAATAGCCCAAAATTCAATGATTTCTAGCTGGAAAGATGCAAAAATAAGTGGTGTTTTTAAAAAAGAATATAGCGACTATATCGAGTTGCCTCATTTTGGATGCTTTAAAGATGTTAGGAGTAGGTATGTTAAAGATGAGCCAGAAACATTACATAAAATTTGGAGCATAGGAGGAAAAACGGGCTGGTATAGATTTAATACTTTATGGAAGATTAGAGGTTATATTGATAAGGTTTTTGGAGGAGTGGGTTTAAGAAGAGGTCGCAGACACCCTACAGAGTTAGAACCTGGTGATGCACTTGATTTTTGGAGAGTATTATTAGCGGACCAACAGAATAAAAGATTGTTGCTTTTTGCAGAAATGAAATTGCCAGGAGAAGCTTGGCTAGAATATAAAATAGTGAAGAATAAATTATATCAAAGAGCAGTATTTAGACCTAAAGGAATATTAGGAAGAATGTATTGGTTTTTAGTACTCCCTTTTCATGGTTTTATTTTTAGAGGTTTAATAAATCATCTATCTAAATAGGTATATTTTTTTGAGTATTAATTTTTTGTTTAATTATTTTTTGATTATCTTAAACAAAATAAAATTTAAAGAGTTTGAATATTGGATAATAAAGAGAAAATAGTAGTAGTTTGGTTTAAGAGAGACCTTCGTTTACAAGATAACGAAGCAGTTTATAATGCTCTTAATTCTGATAAAAAAGTGCTATTTGTTTATCTTTTTGAAAATAGTCTTTTGGTTGATGAACATTATTCAGAAAGACATTGGGACTTTATTAAAGAGTCGATAAGAGATCTTAACTCTGAATTGTTGAAATACAATACAAAAGTTTTATCAGTGAAATCGGATGTGATTCCTTTTTTTAGGTATTTAAAATCACAAAAAAATATTACAGAAGTTTATTCGCATTTAGAAACAGGAATATTAAAAACCTACAATAGAGATAAGTCATTTAAAAGGTTTTGTGTAAACAATTTGATAGAATGGAAAGAAAATGTCCATAATGGAGTATTTCGAGGTAGAAAAAATAGAGAGCATTGGAAAGAAGATTGGGAGTCATATATGGAAAAAAAAACCTTTTCTTTTACACCAACAAATGCAGATTTTATAAGAAGTGAAGAAATTGACCTTTTAACAAAAAACTTAAAAGAAGTAGACTTAAGTACGGAAAAGAGCAATTTTCAAGTAGGAGGTAGAGCTACTGCTATAAAATATATGCATAGCTTTTTCAATAATCGTTATAAAAATTATGCAAGACATATATCAAAGCCTAATGAGGCAAGAGAAAGCTGTAGTCGATTATCGCCATATATAGCGTGGGGAAATCTTTCAGTAAGAGAAGTTTTTCAACAAGTAAAAACAATAAGGTCAAAAGTGCAAAATAAGAGAGCTTTAGATGCATTTGCTTCTCGATTGCGATGGCAAGCACATTTTATACAAAAGTTTGAAATGGAGTGTGTCATGGAAAGAGAAAGTATAAATAAAGGATTTCGAAAATTAAAAAAAGATGTAACAGAAAAATATGTAAAAGGTTGGAAAGAAGGTAAAACAGGAATCCCTTTTATAGATGCCTGTATGCGTTGTTTAATAACTACGGGGTATTTAAATTTTAGAATGCGAGCAATGTTGGTGTCCTTTTTTACACATAATTTATGGCAGCCATGGCAAGAGGCATCTAAATATTTGTCAAAATTATTTTTAGACTTCGAACCAGGAATTCATTTTCCTCAACTGCAAATGCAGGCGGGTGAAACTGGTATCAATACTATTAGAATTTATAATCCAATAAAAAACGGATTAGAGCATGATCCAGATGCCATATTTATAAGTAAATGGGTACCCGAATTGGCAGGTTTACCATTAATGTTCAAACATCAACCTTTTAAAATGACCGAATTGGAACAAAAACTTTATGGTTTTAGTTTAGGAAAAGATTATCCAAAGCCAATAGTAGATGTAGAGGCATCAAGAAAAAAAGCATCGGATATTATTTGGGGATTAAAAAAAGATCCAGACGTAATAAGAGAAAGCTTAAGAATTATAAACAAACACATAATTAAATAATATGCTGTTCAATATAACATACACGGATAAAGATGATTTAGCAGAAATTAATTCATTAGTAGGGAAACCTATGAGTTTTATCCAATCGCTAAAGTTAAGAGGGGTAGGTTCGGGAAGAATGATTGTAGAGGAAGTAAGTGTTAATCTCCAAAAAATATTAACCAAAGTGAATGAATTAGACTATGGTAGCATAGAGTTAAGACCTAATGGAGTAATAGTTTATATAACAAAGCAAATGAGAAGGTTTTGTTTGGTGGTGCCTTACTATAAGTTAGTAGTGTTTAATGATACATTTTTTAGTATTCATTCAGACAATAGTTTTATAAGGTTTCGTAAGGACATAAAATTTAAAGAAAATAAAAAGTTTATAGATAAAATGATGAATTTGAAGGGAGTAAAAACACAAAATCATTTTTTATGAATGAAAGAATGTTAGATAGAATAATCGAGATGGCTTGGGAAGATAGAACCACATTTGATGCAATTCAATATCAATTTGGTTTAAAAGAACAAGAAGTGATCGTTTTAATGAGACAACAACTTAAGCCATCAAGTTTTAGATTATGGAGAAAGAGAGTTCAAGGAAGAAAAACAAAGCATGAACTTAAAAGAACCTTTATAAAAGGAAGGTTTAAATGTAGTAGACAAAGGAATATTAGTAATAATAAGGTTTCGAAACGATAATTATGTTGAAACATAAACTAGGAATTACAAGAAAAGAACATTTTAATGCAGCACATAGACTGCATAACCCAAATTGGACTTTAGAAAAAAATAAAGAAGTTTTCGGAAAGTGTAATAACCCGAATTTCCATGGGCATAACTATGAATTGGAAGTAACAATAATTGGAGAAATTGATGAAGATACAGGTTATGTAATAGATACAAAAAAGTTATCTAAGCATATAAAAGAAGAAATATTAGAGCCGTTTGATCATAAGAATTTAAACATAGAATTAGAAGAATTTAAAAAGTTGAATCCTACGGTAGAAAACATAGCAATAGTGATTTACAATAAGTTGCGAAGCGTACTTCGTAACGATTTAGAAATTAAAATTAAACTTTATGAAACACCAAGAAACTTTGTTGAATATCCCTACTAAAAGCAACTTTACAGGATTGAGTGTTGAAGAAATAGGTGATGATCATTTATACACAGGAATAGAAACACCAATGGTGCCAGATGCTTTTTTGATTTCTAATGAAGAAAAAAAGGAAAAAATAGCAGGTTTATTCAAGGAAATAATGGAAACCATGGGATTAGATTTGTCTGACGATTCTCTAAAAGGAACTCCAAAAAGAGTTGCTAAAATGTATATTGAAGAGATTTTTTCAGGACTAAATCCAGCTAATAAACCTAAGATAGCGTTGTTTGATAACAAGTATCAATATAACCAAATGTTGGTTGAGAAGAATATTAGTTTTTATTCAAATTGTGAGCATCATTTTGTACCCATAATGGGAAAAGCACATGTGGCTTATATTTCATCAGGGAAGGTAATAGGGCTTTCTAAACTAAATAGAATCGTGCAATATTATGCTAAAAGACCTCAAGTACAAGAACGGCTTACCAACCAAATAGCAAGAGATTTACAAGAAATACTAGAAACAGAAGATGTAGCGGTTATTATAGAAGCAAAACATCTATGTGTCTCATCAAGAGGAGTAAAAGACGATTCTTCAGAAACAGTAACCTGTTTTTATGGAGGTAGTTTTAATACATCAAAGAAAATTGTTGAACTTCAAAATTATTTAAAATGAGTACAGTAAATTTAATTCAAGAAGCATTAGATTTTGAAAAAAATCATAAGAAGTTAAGAACTAGAAATGATAAAATTTTAGCATCAAGAAAAGCGAAAGAAATCATTTTATCAATAAATGAAATCTATAAAAAAACGAAAGATAAAAGCTTGATGGATATCATGAAACGCCTAACATTAATTAAGCAAAAGGTGGAAAAAAGATTAAAAGGTAGGTTATGAAAACAATTGTAGTAGTAGGAGGAAGTAAGGGTATTGGAAAAGCAATAGTAGATAGTTTAAAAGAGACTACAAAAATTATTAATATAAGTAGAACTTCTACAGAAACACATTCCAACATCATAAACTATGAATGTGATATTATAACAGATGAGCTACCTGTGTTAGAAGAAATACATGGTTTAGTTTATTGCCCTGGAAGCATCAATTTAAAACCATTTAAACGCTTAACTCTTGATGATTTTCAAAATGATTTTAATATCAATGTAAAAGGGGCAATAAAAACCATAAAAGCTTATGAAGACGTATTGTCTAAAAATAACAGTAGTGTAGTTTTTTTTAGTACAGTAGCGTCAAAATTAGGAATGCCTTTTCACGCTAGTATTGCGTGTAGTAAATCTGCAATAGAAGGATTAACAAAGTCCTTAGCGGCAGAATATGCTACAAAGATTCGTTTTAATGCAATAGCACCAACAATAACCGATACAACTTTAGCGGCAAGATTGTTAAGGAATGAAAAGCAACAAGAAATAATGAAAGAAAGGCATCCGTTGAAGAAAATATTAGAACCAACGGAGGTGGCAGATTTAGCTTGCTTTTTACTATCGAATAAGACAGCAGGAATAACTGGACAAATAATTCCGATAGATGCAGGAATAGTAAGTGTAAAAATTTAAAATAAGAAAAAATGAAGTGGTTAATATTAATAAGTGTTTTTCTCTTTGTTAGTGACGAAATTGTGGTTTTTGATAAAGCACAAAATTCTCAAAAATGGTATATCACAAACGATGTGGTTATGGGAGGATTATCGAAATCATCAATGGAGGTAAACAAAGAAGGTAAAGCAGTTTTTTCAGGAGAAGTGTCAACAGAAAATAATGGTGGATTTGCAATGACTAGATTACCATTAGCCATCAATTTAGATGGTAAAAAATCAAAAATTGTGCTAAATTTAAAAGGTGATGGTAAAGAATATCAGTTAAGGTTGAAAGCAAGTAGAAGTCAACGTTTTTGGTATGTGCATAAGTTTCAAACTACTACTGAAAACCAAGAAATAGAATTACCTTTAGCAGATTTTTACCCGTCATTTAGAGGGTATACATTAGATTTAGCGAATTTTTCAGGAAATCAGTTAAAGGAAATAGCAATACTAATAGGAAATAAAAAGAATGAATCATTCAATCTAGAAATAGAAAAAATAACCATCAGGTAAATGAAATTATTAAAAATAACAATACTTATGACATTATTTAGTTTTTTAGGAAATGCACAAACAAAAGAACCTAAAGAATCTTTGTATACGCTAAAAATAGAAGGAATATCAGGAGATGATTTGAATCTAAAGCAATACAAAGGAAAAAAGATATTGTTTGTTAATGTAGCTTCTAAATGTGGATTTACAAATCAATATGATGGATTACAAGAGTTGTATACAAAGTATAAAGATAAACTAGTGGTTATAGGGTTACCGTGTAATCAATTTGGTGCTCAAGAACCAGGTACACAAACAGAAATACAATCATTTTGTAGGTTAAATTATGGAGTCGATTTTCCTATGACAGAAAAAATAGAAGTAAAAGGAGAAAATCAACATCCAATTTATCAATGGCTTACACAAAAGTCTAAAAACGGAAAAATGAATTCTTCAGTAAAATGGAATTTTCAAAAATACCTTGTAGATGAAGAAGGTAGGTTGATAGATGTGTTTTATTCTATAACAAAACCTATGAGTAGTAAAATAACTAAACTGTTGTAAAGTGATTCAATTCAAAAAACACTCAGGAATATATACTTTAACTACAGAACAGGTGTTGGATGTTTCTCTTGAAAAAGCATGGAGTTTTTTTAGTGCTCCTCAAAATTTAGAAAAGATAACACCATCACATATGGGGTTTCAAATAACATCTGAAGTAGATAAAAAAGCGTATGCAGGGCAAATTATAACTTATAAAGTAGGAATTTTACCAGGCGTAAAGTCTAGTTGGGTTACAGAAATAACACAAGTTAAAGATGAACAATTTTTTATTGACGAACAGCGTTTTGGTCCTTATAAAATGTGGCATCACGAGCATTGGTTTGAAGAATTGTCAGAAGGAAAAACATTAATGAAAGACAAAATTTCGTATAAAATTCCATTTGGATTTTTAGGACACATAGCGCAAAGTGTTTTTATAAAAAGACAACTTAAAAATATTTTCGAACACAGATACAGTACTTTAGAAAAGTTGTTTAATGGAAAATAAGATAGTTGTTTTTTGGTTTCGTAGAGATTTACGATTGAATGATAATAAAGCGTTAAGTAAAACGCTTAGTTCAGGTTATAAAGTACTACCAATTTTTATTTTTGATGAAGGTATTCTTGATAAGTTACCTAAGGATGATGCTCGTGTAAACTTTATTCATCAAGAGTTAAAAAATATAGATGAAACATTAAAAAAGCATCAATCATCACTGTTGGTTTTAAAAGGAAAACCAATAGATGTTTGGCAAAAATTAGTTGAAGAGTATGAGATAGCAAAGGTTTTTACAAATAAAGATTACGAACCTTATGCAATACATCGAGATGCTCAAGTACAGTCCTTTTTAAAAGAGAAAGGAATAGAGTTTAATTCGTTTAAAGATCAAGTAATTTTTGAAAAAGATGAGGTTGTTAAAGATGACGGAACTCCTTATACCGTGTACACGCCTTATAAAAATAAATGGTTAAAGGCTTTTAAGGAAGAAGAACATACACAAGAATATAAACTTGAGTTTTCTAATTTTTTAGAGATTTCAAAAGCGTTTCCTGCTATAGAAACTATTGGGTTTAAAGAGAGTGTTATAAAGGTAAAGCCTTATAATTTAACCCAAATAGCTACTTATGATGAAACTAGAGATTTTCCTTCAAAAAACACGACTTCTTATGCTTCTCCACACTTGCGTTTTGGAACAGTGAGCGTAAGAAAAATGGTGAAAAAAGCACTTCAGTTAAATAGTACCTTTTTAAATGAATTGATTTGGCGTGAGTTTTTTATGCAAATTCTATATCATTTCCCAAAAGTAGTTACTCATAATTTTAAGCAAAAGTATGATGCAGTTCCTTGGAGAAATAACAAAGAGGATTTTGAAAAATGGTGTAATGGAGAAACAGGATATCCAATGGTAGATGCAGGAATGCGAGAACTGAATGAAACAGGGTATATGCACAATAGAGTACGCATGATAACTGCTGGTTTTTTATGTAAGCATTTACTTATCGATTGGCGTTGGGGAGAAGCATATTTTGCAGAAAAACTGTTAGATTATGATTTGTCTGCAAATAATGGGAATTGGCAGTGGGCAGCAGGAACTGGATGTGATGCAGCCCCTTATTTTAGAGTTTTTAATCCATCAGAACAATTAAAAAAGTTTGATAAAAACTTAGTGTATGTGAAGAAATGGGTGAAAGATTTTGAAGAGCTTACCTATCCACAACCAATGGTAGAGCATAAATTTGCAAGAGAACGAGCAATTAGCACTTATAAGGAAGCATTAGCGAAAGTTTTATGAGGCTTTACTTTTTGAAACTATAATTTCAGGTAGATTTTTTTGAAACCAAGATTTGATTTCTTTATAATCTTCTTCTTTAATTTCAAGAAAAGAAATTAATTTTTCATTATCATGATATAGAACTCTAATCTCATTAGGAGATATATTTAATTCTTTTAAATTAAAAAGGTTAAATATTCGTTTTTCCTTTCCACTTTTGTAGTAAACAGATTTTTCTTTTATTTCAAAACTGGCAGTTTTTATTAAAAAACTATTAGAGATACCTAGAAAAAATAAGATTGCCCATAGTAGAATAATATTTATGTTAGGAGATTTTGTAAACATTATATATAAGCATAATCCAATTGATAAAATAGTTAGAAACACTATAGATGAATCTTTACTTGAGTAATCATTTTGACTCGCAAAAATTATAATGTTATCGTCTCTATGTTTTTTAGTTTTTTTTAAAAAGAAGCTTAGTATTAAAAAGACTAACAGGCAAGAAAGAAAAATTGTAAAATATTTAGAAGGAATTTTATCTATGTAGAAGTTTATATCAAAATCAAATTTTTCTTTAAGAAGATAGAGAATGATAGGGATACCAATGGGGGCTAATAAATTTTTATATTCTTTTTCCATTTTTTTTTTATAAAAATAAAAAAGGTTCAAAGAAATACAAACTTTGAACCTTTTTTAATGATTTTATAAACTAGTAGTTATACTACATATTCTTTAGCTTTATCTAATACTTTTGGTAAACCTCCTGGGTTTTTACCACCAGCAGTAGCAAAGAAATTTTGTCCACCACCACCACCGTGGATATACTTTCCTAATTCACGAACTACTTTACCAGCATCATAACCACGCTCGTTAGCTAACTCTTTAGATATATAACAAGTTAACATTGCTTTTTCTGGAGTAGCTGAAGTAGCAAATAATAAGAACAGGTTTTTGTGTTCGCCACCTAATTCAAACATTAGGTTTTTAATACTATTTTGATCTAAATCTACTTTAGTAGCTAAGAACTGAACACCATTAACTTCCTCTAATTGATTTTTAATGTCTCCTTTCATGTTTTTAGCTTTGTCCTTTAAAAGCTGTTCTATTTGCTTTTTTAAGGCAGTATTTTCAGTTTGTAAGTTGTTTACAGACTTAGCAACATCTTTAGGGTTTTTTAATAACTGTTTTACAGCAGTAAAATTACGTTCAACATCTTCAAAATATTCTCCAACAGCTACGTTAGTAATTGCTTCAATACGTCTAATACCAGCAGCAACAGCTCCTTCTGATTTTATTTTGAAATACCAAATATCACCTGTTTGCTGTACGTGAGTACCTCCACATAATTCCATTGATTGTCCAAACTTAATAGCACGAACACTATCTCCATACTTTTCACCGAACAATGCTATTGCACCTTCATCAATAGCTTGTTGCATAGGAATACTTCTTCTTTCTATTAAAGGTAAGTTTTCACGAATACGAGCATTTACAAATTCTTCAATTTCTTGTAGTTGATCTTTGTCTACTTTTGAGAAGTGAGAAAAGTCAAAACGTAAATAATCAGGGCTAACTAATGATCCTTTTTGCTCTACATGTGTTCCTAAAATAGAACGTAATGCTTGATGTAATAAATGCGTAGCAGTATGATTGCTTGCAGATAAACGTCTAAATTCATCATTTACAACCGCCTTAAACGTTTCATTTAAGTTTTTAGGAAGGTTTTTAGTAAAGTGAATAATTACGTTGTTTTCTTTTTTAGTATCTACTACATAAATAACATCACCATTAGAAAACTCAATATAACCTTTATCACCAACTTGTCCACCACCTTCTGGGTAAAACGGAGTCATGTTGAATACCAATTGGTATTGATCTCCATCTTTTTTGGTAGTAACTTTTCTATAACGAGTTAGTTTTACATCAACACTAAGTGTATCGTAACCAACAAACTCTTCAATTTCATCTTCAACTAATACAATCCAATCACCAGTTTCACTTGCTGATGCAGCACGAGAACGATCTTTCTGAGCTTTCATTCCAGCATTGAATTCCTCTTCATTAATCTCGTATCCTTTCTCACGAGCAATAAGCTGTGTTAAGTCTAACGGGAAACCATAAGTATCATATAATTCAAAAGCTTTTTTACCAGAAACTGTTTTGCCTTCAGTAGTTTCAATTACTCTATCTAGTAATAATAAACCTTGATCTAAAGTTCTTAAAAAAGAAGCTTCTTCTTCTTTTATTACATTATGAACTAATGAATATTGTTTTCTAATTTCAGGAAAAGCATCTCCCATTTGGTGAGATAAAGTTTCTGCTAACTTGTATATAAATGGTTCTTTTTTGTTTAAGAAAGTAAATCCATAACGAATAGCTCTACGTAAAATTCTTCTAATTACATAACCAGCACCATTGTTGCTAGGCAATTGACCATCGGCAATAGCAAAGGCTACGGCACGAACGTGATCTGAAATTACACGAATAGCGATGTCTATTTTTTCATCTTTACCGTAAGAAATTCCAGTAATTGTTTCAACTTCTCTAATTAACGGTGTAAATACATCTGTATCATAATTAGATTGAACATCTTGTAAAACCATACATAAACGCTCAAATCCCATACCTGTGTCAATATGCTTCGCAGGTAAATCTTCTAATGAACCATTAGCTTTACGGTTGAATTGCATGAAAACTAAGTTCCATATTTCAACAACTTGAGGGTGATCTTCGTTAACTAATGTTTTACCATCAATTTTAGCTTTTTCTTCAGCCGAACGAATATCAACATGAATTTCTGAACATGGACCACAAGGACCTTGATCACCCATTTCCCAGAAATTATCTTTTTTATTTCCCATTAAGATACGATCTTCAGAAATGTATTGTTTCCATAAATCGTATGCTTCTTGATCCATTTTAGTACCGTCTTTTTCATCACCTTCAAAAACAGTTACGTATAAAATGTCTTTATCTATTTTATAAACTTCGGTTAATAATTCCCAAGCCCAAGCAATTGCTTCTTTTTTAAAGTAATCACCAAAACTCCAGTTTCCTAACATTTCAAACATGGTGTGGTGATAAGTATCATAACCAACCTCTTCCAAGTCGTTGTGCTTTCCAGAAACACGTAAACATTTTTGAGAATCTGAGATTCGATTATTTTTTGGAGTGGCATTCCCTAAGAAAAACTCTTTAAAAGGCGCCATACCAGAGTTGGTAAACATTAAAGTAGGATCATTCTTTAACACCATAGGTGCTGAAGGAACGATGTCGTGTTGTTTTGATTTAAAAAATTCTAAAAATTTAGCTCTAATATCCTGAGATTTCATACAACTCTAGTATCTTAATTCTGTTAAATTATCATTAAAAAACCGCTTTAGAAAAGAAGTTTTAAAACATTTTGTAAATTTGTGAGTTTCTAAACATAACCCCTTAAAACAAGTTGCTCGTTTAAAGAGCACAAAAATAGTACATTTAGCATTATGGCGAAAGTAAAATATTATTACGACCCAGAGACTTTATCATATCGAAAAATAGAAGCTAAGAAAAGTGAAACTTATAAGAAATCTTTTTTAGGAATTATAAGTGCTTTATTGATTGCTTTTTTCGGTTTTATTGGGTTTAGCCAATTCTTAATGTCGCCTAAAGAAAGAGCGCAAAAGAGGGAGTTAGATAATTTGAAATTACATTATGAGTTACTTTCAAAGAAAATGGAAGAGAGTTCTAATGTTTTAAGAGAGTTACAAGAACGTGATAATAATATTTATAGAACTTATTTTGAAGCAAGTCCTATTCCAGAAGAACAGCGTAAAGCAGGGTTTGGTGGAGTAAATAGATATAAACATTTAGAAGGGTTTGATAATTCTGAAATGGTAAAAAACGTAACTAAAGATTTAGATGTATTAGCAAAGCAAATGGTGGTACAATCTAAATCCTTAGATGAAATTGTTTCTTTGGCAAAAGAAAAAGAAAAAATGTTGGCTTCAATACCAGCTATTCAACCTGTGAAAAATGAGGATTTAAAAAGAATGGCTTCTGGTTATGGTATGCGTTTGCACCCAATATTAAAATCTTGGAGAATGCACAACGGTATGGATTTTACTGCACCAACTGGTACTCCAATTTTTGCTTCTGGAAATGGTAAGATTAAAAAAGCACATCGTAGTTCTACTTTTGGAAAAGTAGTTTATATAGATCATGGATATGGTTACGAAACTATTTATGCACACATGAGTAAGATTGTAGCTAAGAAAGGACAGAAAGTAAAACGTGGCGATTTAATTGGTTATGTTGGAAATACTGGACGTTCTGCTGCTCCTCACTTACATTATGAAGTGCACAAAAACGGGAGAGCTGTAAATCCTATTTATTATTACTATGGCGATTTAACTCCTGAAGAGTTCGTAGCAATGCAAAAAGCATCTCAACAAAAAGGACAATCTTACGATTAATCATTAATTGGCTATGAATAATGTATATTGATTTACCTGATAAAAGATATTATAAGATTGGAGAAGTAGCCAAAGCTTTTGGAGTAAATGTTTCTTTAATACGTTTTTGGGATAATGAATTTGAAGTAATTAAACCTAAAAAGAATGCTAAAGGGAATAGGTTGTTTACCAAAGAAGATGTTGAAAACTTCAAATTAATATACAATTTAGTAAAAGAAAGAGGTTTTACTTTAGATGGTGCGAGGCAAAAACTAAAGAAAAATCCTAAAGAGGTTGTCAATAATCACGAAATCATTAGTCGATTAGAAGCTGTTAAAGCTGAGTTGCAAAAAATCAAGAATCAACTATAATAAAATATAGAAAATGTAGTTGCTTACTTTAAGTAATTAGATTGTTGTGTTTTTCTAACTCATACAATTTAGAAATTGTTAATTCAACTCATTTTATAATGATAAAAAAAAGCCTAATTCTACTATCATTTTTGTTAATTGCTAGCTGTCAAAATTTTGGACAGTTAAAAGTATTAGCCAGTTTACCAGATATTTTAGAAGAAGTTTCTGGAGTTCAAAAAATTAAGAATTCAGATTTATTATGGATGCTTAACGATAGTGGGAATGCTCCTGTTATTTACGGTGTTGATACCAAGGGAAATATTATAAGAGAAGTAGTTGTAAATGCTAAAAACCACGATTGGGAAGATCTTACTTCTGATGATGAAGGGAACTTGTATATTGCTGATTTTGGTAACAATGGTAATAAGAGAAAGAATTTAAAAATCTTGAAAATTAAGAATGAAGATTTATTAAATAATGATGAGGTTGATGTTGAAAAAATAAAGTTCTCATATCCTAATCAGGAAAAGTTTCCACCTAAAAAGAAGAAACGTTTTTTTGATGCTGAAAGCTTGTTGTATAAAGATGGTTCATTATACATTTTTACTAAAAGTAGAGTAAAAGGAAACTACGGAGAAACTAGTTTGTACAAAATACCTGCAGTAAAAGGACGTTACACTGCAAAATATGTTTCATCTTTTGAAGCTTGTAGCGATTTTCATTGTTGGATTACTTCCGCAGCAATATCACCAGATGGGAAAAAGGTTGTTTTGTTAAATCACCAATCGGTTTATGTATTTACAAATTTTACAGGTGATAATTTTATGTCAGGAGATGTAAAAGAACTTCCTTTAAAACATGTTTCTCAAAAAGAGAGTGTTGCTTTTAAAGATAACAATACCCTCTTTATTGCTGATGAGAGAGACCGTTTAGAGGGAGGGATGTTGTATGAGTTTAGCTTAAATAAAGCTCAATAACAACATTGCCCAACCAACAATTAATAATAAGCCTCCTAAAGGAGTAACTGGTCCTAAAAACTTCATTTTTTTACCTTTTGCATCAGACAATACCAAACCGTAAATGCTAAAAGAAAAAAGGAGGATTCCTAAAATAAAAGACCAAGCCATTAATTGATTTGGAGTAGTAAAGTTTATACCTACAAAAAGCAATACAATTGCATGATACATTTGATATTTTACTCCAGTTTCAAACGATTTTAATTGATCGTCTGATAATATTTTTTTTAAAGCATGAGCTCCAAAAGCACCAAAAATTACAGCTAACATTCCGAAAATAGCTCCAGAAATTAATATAGTTTGTTGTGTTATCATAAGAAGAAAAAAGACTTTACGAATGCAATGTAAAGTCTTTATATTTTAAGTTAATAATTACGAATTAAAAAGAGAATCCAATTCCGAAGGCAAATCTATCTTCGTTGGAATTTCCTTGGAAATATGAGATATTCATGGTAAATAAATCGATACCACTTAACCAAACTGATCCACCATAACTTGTATGCCAAGTAGTAGAGTTTGGAGAGTATGGAGACCAAACACGTCCATAATCAAATCCTCCAGTGATTCCTATTTTCATTGGCATAATACCAGTGTTTAAGCGCCCGAAACGTAAACGTAAATCACTTGAATGGTAAAAGCTTTCTGTACCAGTAAAACGTTGACGATTAAAACCTCTTAAGCTTTTATCACCACCTAAAGTTGCTCCTTGATAAAATTCAAAACGATTTCCAATATTGATGTGAGTTCCAATTTCAGAAGCAAAAACTAAAGAACGGTTTTGTACTAAGTTTTGATAAAAAGCTAATGAACTTTTAATGTATCCAAAACGTCTATCAAAATCATCCGACTTTGTTTTAGCTCCAATAGATGCTTCAAAATTCATTCCTTTCGTAGGAAAACTAGCATTATCTACTCGATTGTGGGTAAAACTTAATTCACCACCTAAGAAATAATTTGTGTCGAAAATATTAATTGGTGATTGATTAAAATTGGTAATATTTCTATTTGGAGTGTTTTGAATTTCATAACCTTCAACAGAAGCTGATAGTTTTACAATACTACCACCTCTAAGCCTTCTTAATAATGAAGGAGTAAAGCTTAATTCGCTTCTTTTTACTCTATAAAAATCTAAATCTTCATCCATGTCTCCAGTAGGCATTAAGAATGAAGAGTCATTCCCCCATCCAAAGAAGTTGATAGAATAATTGTCGCTAGTAACTTTTGCTTTTAAATGTAAACTCCAGTTTCCAATAAACTCAGTAAACTCTCCATTGTATTCTACATCATAACCACTTGTTGATGAGTAATAATTTGCGGAAACTATATGTTGACTTCCAAATGGGCGTTTTTTAAATCCTTGTTTAGTATATGTAAGCGTAGCTCCGAAAAAGAAACCATCATCAGGGTTGCTTCCTATATTAGGAAAAACTACGGTTGTGTTATTATTAATATCACGGTGATTGTACGTGTTTTTGAAGTAATTATCAGAACGTAAATCGGCTGTTTCAGAACTTGGATTTACCGTGTTTTTCTTCGATTTGTAATCGTAGATTTTTGTTTTCTTACTCCAACCAGAAACTTTAGATTCATCTGTATAAACATCATGATCTTGCCCTCCAATGATTCGTAATAAAATACCATCATTTACATCTCCTGAAATTAAAAATTCATCATCACCATTTAAACCATATAATTGTACCTCTTTAGTTTCTTTTGTTTTAAATGTACGATTGTAAATTTCGTTATCTTTTCTAAATACAGTTATATTGGTTTCATCATCATTTAAACGTTTGATAATAAATTTATCTTTTTTATCAGTTCCAACTACATAAACAATTTTTGCTTGTTTTTCGTAATAACGTTTAGCTATATCTTTTAACTTGTTTCTACGTGCTTTTATTTTAACAATGGTTTCTTCACCATCAATATCATAAATAGATTTAGGTAGTTGTTTAATAGCATTTTCAATTACTTCATCGGTTAAGTTCTTTTGAATGTAATCGGCTTGTTTATACCAATCATCTAGAGTTAATTTATTTAAAAATTCAGCATCAAAGAATCGAGGGTAATTGTTATACCATTTCATATCTTTAATATCATCTTCAAAAGTTTGCATGTTTTTTACTAAAGGAGCAAACTGTTGAAAAAGTGGAATCATAACTCCATCAAATTTAGAAAATGGCTGATCTCTATCTCTTGGAATAGGGCGATAAAAAGTTTTTCCATCATCAGTTTTAAAAGAAGCCCAACGCCATTGGTCTTCGTGTCTATCCCAATCACCAATAACCATGTCAAACAAACGAGAACGTATTGCCCAATCTTGATCTACTGAGTGCTTACCATTCTTTCTTATTTTCTCTAAAACATCAAAGGTGTTTACTATTTTCTTTGAGTTTCCAAAGTTGTCTAATTCGCTCCTATCTCCAGCAGGACGTTCTTCCAGTAAGTATAAACTTCCTCCAAAAATATCATTGTATTGTCCTAAAATTGGTTGTTTAGGCATGTAATATAACTTAGGATTGGTATGGTAAATATTTACCGATTTAGCCATATCTGGAATAACAAATGCTGCATAAGGATGCGACATGGTAAAGATATCCTGAACTACATCTACTAAAAATGTACCTTTTAAAATACCTCCCATAATACGACTTCCATCTTTTACAATAGATCGTAAAACGTATTGTTTACCCTCTGGATTTTCTAATCGTAGTGAGTTGGTTTGGTTTCCTCCACCTCTTCGAATTGGTTTTAAACCACCGTAAACTTTGTCAAGTTCTAAAACAGGAACTTTTACCTTTTTACCATATTTTTCTCTATGTAAATCGCCCCACATAAATTTATGGAAGCCACTTACTTCTGTACTTTCTTTATCATAAATAGATGTTTCTACGAATTCTTTGTGAGCGTCATATTCTGGGAAACTATTATACTCTTGTGTTTTCTTAGGTTTTATAATTTCCTTACTAAATAATAATTTGTTTCCATCTTTTTCATTTGCCGAATAAAATTCAACAATAGCAGAACCATCTGTATAATAATTTAAAATAGCATATCCATGATTTCCATAAGTAAATTGAGCTCCATAGTTTGCTAAGGCAGCTGACTCTTTTGAGCCTGAACCACTAATTATTTGTTTGAATTTCCCGTAATTAAGAATGTTTTCGTCTACTGGGTTGTCTTCAATATATTGCAAGTTGTGTTCATGACCAGATACAAAAACAATATTTTGTCTAAAGTCACCAGCAATAGTTTGTAGTTGTTTTACAAAATCAGTGTAGTTTTTATTAAAAATATCGGTTTGAATTCCTACATGAGTACGTAATCCGTTTTTTAATGTTCCTAGAATAGGAAATGGTTTCATATGGTCTTTAAAAGAATAACTTCCTCCATGAGGCCCATTACTAAACATTGGGTGATGCATTGCTACCACAACATTTTTGTAACGGTTCTTTTTAAATAATCCCCAAACTTCATCAATAAAACGTTCACGTGTTTTAATATCACAGTCTTCGTTAATAGTAGGGTGTTTGTCCCAATCGGCAATAAACCAACGGCTATCAATAATAATTAATGTTATGTCGTCGTTTATTTCAACCTTTTTTAAACCACAACCATCTTCTGGTAAAAAAGAATTTTTGCCTAAGGCTTTTTCTACTATTTTCTCTTGACGCTTTAATCCTTTTAATCCGTTATACCAATCGTGATTACCAGGAATAAAAATTGGTTTCCCTTTGAAGTCTTTTACAGCATCAATTTGCGTTTGTATTCTATGTTCAGCTAAAGCTCTTTCTTTACTACTTTTTTTAGGTACTCCATAAGGATATACATTATCACCTAAAAATAAAGCTGTCGAATTTTTATCTGATTTGTTTAAGGCTGCTTGAAAGTAGGTTAAAGATGGGATTGTTTTTCCCATTTCTGCATTACCTGCATCTCCAATTAAATAAAAGGAATGTGCTATTTTTTTATTGGTAGTTACTGTTTTTGGAGCTGTCTTATCAGCATACTTTGCATTGTAAGAAGCACAACCAATCAGCAACATAATTGTTATAAAATATAGAAATGATTTTACTGAATTCATGGTTTGGTGTTTAGTAGTGTAAATTTACCTCTTTTTTACCATTAGAGCTACAAAGTGGCTATAAAATAAACGGTTTTAGCAGCTTGTTTTAAATGCTAAGAATCGATTAAGTTTTTATAATCTTTAAGTGTATCAATATCAACTAAATTAGTTGGGGGCATTTTAATAATTGCAGAAAGATTTTCTTTCAAAAACATCTTTGCACCATTGTCTCCTTTTAATGTTTTTAAATCATTAAAATATGCTTTTGGGAAAACTACGGGAACTCCTGCTTTTTCATTATAGTTTGAAGCTATAATTTTTTCTGGATTTTCAGAGGATGTTTTGATTAGCTCATTAAGATATTCGCTTGTAATATTTGGTTGATCTGCCAACATAATTAATACATTATCATAGTTTTCTTCAACTTGAAGTATGCCTGCAATTATACTTGAGCTTAACCCTTTTTTATAATTCGGATTTGTAATAATAGGAACTTCGTTTTTCTGTACTATTTTCTCTAAAGTTTTTTTATTTGCTCCCAAAACACAAAAAACACTATTAGCATTTGATTGTATTGCGGTTTTAAGAGACCAACCTAAAAGAGTTGTTTTTTTATATGGGAGTGCTTGTTTTATAGTTCCCATTCTTGATGAACTTCCTGCTGCTAATAAGATAATTGCGGTTTTTTGCATATAGTTAACTATGAATTCGACCTGTTACTTTTTTTAATGAGAACACCTCTTTTTTACGAATTACTGATAGTATTTCTGCTAAAATAGATAAGGCTATTTCTTCGGGTGTTTCTGCACCAATGTTTAATCCGGCTGGGGTATGGATTTTTTCAAGAAAATTGTCGGATACTTCAGGAGAAAATTCAAACAGTTCATCGAATAATTTTTCTCGTCGTTTGGCTGCTCCTAAAATTCCTATATAAACAGGGTTTTGTTCTTGTAGTTTTATTAACCAACGTAGGTCGTATGTAAAATTATGATTCATAATAACCACAGCTGTATCTTGGTTCATGTTTTTTAAATCGATAACTTCTGGAGTTTGTGCTATTACCGATTTTGCTCCTGGAAAATCAGATAATTGTTTTGGGTCTTTAATTGATGTAACTACATCAACTTCCCAGCCTAGTTGTACAGCTTGTTTGCATAGTTTTACAGCATCGTGTTCTCCACCAATAATCAATAAACGAAATAATGGAGATAAGGTTTGAGAGAATACTTGTAAATCTTTAAAGTTTGCAGGTTCATTTCCTTCAAAAAAAGAAAAGTTTTTATTGTTTTGAAATTTAATTATAGAACTAAAGTTTCCGTATGCTTCATCTTCTTTTTTATAAAAAGATTGAATATTAAATGATTCTCTATTTTCTAAACTGTTGGTAAATACATTTATAAATTCTGAAGAAATTTTAAAAGGCTCAAGTAGTATGTACAAAATACCTTCACAACCTAATCGATAGCGACCATCGTAAGTTATTATTTTAGATACTCCAGTTTCAAAAACTGTTTGTGCTCTTCTTTGTACTTCTTTTTCTACACAACCACCACTTACTGCACCTATCATGTTTCCATCGGAAGAAAGTAACATTCTAACACCGGGTTTTCTATAGGAAGATCCATCTAAATCAACTACAGTAGCCAAAACATTATGAATGTTGTTTTGTTGGTTTCGTATAGTTTGTTGAATAATTTCTTTGAATTCGTATGTCATAAGCCATCAATTTACAAAAAGTATTTTTATTCGTTATTCCACCATGCTGAATACGCTTTAATTTTATCTTTAATTATGATTGGTTCACCTATTTTAGGAACAACTAAAGGGAGGTTGAGCTCTGCTGCTTTTTTTGAAACCCTTATAACAGGATCATTCCAATCGTGCATAGCTAAACGAAATGCTCCCCAGTGAATAGGCATCATTTTTTTTGCTTGTACATCTATTCCTGCCTGTACAGTTTCTTCTGGCATCATATGTATTTCAGGCCACATTTTATTGTATTGTCCACATTCCATTAAGGCTAAGTCAAAAGGGCCATATTTGTTTCCAATTTCTTTAAAATGTGAGTTGTAACCGCTATCTCCACTGAAAAATAAATTATCTGTTTCAGTTTTAATAACCCAAGAGCTCCATAATGTACTTCCGTTATTTTCGAATCTTCTTCCCGAAAAATGTTGGGAAGGAGTACAAACAAATTTTATGTTTTGATAATCAATTTCTTGCCACCAATCTAGTTCTGTAATTTTATTATCAGGTATTCCCCAAGCTTTTAAATGTGTACTAACTCCTAAAGGAACGATATAATGTGCTACTTTATTTTTTAAACGTTTAATAGATTCATAATCTAAATGATCGTAATGATCGTGTGAAATTAGGATAACGTCTATTTTGGGAAGCTGTTCAATTTCAATTGGAATTTCTTTATTAAATCTTCGCTGTGCATCTCTTGAAATAGGAGAAGGCATTTCTGTAAGCATTGGATCTATTAGAATGTTTTTATTATTGGTTTGTAATAAAAATGCTGAATGTCCAAACCAAAGAAGTCTAGTTGCTTCTTTATAATTAGCAATATTAGTAGAATCAGCTTTTAATATTGGAAGTTCTTTTTTAGGTTTAGCATTCGGAAATTTTTCAAATAACATTTGTTTTAAAATGTCGATGGTTTTGTCAAATGTCATTTTTTGCTCTATCCCCCCAATATTGTGAAATTTACCATTTTTATAGTTTTTAGATTTTACATATTCTGCTTGTAATTCTTTTGAAACGTTTCCTCCAAATACTGGATTGAAATTAACAAATAGTAGGTATGCAATTATAAAAATTGCAATTATTGAAATAACTGCGATTGTCATTTTTTTAAAAAGTTTTTTCATGAGTTAAGAAAGCTTTTCAGCTAAGACATTTATGTCTTTATTTTCTAAATGTTTTAAGGTTTGTGTATGATGTAAAGAGTTTATCATCGCTAAACCGATTTTTGTAGTAGTTGTAATGTTTTTTGATTTTTTCATTAAACCAAAAAAAGGAGTTAGAAGTATATAAATAATACTATACCAGTTGGTTCTCGATTTGATTCCTTTTTCTGGAATGATGGCTCCAGGACGAAATGCATAAGCATCTTTAAATCCTTTGTTAAAAATATAATTTTCAGTTTTCCCTTTTACACGAGCCCACATACTACTTCCATTTTCTGAGCTATCTGTTCCAGTACCAGAAACGTAATTGAAAACCATATTTGAATTTATTTTATGCAAAACATCAGCAAAAACCTTGACAATATTGAATGTAATTTGTGTGTATTTTTCTTCGTTCATTCCTACGGAAGAAATCCCCATACAAAAGAAACAAGCATCATAGCCTATCAATTTATCTTTGATAGATGTTAGTTGTGAAAAGTCTTTTAGTAAAACTTCTTCTAACTTTGAGTGTTGGATATTTAAAGTAGAACGATTAATTACCAATACTTTTTCAATATTGACATTATCTAAACATTCCAATAATACACCTTTTCCTACCATGCCGGTAGAGCCCGTAATAATTACTCTTTTCATGGTTTTTAATTTTGAGACCTGTATTTTGCGGGGCTTATTCCTGTTTGTTTTTTAAAAAGTTTGCTGAAATGTTGTGGGTATTCAAAACCTAAATCGTAAGCAATTTCACTAACAGAATCTGTTGTGCCTAATAGTTTGTTTTTTGCTTTGTTTACTACAAAAGCATAAATATGATCTTTAGCACTTTTTCCTGTTTCTTTTTTTAATAAATCACTTAAATAGTTTGGAGACATATTTAATTGTTCCCCACAATACTTTACCGATGGAAGTCCCAGTTTTGAAGGTTTATCTGATGAAAAATATTCACGAAGTAATGTTGCGAGTTCTGTTACATGGTCTTGATGAAGATTGGTACGAACATAAAATTGACGGTCGTAATAACGATTACAATAGTCTAAAATAAGTTCAAGGGTAGATATAATTAACTTCTGACTATGCTTATCGATATTCTGATTAATTTCTAATTCAATTTTTTGTACTAAGTCGGTTAATATATCTTTTTCCTCTTCAGATAAGTGTAGTGCTTCGTGTACTTCGTAATCAAAAAATGAATATTGATTTATCGTTTTACCTAATTCAGATTTCCTAATTAAGTCTGGGTGGAATATTAGGGTCCATCCTTTAGCATCTTTGGCTACTTTTTTTTCTTCTATTGAAACTACTTGATTAGGTTTAGAGAAAACCATTGTTCCTTCTTGAAAGTCATAATTGTTACGACCATATCCCATTACACCTTCAATACCATCTTTTAGAGATACTGTAAATAAATCAGAGTTGTATTTAATACCATAAAATTGACTAAAATCTGGGAAATCTTTAGCCCACATAATGGCAATTAATGGGTGTTTCGGAGCTGGTGAACCAAAGGTTTTATTAATTTCAGTAATAGATTTTATATGAATTATTTCTTTCATGTCTCTTTAAACGCTAATCAAGTTTTAATTTATAATACAATATACACTATTTAGACTTCTTGCATTTTGCGTATTTGTTTTAAGATGGTCTTTTTAGGTGTAAAAGGAATTGATTTCATCATTAACTTTTGGCTAAAAGTTAATCCAGAAACAACGTCTAATTTCCCTTGTTCCATTGCTTTATAACCATCTTCAGCTACAGATTTTGCAGTTACAGTTTTTTCAAATAATCCTGTTTCATCCATGCCAGAAGTTTTTGCAAATTCAGTTTCAGTAGCGCCAGGCATTAAGTTGGTTACAGTAACGTTGGTATCGTGCAATTCTTCTGCAATAGCATTACTTAAAAAAGTAACATATGATTTAGTTGCAAAGTAAATAGCTTGTAAAGGCCCAGGCATAAAAGAAGCTGTTGATGAAGTGTTTAAGATTTTACCTCTATTGCGAGCTACCATTGCTGGTAAAAATAAATACATTAACTCTGTTAAAGCAACCATATTTAAGTTTATCATTTGTTGTTGACGCTCCCAAGGCAATTCATGGAATTTACCACGTAAACCAAAACCTGCATTGTTTATTAAGAACTCAACCTGAACGTTCATTTCTTGAATTTCATTATATAGTTCTTTAGCTGCATTTGGTATGCTTAAATCTTTAGCTATGGTTATAACGGTGATGCCGAATTTTACTTCTAATTCAATTTTAAGTTCTTCTAATTTATCTAACCTTCTAGCAACCAGAATTAGATCTCCTTTTTTTTGAGCATGAATTATAGCTAATTCTTTCCCAATTCCACTACTAGCTCCAGTGATTAATGCTACTTTTTTCATGATATATGTTTTTATGTTTTATTTAATTGTTGTTTACAATGCAAAATTATTGTACATGAGTAGGTTAGGTGTATATATATTACAGATTGATGTATACATTTTACTGTTTAGAAGCTTCTTTTAGTAATCTACTTGCAATTCCAGCAGGTCCTTTAGGAAACCAACCTTTTAATAACCATTTTGGTACTGAGCCAATAGGAACAAAATCTGCCGAGATGATAACTTTAGTGGAATTGTCATTAATTTTTTCAAAACTGTATTTGATATTATATATTTCCATACGTTTTACATCTGTCGTTTTATAACTTTTAGGAGCTGAAGTTCCTGTAAAAGCAATTGTAGTATTTGTTTTAGTTGTTTTAAAATTTAGGACAGCATCACTATTAGGCATTGGCCATGGAGCATCAAAATAATAATAAGTAGTCCATTCGGTATCGGATGTTTTCTTTACTTGTTCACTTTTTGTAGTGTTTTCTAAAAATTGTTTATGGTTTTCTGAAACGGAAAAATAGTTTTCAATTTTTTCTATTGAAACATCTCCTTTGGTTTCTGCTGTATAATAAATATGTGTTTTGCCATTGTTTTTTACAATGTCATATTTAACAACAGTTTTTCCATCTTTTGATGTTTTTGTGCTCCAGTTTCTGTTTTGTGAAATTCCATTAATTGTAGTTAATAGGAATATAAAAGCTATTAGTTTTTTCATTGGTTTTAAATTTTACGATTTTAACTTTCAGTTATTTATGGTGTAAAATTATAATGGTTTAATAGGGTGTATGTATACATTTTACTGATGCTTGTATATATATTACAGATGTAAAATTGGAGCATAAAAAAACACCTCATAATTCAAAGAGGTGCTTTTGTAATAATATTAATTTAGTGTTTTACGAACTACAGCTTAGCATAGAACAACCAACTTTATGACGTGCCCATTCAGGTCGTTTTGCAAACCATTTTTCGAATTCTGGTTGTTCTGAATAAGGATTTTTAAATAATGTGTAGAATTCATCAATTAATTTATAATCGCCTTTATCAGCGTCATCTATTGCTAATTGAGCCATATAGTTTCTAAAAACATATTTTGGATTTACTGAATTCATTTTTTGTTTTCTTTCAGTGTCAGAACTGTTTTCTTGTTGTAATCTTTTAAAATATCTATTAAACCAGTCTTCCCAATAATTTTTTATTTCTTGAGTAATTTCATTGGGTGTGTAAAAAGCGTTTTCAACTTTTTTGAAAGCAACATCAATATTATCTTCAATAGAAACATTGGCTAGTTTTCTAAAGAAAATAGTCATATCAGTTTCTGTTAGTTGTAATGTTTCCTCTAAACGACCAATTAATTCTTTATCGTCTTTATGTTCAGAAAATACTCCAATTTTAGACTTAATCATTTGAAGATATTTTTCATTATAAATATCAGAATACTCATCTAATATTTTTTGCAAAGGATCTACTTCTTCAATAATAGGATATAAGGCATTGGCTAGTTTGAATAAATTCCACAGTCCAATATGTGATTGATTTCCGTAACGATATCTTTTATGTTGCCTGTCTGTAGTATTAGGAGTCCATCCTAAATCATAACCTTCTAACCAGCCATAAGGTCCATAATCTATAGTTAACCCTAGTATTGACATGTTGTCTGTGTTCATTACACCGTGGACAAAACCAACACGTTGCCAATGTACAATCATGTCTATTGTACGATTGCGAATTTGCGTTAAAAAGTCAAGATATTTTTGTTTTCCTGTTGATATAATCTCTGGGTAAAAATGTTTTATAGTATAATCAACTAACTCTTGAAGTATTAAATGCTGTTTGCGTGCAGCTAGAATTTCAAAATTTCCAAAACGAATAAAACTTGGCGCTAAGCGTGAAACAATAGCACCTTTTTCATAAGCAGGGTTTCCATTGTATAATACATCACGTAAAACTTGATCGCCAGATAAACTTAGAGATAATGCTCTAGTAGTTGGAACTCCTAAATGAAACATTGCTTCGCTACATAAATATTCTCTAATTGACGAGCGTAATACAGCTAATCCATCGGCAGTTCTTGAATAGGGAGTTTCTCCAGCTCCTTTTAATTGAATTGCCCAACGTTTATTATTGTGTACAACTTCAGTTAAATTAATAGCACGTCCATCTCCCAGCTGTCCAGCCCAATTACCAAATTGATGTCCGCCATAACACATTGCATATGGATGTGTGTTTTCTATAACTTCATTTCCAGTAAATATATTTAGAAATTTGTTAGAGGAAGCATCTTCTGAAGTTAGACCAATTGCTTCTAGCATTTCTTCGGAAACATGTAATAATTGTGGTTTTGCCGTTTTTTTAGGTTCTACATAAGAAAAACAAGCATCTAGAACTTGTCTGCGTGAATTTTCTAATATCTTATCAGCAGGCAATTCAGTATTAAAAGTATCGTGGTTTTTAAGCTTCATTATCTTGAATAAATGAATGGATAAAATTACTAATTTCTTCTGGTTTTTCTTCTTGTATAAAATGTTTAGCGTCTATTTGATGAATGTTCTTACTATTAATTTTTAAATCTTTTGAAACTAACATTTCTTGTGGAGTCCATTTTAAAAACTCATCTTCCTTTCCCCAAATAACCATGGTAGGTATTTGTAGTTTCTTTAATACTTCTTTATAGTTAGGAAGGTTATGACATGTTCTAGAAAAAAAATAATACATAGCTTTATTTTTACCTTCTAACAATGGTTTTTGATATCCTTCTAAATCTGTTTTGGATAGTGTGTTCTCTACAAGTCCCATTTTAAAAAGATTTTTGATGAGAAGATTGTTCGTTATTTTAAAGGTGTATAACGACATTACTATTTTAGTAAAAAGATTTTTTCCAAATCGCATAGGAGGCTTGAAGCCTTCGGTATATATTATTGTGTTTAAAATTACAAGTCTTTTTATTCTTCCAGGGCTCAGTTTACATAATTCCCAAGTCCATAAACCACTTGCATCATGAAAAATATGTGTCCATTCTTTAATTTTTAAAAAATCCATTAACGCTAAAACTCGCTTTGCTTGCTTTTTTTCAATATAAGCATCATAGCTTTTGGGTGAATCACTTGTTCCAAAACCTAGCATATCAGGAGCTATAACTCTGTATCCTTTTTTCACTAATAATGGAATCATTTTTCTATATAACCAACCAGAAGTTGGAATTCCATGGAGTAGAAGCAAGGTAGGTCCAGTTCCTTGATCGATATAAGCTATTTTCCCATCTTTAGTGTTGAAAAATTGTTGAGATTCTCTAAAATCAGAATAGTCCATTGGTGTTAATTTTTATAACTTACATTACAAGTTTCGCATATTAAAATATCTTCTTTTAAGGTAATTTTATCAAGTTTAGAGGCTACTTCATGAATGAAATTATCATATGTATTATGCTCTGGTGTAATATTATTTACTTTAATCTTCTTGTAAAATTCTCCTTCCCACTCCTGTTTTCCCCAGCAGTTAGGGCATACTCCTTCAGGAGCATTTAAGGTGTTATTTCCTTCTGTTCTTGTTTTAAAATAACTTTTTAAATTGTTTATTAGGTTCATAATTTGTTAATTTTCTATGATTGTTGTGTTAAAAATTACTTGGCTAGCTAAAGTTTTATGTACTGGACATTTAGAAGCAATTTCTTTTAATCGTTCTTTTTGTTGTTCATCTAAATTGCCAACAAATTTTAATTTTTTACTGATATGGTCTAGGTATGTAGGTTTTTCTATTTCAATTCCTAAATCATCACTATGTTTTCTAGAATGAGTAACATAAACAAAGACTTCTTGTAAATCCCATTTTTTACGTTCTGCATATAATTTCAAAGTCATAGCTGTACAGGCAATTAGTCCAGCGTTTAAATATTCGTAAGGAGAAGGACCAAAATCATCACCTCCTACAGAAGCGGGTTCGTCTGCAATTAAAGTATGATTCTTAGATTGAATTGTTGTTGTAAAATTATCTTCTACCAAATTTAGATGACCAACTAGCTGTTCTCCTTTAGTTTCTAGCATTGTATTTTCTTTTTGAGGAAAATAACGAGCTACCCATGTCCCTATAACATTACCTGCATAGATACTATCTTTAGGATCTGATAATAAATGATCAGCATTATCTAAGCTAATAAAGCTTTTAGGGTGATGAGCGTTTAAATAAAGTTCCTGAGCATTATTAATTCCTACAATTGTATCTACAGGAGAGTGTAAAATTAATATAGGTTTGCGGAGTGATTTGGTTACCTCTGCTAAGTTTATTTTATCGAAATCAGAAACAAACTCTTGATTAATTTTAAAAGGTCTTCCTCCAATATTTACTTCAACTGAATCTTCATTTTCTATATTTTCAATTCCGTGAGAAAATAAATGTTTTACATGTGCTATATCTGCAGGAGCTCCAATAGTAGCTACCGCTTTTATATTCTCTAATTTAGAAGCAGAAACAATAGCGGCTGCACCACCTAATGAGTGTCCTATTAATAAACATGGAGCTTCAAAATGCTCGGTTATATAGTTGTTTACAGCAATAAGATCATCAACGTTTGCTGAAAAGTAACTTTCAGAAAAGTTCCCTTCGCTTCGTCCTAAACCTGTAAAATCAAAACGTATGACTCCAAACCCATGTTTTGTTAGAGAACGACTAATGTTTTTAACAGCTCCTAAAGTACTACTGCAAGTAAAACAGTGTGCAAAAATAGCATAGTAATTAGGTTTTTGATTTACTGGTAGTTCTAAATAAGCCTGTAGCTTGTAACCTTTTTTATTGGTAATATTAAGTTTTGTTATTCTCATAATGATGGACTTGCATGATTTAGCTTATTTCTATTTACATGTTTGGAAAAATTAGCTAAGAGTATTTTTAATTTTGGGTTGATAAATTTTTCACAAAAAGGTTTTTTAGCATTTGAATAGTAGTAGTTTATTAACCTTTCATCTGAAGCTTTAAATTCTACAAAATCTAATACCTGTGTAATTATTTTTTGATGAAAGTTTTTTTGTAGACTTTTTATGATTTGAGTAGTATCTAACTTTTGTTTTTTTGAAAATACATAAACTGCCGATCTGTATTTTTTTCTCATTGAATGTTGTGATGTACTCTTATGTGTATGAAGATGAATTTCAATTAATGTTTCTAAGGAAATTTCTTCTGGATTAAAGTGTACAATAACTGCTTCTGAAAATGTACTGTCTTCATTAGTGGAAGCAATAAAACCTTGTTCTACTTTATTTACGCCTACTAAAGATTGAAACACGGCTTCTGTACACCAATGACAACCTCCTCCAAATGCTATTTTAGTTTTTGTAACCATTTGTTTAACTCTTTATCTGTCGGATTTCTGAGCCTTTTCTTACCAATGGTAATTGTAGGGAAGTTTAGCCTTCTGTTTTCGTATAAATTGCGTAATTCTTCAGCATATAATTCGTTCTTTTCAACATCAAAAAACGCGTAACTTATGTTACGCGTTTTTAAATAATTTTGGTAGTATTGTGTCTTATGACAACGTTGTGCTCCGTATAATTTAATCATACTATTTCAGTTTATCTGCATGTAATTTTCTGAGTTTTGACAACTTTGGTGTAATAACAAAACTGCAATACCCTTGTGATTGATTTCTAGCGTAATAATCTTGATGTTCCTTTTCTGCTTCGTAAAAAGTAGCTAAAGGACTTATCTCTGTAACAATCGGGTTTTCATAAAAAGGAGCAACCTCTTTTGAAACTACTTCGGCGATTTCTTTTTGTTCATCATTATGATAATATATCACCGATCGATATTGAGTTCCTCTGTCTGCACCTTGTCTATTTAGTGTTGTAGGATCATGTGTTGTCATAAAAATGATTAATATTTCTTGATACGAAATAATATCAGCATCAAAAGTTATTTGTATTACCTCTGCATGTCCTGTTAAACCAGAGCAAACTTCTCTATAAGTTGGATGTCCAGGTGCATTTCCTCCTGAATAACCAGATACAACTTTTAGAACTCCTTTTATTTCTTGAAATACTGCTTCAGTACACCAAAAACAACCACCACCTACAGTGGCAATTTGTATGTTTTTATTATCCATTGTTGTCATCCGTTTCTAGTTGCATAGATTCTGAGTTAATACAATAACGTAATCCACTTGGTTCAGGACCATCTGGAAAAACATGTCCTAAATGAGCATCACAAGTATTGCATAAAACTTCTACTCGAACCATTCCATGTGTGGTGTCGCGATGATATTGTATAGCGTTTTCTTTAATAGGCTGTGTAAAACTAGGCCATCCTGAACTTGAGTTAAACTTAATTGTTGAATCAAATAAAGGAGTGTTACAGCAAATACAGTTATATTGTCCTTCATCATAAACAGAACACAGTTCACCAGAAAAAGGACGTTCAGTTCCTTTTAAGCGTGTAATTCTAAATTGTTCTGGGGTTAATAATTGTTGCCATTCAGCTTCAGTTTTTTCAACTCTTTTATTTGGAGTTGGATTTCCGTTTACAGCAAAATGAATAATGTTGTTCCAAGTTAGCATATTATAGTCCTTTCTGTTTTAATTAAAAATATGAAAATTTTGAACAAAAAATATAGTACATAACCAATTATAATTTTGACCTTGTACTATATTTTAAAGCATTTAACAATAGGGTAGTCGTACTAAACTCAATAAACTTACGTTTAACTAGAGTTAAATATTATTTTTAATTTAGCAAAAACCTTTTTGATGGAAAATTTATTAATTGAAGCGGAGAATTTTGTAATAAACTTTTTGAATGAAAAGTTGAAACCTTCATTTGTATATCATAACCTTTTTCACACGCAACGTGTAGTTGAAAAAACTAAAGAGTTGATTGAAGGGTTAAAAGTTGAAGAAGCTTCTGCTAATAATTTAATTTTAGCAGCATGGTTTCACGATACTGGATATACTGTATCTATGGATAATCATGAGGAAGAAAGTGTGAAAATAGCTGAAAGTTTTCTTAAAGAGAAAAGTGTTTCTGAAGCTATTATTGCTGAGGTTTCTGGTTTAATAATGGCAACCAAGATGGGAACTAAACCTAAAACTGAAGGAGAAAAAATAATTCGCGACGCGGATTGTGCGCATTTAGGAAGTAAGAATTTTAGTGATTATAGTTCTTTGTTAAGAAAAGAGTGGGAGTTAACTAAAGATCATGTTGTTTCTGATATTGAATGGAATGAAGAAAATATTAAGTTTATGACCAAGCATCGTTTTTACACAGATTTTGCTGCCAAAAATTGGAGTAAGACTGAAAGTAAAAACCTAGCTCAATTATTAAAAACTCAGAAAAAAATAAAGCAAGAAAATACTAAGCTTAAGCAGAAAAAGGACGAGCTAGATTTTAAAAAGAATAAGGTTGAGTTACCGGAAAGAGGTATTGAAACCATGTTTCGGGTAGCTTTAAGAAATCACATAACTTTAAGTGATATTGCCGATACAAAAGCTAATATTTTATTATCGGTTAATGCTATTATTATTTCTATGGCATTATCTACGTTGATTCCTAAGTTAGATAATCCATCAAATCATTATTTAATAATACCTTCAATAGTATTTATTGCGTTTACTGTAGCGTCTATTATTTTATCGGTAATGGCAACAAGGCCTAATGTAACTGAAGGAAAATTTACGAAGGAAGATGTAGCGAATAAAAAGGTGAATTTATTATTCTTTGGAAATTTTCATCAAATGAAATTGCCTGAATTTGAGTGGGCTATGGATGAAATGATGAAAGATCGTGATTATTTATATGGTTCACTTACCAAAGATTTATACTTTTTAGGATTGGTTTTAAATAGAAAGTATAAATTGTTAAGAACTACGTATACTGTATTTATGATTGGTATTATAGTAAGTGTAATGGTATTTGCAATAGCATTTCAAATACAAGAGGTAGCAGCTGCTGCTTCATAAAATAAAATGGATGAGTTTATGCTTTAAACTCATCCATTAATTGATCTATAGTAATTGTTTTTTGACTGTCAAATTCTTTTTGATAAATAACTTCAACACGTAAAGCTTTTAATCCAGACACGCCTTGTAGATCTTCCAATTCTAATTTTTCAATTTCTCCTAATTGATTTTTAGACTGTAAATACTTAATGTATTTTAAGTATTCATCAGCATCTTTATCTTGAGAATATACAATGGCTATTTTACCTGGAACAGTTAAACGTTCATTTGTGTTTTTGATATGTGCTTTATCAATACGTTTTTTTATAATCTCATAACGAATGTTGTAAGCACCATCTACATCAAACTGCTTTTCATCCATTCTAAATTTAATAGCTAATGGATTACTATGCACTAAAATTAATGAGGCTACTTGTAAATCGTGTTCCATAGATTTACGTGCAGTATGTGCAACGTTTTCCATTTCACACATAACTTGTAATTGCCATAATCTTAAGTTGTATAGATATAAGTCATCGTACTTTCTTGTCTTTGTTAAAGATTGTCCTATGTACATATTGTATTCTACACCATCTGTCTTATAGCGTTCAAAATAGTGAGGAAACATTTTTTGTGCATCTTCTTGTTTAGAGTCTATAAACTTAGCAAGTTTATTGTTTAACAAAGTCACACTATGCTCATAAGCTTTACGTTTTTCATATACTACCTGTAGATTAGGGTCTAAACGATCCATATAGGTGTTTACTAAGGAATGTAACTCACTATTTATTTCTTTGATATGATTAAAAACAGGATATATTTCTCGTTTTAAAAAATCTAAAATACCAATTTCATCTCCAGCTTTTAATCCAATTTCTACCTCATGTGAATATTCTTTAATGCGGAACATTAATTCGTTGTAAATAGGTAGTTTTTCAGATTTACAAGCTTCTTTTAGAACAGAAATTCCTAAGTTAAGCTGAGTTGTTAAATCTTCTTTTATAGCATTGTTTCTAGCTATAGACGATCCTTTAATGTCAGATTGCCCATAAAGAGGATAAACGTTTTCAAAAACAATTTGGTCTAGTTTAATATCTTCTTCTTTGTTGAAAATATCAGTCTGATAATTTTCAGCTGCTTCATAAAAACGCCATTTTACTGAAGGGTGAATAGAAGTGTAATGTTCCTGAATGGTAGCTTCTAAAACATTTTGATATTCATCAGCAGAACGCTCAATAGCAGCTTCGAAAACTGGAATTAAATCTTTTAATTTTTGCTGATTTAATGAGTTTAATTCATAAGGTCTAGGAGAAGCAATTTCTATTAATGCGAGATCATCATTATTAGAGGCTTTTATTGGAATTAATAAAAGACTACCAATACTTTTTTCTTTTAAACGTTTGTAAAAGAAATTCTGATTAGACTGTTTGCCATATTTTTCAATATCAGAAATGGCAATAGTCTCAGTTTGATGAAAAACTTTTTCTAAAATATAATCACAGAAAAAGAGATCACAATTAATAGCACATTCGTCATTTAAAATTAGACTTTCAGATTTTTTTATGTGTGTTGATTCTAATTTAGAATGAGATGTGTCAAAAAGCGAAAATCCAGTGGTTAAATCCTTAATATTAAAAAATTCACGTAAGTCTTTTTGAAGTTTTTCATTAATACTATCATCGTGTTTTTCTAACAAGGTGTTTCTGATAGAAGAAATCGTTTCATCAGCCGTTACATCAAATAAATTCATGATGCCAAAACCTTTGAATATATATGAGTTTGGAGGAAATTTTTCTCTCCAAACATCAGGGTTGTCAAAATTGTCTAGCAATATTTTGATGTCTTCTTCTGTAAGTATAGGTGCTTTTTCAGTTGGAGTTATTTCCATAAAATCACCATTAAAAGCAACACGATAATGTTTAGTAATACCTGCTGTTTTATCAGGGATATCAAAGAAGAAAGGTCTTTTTAAATCAATGTGGGTATTGTATACTAATCCTAAAATTAGAGTACAAGCCATAATGTACATAGTACCTTCTTCAAAATCTCTAATTCGTAAATCATAATCCTCTCCTGCATTTTGAATAATACTTTCAAACCTTTCTGTAAACTTAAAAGAAGTAAAAGTAAAAGGCATTGTAGCTGCTTTTATCTCATTATTAGTTAGCATAAGAGGAAAAAGGTTTTCCAATAAAAGATCTATAATATCTTCATATTTTTTTAATAAAGATAAGTCAGAAAATCCGGTAATAAGTTCTGGATACTTTTGAATTTCCTTCATCATAATGCCTGCTGAGGCATGATAAGGGTGGTCTTTTTGTTCTTCACTAGCAAAACCACTAATCATTTGGTAGATTTTTTCAAAGCTAACTTTAAGTTGCATTGGTAATTCTACGTTTTTTAAATCTTTTGGTTGCCTTATTTTCATTTGTTTCCTTTCTTTCTGTGTGCAAATTTACGAAATTGTATACAGTTTGTCGTTTTTAGGCTATTTTGCTTTCGAAATATGCTTGAAAACGAAAAAAAGCCATTGTTAAATTAATAACAATGGCTTTGTATAGTGAAAATTAGTTTTAGAAATTAAAATTATATTCTCTAATTTTTCCTTTTTTACCTAGGCTGTTAAATTTCCAGCTGAAACCAAGCATAAAGTATTGTTGTAAAACGGTACTTTGCGAATCTTCTACATAATTAGATATGGCTCTACGTTGTGCATTTGTGTTTTGATTTAGTAAGTCATATGCTTTTAAGCTAATGGTACCCTTGTCTTTTAAAACCGAGTATGCTAGTGTTGCATTCCAAAACCAAGCAGCTTTATCAAAACCAATTACATTAGGATTGTAAGTATATCTAATATCATTTCTCCATTCAAGCTTTTTGGGAAAATTTGTCCTTGTTAATATTCGTAATGAATGTCTAGTGAAGTCTTGATTTTGATTGGTGTTTATGTCATATTTTGTTCTTGAAAAAGAGATGTCATATCTAGTTTCTATAGAAACTAACTTGTTCCAGTTTAAGGTAATTCCAAGATTTGGTCTAAGCGCTGTAGTTCTTGCTCCTTCTTTTACATTGTTTAAAATATTAAAGTTTTTATAAGCACTTATGTTAGCACCAGCTCTAAGTTTTAAACTAGTAATAGAGTCTAGTTTTACTTTTTTAGTGTAACTACCACCACTCCAGATATCGTAGCCTCCATCAACATTTTCATAAGTAGTGTTTCTACGTAAATCAGCATCTATTGTTGTGTTAGAAACAATTTGGTCTTTAAACATACTACCACTTACATAAAACCATAATCCAGTACCAGCTTGCCAGTTATATTTATTGAAGTTAATATACATTCTGTGGTTTTGTGTAGGTTTTAATTCAGGGTTTCCTGTAATAATGTTTGAAGGATTGTTTACATTAGAAAATGGTTGAATTTGATTAAGTGTTGGGACTCTATTGTTTATACGATAACTAAAAGATAAAGAAGCTTTAGAATCAAATCGATATCGGAGGTTAGATCTTAATGATAAGTTATTAAACTCCTTTTTTAAACTTAAGTTTGGTCTCAGTTTATCTTTATTTTCTAAGGTTCTGTTTACTAATCCTGTTTCAACATTAAAACGCCATTTTTTCGTGTTGTATACAAATTCCAAAGCTGGAGTTTTAACTATGTCATTATAAGTGAAATCAGAACTTAGATCCTGGTTAAAATCTGAATATTGTTGGGTTGTATTATTAAAATCAAAGGTTCCTCTCTTGTTATCTCTTTCATCCTGAATAAAAGTATATTTCGTGTCTAAAAAGAATTTTTTAGCAATTATAGGAAGCCTGTATGTAATTTTAGAATTGATGCTATTTAAGTTATTAGTTGTTGTGCTTTTTTGATCTCTATTTTCTATACTAGGGTTAGTTCCTAAAATATTAATTGTAGATCTATTAAAGTCTTCAGAGTCAGATTTATCAACTTGATTAATAATATAAGCTTTAATGAATGAACCGTTTTTTCCTAACTTTTTTGTGATGTCTATTTTATTTCTAAAATTGTTAGCTGTAGATTTTGAATATGAGTTGCTAGTAAAACTATTGGTTAGTGTTTTATTTTCGTCTAAAGACTCTTCTTGTATACTATTGTTTCCTATTCTTTTATTATAAACAAACGAAGGGTTGATGTTTATAAGGAAAGTAGAGTCTATTTCTATATCTAACTCAGTATCTATACTATGGTTGTGGTTTTCATTATCTGAGTTTGAAGAAGATGTTGTGAAATATTTTCTATCAGGTAAAGTGTATTCTCTATTGTTTTTTGATTCATTATTAGAATTACTTCCTGAATAGAAATAGTTAGCGTTAATATCTAGTCCTTTACCATATTCATCAGCATAAGTAGCTCCAGCAGTTTTTGATTTTATGATTCCACTTCCGCCCCCAAAATTTCTTCCGTTGATACTAAAGCTTCCGTTTCCATTAATCCATGTATTACCACCACTTCCAAACATTTTTTGAATCTCACCAAAACTAAAACCTGGTGAGTTAATGTTATTTGTACTTGCAAGAACACTAAATCGTTGATTATTGTCAAAACGGTTAACCATTGTAGCGGCTTCATAGCGTTTATCTGTACCTCCTCCAGCTGACACTCTACCAAACCAACCTTTGTTGTTTTCTTTTTTTATGGTAAGATTAATTGTTTTGTTTTCAGAATCCCCCTTTTCTCCAGAAAAAGCTTCAGACTTTGATTTTGTATCGGTAATCTGAACTTTTTCAATAATGTCTTTTGTTAGATTTTTAGTAGTAATGCTAGGGTCGTTCCCAAAGAATGGTTTACCGTTAACAAGTATTTTATTTACAGATTTACCGTTAACAGTTATTTTTCCTTCTTCATCAACTTCTACACCTGGTAATTTTTTTAATAAATCTTCAACATTAGCATCTTTTTTAGTTTTAAAAGATTTTACATTAAATTCCACAGTATCTTTTTTTATCGTAATTGGAGCTCTAGATTTAATGACAACTTCGTTTAATAAATTGCTACTCTCTTTTATATCGATGTTTCCAAGATTAAAATCTGTTTTTTTACCTAATGATATTAGTTTGGTGTAATTATCCATTCCTACAAAAGAAATAAACAGTTTTAAATCTTTGTGAAACGATTTACCTTCTAAGGAGAAGTTACCTTTTTCGTTAGAAATAGTGTATGAAATAACGGAAGAATCTTTAACTCTTTCTAAATGGATGGTTGCTGCTTCTATTGGTTTCTTTTCTTTAAAAGAATTGATTTTTCCAGTAATTTTAAATTGATAGGATTGAGCTGAAATATTTCCAATAAGAAATAACCCAAAAACAAAAAGTAGTTTTTTCATAGTTTTTGTAGCAAAAAATTAAATAGCGTACAAAGAAATGAAAAAACTACTGTTAAAAAAGTTAATTTATGTTAAACCTATTTTTGTCTAAAATAAATGCTAATAGGCACACCATTAAAGTTATAATGTTCGCGCAATTGGTTTTCTAAATAACGTTTATAAGGATCTCTAATATATTGAGGTAAATTGGCAAAAAATGCAAATTGTGGTGTATGCGTAGGTAGTTGCATACAATACTTGATTTTTATAAACTTTCCTTTAGTTGCTGGAGGAGGGTTGTGCTCCATAATTTCCAGCATAGTTTCGTTTAATTTACTTGTTTTAATACGGCGTTTTCTGTTTTCATAAACTTCAACAGCACTTTCAATAGCTTTAAAAATACGTTGCTTGTTTAATACAGATATAAATACGATTGGAACATCTGTAAAAGGAGCAATTTTCTTTCTAATATGCGCTTCAAAATCACGCATTGTATTAGTCTCTTTTTCGATTAAGTCCCACTTGTTAACAAGTATAACAATACCTTTTCTATTTTTTTCTGCTAGCCAAAATATTTTTTCAACTTGACCTTCAAAATCACGAGTAGCATCTACTACTAAGATAGCAACATCACAATGTTCAATGGCACGTACAGCACGCATTACAGAATAAAACTCTAAGTCCTCTTTTACTTTCGATTTTTTTCTAATACCAGCAGTATCTACTAAATTGAATTCAAAACCATAACGGTTGTATTTTGTGTCAATAGAATCACGTGTAGTACCAGCTATGTTTGTAACAATGTTTCTATCTTCACCAATTAAAGCATTGATAAAAGAAGATTTCCCTGCGTTAGGTCTACCAACTACAGCAAAACGAGGTAATTCATCTTCAGCAGATTCTTCTTCTTCTGGTAGAGCTTCAGCTACAGCATCTAATAAATCCCCTGTACCGCTTCCATTTATTGAAGAAATTGTATGGTAATCTCCTAAACCAAGATTGTAAAATTCAACAGCATCAGCATCACGCATCGCATTATCTACTTTATTTACAGCCATAAAAAGAGGCTTTTTTACTTGGCGTAATATTTTTGCAACAGCTTCGTCCATAGGAGTAATTCCTTGTTCTACATCAACTACAAAAACAATAATATCAGCTTCATCAATAGCTAATTGAACTTGCTTACGTATTTCTCCTTCAAAAATATCATCTGATCCTACTACATATCCTCCAGTATCGATTACAGAAAATTCTTTTCCGTTCCACTCAGATTTACCGTAATGACGATCTCTTGTAACACCACTAACAGAATCTACAATAGCCTCACGGCGTTGTACTAACCTATTAAATAAAGTGGATTTTCCTACATTGGGTCTACCAACTATGGCAACAATACTACTCATTTTGCAAAAATTTGTGCAAAGATACAATTTACAGTATGAACTTTATAAGAATTTCATATAGTATAATGTTTTTACTAAATTGTAGGCAAATAATATATAGAATATGGATGATAAATTATATAATCAGGTTTTTCTAAAACCGAGATTCCAAATTGAATTTGAGATGAATTCAGAAGTTTTATTGGGTGAGATTAAAAAGAATTTATCTGAAGTATCAAAGTATAGAACTAAACTTGTAGACAATCATTTGGTGATTGACGTTCCTGATAAAGAAAATCATTTTTGGTCACCACAATTACATATTGAAATTGAAGATATAACTGATTTAACTTCTAAAGTTAAAGGGTTGTTTGGCCCGAAACCTCAAGTATGGACACTCTTTATGTTTTTGCATTTTTTTGTGGCTACTGCTTTTCTAATTTTCGGAATTATTGCTTACAGTAATTGGTCGTTAAACAAATCGTCAATATTACCTATTGTAATGTTGGTTGTATTACCTATAGTTTGGGTATTGTTATATTTTGTGGGAACCATAGGTAAAGCCACTGGAAAAAAGCAAATGGATGAATTGAAAGATTTTACAAAAAAACTATTAAAAGAAGTAAAAGGTTAATCTTTATAACCAAATCGTTTTAATTGTCTTTCATTAGAACGCCAGTTCTTATTTACTTTAACATATAAGTCTAAAAACACTTTTTTATCAAAAAACTGCTGTAAATCTTTTCTTGCTTCAGTACCTACACGTTTTATGGCTGTTCCTTTATGACCAATAATAATACCTTTTTGGGTTTCGCGTTCAACCATAATTACTGCACGAATTTTTATGATTTTTTCTTCTTCTACAAATTCCTCTGTTTCTACTTCAACTGAATATGGAATTTCTTTTTTGTAGTGTTGAAGAATTTTTTCACGAATTTTTTCATTTACAAAAAAACGTTCAGGTTTATCCGTTAATTGATCTTTTGGATAAAAAGGAGGAGCTTCAGGAAGTAATTCTATAATTTTATAAAAAACAGTTTCAACATTAAATTTCTCTAACGCTGAAATTACATAAACAAATGAGTTTGGTACTTTGTTTCTCCAGTAAGCTATTTTTTCTTCAACTTCTTCTTGTGAAGATTTATCAATTTTATTTAATAATAATATAACTGGAATTTTACTATTAATAATTTTATTGAAGAAAGCTTCGTTTTTTAATTCTTTTTCTCCTACTTCTACCATGTAAATTAAAACATCAGCGTCTTCAAAAGCAGACTTTACAAAATCCATCATAGAAGCTTGTAACTCATAGGCAGGTTTAATAATTCCGGGAGTATCTGAGAAAACGACTTGATAGTCTTCATTATTTACAATTCCTAAAATTCTATGTCGGGTTGTTTGTGCCTTAGAAGTAATAATTGATAGTTTTTCACCAACTAATGCATTCATTAAAGTTGATTTTCCAACGTTTGGGTTCCCGATAATATTTACAAATCCTGCTTTATGTGTCATGTTGCAAAGATAAGCTGTTTTAAGTTAGAAATGTTTGTTTTTATATGCTTGTTCTTGTTGTAGTTAACGATTTTATTAATTTAAATATTACTTTTTGTTTGGTGATAAAGAATAAAAAGCTGTATATTTGCAACCGCAAATCGCGGGATAGAGCAGTAGGTAGCTCGTCGGGCTCATAACCCGAAGGTCACAGGTTCGAGTCCTGTTCCCGCTACTAAGCAAAAAGCTTCACATTTCTGTGAAGCTTTTTTTATTTTGTTAACTACAAAGACAAGTAGGGCAGTTTTTCCTACATTTCTCAAGTGGAATTGTGCTTTTTAAAATTTCAGAAAATCCACCATTAATATTAGTTAGTTTAGAGAATCCATGTTGTTTTAAAATTGAAATAGCAATTACCGAACGATATCCGCCAGCACAGTATATAAAATAAGGTTGGTTTTTATCTAGTTTGTTGAATTGACTTTGAATATTATTTAAAGGTAAATGAATAGCATTTTTAACAGAGTTGTCATTTATTTCTCCAATACGTCTTACATCAACAAAAGAATTATTTTCAAGTAATTGTGGAGAATCTGCATCTATACAATCAATTGATTCGGTATTATGTTTACTTCTTAACCAAGAATTTATTCCTTCTTCTAAATATCCTAAAACATTATCATAACCAATTCTTGCTAATCTAATTACAGTTTCTTCCTCTTTGCCTTTAGGAGCAACGATGATAATAGGCTGATTAATGTCTTTTATAAGTTCTCCAACCCAAGGAGCAAAACTACCTTCTAGTCCAATAAAAATAGAATTAGGAATATGATGTTTTATGAAGTCGCTAGTAGTTCTAACATCTAGTATGAGTGCGTTTTTATGAGTTGTATAATCTATAAAATCATCTAAGGAAATAGCTCGAAGGCTATCTTTTATTATTAAATCTATTGGTTTATTAATTTGTTTGTTCATGGAAGCATTTTTCGGAAAATATTGAGGGGGAGTAGATAAACCGTCCAATACTTGTTTAATAAATTCGTCTTTAGATAAGTTAGGGGCTAAAGCATAGTTTACTAATTTTTGATTAGCAAGAGTGTCGTAAGTTTCAGAACTCATATTTTTTCCACAAGCCGAACCTTTACCATGATTTGGATAGATAATTATATCTTCAGGAAGTGTCATGATTTTATCATGTAAGGAAGAAAATAGTTTACCTGCTAAATCTTCTTTTGAAACATTTGAAGTTACAGCTAAATCAGGTCTACCAACATCGCCTATAAATAAAGTATCACCGGAGAATAAGCAATGCTCTTTGTTGGATTCATCATATAACAGATATGATGAAGATTCTAGAGTATGCCCCGGAGTATGCAGTAAACGTATAGTAGTATTACCAATTTTAAATATCTCATTGTCTTTTCCTTGATAAAATTCAAAATCAGCAATAGCAGTTGGACCATACACAATAGTAGCGTTAGTTGCTTTGGCTAAGTCTACATGACCAGAAACAAAATCGGCATGAAAATGTGTTAAAAAGATGTATTTCAATACAGCTTTATCAGCTTTAAGCATTTCTAAATAAGGAGTTGTTTCTCTTAATGGATCTATTATGGCAGCTTCACCGTTTGAAGATATATAGTAGGTGGCTTCTGCTAAACATTTGGTATATAACTGTTCGATTTTCACTTGTCAAAAAATTTAATCCAAAGTAACAACGAATGCTTGTGTTGTAACATGATAATTATCATGCTTTAATTGATGAGTGTTAAGTTTATTTGTAGCCTGATAATTAATATAAATACGAAGTGGAGAAAAACGAAATTAAAAGAGTTGATTATTTAGATTTTATATCAACAGATGAGAATAAGAGGAAGCAGTTTATTAAGGATTTTGGTGATTCATTTTCTAATATGGGATTTGCGATAGTTGCGAATCATGGTGTGTCAACAGACTTAAAAAAAGATTTATACGATACTATCGAAACCTTTTTTGCATTGCCAGATGAAACTAAAAAAGAATTCGAAAACGAAGAATTTGCTGGGCAACGTGGATATATTTCTAAAAACAAAGAAAGTGCAAAAGGGCAAAGTGTACCTGACTTAAAAGAGTTTTTCCATATTGGTCAAGAAGTAGAAGAGGTTAATGAATTTAATTATCCAGAAAACACCTGGCCAGAAAATATGCCTGAGTTTAAAGAAAAGGGCTTAGAAGTTTTTAAAACATTAGAAAATACAGGAAAAAATTTATTAAAAGCAATTGCTTTATATTTAGAATTACCAGAAGATTACTTCAGTGATAAAATAAAAAATGGAAATAGCATTTTGCGTTTATTACATTATTATCCATTATCAGAAGAGGCTATAGCAAAACATAAGGATTCTGTAAGAGCAGCTGCACATGGAGATATTAACTTAATAACATTATTAATGGGAGCCAGTGCTGAAGGGTTGCAAGCACAAACCTTAGCAGGAGAATGGATAGATGTAATGCCAGCTCCAGATGAGATAGTGATTAATGTAGGAGATATGTTGGCACGTTTAACTAATAATAAATTACGATCAACAATACATCAAGTGGTAAATCCAACTAACTTGGATAAATTAAAGAAACCAAGATATTCAACACCATTCTTTTTACATCCTAATCCAAATATGGATTTAACTTGTTTAGAAAGTTGTATTACTACAGAAGCGCCAAAGCAATATGAAGATATGACAGCAGGAGAGTTTTTAACAGAACGTTTAGTTGAGTTGGGATTAAAAAAATAGTGATTGAAAAAAAGAAGAATTGAAACATGTAGTAGATGTTAGATAATATTATTAATATCATTCAGAAAGGGCTTAATATGCCCTTTTCTTATTTCCAGAATCCAAGTAAGAGAATTTATGTCTTGTACTTATTTACTGCTATGCTTCTAGCTTTTTACACTTTTAAAAAAATAAGACCTAAAGTAAATTTTGTTCAATATCTATTACCTAAAAAAATATGGTTTAGCAGTTCAGCTTTTATTGATTATTATTTAATCTTTATTAATAGTTTTATTAAGTTATTATGTATAGCTCCTTATTTGATATACGGGCTTTATATTGCTTTTTATACTAATGAGTTTTTAATCAATCAATTTGGGTACCCTAAAATGGCTATAAATAGTATTCAAATTCTATTGCTTTATACATTTACATTAACCATACTGAATGATTTTTTTAGCTTTTTAATACACTATGCAATGCATAAAGTTCCTTTTTTATGGGAATTTCATAAAATTCATCATTCAGCCACTAGCTTAACACCAATGACACAGTACAGACTTCATCCTGTAGAATTGATTATAAATAATATTAGAGGGATTATTATTTTTGGGTTTACAACAGGTTTTTTCGAATTTCTGTCAGGTAACTCTGTTCATAAAGTCATGTTTTTAGGAGCGAATATCTTTAGTTTTTTCTTCTTCGTTTTTGGAGCAAATTTAAGACACTCTCATATCAGGTTTACCTATTTTAATTGGTTAGAATATGTTTTTATTAGCCCTTTTCAACATCAGATTCATCATAGTAATAATAAGAATCATTTTAATAAAAATATGGGAGCCAAACTTGCTATTTGGGATTGGATGTTTGGTACTCTAGTACGTTCAGAAGAAATTAAAAAAGTAAAATTTGGATTGGGGTTAAAAGACGATAAAAATTATAATACATTAACTAAGAATCTCTACAAACCATTTTCAAATTTATGGCAAAAATTAAAGAATGCTTTTTAATGGAGTTTTCTATATAGATACTTTTTACAGTGAATATACTTTATAAATGCTTGTTTTTAATGGTTTTCCATGTTTTATCAGAGAAAAATGAGATTATATTAGGAATTAAATAATAAAAAGTTGTATATTTGCAACCGCAAATCGCGGGATAGAGCAGTAGGTAGCTCGTCGGGCTCATAACCCGAAGGTCACAGGTTCGAGTCCTGTTCCCGCTACTAATAAAGCCAAATGTTTAACATTTGGCTTTTTTTATGAAAAAAAATATTTAGATTTTTACTTACTAGATTATATCTTTTCCATAAAACTAAAAGTTTTTATTACGCATTGTTTCTTTAGAAAAATAGTATGGTTATAATATTTTAAAAACGTCAAAATCAAGATTAAGGGTTTTTCCCCTAAATTTTAATTTATTTTTAAAAAAAGTGTACGAATACAGAAAAAAATGTATTTTTGCCGCAAGAGTACTATTTCCCCCCTCAGTTTAATAACAATTATTGTCTATTAAATATGAGGAATTATGCCTTTATATTAGTATTCTTGTTTTCTGCTTCAGATTCGTTCTCCATAATCGGAGAGCAAATTTTTTCACAAAACAAACCTTCAAAATTAGATGTAATATCGTTTACTAACGATACTGTTGCTCCAAAAATAAAATTAATTGGAGTTTCAGAAACATCATCATTCATTAATAATAACATAAAAAATGTATTAGCTTTTTCTAATAGTATAACTAAGGAGTTTTATTATTGGAAGGAAGCAAAATATATTAAAGTTGATCATAACTATGATATTCTAATATTAAAATCTATAGCTAATGTTTTTTTTAATTTAAAAAAGCAAGCATTAGCATATGTAGATGAAAAAGAGAATATCATCAATATTGATTCATTAAAAGTAATCACCAATACTATAACCTTACCTAAACAGAATTACCACAATTCTTTAGTGATTACAATTTTTAGGAAAATGATGACTTTGAATACCTTAAATCAAAGTGTTTTCCCATCTATATCTAGAGTACACTTAACATACTGCCAGTACTTTTTTTCCACTCCTGTACATGCTTTGTTAAAAAAGAGAAATGACAAAGATTCCCTGTTTAATAAGCTAATGTTTAACGCAAATAGCTAACCTGATGTTTAAGAAATAACAGAATGGTTAAAGGGAAAACCAATTCTGTGTTTCAAATTTTAATTCACTTAAAAAAATAAGAATGAAGAAACTGAGCATGGTCATTATAATTATAGTGTTTATTCGTAGCACTTATAGTTTTGGACAAACAATTAACGAAGGAGATTTATACGTTACTCCAAGCACGACAATTTCATTGGTTAATGATTTTGAAAATACGAATACAGGCAACTTCGTAAATGAAGGTGAAATGTATGTTTATGCCGATTTTAAAAATGATGGTCTCGTCGATTTTTTAACTCCTAATGGTACGGCTAATTTTATTGGAACAGATTTCCAACAAATTTCAGGAAGTGCAGTAAGTCGTTTTAATAATGTATTATTTAATAATACATCTAATGCAATACCATTTCAATTATCAGGAAGATTAAATGTATACAATGAAGCAGATTTTTCTTCTGGTATTGTAGATAACACAAACTTTAATGGTATAATAACTTTTGAGCAAAATGCATCGCATAGTAATACTTCTAATACCAGTCATGTTGATGGTTATGTACATAAAGAAGGTGATACTGAATTTGAGTTTCCTGTAGGTGATAAAAACTTATACAGAGCGTCAAAAATATCAGCACCTCTTGATACTAGAGAGATTATAAAGTCTAAATATTTTTTAGAAAACAGTAACGCACTATATCCACATAACTTAAAGGTAGGTGTAATTAAATACATTGATACAAATGAGTATTGGGAAATTACACAAGAAAATGGAAATTCCAATGTAGTTGTTACGCTTACATGGGATAACAATACAACTTCTTCAGCTATTACACAAGCAACTTCAAAAACGGCAATACACATAGTACGTTGGGATCCTACTCAGGGGTTTTGGGTAGATGAAGGCGGAATTGTAGATGAACTTACAAATTCGGTAACAACAGTTTCAGAAGCTACAGGCTACGGTGTCTTTGCATTAGCTCTGGTTAAAGAAGAGTTGATATTGCCAGGTGGTTGTTTAACAGTGTATAATGGATTAAGTATCAATGATGATGGTAAGAATGACGTTTTAGAGTTTAGTTGTATAGAAAATTATCCAGATAACACAGTTAAAATATTCAATAAATCAGGTGTTAAAATATTTGAAACTAAAGGATATAATAATAAAGACAAATCATTTAGAGGATACTCGGATGGAAGGCTAACTCTAAACCGAAATGACAGGCTACCAAAAGGAACATACTATTACATTTTAGAATATAAATACAATTCTGAAATGGTAAAAAGAGCTGGATACTTATTTATAAACTAATTAATTATGAAGGATTTTAAAGTAATAATTGTGTTGCTTGTTTTGTTAGCTAATTACTCAATATATTCTCAACAAGATTCACAGTTTACACAATATATGTATAATACCATTTCTATAAATCCAGCTTATGCAGGAACAAGAAATGTATTAAGTATTAATGCGCTACACAGGTCGCAATGGCAAGGAATACCAGGGGCACCAATAACGCAAACGTTGTCTATTAATACTCCAATGGGAGAAAGAACAGGATTGGGTTTATCTGTATATAGAGAAGAAATAGGACCATCGATAGAAACATCTTTTGCAGCAGATTTATCTTATATATTGCCTCTAAACGATTATGATTTAAACTTTGCTTTTGGGTTAAAAGGAGGGCTACATATCATAGATATAGATTATGCTAGGATAAATATTAAAGACCCATTAGACCCAGCCTTTCAAAACAATTTAAGAGAAACTTCACCTATAGTTGGTGTTGGAGGTTATTTATATACAGAAAAATGGTACGTAGGTTTATCGGTACCTAATTTACTTTATACAAAACATTATAAAAACTCATCAACCTCCAATGTTGCAAAAACACAACATTTTTACTTAACAGGAGGATATGTTTTTGAACTAACAGATAATTTAAAATTTAAACCTGCAACACTTTTTAAAGTAACTAATGGAGCGCCATTAGTGATGGATTTATCAACCAATTTTTTAATCAATGAGAAGGTTACGTTGGGAGCGTCGTATAGATTGAGTGCTGCGATAAGTGCTTTAGTAGGTGTACAGATATCAGATTCATTATTTATGGGATATGCCTATGACTATGATACTACTGATATTGGAAATTACAATTCTGGTTCTCATGAAGTATTTCTAAGGTTTGAATTCTTCAGAAAAGTACAAGGAAAGGTTTCTCCAAGATTCTTTTAATTAAAAAAATATCTAATGAAATATAACAATACAATAACCTTATTCGTAATTGCTTTTTTTATGCTGTTTGGATTAACAGCTCAAGAAAAAGAATTAAAAAAGGCAAATGAAGAATATGAAAACTCCGCATATATAAATGCGGCAAAAGCGTACTTAAAAGTAGTTAATTCAGGGAATGAGTCACCAGAAGTGCTATTAAAACTAGGGAATTCTTATTATTATAATGCAGATTATTCAAAGGCTGTTACGTGGTATGAAAAATTATATAGTACTAAAGCTGCCCAAGAAGATCAAAGTTACTTATTAAGATACTCGCAATCTTTAAGAGCTATTGGAGAAAAACAACAAGCTGAAAAAATTTATAATGAATTTTTAAAAGTTTCAGGCTCTTTAGACAAAAATCTAAAAAACAGTGAAGATTATCTGAATATTATTGAGTTAAACTCTAATCGATTCACATTAGATTCTTTAGAGATAAATTCAAAGTATATGGATTATGGTGCTTTTTTGAGAAATGACACCTTATACTTTTCATCAGCTAGGAATACTAGAACAAGTATTGGTAGAATAGATGCTTGGGACAATGAACGTTTTTTAGATATCTATACAGCTGTTTTAGATTCAAAAAGTAATCATTATTCAAAACCAAAACTGCTTAAAGGATCTGTAAATTCTAAATACCATGAATCATCAGCTGTTATTACGAAAGATGGTAAAACCATGTACTTCACAAAATCTAATAATACACCTTTAGATAAGAATAGTAAGATAACAAGGTTGAAAATTTACCGAGCTACAAAAGGAGCTAATGGAAATTGGGGGAATATTGAAGATTTAACCATTAATGGAGATAGTTATTCTACAGCACATCCAGTGTTATCTCCAAATGAGAAGATACTTTATTATGTTTCAGATATGCCTGGTTCTTATGGAGAAACGGATATTTATTCAGTAGATATTTATAATCAAGGAACGCTAGGGAAACCTAAAAATTTAGGACCAAAAATTAATACAAAAGGAAGAGAGTCTTTTCCGTTTGTGACTTCAAAATATGAGTTGTATTTCTCGTCTGATGGACATTTTGGATTAGGAGGTTACGATGTGTTTTATTTCGATTTAGCATCTAAGAGACAGCAGTTAATAAATGTTGGAAAACCGATTAATAGTTCAAAAGACGATTATGCTTTTTCAATAAATAATACTAGTAAAAAAGGTTTTTTGAGTTCAGATAGGTCTGGGGTAGATAATATTTACAAGTTTACAGAGATAATTCCTATAAAAGAGGTTATAGAATATGATTTAGAAGGTGTTATCATAGATCAAGAAAACAATAAGCCAATTTCTGGCGTAGTAGTTACAGTTACTGATACAGATGGGAAAATTCAATCGAAAGGAGTAACTGATGCAAATGGTAAATTTAGTTTAAGAGTAAGCAAGTTTAAACCTAATATTCTAAAGGCAGAAAATGACAACTATGTTTTTATAGATAAACTTATTCCTGAAAAATACGAAGGAGGAAATATTCAATTAAAAGTAAAAAAACGTGTAGTTGAGGTTAAAAATGATGAAGATTTTACAAAGGTTTTAAATACCAAAATTTACTACGATTATAACAAAGCTAACATCAGAAAAGATGCAATAGCCAAGTTAGAAAAACTCATTGAATTTTTACAAAAGCATAAAGAAATCAGCTTAGAAATTAAATCTTATGCAGATAGTAGAGGTCGTCCAGAATACAACTTGAAACTATCTGATGAAAGAACCCAAAAAGTAATAGAATTTATAGAAAAAAGAGGGGTTAACAAGACTCGATTAATAGGTAAAGGTTATGGAGAAACAGACCCAGTAGTTGATTGTAAATACCCTAAAAAATGTTCTCAGCAAGAGTATCAGTTGAACAGGAGAACAGAGTTCCAAATAATAAAAAAATAAAAAAAATAAACTTTTATAATTATGAAAAAACAAGTACAAATATTAGCCCTTCTAATTGGAAGTAGTATCTACGGACAAGTAGGTATTGGTACTGTAGCGCCAAATAAATCGGCTCAATTAGAAATAGTATCAAATAATAAAGGATTATTGATACCAAAAGTAGCATTAACATCGTTAACAGATACTTCAACAATAACATCTGGAAACGTTGAAGGTCTTACAGTTTATAATACCTCAGAAGTATCTGGATTGAAAAAAGGATATTATTATTGGCTTGACAATAAATGGAATAGGTTAATAACTGGAGATGATGTAAATGTATTAGCTAATAATACAACCAATGCTAGTTTAATTAAAGATGGAACGGATTTAAAATTAATCGATTCTGAAGGAAATAGCGTAAGTATTCCTTTAACAGATATTACAGGAGGTGTTGTAGATACGAACACAACTACTACTGGTTTTGGAATTGTAGGAACCAACTTAGTAATTACAGATAGTGATGGTAATACAGTGAGTACACCATTATCAGGGATTGCAACAAGTGTAAATACTGATGACCAAACAATAACAGATTTTAGTATTGTAGGAACCAATTTAAGTATTACGTTAGAGAATGGAAATACAGCAACGGTACCTTTGTCAAACATTGCTGCAGGCGTAAATACAGATAATCAGACAGTAACAGATTTTAGTATTGTAGGAACTAATTTAAGTATTACGTTAGAGAATGGAAATACAGCAACGGTACCTTTATCAAATATAGCAGCAGGAGTAGATACGACAGTAACTAATACAAGTTTTGCCGTTGTAGGAACAAATTTAGTAATTACCGATAGTGCAGGAAATACTGTGAGTACACCGTTGGCAACTATAGCAGCAGGCGTAAATACAGATGATCAAACAGTAACAGATTTTAGTATTGTAGGAACTAATTTAAGCATTACGTTAGAGAATGGAAATACAGCAACGGTACCTTTATCAAATATAGCAGCAGGAGTAGATACGACAGTAACTAATGCAAGTTTTGCCGTTGTAGGAACAAATTTAGTAATTACCGATAGTGCAGGAAATACTGTGAGTACACCGTTAGCAACTATAGCAGCAGGCGTAAATACAGATGATCAAACAGTAACAGACTTTAGTGTAGTAGGAAATAATTTAAGTATCACTATAGAAGATGGGAATACTGCGACTGTACCTTTGGCAACAATTGCTACAGGCGTAAATACAGATGATCAAACAGTAACAGATTTTAGTGTTGTAGGAACGAATTTAAGTATCACGTTAGAAGATGGAAATACAGCAACGGTGCCATTAGCAACTATTGCCGCTGGAGTTGATACAAATACAACCAACTCAACTTTTACAGTAGTAGGAACAAATTTAGTAATTACTGATAGTGCAGGGGGTACGGTAAGTGTACCATTAGCATCTATAGCAGCAGGAGTGGATACAACAGTTACGAATTCAACTTTTACAGTTGTAGGAACAAATTTAGTAATTACCGATAGTGCAGGAGGTACTGTAAGTGTACCATTGGCAACAATTGCTGCAGGCGTAAATACAGATGATCAAACAGTAACAGATTTTAGTGTTGTAGGGACGAACTTAAGTATTACGTTAGAAGATGGAAATACAGCAACTGTACCATTAGCAAGTATTGCAGCAGGAGTAGACACAACAGTTACGAATTCAACTTTTACAGTTGTAGGAACAAATTTAGTAATTACCGATAGTGCAGGAGGTACAGTAAGTGTACCGTTGGCAACAATTGCTGCAGGCGTAAATACAGATGATCAAACAGTAACAGACTTTAGTGTAGTAGGAAATAATTTAAGCATTACCTTAGAAGATGGAAATACAGCGACTGTACCATTAGCTACTATAGCAACAGGAGTAAATACCGATGATCAGGCCTTAACCTTAGCAACAGGAAATATCTTAACTTTAGAAGATGGTGGAACAGTAGATTTAACTCCTTTCTTAGATAATACAGATGATCAAGCAATAACAGCAACGCTTAATAATACAACAAGAATATTAACAATTACGCTGGAAGATGGCGGAACACAAACGGTAGATTTCTCAACAGTGTTGACAGCAGCAGGATCAGATGATCAGGCTTTAACATTAGCAACAGGAAATATCTTAACTTTAGAAGATGGTGGAACAGTAGATTTAACTCCATTCTTAGATAACACGGATGATCAAGCAATCACAGCAACACTTAATAATACAACAAGAGTATTAACAATTACGCTGGAAGATGGTGGAACACAAACGGTAGATTTCTCAACAGTGTTGGCAGCAGCAGGAACTGATGATCAGGCTTTAACATTAGCAACAGGAAATATCTTAACTTTAGAAGATGGTGGAACAGTAGATTTAACACCATTCTTAGATAATACTGATGATCAAGCAATAACAGCAACGCTAGATAATATAACAAAAATATTAACGATTACGCTGGAAGATGGCGGAACACAAACGGTAGATTTCTCAACTGTATTAACAGGAGGAGGAACGGATGATCAAACGGTAACGAATTTTGGAGTTGTAGGAACAGATTTAAGCATCACCATAGAGGATGGAAATACAGCAACTGTACCATTAGCTACTATAGCAACAGGAGTAAACACAGATGATCAAGCCTTAACATTAGCAACAGGAAATATCTTAACTTTAGAAGACGGAGGAACAGTAGATTTAACACCATTCTTAGATAATACGGATGATCAAGCAATAACAGCAACGTTAGATAATACAACAAGAATATTAACGATTACGTTGGAAGATGGCGGAACACAAACGGTTGATTTCTCAACAGTGTTGACGGCAGCAGGAACTGATGATCAGGCTTTAACATTAGCAACAGGAAATATCTTAACTTTAGAAGATGGCGGAACAGTAGATTTAACACCATTCTTAGATAATACGGATGATCAAGCAATAACAGCAACGCTAGACAATACAACAAGAATATTAACAATTACGCTAGAAGATGGTGGAACACAAACGGTTGATTTTTCAACAGTGTTGGCAGCAGCAGGGTCAGATGATCAGGCTTTAACATTAGCAACAGGAAATATCTTAACCTTAGAAGATGGAGGAACAGTGGATTTAACACCATTCTTAGATAATACTGATGATCAAGCAATAACAGCAACGCTAGATAATACAACAAAAATATTAACGATTACGCTGGAAGATGGCGGAACACAAACGGTAGATTTCTCAACTGTATTAGCAGCCGCAGGAACCGATGATCAGGCATTAACATTAGCAACTGGAAACATCTTAACATTAGAGGATGGTGGAACAGTAGATTTAACACCGTTCTTAGATAATACTGATGATCAAACAATAACAAATTTTGGTGTTGTAGGAACTGATTTAAGTATTACGTTAGAAGATGGAAATACTGCAACAGTACCATTGTCAGCATTAGATAATATTACAGGAAAAGCATTAACATCTACAGATTTAGATATCTCGGCAAATGGAGCAACGGCTTTATTAGAAGATGTTACGATTGATATAAAGACAGATGCGGTAACAACTAATAAGATTCTAAATGAAACGATTTTATCTGAGGATATTAAAAATGGAGAAGTAAAAACAGATGACATAGCAGATAAAAATGTAACAGTTGCTAAGATTGCTAATGGTACAGCAAATCAAGTTTTAATGACGAATGCTGTAGGAACAGATGCTGAATGGAGAACGGTTAATAATACAGTAAAAGAAGTATTAAGTGCTGAATATGCAGGAGCTACATTGTATGCAGACGGAACAAATAATTTAGGTGTTATGACTTCTGATAATACTGGTGCTTCAGGTAATTTTATGAACTTCTACGAATGGTATAGTAGTGAAGCAACTGCTCAAGATTATGATATTGTTGTTCGATTTACTTTACCTAATGATTTTACGTCTTGGGATGCAACCAACCCTATTGTAATTGATTATCAGGCTGAAGGAGCTACTACTTTTAGTGCAACAATGTTTTTAGAAAATGGTACAGCTTTAGGTACAATAGCAGCAAGTTCTTCTGCTACTTGGACTACTGCAAATTTAAATCCAGGAGCAATGACAGCTGGAGATACAGCAGTTATTTTATTAAAACTAACAAGTGCAGCTGGAGATGGTACTCAAAAGGTAAGAGTAGGTGATATTACGCTGAATTACACAAAATAATAAAATCATGAAACAGATAAAAAATATAATACTATTAGGTATACTACTCTTTATGAGTAGTATGCATAATAGTTATTCTCAAGATACCGATGGAGATGGTGTTGTAGATACTCAGGATATAGACGATGATAACGATGGTATTTTAGATGTAATAGAAAGCCCTCTTGATGTAGTTTGGTTTTCACAATTTAACCAAAGTATTTTTTATAAAGGAAATAACGATGGGAAGTTTGAACATGGAGTAACCACAAATATGAATATTCCTTTTGCTGGAGTTGATAATCAAAAAAATGCTCTTATAGGTGATGTAGATGGAGATAAAATTCTTGATATAGTAACAGTTTTAGAAGGGCCAAATCAAGTTGTTTTTTACAAAGGAAATGGAAATGGTACTTTTCAAACAGGAACTATAACAACTACAAACCTTATTAATGTAGGAAGTGCTGGTTCAGAAGTTACTTTTATGGAAGACTTAGATGGTGATGGTATTTTAGATATATTTTGGATGGCAGATTGGAATCAATCTATTTTTTATAAAGGAAATGGAGATGGTACTTTCCAAGGAGGTTTAACAACAGGTGTAAATGTTCCAAACATAGGATATGCATTTTTTAAAACTACATATACAGGAGATATAGATAATGATGGGAATATGGATGTGATTTTTATTATGGCTAATCAAACTATTTTTTATAAAGGAAATGGAGATGGAACTTTTCAAGATGGAGTAACTACAAATCCAAATATTCCTTATGTAGCGGGTTATGATAATGTAAGTAGTTACACAGGTATAGGTGATGTAGATGATGATGGAATTTTAGATATAGTTTATATTGGACAAAATAATACAACTGTTTTTAATAAAGGGAATGGAGATGGAACTTTTCAAGATGGTGTTACAACAAATGTTACCATATTAGATGTAGGAACTACCGATTCTGAAAATACATTTTTAGGAGATGTAGATGCAGATGGGAATTTAGATTTTACCTTTATATCAGAAGCTTTAGATCGAACAATTCTATATAAAGGAAATGGAGATGGAACATTTCAGGTTGGTCAGGTAACTAATATCACAGTGCCACAAGTAGGAATAGGTTCTAGTGAAAATACTTATTTAGCAAGTTTTAATACTGATAGAGATGGAGATGGGGTACCCAATCATTTAGATTTAGATTCTGATGGCGATGGTATTCCAGATAATGTAGAAGCACAACTTACAGCAACTTATGTTTCTCCAAATGCAGATAGCCCAGCAACTTATATTACCAATAGAGGATTAAATTCAGCTTATTTAGGAGGTTTAACCCCTGTAAATACAGATGGAACTGATGAACCAGACTATTTTGATTTGGATTCAGATAATCAAGGAGAGAATGATAATATAGAAGGAGGTGTAATGGCAAATCCAACATATACTGATGTAAATGGTTCTATAGATGATCCTACAACATTACCAAATTCTGATGAGGTGGATGATGTGGATTATAGAGATATTGTAGCGCCTGGAGGTGTAAAAATAGGATTAGGTTATTGGTTAAAAGCAAATGCAGGTACGGTTGGAACAACCACTGTTACGGAATGGAAAGATCAAACGCCCTTTAAGAGAGATGCAAATGTTGTTACTGGAGATCCTTCATTTTCAACAACTAATTTAAATTTTAATCCAGTAATTAATTTTGATGGAGATGATTATTATTCTTTGAGTGACAATGATAAATTTTTCACAAATTTGTACACAGCAGCTGAAGCAATTACAGTTACCAAGAGTAATTATGTAGTAACACCTGGGGTAAGTAATGGACATCCTTATGATTTTGGAGGAGCAACCTCTGCAAGAGATTATTATTATCCCGATCAAACAGGTAAACTTTATCAAGGTTCTTTTACTACGGATCGTTTAGGGTTTAACCCGGTAACTAATGTTATTGATGACCCTAAACCAGGTGTTTCTTCTATAGTTGGACATCCAGTGATTCTTGAAAATTGGAATATTTACGGAACTCATAGTGCAGCTAATGATTGGGGAATTCAGTTTAATGGACAATTTAAAGCGACTACTACAAATAATATTACCGATTTTGAATTTCCTTCATCACCTACACCAGTTAACGGAGTATACATTGGAGCAGTACAGAATGAAATTTATACAGGAGATATAAGTGAAGTAATATTGTATAGTAGAACATTAACAGCTATAGAAAGACAGCGAGTAAATACTTACAATGCAATAAAGTATGGAATTACTTTAAATCAAGCAAGTCCCTTAGATTATGTAGCAAGTGATGGAACTGTCATATGGAATGCTGCTTCAAATTTATTATACTCAACAGATGTAGCTGGTATTGGAAGAGATGAAGGATCAGCGTTGCATCAAAAGCAATCAAAATCAGTAAATTCTACGGCTATAGTTACTATAGGATTAGGAAGTATTGAGGCTACCAATGCAGACAATCCAAATACATTCACTAATAATAAGAATTTTTTAGTTTGGGGTAATAATAATGGTGGGGTTACAGTGGTTAATACAGGTATCCCAGATGTGTTTTCAAAAAAGACTCTTCGTAATTGGTTGGTAAACGAAACTGGTACTGTTGATGATGTTAAGGTACAGATATCAGATGCATTAGCAACCTCATTATTTGTAAGTACTGAAGGACTTACTCTATTTGTATCAGATGATGAAGCGTTTACTACTAACGTTGTAATGGTGCCATTTGTGAAAAATGGAATTTACCAAGAAGCCACTATAAATTTTAACGGAGCTAAGTATTTTTCTTTGGGTATACCACGATCTAATTTTATGCGTCATGGAAAAACATTTAAAAATCTTAGAGAAACTAGAATGGAGTGGTAAATAATTAGGTAAAAGAACCTTGTTTACTTATTAGGATAAATGAATGATTTTTAAAATAAAAATAAGAAACACTAAAACCATAGAATTAGGAATGTAGAAAGAGAATAATTAATAAAGTCCTGTATGTCTAAATAGGTATTTGATTAACGATATACAGGGGTTACATACTCATCTTTTACCTAATAGTATTGGTAGGGAAGCTTCTGTTAATATGATTTCAGGAGTTATAGAAGCAGAAATTATAAATGCTTACTATTAAATCTAACAAAGTCGCAGGCAATAAGACTAGAAAGGTTAGTGTAGTTGATATTGCCCTTAACAATAAAAACATAACAAGATGAAACGAGTAAATCTAATAATATTTTTATGCATATTATTTTCAATAAATATAGTACACATAACTTATTCACAAGATACCGATGGAGATGGTGTTGTAGATAATATTGATGTTGATGACGATAATGATGGGATTTTAGATGTAGAAGAAAGCCCTATTGATGTCTTATGGATAACAAGAAATAATCAAACTATTTTTTATAAAGGTAAAAATGATGGAACATTTGATACAGGGAAGGTAACTAATATAAACATACCTAAGATTGGAACTTCTTTTGGAGAGAATACATTTATAGGAGATGTAGATGGTGATTATCTACAAGATATAATATTTATTTCAGAATTTGATAATAGAATTACCTTCTATAAAGGGAATGGTGATGGGACTTTTCAAAATGGTGTAATAACAAATATGAATATTCCTAATGTAGGTACTAATTCTGGTGAAGTTGCTTTTTTAAAAGATGCAGACGGAGATGGTGTTTTAGATGTGTTCTGGATATTAGCATTTTGGAATCAAAGTATTTTTTATAAAGGAAATGGAGATGGAACTTTTCAAAATGCTATAACAACTACTGTTAATGTACCAGATGTAGGATGTGATGTTACACAACTTACATTTGCAGGTGATATAGATAGCGATGGTATTATTGATATATATTGGATATCAGAAAGTAATAGAATAATTTTTTACAAAGGAAATGGTAATGGAACTTTTCAAAATGGAGTAACAACTAATATAAATGTACCAAGTGTTGGAGGGATAGGTGATATAGCTGATTCTACTTTTTCAGGTGATGCCGATAATGATGGTGTTTTAGATATAATTTATATTGATGGTGCTGGAAATCTCACAACTTTTTATAAAGGAAATGGTGATGGGACTTTTCAGAATGGAGTGTCAACAAATGTAAATGTGCAAAATGTGGGAAGTGATTTATTTGAAGTTACTCTTTTAGGAGATGCAGATGCGGACGGTACTATTGATATCTTTTTTTTATCAGATTTTTCAAATCAAATAGTTTTTTATAAAGGAAATGGTGATGGAACTTTTCAAACAGGTTCACAAATTAGCCAAAATATACAGAACGTAGGTAATATAAATAATACAGATGAAATTACCTTTAGTGGTAGTTTTGGTCTTGATCCAGATGGAGATGGAATACCTAATCATTTAGATTTAGATTCTGATGGAGATGGTATACCAGACAATGTAGAAGCTCAGGCTACAGTAGGTTATATAGCACCAAATGCAGATACTCCTGCAACATATATTGCTAATAATGGATTAAATTCAGCATATTTAGGAGGTTTAACACCTGTAAATACTGATGGTACAGATGATCCGGATTATTTAGATTTAGATTCAGATAATCAAGGAGAAAATGATAATGTAGAAGGTGGTGTAACAGCAAACCCAACATACGCAGATGTAAATGGTAGTCTAAATAATCCTACTACTTTACCCAATTCTGATGAAATTGATGATATAGATTATAGAGATATAGTAGCGCCAGGAGGAGTGAAAACTGGCTTAGGGTTTTGGTTAAAAGCAAATGTAGGTGTAGTAGGAAGCTCAGTTGTTACAGAGTGGAAAGATCAATCAACTTTCAAAAGAGATGCAAACGTAGTTACTGGTGACCCTACATCTCTCCAGCTTGATTTAAGTTATAATCCATCAATTAGGTTTGATGGAGATGATTATATTTCTTTAAGTACTGATCATTTTTTTACAAATACTTATACTGCAATTGAAGTAATTACTGTAACTAAAAGTAATATTACCCCAGCTCCAGGTATAACCAATGGGCATCCTTATGATTTTGGAGGAGCAAACTCTGCAAGAGATTATTATTATCCCGATCAAACAGGAAGACTTTATCAAGGGTCCTTTACTACAGATCGTTTAGGGTTTAATCCAATAACTAATGCTATTGACGATCCTAAACCAGGCGTATCTTCTATACTTGGACATCCAGTAGCCCTTGAAAATTGGAACATTTACGGAACTCATAGTGCAGCTAATAATTGGGGAATTCAGTTTAATGGACAATTTAAAGCACTTACAACAGTAAATACTACTGATTTTTCATTTCCAACAGGATCTAGTGGTGTATATATAGGAGCAGTACATAATGAAATTTTTACAGGAGATATTAGTGAAGTAATTTTATATAGTAAAGTGCTTTCTAGTACAGAAAGACAACGAGTTAATAGCTATAATGCAGTAAAATATGGAATTACCTTAAATCAATCAACACCAACAAACTATTTAGCAAGCGATGGAACAGTTATCTGGGATGCTACTTCAAATTTATTATACTCAATAGATGTAGCTGGTATTGGAAGAGATGAAGCTTCGGCGTTGCATCAAAAACAATCAAAATCAGCAAATTCAACAGCTATAGTTAGTATAGGATTAGGAAGTATTGAGGCTACCAATGCAGACAACTCAAATACATTTACAAATAATAAAAGTTTTTTAATATGGGGTAATAATAATGGTGGAGCTACAATGGTTAATTCAGGTATCCCTAGTGTGTTTTCAAAAAAAATTATTCGTAATTGGTTAGTTAATGAGACCGGTACCGTTGATGATGTAAAAGTGCAAATATCAGATGCAGTAGCTACTTCAATTTTTGTGAATTTACAAGGGTTAACTTTGTTTGTGGCAGATGATGAAGCGTTTACTACTAACGTTGTAATGGTGCCATTTGTAAAGAATGGAATTTACCAAGAAGCCACAATAAATTTTAACGGAGCTAAGTATTTTTCTTTGGGTATGCCACGAACAAATTTTATGAGACATGGTAAAACGTTTGTAAATTCAAAAGAATCTCGAATGCAATGGTAAGGATAGGTAAAATATAACGTCTTTAATAAAGGTGAATGTTAGTTGTTTTTTAAGGGTGAAAAGACTAACAAAGTCTATTAAACACTAACGGTTAAGAGTAATCAGAGATGGTTGCTCTTTTTTACTATAAACAAAGTTTATTTGCTGAAATCGTGTTATTAAAAATAAAGATGCTATTTTTACCGAAATTTTTATAAACCTACTAACTGTATAAAAATGAGGAAATTAATAGTAGTATTGTTATTCTTAACAAGTATCGTGTCGTACGGACAAATCCACAATCCTGTAAAATGGACTACATCTGTAAAGAAAATTTCAGAAAAAGAAGCTGAATTAGTAGCTACGGCAAGTTTAGAAAACGATTGGCATATTTACTCGCAAAATATACCAAAAGGAGGTCCAATCCCTACGTTATTTTCTTTTGTTGGTGACCAACGTTACTTAAAAAAAGGAAATACAAAAGAAGGAGAAGGACATGAAGTTGATGATAAGTTGTTTGACATGCGTGTTAAATACTTTGATAAGAAAGCTGTTTTTACACAACGAGTAAGATTAAAAACTACAGAGAAGTTTGTAATTAAAGGAACAGTAGAATACATGGTATGTTCTGGTACAAATTGTTTACCTCCTAAAGAAGTAGATTTATCTTTTTCAGTAAATTAAAAAATTATCCCCTTAATAAAGTTTAAATGAAGAACCTTTTTGCATTCTTGCTCCTTTTTACGATTAGTTTTGGCGTAAAAGGGCAAATTTTCAATCCTATAAAATGGAAAACTAAAGTAGAAAAAACGTCAGAATCAAAGTACAAATTAAAAGCCGAAGCCATAATTGAGCAAGGTTGGACTTTGTATTCTCAGGAAGTTCCACAAGGTGGACCAATCCCTACTACTTTTACATATGATGATGAAGGAGGTAAAATTAAATTACTAGGAAATACATCAGAACCTAAAGGGAAATTAAAGTTTACAAAGCTTTTTAATGAAGAAGGAATGAGTATTAAATCCTTCGCTATTAAAGCCGTTTTTGAACAAAATATAGAATTAGTAGATAGCCAAATAAAAAAGGTAAATGCTTTTGTTGAATTTATTGCTTGTACTGATGAGCAATGTTTGCCTCCTAAAGAAGTAGACTTAGTTTTCGATTTAGAGAAAGCTACTATGGCTTCAAAAAAAGGAGAAGCAAAGAAAGCAGTTACTAAAGAAGGAAAAGCTAAAGAGAAGAAAGGTTTAGTAAGTATTTTTATTATTGCCTTTTTATCAGGTTTTGCAGCGTTGTTAACGCCATGTGTGTTTCCAATGATTCCAATGACGGTTAGCTTTTTTACAAAACAAAGTAAGAGTAAATCGAAAGGAATTAGAAATGCTATTATCTACGGATTGTCTATTATAGCAATTTATGTATTGTTAGGATATGTAGTAACTGGAATTTTTGGAGCCGATGCATTAAATGCATTGTCAACAAATGTATGGTTTAACATAGCATTCTTTTTAATATTAATCATTTTTGCTGTATCGTTCCTTGGAGCATTTGAAATTACATTGCCAAGTTCATGGGCAACAAAAGTAGATTCACAAGCAGATAGAGGAGGATTGATAGGAATCTTTTTCATGGCATTAGCCTTAGCAATTGTATCTTTTTCATGTACAGGACCAATTGTTGGGACTTTATTAGTAGAAGCAGCTACAAAAGGAGGAATAGCACCTGTGGTAGGAATGTTAGGATTCTCATCGGCAATTGCTTTACCATTTGCTTTATTTGCAGCATTCCCGGGTTGGTTAAATTCATTACCAAAATCGGGAGGTTGGTTAAATACAGTAAAAGTTGTTTTAGGATTCTTAGAATTAGCATTAGCATTTAAATTCTTATCAAATGCAGATTTAGTATTACAACTGCACTTATTAGAAAGAGAAGTGTTTATTGCTATTTGGATTGCAATTTTTGGAGCATTAGCATTTTATTTATTCGGAAAAATACAATTACCTCACGATAGTCCACAAAGTCATATTTCAGTAGGAAGATTAAGCTTAGGTTTAGTAGCTTTATCATTTACTATATATATGATACCAGGTTTATGGGGAGCACCTTTAAATTTAATTAGTGCTTTTCCACCACCACAACATTATAGCGAATCGCCATATGGAGTTGGATTTACAAAACAAGGAACAATGAGTGTTGCTAACCAACAAAATGATGATCATGGTGGATTGCCAGAAGGAGCACACTTAATGCCTCCTCATGATATAGTGGCTTTTCACGATTATGATAAAGGATTAGCGTATGCTAAAAAAGTTGGAAAACCAGTTATGATCGATTTTACAGGGCATGCTTGTGTTAACTGTCGTAAAATGGAACAAAACGTATGGGTAAAACCTAAAGTTTTAGATGTTTTAAAGAATAAAGTAGTACTGATTTCTCTTTATGTAGATGACAAAAGACCTTTAGAAGAGAATGAAGTTGTAGACTCTAAGTTAAATCCAGGAAAGAAACTAAAGTATATAGGTCAAAAGTGGAGTGAATTACAGACTATTAAGTATAAGGCTAATTCACAACCATTTTATGTATTAATGGCACACGATGAATCTAACTTAATAGATCCAGTGGCATATACACCTGATGCAGATGAATATTTTAATTGGCTAGAAAAAGGAATAGCGAATTATAAAAAATAAGTAAATAAAAGAACACTTTAGAATTTTCTAAAGTGTTTTTTTTGAACTAAAAATAAGAGTATCAAACTATTTTACAGGATATAGTTTCACATCTTTTCCTAGCCAAGTCTGTAGTTTGTTATAAATTTTTTCTTGATCTTCTTTAGAAAAGTGTTTAATCCTTGTACCATGATCAGCATCAGCCAATACCATTTTTAAAGCATCTACATTAGGCTTTGGATTTGGAGCACAAGCACCCCAAGGGTCGTATGCGCCATAAATATACAATATGTTGTTTCCTTTGTTTTCAACAAAATCTCTTACCTCTTTGATATAATTTTCATTATACGATAGGTCAACATTTTTAGGAGCAAATCTCATGTTAGATGAAGAAGTAACAACCTTTAATAAGTCTTTTACAGGTTCTAAATCAAAACCATAATATCCTAATTCTTTAATGTGTTGATAAAAAGAAGGAAGATAATAATCAAATCCCCAATCGCTATACAAAGTAAAGCCAGAAACTTTTACCAAATAATCAAATAATTCTTTAGAGCTAGCTTTTTCAGAAGGAATTTCATTGCATTTTCCACCCCATTGCCAAAATGAAAAAGGGAATTCTAAAACAGAGTATTCTAAAGCTTCCTCTTGAGAAAGTTCAGTAAAATTCATTTTCTTTTCTTCAGCATAAGAAGTTAAATGATTAAGTATTTCGACTCTGTTTTTTAGAACAGTTCTTTGAAAGTTTTTAATAGCGTTTCTACATTCTTCACTGCCTACAGAGTTAATTAAGTTTGTAGTTCTTTCATCTTCCAAACCATTAATTAATGGAGCTACATACGGAACAGCTACATCAATATCATTAGGATATTTAGATTTATAAATTAATGTAGTTTCACCTCCCTTACTAATTCCTGAAGACAACCATTTTCCTTTGTATAAGGTTTTTAATTTGCTTACAATAGCATGATAATCTTCAATAGCATTATCGTTGGTTAAATATTTCCAAGGAATAGAGTCGGGTCTAGATTTTCCATACATTCTATATTCAACAATAACCTGATTTCCTTTTAAAAGCTTGCTTAATTCAGTAGTTCTGTTTCTTGAAGCATAACCATCAGTAATAATTACTGTTGGGTTTTTATAATCGGCATGGGAAACATACATATAATGTTTAAAAGTTCCTTCTGATGGATTTTTAGGATTTAAATTTTGTTCCAAAACAACTTGATAGGCATCAGTAAAGTGATCGTTAACTTTAATAGAGTCTATTTGAGCTTTAGGAAATAAGTTTTGTAGTTGGGTTTTAAATGTGATTTCCTTTTTCTCTTTTGTTTCTTTACAAGAAAGAAGAGTTATTAGAAAAAGAAAAGGCAAAAATTTAAATAGTTTCATAATCAAATATTTATTGGTTAAAATTAAAGGCTTTAGAAAACTCGATATGATACTATTTTATCTATATTAATGTAAATATTGATGTGTATTAGGGTAAGATATTCTTAAAAACTAAAAAACATGTACTTTTATCCTATGAACCCTATTATTCAAATAAGTAGCGATTTTATTGAAGGAAATACGAGTTTCCCTGAGCTAATAGCTGAATTAAAAAAAAGCTTTTCTAAAAAAGATGTGATTGTTCCTATGAGGCATCATCACGATTTTCCAAATCCAGAGGTTGAAGCAGATTCTACATTATTGTTAATGCCAGCTTGGGAACCCAATAAAAATGCAGGAGTAAAAATAGTAACAGTAAGTCCGGAGAATGGTCAATTTAATTTACCTTCTATAAATGGGACATACATATACTTAGATGCTTTAAAAGGTACTATTAAAGCTATTTTAGAAGCAAAAAGTTTAACAGTAAAAAGAACGGCTGCTGCTTCAGCTTTGGCATCCACATTTTTATCAAAAGAAAATTCAAGTTCTTTATTAATGATTGGTACAGGAGCTTTATCAGTAAATCTTATTAAAGCACATGCTTCAGTTAGACCTATAAAAGAAGTGTTTGTTTGGGGAAGGAATTTTGAAAAAGCTGTTAGTATAGTTAATAGTTTACAAGAAGAAAACTTCTTTATAACAGCCATTCAAACTATTGAAGAGAAAATAGGAGAGGTAGATATTATTTCTTGCGCAACATTATCAGCAACACCTTTAGTTTTAGGTAAATTGGTAAGAGAAGGACAACATATAGATCTTGTAGGAGCGTATAAAAAGAATATGAGAGAAGCTGACGATGATGTGATAACGAAAGCAACGGTATTTGTAGATACTTTTCAAGGAGGTTTAAAAGAAAGCGGAGATATAGTAATACCATTGGAAAATGGAACGCTTAAAGAGGAGGAAATTAAAGCAGATTTATTTGAGTTAAGTTCAGATCAGAACAAAGGAAGAATTTCAGAAACAGAAATAACAGTTTTTAAATCAGTAGGGCATGCTCTGGAAGATTTAGCAGCTGCAAATTATTATTACAATCAATATACCAATGAGTAAAACATACCAAAATATACTTTCAAAAACAGAGTTCAATCCGTCTGAAGATTGGTTGCAAATCAAAACTATTGATATGCACACAGGGGGAGAACCTTTACGTGTTATTGTAGATGGATTTCCAGAATTAAAAGGAAATTCGGTATTAGAATATCGTAGATATTGTAAAGAAAATTATGATCATTTAAGAACAGCATTAATGTTTGAACCACGTGGTCATGCAGATATGTATGGTTGTATTTTATTACCACCTAATGATGATGAAGGTGATTTTGGAATTCTGTTTTTACATAACGAAGGGTATTCTACAATGTGCGGGCATGCCATTATAGCTATTTCTACGTTGGCAATAGAAATGAATTGGGTAGATGTAAAAGAAGGTGATAATATTTTAAAAATAGATGCACCTTGTGGTAGAATTACATCATATGCAAATGTTAAAGATGGAAAAGTAACAGGAGTTCGTTTTCATTGTGTACCTAGTTTTGTTGTAGGTTTAGATAGAAAGGTAAATGTAGATGGAGTAGGAGAGGTAGTGTATGATTTAGCTTATGGAGGTGCTTTTTATGCATATGTTGATATGGCTAAAAATAAATTAGATTTTGATTTAACCTCTAATTCTTACCGAAAATTAATAAGCAAAGGAATGGATATTAAACATGCGGTAATGAAAGAAGATAAAGAAGTGAAACATCCATATGAAGAAGATTTAAGCTTTTTATATGGAACTATTTTTATTGATAATACAAAGCAAGAGTCAGGTAATGATAGTAGAAATGTATGCATTTTTGCTGAAGGTGAAGTAGATCGTTGTCCTACTGGATCAGGAGTATCAGGAAGAATGGCAATACATAAGGCTAGAAAAGAAATAGACTTTGGAGAAACTATGACTATAGAAAGTATAACAGGTTCTGTATTTAAAGGTTCCGTAGTTTCAGAAGACCAATATGGTTCGTTTACATCAGTAATACCGCAAGTAGAAGGAACTGCTTATATTACAGGAAAACAAACTTTTATAATAGATCCTAATGACCCAATGAAAGACGGATTTATACTAAGATAATTCTATAGGTTTACATTTGTTTTGTAACCAACTCACTTCATTATTATTTAATAAGGGAGTGAGTTTTTTTATGACTTTTTGATGATAAGAATTTAACCATTCAATTTCTTTATTGGTTAACATAGTAACATTGATTAGTTGTGTGTCTATGTAACAAAGAGTTAAAGGTCTAAAACCTAAAAATGTACCAAATTCAGTTTCTTGGACTACTTCAGAAAGAACAATGTTTTCAATACGAATTCCAAATTCATTGGTAACATAGCAACCAGGTTCTATAGTTGTAAATTGATTGGCTAAATGAGGAGTAGTACCTCTAGCAGTTGTGGGTCCAGTAGCAAAACCTTGAGCAGGCTCATGCACCATACCAAAACTTCCAATACCATGTCCAGTTCCATGAGGGTAGTTTAAACCGTTTTGCCATAAATGCATACGAGCAAAAGCATCAATTTGAGTTCCTGTAGTTCCTAAAGGAAATTGTTGTTGTTCTAAAGAAATATATCCTTTTAAAACTGATGTGTATGCTGTTTTAATTTTTTCAGAAGGAGTACCTCCTAACCATATAGTTCGTGTAATATCTGTAGTACCGTCTTTATATTGAGCGCCACTATCTAATAATAAAATACCTTCATTTTTTATGATAGAAGAACCTTGTTCTGGTGCTGTATAGTGAATAATAGCGCCATTTTTTTTATATCCAACAATGGCAGCAAAAGATTCACCAACATAATACTCTTGTTGTTGTCTAAAACTTTCTAGTTTTTTTCCTAATTCGTATTCAGAAATTGATTTTTTTTCTAATTCTTTTTCCAGCCAAATAAAGAATTTTGTTAGTGCTACACCGTCTTTTAGCATACAGTTTTCTTCACCTTGTATTTCAACAGTGTTTTTTATGGCTTTTAACTCTTTAACTATTGAGTTTTGATATTGGAATTTACCATTTATAGCATCAAACACAGCGTAATTTAAAGAAGAAGAATCAGTAATAATGTTTTTATCATTGGTTATTAAAGGTAAAATAGTTGCAATTGAATCGTAAGAAACTATTTCAATATGTAGCTTTTCAAAAGCAGTAATAGCAGATTGAGAAAATCTATTTTTATTACAGAATAAAAGAGTTTTTTCTTTTCCTACTAAAGCATATGCAGTAACCAGGGGGGTAAAATCAACATCACGAGAACGAATGTTAAACAACCAAGCTATTTCATCTAATGAAGAAAAGAAATAAAAATCGGCGTTTTGTTTTTGAATTTCTTCTTGAACTTTTGAAAGTTTTGAAGCAGTAGTTTCTCCACTAAACTCAAAAGGATGTATATCTATTTCAAAATTTGGAAGATTGGGTCTGTCTGTCCAAATATGTTTCGCAAAATGAGGCTCGTTTTGTAGTTGAATTTGCTTTTCATTGGTAAAACTCAATATATAATCTACTTGCGATTTAGAGAATTGACGGTAATCTATTCCTATAACCGAATTGTTTTTTAGCAAATTACAAAGCCACTTTACATGTTCTGGTGCATGTGGTATAGATTGTTTGTGAAGTTTAACTTCAGTATTTCCGCATTCGTCCTCAAACTGTAAAAAGTAACGAGAATCTGTCCATAACGCAGTTGTATCTTGTGTAACAACCAATGTTCCAGCTGAACCAGTAAACCCAGAAAAGTATTCACGTAATTTCCAATAATCAGCTACATATTCTGATTGATGTGGATCTGTTGAAGGAATAATAAATGCATCTATTTTTTTTAGAAGCATTTCTTTTCTTAAGGCTGCTAGTTTTTCTGAAATCATTCGATAAAATTAATAAGTTTAAAAATGCTTTTAAGCAAATCTTTCTACATTAAAAGGAGCTAAGTTTAAGCTAGGTTTTTCATCAGAAATAATTTCAGAAACTAGTTTTCCAGTTGCAGGTCCTAAACTCCATCCCATCATTGCATGACCAGTTGCTACGGTAACATTTTTAACTTTAGATAAACGTCCAATATATGGTAAACCATCAGGAGAACAAGGACGTAAACCACAATCGGCATTATCAATGTCTTCTTGTTTTATTTTTAAGCCAGAATAATATTGTTCGCCAGCATTGGCTATTGTTTTAACACGTGCTGGGTTTATTTTATGATTTATACCTCCAATTTCCATGGTTCCTGCAAATCGAGTAAAACCATTCATTGGGGTAACGGCAACTTTTGCTTCCATAAGAATTGCTGGAATTGAAATGCCAGTTTCTTCTTTTACATTAATTCGATAACCCTTACCTGCTTGTACAGGAATATTTATTTGTAATTCCTTAGCTAAATCTTGTGTCCAAGAGCCTGTTGCTAAAACATATTCATCTGCCAATATGTTTTGTTTATTGGTATCGATTGAAGTTACTTCATTCTTAGAAATATTAATTTTTAAGACTTCTTCATTTGATAAAAAAGTAACTCCGTTTTTTTCTAAATGTAATTTTAATTGTGGAATAAATTCATTTGGAGTCATATGTGCATCTGAATGATAGTACACAGCTCCTTTAATATCTAAGTTACTATTAGGTTCTAGCTTTTGAACTTCTTTTTTGGTTAAGTTTTCAACTTTTAACCCTTCTTTAATAGCTTGTTTTCCCACATTCCATTCTTCTTCACCTGCTTTATCTGTCTTATAGTACATTAATAAGCCTTTGTCTTGATAAAAGAAGTCAAAGTCATTAGAAGCTTTTATATTTTCATATAATTCTTTACTAAACAAATTTATGTCTTTTATGACTGGAATTGATTGCTGTACTTTTTTATGAGTAGAAGCTTTTTTAAAAAGTAAGGACCATTTAAAAAAGTCAAGGTCTAATCGAGGTTTAATAGATAAAGGACTTGTGGAACTAAACATCCATTTTATTCCTTTGTTAATCATACCAGGAGCAGCTAAAGAAATAATATGACTAGGTGTAATAATACCTGCATTTACATGAGAAGCTCCAGATGAAAAGTCTGATTTATCAATAATTGTAACTTCATGTCCAGCTTTTTGTAAATAATAAGCTGAAGATAAACCTATAATTCCACCACCAATAATTACTACTTTTTTACTCATTTTATATTACTTGGAATCCATGTGCATATGGATCATCTTGATCGTCAATAATAATGTTGTTATATCCGTATACTTTAGCCCAACCTTGTATACTTGGAATAATGGCTGGTTTCCCTGCTAAAGTTGTTTCTTTTTCTACTCTTCCGATAAATTTACTTCCAATAAAGCTTTCGTGAATAAATTCTTCTCCAGTTTTAAGTTTTCCTTTAGCATGTAACTGAGCTAATCGAGCTGAAGTACCAGTTCCACAGGGGCTTCTATCAATAGCTTTGTCGCCATAAAAAACAGCATTACGTCCTGAAGAAGTTGGGTTTAAAGGATTACCCGTCCAAAGCATATGGGTTACATCTCTTATGGTATCATTTTCTGGATGAATAAATAAGTCTGGGTATTTCTCATTAATTCTATCTCTTACTACCTGAGAATATTGAATAATTTTTGAAGCGGTAAAATCATGAACTCCACTAAAGTTTTTTTGTGGATCAACAATAGCGTAGTAGTTTCCTCCATAAGAAACATCAAAAGTGATTTCTCCTAATTCAGGGCAATCAACCGTTAAATTTTCAGCTGCTAAATAACTTTTAACATTGGTTAGTCTAACCCAATCTACTTTTTTACCTGTTTGTTGATATTCTATTTCAACCAAACCAGCTGGAGCTTCCATTTTAATTTTGCCAGGTATTTTAGGAGTAACTAAGCCTTCCTCTATAGCAATAGTTATAGTTCCTATAGTACCATGTCCACACATAGGTAAGCAACCAGATGTTTCAATAAATAATATTGCAAAATCATTTTCTGGATTATGAGGAGGAAATAGGATAGAACCACTCATCATGTCATGCCCTCTAGGTTCAAACATTAAACCTTTACGAATCCAATCGTATTCTTTTAAAAAATGTTGGCGTTTTTCACTCATGTTGGTACCAATAAGATTTGGTCCTCCACCAGCAACAACTCTTACTGGATTACCACAAGTATGCGCATCGACGCAAAAAAAAGTCTTTCTCATCTTTAATTGAAGCGCCAGCTTGTATTCTCTCTTAGAAAAAACCCTTCAAAAAATTCCTCTATTATAAAAATAAAGCTGGCATTGTTTCAATCTCTAGACAGGGCAAAAATAAGGTTTGATTTTTTGTACTATCTAAAGAAATTCTTAAAATTTACTAATTGACACCGTTTTTTGTTAACATACCGTTAACCGAACGTGAAATTTGCAATGGGTTCTCATTTTTTAGTTCATCTGGCAATAATTCATTCGGCCAATCTTGATAACTAAATGGACGTACCCAACGTTTTATTGATCCAATTCCAACTGCTGTAAATCGACTATCTGTAGATGCTGGATATGGACCTCCATGTACCATAGATGGACAAACTTCTACACCTGTAGGTACTCCATTGAATATAATACGTCCAACTCTGTTTTGTAATGCTGAAACAACAGATCCATATTGAGCTACTTCATTTTCATCAGAAATAATAGTTCCTGTTAATTGCCCTTCTAATTGAGAAATTATTTCTTCTAATTGAGCTGCATTTTCACATTGTACTACCATTGAAAAAGGACCAAACACCTCTTGATGTAATGTTGTGTTTTCTAAAAATGTAGCTCCTTCTACAGTAGTAATAATCTGTGTTGCATAATTAGATTGTACTTCGTTTTCATATTTACCAACGACAACTAATCCACTTTGTGCTAATGCTTTTTCCTTATTACTTTCATAAGCAGCAACAATATTTGGATGTAACATTAATGAAGGAGATATTTCTACAATTTTAGAAGCTAAATCATTTGTGAAATTTGTTAGTTCTTCACCTTTAATTCCTAAAATTAACCCTGGATTTGTACAGAATTGCCCAGTACCTAAAGTGATTGAACCAGCATAAGTACTTGCTAAAGACTCAGCTCTGTTTTGTAATGCTTTTGGTAATATAACCACAGGATTAATACTTCCCATTTCTGCAAATACAGGAATCGGTTCCTCTCTTTTAGCTGCTAAATCTAATAAAGCTCTTCCACCTCGTATACTTCCTGTAAAACCAACTGCTTTTACTTCAGGATGTGATACTAATTGTTGTCCAACTTCAATTCCACTTGAATTTAGATTTGAAAATACACCTTTTGGCATATTAGTTTTTTGAACTGCTTTTATTATAGCAGAGGCAACTAGTTCACCAGTACTAGCATGCATAGGATGCGATTTAACTATAACTGGACAACCTGCCGCTAATGCAGCTGCTGTATCACCACCAGCCGTTGAATAAGCAAGTGGGAAATTACTAGCACCAAAAACAACCACAGGTCCTAATGGAATATTTATTTTTCTTATGTCTGATTTAGGTAAAGGTTCTCTTGTTGGAATAGCCGTATCTATTGTAGCTTCTACCCACGAACCTTCTGCTACTAAGTCAGCAAAAGAACGTAATTGAAATACAGTTCTTCCTCTTTCTCCTTTTGCACGACCTTCTGGTAATCCAGTTTCTGAACAATAAGTTTTAATTAACTCATCATCTAAAGCTAATATTTCATCAGCAATGGCGTTTAAAAAAGCTGCTTTTTGTTTCCCAGAAACATTTCTATACTCTTTAAAAGCTTTTGATGCTAAAGAAACAGCTTCGTTAATTTCTTCTTGAGTTGCTTCAGTATAAACAACTTCATTTTCTTTGTTTAACTCTGGGTTAAACGTTGTGTATGTTTTGTTTCCTGTTGCTGATATTGTATCTCCTATATAATTTTTTCCTGTTATCATTCTATAAGTTTTTATAATCAGGCAAAGTAGGTCTGTTCTTTAATCCAGTTTCTATAACATTTAATACATGTTTGCGTTCTTTTCCAATTAATGGTAAACGTGGTGCACGAACATTCTCTGTACCTATACCTGTTGCTACTTCTGCTAATTTGATATTTTGGACTAATTTAGAATTTATATCTAATTCTAACAAAGGTAAAAACCAACGGTATATTTCTAATGCCTCCTGTATTCTTCCTGCTTTTTGTAATTCGTAAATAGCTACTGTTTCTTTTGGAAAAGCACATACTAAACCAGCAATCCAACCATCAGCACCCATTAATAAACTTTCAAGAGCTAAAGTATCAACACCAGTCATTATTTTTAAACGATCAACAAAACGGTTTTTAATCCTAGTAACGTTTGAAATATCTCTAGTTGATTCTTTTACTGCTTCTATATTTTTACATTCCAATAAATCTTCAAACATATCCAATGTAACTTCCACTTTATAATCTACAGGGTTATTGTAAACCATAATAGGTAATGAAGTATTGTTTGCTACTGCTTTGAAGTATTCAATTGTTTCTCTATCTCCAGATTTATAACGCATAGGAGGTAACATCATAAGACCTTTAGCTCCATCTTCTTCTGCTCTTTGTGCAGCTTCAATAGCTCCTTTTGTAGTTTGTTCAGCTACATTCATTAACACAGGAACTTTACCATCTACAATATCAACTGTAGTTTTGGTTAATTCTCTTTTTTCTTCTGTTGATAAAGTACTAGCTTCTCCTAATGTACCACCTAAAACAATTCCATGAACTTGAGCATCTAACTGTGCTTTAATATTCACTTCAAACATGTTTAAATCTAAGGTGTCCTCGTTTGTAAACTTTGTTGTTACAGCAGGCATAACGCCTTTCCAATTTATACTCATTTTGTTTTTTTATTGCAAATCTATATATGATTGCCAAAGACATATGTTTGTTTTTTAGCTATTATGTATACTATATTATCTATCTATTGTTAATTTAGTATTATATTGGTTAATATGTTATAGATTAGCGTAAAATATTAGTCATGAAAGTTCTACCGTTTGAAATACCAAAAACAAAAAACTTAGGTTTAATATACCAAGAAGATAAAGGCAATGCTTTTTATGATAAGCTTCATCAACATAAGGAAATACAGATATGTTATATAGTGAAAGGTGAGGGCACGTTGATTATTGGAGATACGGTTAATGATTACGAGTCTGAAGATATTTTTGTTATTGGAGGTAATCAGCCTCATGTTTTTAAAAGTGATACTTCGAAAGTTAAAAAATCGTTTATGATATCGCTTTTTTTTACAAAAGAATCTTTTGGTAAAGATTTTTTTGAACTAGATGATTTTAAGGAGTTAACCACATTTTTTGTGAACTCTCAAAATAGTTTTAGAGTAAAAACAAACAAAGAAAAATTAAAAAAATACTTTTTAAAACTACAAAAAAGTAGGGATTTAGTAAAGTTCATTGTTTTTATAAAGATGATTAATGTTATCATAAAATCTGAAATAGAACCTCTCTCGTCTTTTTTTTATAAAAAGAAGTATTCGGATAATGAAGGTAAACGAATGGGAGATGTTATGGATTATACACTAAACAATTTTAATAAAAAGATAGAGTTAGAGGATATATCTGAAGTGGCCAATATGACCACTAATGCTTTTTGTAGATATTTTAAGCAAAGAACTAATAAAACGTATTTTACTTTTTTAAACGAGCTTAGAATAGAAAAAGCATGTAAACTCTTGCAAAACAAAGATTATTCAATAATTGAAGTGTCGGAAAAATCAGGTTTTAAAAACATATCTAATTTCAATAGAAAGTTCAAAGAACTAAAAGGAAGAACACCATCTGCCTATAGATTAGGCCATTAATATGTTAAAAACATGAATTATATTTATACTTTTTTAAAAAATAAGCAAATTTCTTATTTCTCTTGGCTATATTTGACGGCTATTTATCAATTAAAGTATATGAAAAAAATTGTTGTTTTGTTACTAATCGTTTTTGTGTCTAAAATATCAGCACAAGAAACACTACCTATTTATGCAGATTATTTATCTGATAATGTTTATTTGCTACACCCTGCAGCTGCTGGAGTTGGAGACTGTGGAAAAATAAGATTTACTGCTCGACAGCAATGGATAGGTGTGAAAGATGCTCCAGCTTTACAGACAGCAAGTTTTCACGCAAAATTTAATGAAAACTCTAATGCGGGTTATGGTTTAATTTTATTCAATGATAAGAACGGTTATCATTCTCAAAAAGGGCTTCAAGGTACCTATGCATATCATTTAGATATGGGGAATGAGAATTTATTTAATCAATTATCATTTGGTCTTTCTATGTCTATTGTACAAAATGAAGTAGATCAAAGAAGATTTGTAAACGATCCTGTAGTTAGTCAAGTAATAGAAAGTAATTTTTATTTTAATGCAGATTTTGGTATGGCTTACCACTATAAAGGATTTGCATCTTATTTTACAGTTAAAAATATACTATTGTCGGCTAAGAACAATTTAAATTCAAACTTTGAATCTTTGAACTTAAGAAATTATATTTTAGGTGCAAGTTACTTTTTTGGTGATAAGGAAAAATTACAATTTGAGCCATCTGTTATGTTTCAATATAAAGAACAAACAGGTGAAAAAATAGGAGATTTAAACTTTAAAGTATACAAAACTTTTGAGAAGAGCCAATTATGGGCTGCACTATCTTATAGAAGAAGTTTTGATAGTAGTGTTTTTGGTGATGCTCATTATATAACTCCAATTTTAGGGTTAAATTACAAAAACTTAATGTTTGCATATACATATACTCAGCAAACAGGTGATGTAGTATTTTCTAATGGAGGTTTTCACCAACTTTCATTTGGTATAGATATATTATGTAGAAAAAGAAGAGCTTCTGCTTGTCCTAATATCAACGGAAGTTTTTAAAAATCAGAATATTTTATTGTAATATTTTTATATTCTTTTAAAATATCTTGTAGCACTACTTCCTCTTTATTTGAAAAAAATATGTTTGAAGATTTATTCTTCATTGTATAAAGAGCATTGTTTTTCTGCAAGATATTTTTTGTTTGCATAGCAACCGCTTCTCCAGAGTCTATTATATTTATATTTGGCCCAACAATAGCTCTTATTTGAGGTATTAAAAATGGGTAATGAGTACAACCCAATACTATTGAATCACATTTTTCTTTGAGCATAGGATTTATATATGCTTTTAAGAGCTCTGTCATTTCTGCAGAATACATTTTGCCATTCTCAATAAGTTCAACTAAACCTTCTCCAATTTGTTCTATAATTGTAATATTATCATCAATTTTAGATGACGTTTTTTCAAATAAGCTACTATTGAGTGTTCCTTTGGTAGCTAAAATGCCTATAACACCTGTTTTTGTTTGAATAGAGGCAGGTTTAATAGCTGGTTCTATTCCTATGAAAGGAATATTGTAATTGGCCCTTAAATGCTTAATTGCATTCGTTGTTGCAGTGTTGCAAGCAACAACTATAATTTTACAACCTTTGTTTATTAAGTATTCTGTATTTTTTATTGATAACTGAATAATCTCACTCTTTGTTTTTTGACCATAAGGAGCATTTTTATTGTCAGATAAATATATAGTGCTTTCATAAGGAAGTAATTTGTTTATTTCTTTCCAAATTGAGATTCCTCCTATACCAGAATCAAAGATACCTATGGGATGTTTAGAATTTGTAGTTATCATATGTAACAAAATTAAAAATCCTGCTGTATACAGCAGGATTTTTATAAAATATTTTTAAGGTTTTATTAGAAACCTAATTTAGCTTTTACAGCTCCGTAAATATCTTCTCCTTTATCATAAACGATTAATCCTTTTCCAGGAGTAGCGTCAAATACATAGATAATTCCTTTTTCAGCAGCTACAGCTTTAATTGCTTCTTCAGCTTTCTTTAAAATAGGAAGTGTTTTTTCTTGATATTTTTTTTGCATTTCTTGACTTGCAGATTGTTCAGCTTGAGCAATTCTTCTTCTTTCTAGTTGAACTTCTTGAGCTCTTTTTTGGTTTACTTCTTGAGTTTGGTTTTTACCTTCTGCTTCATATTTCTTTAACTTAGCCTCTAACTTTTTATACATAGCTTCGATATCATCACGGTAAGTTTTGTTTAACTTTTCTAACTCCGCTTTCATAGCCTTAGTAGCAGGCATATCAGCTAATAATTTATCAGTGTTAATATGTGCAGTTTTTTGTGCATTTGCCACCCCACCTAATCCAATCGTAAAAATTGCAACTAATAATAACGTTTTTAAATGTTTCATCTCTGTTGTTTTAATTTAATTTTTGTTCTTTATTCTTGATTTATTTGTTTTCGTCGGTTTGTTGACTTTCTTTATTCTTTTTTTCTTCTTCTTGTTTTTTTGCTTCTTCTTGTGCCTTTTTTAGAGCTTTTTTCTTTTCTAATAACAATCTTCTTTTTTCATCTCTAGCTTTTAGCTTAGCTTGTCTTTTTTCTTCAATTAATTTAATTCTAGCTAATCTGTCTGCCTTTTTTTTCTTCTTTAATTCTTCTTTTTTAGCAGCTCTTTGTTTTTGTGCTTCACTTAAACCTTCTCCTTTAAGTAATTCTTTTTTAGCTGCTATCTTATCTCTCTTTTCTTGTTTTCTTTGATCAATATTGATCATTTTTACAACAAGATCGCTAATATCGTGTTTTTTGTTTGAATACAGCATAACTAACTCGCTAGATTTATCAAAAACAAAATCGTATTTTTTTCTTGAAGCAATAGTTTGTACTGAATTGTATACTTGATCTTGTATTGGCTTTATCAATTGCCTTCTTAAATTATACATGTCTCCTTTAGGACCAAAATATAACGATTCTAATCTACGTAAAGATTCATGTTTTATTTTAATATCTTCTTCACGTTCTTCAATTAAATCTTTAGTTAAAATGGCTTTTTCGTTAGCTAAATCTGTTTTTAACACTTCAATGGCACGGGCTTCTTTATCTAATCTTGTCTTCCATTTTTCAACTTTTGCATCTAAAGAGTTTTGTGCTTCTAAATATTCAGGGATATTTTGAAGTATATACTCCATATCAATGTATGCTATACGTTGATTTTTTTGAGCAATAGTAATGCTAGTAATAAATAAAAGAACGATTGATAAAATGTTTTTTTTCATCTTGTTATAATGTGTTTAGAAAAAACCGTGCCAAAAACCAGACACATTACAAATGTAAGGTTTTAGAACTGTCTTCCAATAATAAAATGTGTTTGCCAACCAGATTTTTGGGTTAAACCAGGTAATGGATCAAACCCATGGGCAAAATCAATACCTAATAATCCGAAAGCAGGCATAAATATACGAATACCTAGTCCAGCTGAACGTTTTAAGTTAAACGGATTAAATGTACTAAAATTGTCATAAGAATTACCAGCTTCTAAAAATCCTAATGTATAGATTGAAGCAGATGGTTTATCTGTGATTGAATAACGTAATTCTAATTGGAATTTATTATATATTGAACCTCCATCGATAGAAGAAAGTCTATTATTTTCATAACCTCTCAATCCAATAACTTCTCTACCATCTAATTGTCCTTGTGCAATTCCATCACCTCCAACAAAATATCTTTCTACAGGTGTTAATCCTAATTTATCATTGTAAGTTCCTAAATACCCCATCTCAAAATTAGACATCAATACTAATTTATCAGCCAGAGCTGTATACCATTTTCCTTTGGCAGAAATTTTATAATACTCTAACCACTTATATTTATCAGCTAAAAAAGCTTGTCTTTCATCATTAGTTGGGTTATTAGGTTCTGTATAGCTTTTTCCGTTAACTAAAGAATATGGGAAGGTAGCTTTAGCTCTTACTGTGAATTCTGAACCATAAGTAGGGAATATTAAAGTAGGACCTGCTGAATTACGACTTAAAGCAACTGTATATGCTAAGTTGTTTAAGTTTCCTTGACTAATAACATCATTTGAAGAACCTACACGATATCCATAGTTTTGTAGTTCAATTCTTTGGTAACTAATGCTTTGAGATAATGAGAAATAATCATCAGGCCAGCTTAATCGTTTACCTAAACCAACTGTAGCTCCTAAAATACTTAATCTTTGGTTCTTGTCTACTGTATTCGTTTGGAAATCAAATCTATATTGATTAGATAAGTAAACAGAGAAAGATAGTGATTGTGGTGTTTTACCACCTAACCATGGTTCAGTAAATGAAAAGCTATAAGTATTAAAAGTTCTACTTGCTTGTAATCTTAATGATAGTTTCTGACCATCTCCCATTGGTAATGGTTTATATGCTTCTTTATTAAAAATATTTCTAATAGAGAAGTTGTTAAATGAAAGTCCTAAAGTACCAATAAATGATCCTCCACCATAACCACCTTGTAGTTCAATTTGACTACCTCCTTTTTCTACAACAGAGAAATCGATGTCAGCAGTTTTATTTTGATAATCAGGTTTTACGTCTGGAGATACATTTGCATCAAAGAAACCTAATTGTCCAATTTCACGGATAGAACGAATAATGTTTTGACGACTAAATAAATCTCCTGGTTTAACACGTAATTCTCTAAAAATTACATGATCATTAGTTTTATCATTTCCACTAACTGTAACTCTTTTAATAGTAGCAGGCTCATCTTCACGAATACGTACTTCAACAGTAATAGAGTCGTTGTTTACTTTAGTTTCTACGGCATTTACTTGAGAGAATAAATAACCATTGTTGTGATATAAAGTTTGGATGTCTGTTGAAGTTGGAGTCCCATCTCCAGAGATACGCTCTTTTAAAACTTTACCATTATAAATATCACCTTTTTCAATTCTTAAGATACTATGTAAGAACTCGTCTGAATATTTTTTATTACCAATAAACTTAATATCATCAAAACGATATTGGCGACCTTCATCTAATTCGATTTCTAAATTTATAGTGTTGTCATCATTCCAAGTTAATTTATCAGATAAAATACGAGCATCACGATATCCGTTTTCACTATATTTTTCAAGAATACTTTCTAAATCTTCTTTGTAATCGTCTATGATATATTTAGATGATTTCCAAAAACGCCCTAAGAATTTACGTTTGGTATTTTTCATAGCCCCACGTAAAGCTCCATCAGACATAGCTTTGTTACCTATGAAATTGATTTCCTTAATTTTAATACGTTTCCCTTTGTCGATGAAAATATTCATGCTAACCGTATTAACATCAGAAGTGTCTTTTCTAGTATTTAAAGTAACCTTTGTCTTTAAAAAACCTTTGTCAGTATATTTTTTCTTAATGTAGTTTCTAGTAGTTACGATTAAGTTATCAGTAACCATAGCTCCTTTCTTAAGGTCAGTTTCTTTTTGAATTTCTTTTCTTTTAGATTTACTAACTCCAGAAATAGTAACGTTTAATAACTGAGGTAATTCAGTTACATCAAATTGAAGATAAACAGTATTTCCATCTCGTTTAGATAAGTATACATCTACTTCACTAAATTGTTTACTCTCGTATAATTTTTTAATAGCACTGGTAAGTTTATCACCAGGAAGTTTAATAGGTTGCCCATCAACTAAACCTGTATAAACACGTACAGTTTGCTCACTAAATTTTTGCAAACCAGTTACAGTGATTCCTCCTAAAATGTACTCCTTTCCTCTTTCGTAAGAAATAACACCTTTAGTTGCTGTACTATCTTTAGGAATTGTGTTTTGTGCTTGTGTACTCGCCGTTAAAAAGGCGATAAAAAATACTACTAAATACGAATATTTATTCATTGGTTTCAATCTGTTCGCTAGTTTTTCCAAATCTTCTCTCTCTATTTTGATAATCAATTATTGCGTCGAAAAGATGTTCTCTTCTAAAATCTGGCCATAATATATCTGTAAAATATAACTCAGCATATGCCATTTGCCAAAGTAAGAAGTTACTAATTCTTTGTTCCCCACTTGTACGTATCATAAAATCAACGTCGGGCAAATTAAATGTATATAAATGATTATTTATAATTTTTTCGTCTATTTTTTCAATATCTAATTGGTTATTAACAACTTTTTTAGATATGTTTTTGATAGCATTAACAATTTCTTCTCGAGAACCATAGCTTAGAGCAAAGCTTAAAGTGATCTTAGTATTGTTCTTAGTTTCTTCGATAACCTTTGCTAAGATTTTTTGAGCACTTTTAGGTAAACTAGCAATATTACCTACAGCATTTACCTTAACATTTTTTCGTTGAAATTCTGGTAATTCTTTTTTAAGAGTACTTACCAATAAACTCATTAAAGCATCTACTTCAAGTTTAGGTCTATTCCAGTTTTCGGTTGAGAAAGCATAAAGAGTTAAGTATTTTACACCTAAATCCGACGCTGCATCTGCAGTTTCTCTTATGGCAGTTAATGCATTTCTATGACCAAAAACACGTTGCATTCCTTTTCCTTTAGCCCATCTACCATTTCCATCCATTATTACGGCAATGTGATTTGGGACTTTTTGTAAGTCAATGCTTTGTAGTTTTTTTTCCATATTTAATTTGCTAATCCACTATAACACGGTGGTCTTCCAAAGGTATAAACAATTGAGAATCCTGTAAACATATACCAATCGTTTCCTGTACCTCCAAAATTTAAAGAATTTATTTTGTCTGTAGTGAAATCTATATCATCTACAAAGGTTACACGAGCACCTGCTTCAAAAGCAATTGCTAAATTGTCTGCTAACCTTCCTTTTATTCCAATACCAACAGGAATTGAATAAGAAAATTTATTAGTTAGCGTAATTGTATTGTTTGCAGTATTAACAGAAGTAGGACTTTTGTAGTTAAAAGCTGCTATTTCAGCCAATATATATGGTGTAAAAGTTGTTTTATAATCGCTTATATTATAATCGAAGAAGTTAAATTCTAGACCTACAGCAAATTCATTAATGGTATTGTTGAATCTAAAAGCTCCTTGAGGTCTATTTTGTCTAAAAGGATTTTCTGCATTAGCATCATCTCCTGAAACAGGAATGTATGTATATGTTCCTCTTAAAGCTATTCTTGGGTTTAAGTTATATTTATATATAAGTCCTCCTCCAAACTTATTTGGATAAATATAATTAGTTCTACCGATGTCACCTACATAATTAGAGCCTCCAAGAAATACCCCAATTTCATGAGTTTGCGATAAAACTGTTATTGCTGTGAAAGCAAATGATATGAATAGAAAAAATTTTCTCATCGTTAAAATAGCGTGCAAATATAGGAAAATGAATTTGCTTTAAAAAGTTAATAATCTGTCTTTTTGATTAACTTTTTTTTTAATGTTTTATTGTAATTAAAGGAGATTTATAATGATTCATTTCTTGTATCTTCTCCCCATAAAAGTTTACCTCTTAAAGTTTTTAGATAAGATTGATTTTTTAATAAAATACTTTTAATGGTAAAAGGAGCTTTAGAAATTTTAATTTTTGTCTCTTGAGAAACAGTTGTAATACGCGAATCAAGAGATATTAAAAAATCTTTTTCTCTAGCGCTTACTTCAAGTTGTATTGAGGTTTCATCAGGAATTACCATTGGTCTAGCATTTAAATTATGCGGTGCAATAGGAGTAATGATAAAACTTTTTGAATTAGGTAAAACTACTGGCCCATCACAACTTAAAGAGTATCCTGTAGAGCCTGTTGGTGTAGATATAATTAAACCATCTGCCCAATAATTTGTTAAGTATTCGTCGTTTAAATAAGTTTTAACACCAATCATCGAAGTTGTATTTCTTCTTGCTATTGTAACTTCGTTAAGTGCAAAATCTAATTCAGAAAAATCTTCAGCAACTGGACTTGTTTTAATTTGAAGCAAAGTTCTTTCTTGAATGGTGTATTCTTTTCTTAATAATAAATCTACAGCTTCATTTATTTGATCTTTTTGAATTGTAGCTAAAAAACCTAATCTTCCTGTGTTAATTCCTAAAATTGGAATGTTAAGATTACGAACATAAGTTACAGCTCTTAAGATAGTACCATCTCCACCAATACTAAACATCATATCAAATGAATTTGATAAATCTCTAAAATGAGAAAAGGTAGGGTACTTTTTATTTAATGAATTATTTTCAATTAATAAATCATAAAAATCCTTTTCAAAAAAAATAACAATATTTTTATTTTCTAAGGCAGATAATAAAATTTTAATCTCTTTTTCTGCTGTAATGGTATAAGATTGACCATATATAGCTACTTTCTTCACGCTTGATTAGTGTTTTAAGGTTACATGTTTAGATATTTTCTTAGATAAGCAGCTCTGTCTTTAAGCTCTTCTAAATAAAAATCATCTTCATGCTGTGTAATAACATTGTAGTCGTATCTCCTAAAGGTTTGAATGATTTCATTTATTTCTTCAGAAATTATTTTTAAGGTAATTTGTACATTGTCTTGACCTTCAGAAGAAATGTAAAAACCTAAAAGTTTACCACCATTTGTTTCTACGATTTGAGCTATTTGGCTCATCAAATAATCATTTTTACTTTTTGTAATGATTAAAGTATCGCTTTCATTGTGTAAAAATGGACTATCAGCAAAAGCATCTAAGATATCATTTAGCTCATAGTATCCTATGTAATTCATTTCCTTGTTTAAAACTGGAATCAAATTAGAATCATTATCAGCAAATAAAACTATTAAATCTAATAATGTGGCTTTTTCGTTTGTGTAAAAAAGGTCTAATAAATATGAATACTCACTAAGTAAACCATCTTTGTCTTCTATAATTTGTATATCAGCTTCTGGTAAACACCCAATTAGTTTGCCACTTTCTACTATAGGGATGTGAGTTATAGGCAAGTTTTCGCATAACTTTTGTGCATCCTTTACAGTACTCTTTAAAGTAAGAGCCTTAATATCTGTAAGTATAAAATCGTTTATATTCATTACTACGAATATAGTTTAAAAAGTTTTAATGATTTACCTTTGTGGTTTAATTTTATAAGATGACAAAGTTAAGTGTAAATATTAATAAGATTGCAACTTTACGTAATTCAAGAGGAGGAAACGTTCCTAATTTATTAAAAGTTGCAACAGATATTCAAGATTTTGGAGCAGAAGGAATAACTATTCATCCGAGGCCAGATGAGCGTCATATTCGTTACCAAGATGCTTATGATCTTAAATCAATAGTTACTACAGAATATAATATTGAAGGAAATCCAATAGATAAATTTATGAAAATGGTGTTGGAGATTAAACCAACACAAGTAACCTTAGTACCTGATAGTGTAGATGCGTTAACGTCTAATGCAGGTTGGGATACTATTAAGCATCAATCTTATTTACAAGATGTAATTGCTGAATTTAAAAATAATGGAATTAGAACATCAATTTTTATTGATACTGATTTAAAACTCATAGAAGCTGCAGCTAAAACTGGAACTGATAGAATTGAATTATATACAGAAGAGTTTGCTACTCAGTATGAGGCTGGTAACAGAGAAGCTGTAAAGCGTTATACCGAAGCTGCTGTTTTATCACATGAACTAGGTTTAGGGGTCAATGCAGGACATGATTTAAGCTTAGATAATATTAAATTCTTCAAGGAAAACATTCCTAACCTAGCAGAAGTATCAATTGGTCACGCACTTATATCGGAATCATTGTACTTGGGATTAGAGAATGTTGTAAATATGTATTTAGATAGGTTGAAGTAAAATGGAGATTCTACATTCAAGAATTTTAGGAGAAGGAGAACCACTTTTAATATTGCATGGTTATTTTGGAATGGGAGATAACTGGAAATCTCATGCAAATAAATTTGTTGAAGATGGATTTGAAGTTCACTTAATAGATCAGCGTAATCATGGTCGTAGTTTTCATTCAGATGAATTTGATTACGAGTTAATGGTTGAAGATTTATACAATTACATGGAGAATTACAACTTAGAGCAAGTCAATCTGTTAGGGCATTCAATGGGAGGTAAAACTGTTATGTTGTTTGCTACTGAATACCCAGAGCTTGTTAAAAAGTTAATTGTAGCTGATATTTCTCCAAGAATGTATCCACCACATCATCATGATATTTTACAAGCATTAAATTCTGTAGACTTTGAAGTTGATAATTCACGAAAATTAGTAGAGGAAAAATTAAAGGAATTAATTCCAGAGCCAGGAATACGTCAATTTTTATTAAAGAGTACTTATTGGAAGGAAAAAGGAAAATTAGCTTTTAGGTTTAATTTAAAGTCATTAACAGAAAATAATAATGAAGTAGGAGAAGCTTTGCCGTCTTTTACAGTTTTTGAAGGACAAACATTGTTTTTGAAAGGAGAAAACTCTGGTTATATTTCTGAGAATGAAGAGCCACTTATACAAGCGCATTTTCCAAATTCAACAATAAAAACAGTAGCCAATGCTGGGCATTGGCTACATGCAGAAAATCCAAGAGATTTTTATCAGCTTGTGGTAGATTTTATTATTTAGTATTCAAATCAATTCATTATAAAAATCAGTTTTTAAAAAACAGATGAGAAGAAAATGAATAAAAAATTTAACAATAAAAATTGATTATGTTTCAAATAATAATAAATCATAAAAGCTATATTTAATAGACCTGTACCATAGATTGTATATTTAATAAAACTGTCATTTGGTATATATAGGTTTAGAATTGAAAAGGTTAATAGAATTGAAAATATTAATCCTGTGATAACTAAATTTAGCTTTGAAATTTTCTTTTTTGAGTTGATGATTAATCTTAAGGGAAAGAAATATAAAGAAATAAGTAATGCAAAAAAAGCATATACATATATTGGAATTATTTGTTTAGTAGTTGTGAATAGAAATATGTAAGAAATTATAACTATTAAATAATCAACTTTGTTTTCAATGGTGTTTAAACTTTTCATAAGAAATAAATTTAGTTAAAAATTAAATGCAATCCCACAAACAAGAGCCAAACCATTTAGAAGTGGTTTGAGCAGCAGAAACTAAGAAGAATGCTTTGTCAACCCAGTTTGAATTTGATAAATTTTGCGCTTTTCGATACATACAACAATTCATACAGCCTCGATGAGCACAATCTTCCCAATCCTTGGCTTCGTAAGTTTCATTACTTAAATTTACATAATTCATTAGTTTCTGATAAAAATCTATGGCATTAATACAAAAGAGCTTGTCAGATTCGTTAATACTTTTGTTTTGAATTTGTTGGATGTATGAGTTAGTGAACTGAGTTATATTGTCTTTTGTATTTAAATCAGTGAAATACTGTTTTAATATTTCGCTTTGGACTTCGTTTAAAGATTCTGTTTTTAGTTTTAAATCAGTTTGTTTGCCGTAATAATCATTAAGAATAATTTCTATTTTAGTATTTATTTCTTTTTTATTTTTAGTAGCAGACAATTCATCAAGACTGTTAAAAAAGTTTTCGTTTTTTTGAAGTATTTGGTCAACAGCAGTTAGTTGAATAACAGAATCTGTTTCTTTTTCATTTTGACAACTTAAGAACAATACAATTAGTATTGTTGATATTTTTAAATATTTCATAGTCATTATTTTAAAATTTAAATATTATGTGTTTATAGCTTGAGCAAGCATATTTGCATAGCTGCTCTATTGTAAATTGTGTAAGGAAAGCTTAAGTTGTTGTTAAGGTAAATGGTTCCCAATTATTGTTTAAGTAGAGTAAGAATGTATTGCTCTGTATCTCTTGTAGGAATTGAGACTAAATGGAGTTATTGTTAAAAGAGCTAAATAATTGGTGGTTAGAGAAGAGGGATATTTATTAGTTTTTTCTCATACTTTTTGTTTTGGTTTTAAATTTACTATTGTTCAATTATTACCTAATCTCTTTTTATCTGTTTAATAAGATTATTAAGTTCTGAATCAATTGATTCCTGTTCTTTTAAATGATTGTTAAAAACAGTAATGATAGCCTTGGCAATAATCAAGTTTTTTCTTTTTCCAGAGTAAACTTTTTGAATGGTTTCTAAGGAAAATTCGTGTCCATTTTGAATTAAAAATTCTCGAACCTTTTCTCTGTATTTAGGAGGTTTAATTTTTTCTAATTCATTGCGTTGTGTTATTGATATCATAAAAACTGCAGTTAATTTTTATAAAACACATAACAAATAATTTTATATTTGTACGTATTTTGTACTTATAACACTACAAATATACAAACAAAATTCCTTAATACAAACAAAAATCGAAATTAATTAGAAAAAAGTTGTTTTTGAATGGAAGATTTTATAGATGAAACGTATAAAAGAGTAGAACAAATAATTAACTATAAAAGGTTTAATATCAGGTCTTTTGAAGAGGAGATTAACGTTTCAAACAATTCGATAGGAACAGCAATTAGAAGAAAATCGTCATTTAAGAGTAATGTGTTAAACAAAATTCTCCATTCGTTTCCAGAAATAGATCCAACTTGGTTGTTAACAGGAAAAGGAGAAATGCTTTTAAATAATAGAGGAGAATATGTGGCAAGTGAACCTAGTTCATTATATAAACCAGAAACAATTGCTAATCAGGTAAAAGAAAGTTTACTTAAGTTACTTTTAGAAGATGGAGAAGTTAAAAAAGCATTAATAACTCAAATAGAAGAGGGGTTAAAAAAGTAAAACCCTGATTAGTTTAACTAACCAAGGTTTTGTTGCATTTAAATAAAAAATAGAATTTTGTTATATTCTTCTGTCTTCTCTACGTTCTCTTCTGTCTTCTCTGACTTCTTTGTAGTCTTCATTTAATTCTGCTCTGGTAGCATTAATATCAGCTAACATAGTTTTAGCAAATTCGCGTAATAATTTAGTGTTGGTAGCAAGTTTATGCTTGCCAGACTTGTTTTTAGAAATAACTAAATTGTAAGCTTTGATAGAACGATAAATCTCTTTTTGTCTGTTCGTTCTCGAAATTTGAGAAGCTAAATCTCTTTGATCGTCTCTAAGGTCACGTTTATCATCTCTTTTATCACGAACATCATCGGTGTATTCACGACGTTGTTTTTTTGTGTTTCTATAAGCAACATCTCTTCTTGATAATCTAGCTTCACGTTTAGAAGCTCTTAATTCCGATTTGCTCCTCTTTACTTCTTTTTGATCTTGTATAATTTTTCGTTCGCTTTGAGCAATCTCTCTTTTCATATCAGAAAGAAGATCGACTTTTATTCTCTTGAGTTTAGCGTTGTTGTGATTAATAAAAGCGTTTTCAAAAGCATTAATTTTTGATTTAAAACTATGAAGTTGTTTAAAGTCTTTTTCTAATTGAGCTTTATTAGTTTTAATCTCTTTTTTATTATCTATAGCTTCTTTAGTGTTTCTAACAAATTGAGCATTGGCAATGCTTATAAAAAAGCAAAAAGCTATACAGTAGGTAAAATTAAATCTTTTCATAATTCAAAAGGTTTTGTTTGCTATTTAGACCTAGAGAAATGAAAAAGGTTTAAATTAAAAGTGTTAAGGAGTTTTTAAAATGAATGTGTCAAGTTCATTTATATTATGAGCTTTTACATAATCTTTTTCACCAGTACTATTGTTTTCATTAGAATCATAATCCATGAAAATTTTCCAAACATTATTTTCTTTGGTAAGAATTACGTGAAATTTACCGTAATAAATTTGTTCTTTTTTGTCAGGTTGTTTTCTTGTTAATTTGTAAATACCTCTTTCACTGGCAATAGAATCGTTATTAATTCTTTCAAAAAAGCGAAGTGAAATATTGCTTGTAATATTTTTCTCTTTAGTTTTAGAAAAACTAGTTTTATAATTATTTATATATGTTTTGTAATCAGAAATTCTTTTACCACCGGAGATTCTAATTAGTTTTTTTGAGTGGATTTTTCCCATTATTTGATAGTCCAAAGAATCAAATGCTTGATAAAATTTAAACCAAGTTTTATTAATGTCTTCAAGGTTTTTTCTCGATTGAGAATAATTATGGTTTGAAATTATAAATAATAGCAGAAAGAAGAAGGTGGCTTTTTTAAACATGACTTTTTGTTGTTAAAAAATAAAAAGAGGTATTAAAAATAGTTAAAATAATTTACTAAACTGCCAAAACAGCAGTCTTTTAGCTTTGGTATGGTTATGGATTTAGAGAAGAAAAAACGAAGAGATGAAAGTATTTTTAAAATTATTGTTAACGGCTTTAGCTGTTATTGTATTAGCAAATATATTACCAGGAATAATGGTGAATAATTATGTTACTGCTGTAATAGTTGCAGCGGTAATTTCACTGTTAAATATGTTTGTACGTCCGTTATTAATATTTTTTACATTACCAGCTACTATAGTTACCTTAGGTTTGTTCCTTTTTGTAATAAATGCAATTATAATATTGTTAGCAGGTAAGTTAGTAGGTGGATTTGTGGTAAGTGGATTTTTTGCTGCACTATTATTTAGTGTGTTATTGTCCATATTTAGGTCGATACTATTCTCGCTTTTAAAAGAAGAAAAGAATTAAAAAACACAAGATGTTTAGAATCAAGAGGTAAGACGATTAAATAAAAGAAAAGAAAGTCGATATTCTTGTGTCTAATTGTCTTGTTTCTAAATAAATAAAGTAGTAATTTTGCACCCGATTTTAAAGAAACAGATTTTAAGATGAATATTACAAAAGAAAACGTAGATGCGCTAAACGCAGTTGTAAAAGTTGATATAGTTGCAGAAGATTATCAAGATAAAGTAACAAAAGTATTAAACGATTACCGTAAGACAGCGAACATCCCAGGATTTAGAAAAGGTCAAGTACCAATGGGGATGGTAAAGAAGCAATACGGAAAATCAGTAATGATAGATGAAGTAAACAAGCTTTTACAAGAATCATTAAATAAATTCTTAGTTGAAGAGAAGTTAGATATTTTAGGTAACCCATTACCAAAAGTACAAGATGATTTTAATTGGGATGCTGATAAATTTTCTTTTGAGTTCGAATTAGGATTAGCTCCTGAATTTGACGTAAACTTAAAACCAAAGAAAAAAGTAACTCAATATAATATTGTTGCAACTGACGAATTAATCGAGAAAGAATTAGAAAACATTCAAACTCGTTATGGTAAAATGTCAGCTAAAGAAGAAGGTACAGAAGTAGCTAACATTACTGGTACATTTGTAAACGAAGAAAAAGAGATTAACAAAAAATCTACAATCTCTGTAAAAGATATTAAAGGAAAAACTAACTTAAAGAAGTTTGTTGGAGCTAAAGTTGGAGATGTTTTAGAATTAAAAACTAAAAACTTATTCGAAGAAGAGCACAAATTACAACAAGCTTTAGGAGTTTCTCATGATGATGCTAAAGAATTAGAGATTCCAGTTACTTTAACAATCGAAGAAATTACAGAAATTGAACCAGCTGAGTTAGATAAAGAATTATTTGACAAGTTATTTGCTGATGGAAGTGTAAATACTGTTACTGAATTAAAAGAAAAAATTAAAGAAGACGCAGAAAAGCAATTCCAACAACAAGCAGATCAGCAATTGTTAAATGCAGTTACTGAAAACTTAGTTGAAAACACAAAGTTTGACTTACCAGTTGAGTTTTTACAAAAGTGGTTACAAACTGCCGGAGAGAAGCAATTAACAACTGAAGAAGCTGCTGCAGAATACGAAAAGTCTGAAAAAGGATTACGTTACCAATTAATCGAAGGAAAGATTATGAAAGATAACGATATCAAATTAGACTATGCAGAGTTAGTTGACTATGCAAAAGGATTTATCCGTGCTCAAATGGCTCAGTTTGGTAACATGAACCCAGAAGAAAAAGAGTTAGATGATATCGCAGGAAGAATCTTACAAAATCAAGATGAGGCTCAAAAATTACAAGGACAGTTAATAAGCCAAAAATTATTAGCTTTCTATAAAGAAAATATGAGTTTTGATACAAAAGAAGTTTCTTACGAAGATTTCATTAAAGAAGTATATAAGTAACAGTTTAAGGCTGATATGATTGAAAAACCTGAATGAAAATTCAGGTTTTTTTAGCCATAAACAGTAACAAAATACTAACGAAATAGTTCTTATATTTACATCATATAACCAAAAAAACATTTTAAGAATGGATTACGGAAAAGAATTCGAGAAATACGCAACAAAGCACCACGGAATAAATAGCACATACTTAGGAAAAGTAACAAGCAGTTTAACTCCATACATTATGGAAGAGCGTCAAATGAATATTACTCAAATGGACGTTTTCTCTCGTTTAATGATGGATAGAATTATCTTTTTAGGAACTGGTATTAACGACCAAGTAGCTAATGTAATTCAAGCGCAATTATTATTCTTAGAAAGTGTAGATGCAAGTAAAGATATTTCAATCTATATCAATTCACCAGGAGGAGGAGTTTATGCAGGTTTAGGTATTTACGATACTATGCAGTTTATTAAGCCAGATGTAGCTACAATTTGTACAGGTATGGCAGCTTCAATGGGAGCAGTTTTAATGTGTGCAGGAGAAAAAGGAAAGCGTTCAGCATTACCACACTCGCGTATCATGATTCACCAACCATTAGGAGGAGCACAAGGACAAGCTTCTGATATGGAAATTACTGTAAAAGAGATAGGGAAGTTGAAAACTGAATTATATAATATTATTTCACACCATTCAGGGCAACCTTTTGACAAAGTTCATGCCGATTCTGATAGAGATTATTGGATGAAAGCTGATGAAGCAAAAGCTTACGGAATGGTTGATGAGATTTTAACAAGAAAATAAGAATAACAATAGCTAAGTAATAATTAGCTCAAAGTTGATAAGATGTCGAAAGAAGAAAATTTACAATGTTCCTTTTGTGGGCGTAAAAAACCAGAAACGGATTTATTAATCGCTGGTTTAGATGCACACATTTGTGATAAATGTATTGAACAAGCTCATGGAATAGTTGAGGAAGAAATTGCTGAAGCTAAAACAGGAGGTTTGTCTCAAGATTTAACATTAAAGAAGCCAAAAGAAATTAAAGCTTTTTTAGATGAATATATTATTGGACAAACAGAAACCAAAAGAGCAATGTCTGTAGCTGTGTATAATCACTATAAGCGATTATTACAAGTTAAAGATGATGAAGATGAAGTTGAGATTGAAAAGTCAAACATTGTTTTAGTTGGAGAAACAGGAACAGGAAAAACATTAGTAGCTCGTACTATTGCAAAAATGTTAAATGTTCCATTTTCAATAGTTGATGCAACAGTTTTAACACAAGCAGGGTATGTAGGAGAAGATGTAGAAAGTATTTTGAGTCGTTTATTACAAGCTGCTGATTATGATGTTGAAAAAGCAGAGAAAGGGATTGTTTTTATTGATGAGATTGATAAAATAGCGCGTAAAGGTGATAATCCTTCAATAACTAGAGATGTTTCTGGAGAAGGTGTTCAACAGGCTTTATTAAAGCTTTTAGAAGGAGCCGTAGTAAATGTGGCACCAAAAGGAGGTAGAAAGCACCCAGAACAAAAGTTTATTGAGGTAAATACTAAAGATATTTTATTTATAGCCGGAGGAGCATTTTCTGGAATAGATAGAATTATTAGTAATCGTTTAAATATGCAAGCGGTAGGTTATAGTGCGTCAATAGATGAAGACAAGATTGATGAGAGTAATTTATTACAATATATTATTCCTTCAGATTTAAAATCTTTTGGATTAATACCAGAAATCATTGGACGTTTACCTGTATTAAGTTACATGAATCCTTTAGACGCAAAAACTTTAAGAGCTATTTTAACAGAGCCTAAAAACTCAATCATTAAGCAATATACTAAATTGTTTGCTATGGATGATGTAGAGTTCTCGTTAACAGAAGAAGCATTACAATACATTGTTGATAAAGCAATAGAGTATAAATTAGGAGCACGTGGATTACGTTCGTTATGTGAAGCTATTTTAACTGACGCAATGTTTGATATGCCTAGTTCTGATGATAAAGAGTTTATAGTAACTAAAGAATACGCTGAGGCAAAATTAACGAAGTCAGCTTTAAAGAAATTAAGAGCAGCTTCTTAAATTTAGTTAGCTCATAAATAAAAAAAGACCACATTTTAAAAATGTGGTCTTTTTTTATAATACTATTTTAAAACTAAGATTAACTTCTAATCTTACTGTGTTTTTTAATCCATTCATTGAGTTGTACTGGAGTTAATTTGTACTTCTGCTGTACTTCTTTTTTCTTACTTAGTATATAAGTAGGGTTTAAAACTGCAGCATCATATTCGCCTACGACAGCTTTTTTAAACTTTGTATAATGGCTATCTGTAGTTTCCTGTGGTTGCTCTGTTTTAGCTTTTAAAGAAGGAGTACCAAATGAGTTTATCCATTCTTTAAATTGCTCAGGATTTAACTTGTATTTTTTTTGAATTTCCTCTTTTTTACTTTGTAAGTAAGCTGGACTTAATACTAACTTTTCATATTCTTCTACCGCAGCTCTTTTAAATTTTGAATAATGAGCAATTGTGCTTTTTTTCTGAGAATTTGCATTAGAAGCGTTATTAGCGCTTAAATTAGAGTATTTTGCTATCCATTGAGCAAATTGTTCTGGGTTTAACTGGTACTTTTGTTGAAGTTCAGCTTTTTTATTGTCTAAATGAGCTTGATCTAATACCAATTTATCATATTCAGTAATAACTGAAAGTTGAAACTTCTCATAATAATTAGCTGCAGAGTCACTAGATTGACTACTTGTACTAACCTTAGGTGTTTCTACCTTTTTTTGAGGAGTCGAGTTTTGAGGTGTGTTTTTTTTCTCAGTATTATTTGCAACAGTATTATTGTTAAGTACTTCTGAAGCTTTATTAGCATAAGAAGTAGTTCCATCTTTATACCAACCAGAAGGAATGTTATTAAGTTGAGAATCGTTAGCTACGATAACATCTATTTTATTACTAGTAGCATCTAAGTTTTCAAGATTGTGACAACCTTTAACATCAAGTTCAGTTAGGTTGTTAAAGCTACAGTATAGAGTTTCTAAACGATCGTTGTTTCCTAAAATTAAACTACTTAATTTATTGTTGTCACAACTTACATATACTAATTCTGTATTATTGCTAAGATTTAAACTTTCTATTTGATTTTCACTACAGTTTAAGAAAGTAATCGATTTACTTTTTGATAAATCAATTTTAGTAATATTGTTACCAAAACAGTCTAAACGCTTTAAATTAGGAAAGCTTTCTAAACCAGTTAAATCTTTAATTTTAGAATGTACATTAGGTAATAGTTTGTTTGTTATAGGATTATTAATATTTAAATTAACAACATAAGCGGCATCGCTAACTAAAATGTTACCATTTAAACCATTAGTATCAATGTCTAAGTCAATTAAACATTCTTCAAGACCAATATCAGGGATACGTATAGTTTCTTGAGAAAATAAATTAGCGCATAGAAATAAAGATAACCAAAGGCCTATATATGTTTTCATAAAAAGGGAATTTTAGCGTCAAAAGTATAAAATTTCGATATAATTACCCTTAAAAGAGAACTTATTTTTAAGTTTAAACCGTTAAAAGGTTTTTACCATAACAACAATAAAAAGATAAAAAATTAAATATCAATTTTATAGATTGTTCTTTTTATTTGCATGCCATTTTCTAAAACCTTTTTTATAAAATAATATTTATTAGGCGGTAACTCTCGTTCATAATAAGGATTTGTTTTAATGTCGTTCAATCCTAATGTTTGTGTTTTATAATAGCTATCACCTAATGACTCCTTAGAGGTAATAGTAACAGAAGTAATTGGTACTGAATTAGAATTTTTAGCTTTAAATCCTCCTAGGCAAGTGTACACAATAATATTGTTTCCAAGTTGTTTAATTTTTACAGCTCTAATGTACCCTGTGTCTTCAGGAGTTTCATCTTTACTTACAGTATGCTCTAATCTGAGTTTTCCAGGAGTATCACAAGGAGCTTGGGTGTGATAAAACTCATAATCAAACCCTTTTTGAAACTTATGGACAATTTTACTTGGAGTTCTATAAACAATTTCATTCCCAAAATTATTAGGATCAGGCTCAGTATGTGTAACTTCTCCTAGTATAATTTTTGAAGCATAAGGTTCGTATAAACTTTCTAGAGAGTTCATTACTTTAGCAAATTTAGTATCCGAATTTTCTCTAATAGCTGTTCTCATTTTGTCTCCTTGTCCCTTTGTAAATACTGCATTTTCTAAAGATCTACAAGGCAATGTGCTTGAACTCATAAAATTATTAGCAGGGATATTGGAAAACTCAATATTGCATTTAGAATTATTGTTGGTACCAGTGTATGTAGAACAATCAGAGTCAACTTCGCTACTGTCATAAGTAGTAGATGGAGCAGTGTCATCAACATGGTCATTTGCGTGAGCTAATTCACAATTTGAGCTATTCCAGTTATGATAAGTATGTAATAAAGATAAGTTATGACCAATTTCATGAGGTAAAGTAGAGGTTAATAAATACTCATCATCAATAACAGTATTAACACCATTTCTATTAGCCATACCAGAATACTTAATAAACTGAATATTGTTGTTGAAAATTTTATCAACTATAAAAATATTAAAACTATCATCCTGATACTTATTAATGTCTTTAGAATATTGGACTAACTCATTAAAAGTACCAAATGGAGTTTGGCCTTGTAGTCCATGAAAAACAGTAAGCTTATTTGAATTATTTATATGATTAAAGCCTTTAAACTTAAAGTATATATCAAACTGATTAAACTTATCATTAAGTATTGTAATGGCTTCAATAATGTTACTTTCCTCTATAGGGATTTCTCTGGTTCCATCATCTTTATTAACAATATGAAAAAATACATTAATAACATATTTTGAGTCATCAAAGGAAGCTGAAGAAGTATTTTTATGAAGGTTTAGTTCGCTGTTAATTAGATTTATGTCGTAGATAGAACCACACTGGGGAGGTATAATTTTTTTTTCTAAAACGTATTCTTCAACTTTATTTAGTTCAAGACTTTTGTTTTTTAAAAGTTCACTAATTCTTTTTTGAGATATACCATTTGCTATGCATAGAATGGTAAACAGGAGTACGAGGGATATCCTTTTTCTATTCATAAGTATTTGTTTTTTAGCTACTTAAAGCCTAATAAATATACTCCTATTTTTTTAAAAAAGAAAATTTTTAAAAGCATTATCTTTGAAAATTCAATATTTATAGCCAATGATAACTCAACAAACGATAGAAAAAGTATTTGAAACTGCTAGAGTAGAAGAAGTGATAGGTGAGTTTGTACAGTTAAAGAAATCGGGAAGTAGTTTTAAAGGATTAAGTCCATTTACAGATGAAAGGACTCCTTCATTCATGGTATCTCCAGTAAAACAAATATGGAAAGACTTTAGTACAGGAAAAGGAGGAAATGCAGTGTCGTTTTTAATGGAGCATGAGCATTATACTTATCCTGAGGCTATTAGGTGGTTAGCAAAAAAATATAATATTGAAATAGAAGAAACTGAGCAGTCTGACGAGCAAAAACAGCAAATGAATGAGCGTGAAAGTATGTTTTTAGTTTCAAAATTTGCTAAAGATTACTTTCATGATGTATTAATGAACAGCCAAAAAGGTAGAGCTATAGGGTTGTCTTATTTCAAAGAAAGAGGTTTTAGAGAAGACATAATAGAAAAATTTGATTTAGGGTATTGTAAAGATGAATGGGATAATTTTACCAATGCAGCTTTAAGTAAAGGATACGACCTAAAATATCTAAAGTCAACAGGTTTGACTATTGTAAAAGAAGGCGGGGCTCAAGATAGAAAATTTGACCGTTTTAAAGGACGTGTAATGTTTCCAATACATAGTATGTCTGGTCGTATTTTAGGTTTTGGAGGAAGAATACTTACAAATGATAAAAAGGCAGCTAAATATTTAAATTCACCAGAAAGTGAGATTTACCATAAGAGTAAAATTTTATACGGTATTTATCATGCAAAGAAAGAAATTGCTAAACAAGATAATTGTTTTCTAGTAGAAGGATATACAGATGTAATTTCGTTTTATCAATCTGGAGTAGAAAATGTAGTCGCTTCATCAGGTACTGCTTTAACCCCGGATCAAATACGTTTAATAAATCGTTTAACAAAGAATATAACTGTTTTATTTGATGGAGACGCGGCAGGAATTAGAGCATCAATTAGAGGTATAGATTTAATTCTAGAACAAGGAATGAATGTAAAAGTGGTTTCCTTTCCAGAAGGAGAGGACCCTGATAGTTTTGCGAAAGCTCATTCAAGTAAAGAATTAAAAGATTACTTAGAAAATACAGCCCAAGATTTTATAGAGTTCAAAGTATCTTTATTAATGAAGGAAGCTGCAAATGATCCAGTAAAGAAAGCTGGATTAATCCGTGATATTGTAACGAGTATTTCTAAAATTCCAGATGGAATTCAAAGAGAAGTATATGTGCAAGAGTGTGCTAATATTATGGATATATCTGAAAGAGTATTGTTTAGTGAGTTAGCACAATTACTAAGTAGAAGCGGAGGAAATAGCGGAGGTCAATCGCAAAGTTCTTATTCAGAGCCTCAACGTATGCAAGAGAGAGAGCAGCCTAGAATGGGGGTTGTTAAAGGAAAAGGAGCTAAGGCAAATCAGAAAATAGATCAATTAAATATTTTAGAGAAAGAAGTAATAAGAATATTATTACTGTATGGAAATGAAGTAATAGAATTTGTAAACTGGGTAGACGGAGTAGATGAAAAAGGAAGACCTATTTTAGAAAAAGAAGAGTATCAAAACTCAGTTTGTAATGAGTTGTATCTAAATTTACAAGAAGACGAAATTGAATTTACCAATGAAGTATTTAGGTTAACTTATTATGAGTTAATTCATCAATTGAATCAAGATGAAAAAATATCTATAGATCAATTGATAATGCATGAAGATACTAATATATCAAACCTAGTTACTAATGTTTTAATGGATGAAGAAAAATATTCATTAAGCGATTGGGAAAGAAAAGAAGTGTTTGTTACAGATACTATAAAAATACTTCCAAAATTAGTGTCAGATGCAGTATTGAATTTAAGAAGAGTTTTGATAGAAGAAAAAATTAAAGAGATACTGGAACAAGTACAAACAGAAAATAAAATGCCTGATTTAGAGGAAATTTCTAATTATACCGATTTAAAAAAGCGTCTGTTTGAAAAGTTAAATAGAGTAGTTTAACGTTAACTTATTTTAAACGTTAACAGAAATTAACAATTGTATACGATTTTTTTGTAACTTTATCCCGAGGAAAGAACAAGAAAGAACAAAAATTATGAGAAAATTGCTGCAGTTTTTTGAACTGCTTAGACTGCTGGTTTTATTGCCGTTTAAAATATCTAACGGTGAAAAGAAACGTACTTATCAAAAGATTAAACGGCAAATGATGCTGGTTAATTTACTTTAAATCTAAAGGAATTTCACAAACAGGTATAGGGATCATTTTATGTTGATTAATTCGGTTAAGACGCGTATATATTTTATATACTTCTAGTTCTCTACCAGAAAAATCATCATTAGTTTTCCCTATATTTTGCATTTCCATAGCCCATTCTAATTCATCATATGAAGCACCAATTTGGTCTTCGTCTGTTCTACTATCACCAAATAAACCATCGGTAGGTTGTGCCGTTTGGATAGAGTTCGGTACGCCTAAATATTCCCCTAAAGCATATACTTCAGATTTTACTAAATCAGCAATAGGGCTTAAGTCAACTCCACCGTCTCCATATTTTGTGTAAAAACCAACTCCGAAATCTTCAACTTTGTTACCTGTACCAGCAACTAATAAACCGTGTAAACCAGCAAAATAATATAAAGTTGTCATACGTAAACGTGCACGGGTATTTGCTAATGCTAAATCTGTTTTAGCAGAAGATTCAACTTCAGGTACTACAGTTTTAAAGTCTTCAAAAGTAGAAGTTAAATTAACTTCAACCTCACTTACATTGTCAAAGCGCTCTTTAAGTTGTTTAATGTGTTCATTGGCTCTGTTAACTTGGCTTTCTGCTTGATGTATAGGTAATTCAACACATAAAGTAGGTAGTCCAGTTTTGGCACATAAAGTAGAAGTAACAGCACTATCAATACCTCCAGAAACACCTACTACAAAACCATTTACCTTAGCATTGTTAGCATAGTCTTTTAACCATTGAATTATATGTTCAGCTACTTTAGGTGTATTCATAATGAAAGATATTTTAATGAAAGTTTATATAAAGATGATATAAACTATTTTAGTAATTTCGACGTTGTAATTTTGAATGTAAATATACTAAAGTTCATGAGAAAATTTTTGACACTTTGTGTTTTAGTTTTAGGAATGGTTTCTTGTAAAAAAGAGGGAAAATCGAAGTTAGATGTTGATGTTTCTAACATAAAAGTTAATGTAGAAATTGACCGTTTTGATATAGATTTTTACAACATATCAGAAAAGAGTTTGGAACAAGTAAAAAAAGAATACCCAATATTATTTCCTTTAAATGTTCACGATAGTATATGGGGAAATAAACGAAATGATAAAGACGAACAAGAGTTATTTATAGAAACTCAACGTGTGTATAATGATATAAATGAATTAGATTTAGAATTAGTTTCATTATTTAAACATGTGAAATATTACAATCCAAAATTTGTAAGTCCGAAAGTAATTACAATGCTGACTAATATTGATTATGATAACCGTATTGTTTATTCAGATAGTTTGCTGTTAATTTCATTAGATTCTTATTTAGGAAAAGAACATGAGTTTTATAATGATTATCCTGCATATGTTAAAGAGAATAATAAAAAAGAAAATATAATTGTTGATGTTGCTAAAGCAATAATAAGTAAGCAAATGTATCCTAGCAGGTCAAGACGCTTTATAGATAAAATGATATACAAAGGAAAGAAAATGTACTTGTTAGATGCTTATTTACCAAATGTACTAGATGAATATAAAATAGGGTATCCAAAAGTTAAGTTTGATTGGGCTGTAGATAATGAAGAACAGATATGGAAGTATTTTGTAGGAAAGGATTTATTATATAGTACTAGTAAAGAAAATGATAAAAGGTTTTTAAACTTGGCTCCATTTTCTAAGTTTTATATGGAAGGAGATGGAGAATCGCCAGGAAGAATAGGTGAGTGGATAGGTTGGCAAATAGTACGCTCATATATGCAAAAGAATGATGTATCTTTGCGAGAATTATTACAAACGGACGAAGAAACAATATTCAATAAATCAAAATATAAACCGAAGAGATAATGGCAATAGAACATACTTCAAAGATTACTTTTAAAGTAGGGTTAGATGAGAATAGAATTCCAGAAGAGATTTCATGGAGTGCTGAAGATGGAGGAATAACAAACGAAGCATCAAAAGCAATCATGTTGTCTGTTTGGGATCATAAAAAAAAGGATACCTTACGTATGGATTTGTGGACTAAAGATATGCCTGTAGATGAAATGAAGCAATTTTTTCATCAAACATTAGTATCGATGGCTAATTCATTTGAAAGAGCTACCAATGATGATAAAATGAGTGCAACAATGCGCGATTTTTGTGATTATTTTGCAGAGAAACTAGAATTGGTTAAAAAATAAAAAAAGCAGCTTTTAAGCTGCTTTTTTTATGTTGTATGATTTTTGATTTTATTAATTATAAAATGATAATCTTCAGGATTATTTACAAAATCTAAATCAGAAACATCAATGATTAAAATATTTAAATCTGATTGTGTTTTTATAAAGTTGCTATAGCCATCATGTATTTTCTGTAAATAACTAGCTTCAATATTTTGTTCGTATTCTCTACCTCTTTTTTTAATATTTTGTAAAAGACGCTCAGTGTTTTGATATAAATAAACGTATAAATCAGGTTTAGTTATTTCTTTATACATTAAATCGAACATTTTTCTATACAATTTATACTCATCTTCTTGCAATGTGATTTGAGCAAAAATTAAAGATTTAAATATATAGTAGTCAGAAACGATAAAGTTTTTGAAAAGATCAAACTGGGCTAAATCATCAGATAATTGTTGATATCTATCAGCAAGAAAACTCATTTCTAGAGGGAAAGCATATCGTTCATTATCATTATAAAACTTTGGAAGAAAAGGATTGTCTGCAAAACGTTCTAATACAATTTTAGCATTAAATTCATCAGACATCATATTAGCTAAAGAAGTTTTTCCCGCACCAATATTTCCTTCAATAGCTATATAATTATACTTTTCAGTAATAGGAATAGGTCTTTTTAACGCTTCGTTAATAGGCGTTATTTCTGAACTGTCCGCACAGTTTTCAAGGCAAATATATAAATGCTTTTTTTCTATTGGGTGAATTGTATTTCTAGCTATTTCAACCAAAGGAACTAAAGCAAACTTACGTTCTAACATTCTTGGGTGTGGAACAATTAAGTTTTTTGAAAAAATTATTTCATCATCAAATAATAAAATGTCGATATCAATAATTCTATCGGTATAACCTTCAGAAGTATTTCTAATTCTACCTAATTCTTTTTCAATAAAAAGTAACTTTTTTATCAAGGTTTCAGGAGGTAAATAAGTAGAAACTTTAATACATGTGTTGTAAAAATTAGCTCCTTCAAAGCCTAAGGAAGGAGTTTCATATACAGTTGCAATTTTTTGAATAGCACCGATTTGATCGGCGATTAAATTAACTGCACTTTGAATATTTTGCAACTTATTCCCTTGGTTTGTTCCTATAGATAAATATGTAATTCTTTGTATTTTCATGAGTAGAGTGCAAAGAAAAATAAAACTTAAATAAGAACGAGCAAAAAATAAAATTTTTATTTAACAAATTTCTTCATAAAAGGATAGGGTAAACTACTTTTTACTTGTTTTAATACTGAATTTCTTTAAGAGTAAATTTTTTAATAGATTATTGGGGAATAATCAAAACGAACTCTACTAAGGCTACTATTGACAGTGGCCTTTTTTATTAAGATTAATAAGGTTATAAAAAAAAGCAACCAGTAATGGTTGCTTTTTTTGAAAAAAGAATTTTAAGCTTCTTTTTTATTTTCTCTAGGCTTTCTATCTTTTCTATCATCACGACGATTATCGCGATTACGATTGTCTTTACCTTTATTGTTGTCTCTTGGAGGTCTTGCTACATAACCTTCTGGTTTTGGTAACAATGCTTTACGAGATACTTTTTCTTTACGAGTTCTAGGATCTAAACCAAAGTATTTAACGTCTAAGATGTCTCCTAATTTAACTACGTCAGAAACATTATCAGTACGTTCCCAAGCTAATTCGCTTACGTGTAATAAAACTTCGTTTCCTGGAGCTTCTGTATATTCTACTACAGCACCAAAATCTAACATTTTAATAACTTTTACTTCGTAAACTGAACCTTTTTCAGGTTTAAATGTCATTGCTTCAATACGGGCTATTACTTTATCTATACCTTCTTGGTTTGTTCCTAAAATTTCAACAATTCCTTCTTCAGTAACAGGATCTTCATTGATAACAATAGTAGTTTCTGTCTCTTTCTGTAATTCTTGAATGTGTTTTCCACCAGGTCCAATAAACGCACCAATTAAGTCGTTAGGAATTACTCTGTTTACCATCTTAGGAGCGTGTGCTTTTACTTCTCCATTAGGAGTAGCAATAGTATCAGTTAATTTTTCTAAGATGTGTAAACGTCCATCACGAGCTTGTTTTAAAGCGTTTACTAAAATCTCATAACTTAATCCTTTGATTTTAATATCCATCTGACAAGCTGTAATACCATCTGCAGTACCAGTTACTTTAAAATCCATGTCACCTAAGTGATCTTCGTCTCCTAAGATATCAGATAATACAGCATAACGATCACCATCAGAGATTAATCCCATAGCAATACCAGAAACTGGTTTTTTCATTTTAACACCAGCATCCATTAATGCCATTGTACCAGAACATACAGTCGCCATTGAAGAAGAACCATTAGATTCTAAAACTTCAGATACAACACGTACTGTGTAAGGACAATCATCAGGAATCATTCCTTTTAAAGCTCTTTGAGCTAAGTTTCCATGTCCAATTTCACGACGAGACGTTCCTCTTAAAGGACGTGCTTCACCAGTTGAAAATGGAGGGAAGTTATAATGTAAATAAAAACGCTCTTCGTCTTGAATAGTTGGAGAGTCAATCATGTTAGCATCTCTAGAAGTTCCTAAAGTAACTGTTGCTAAAGCTTGAGTTTCTCCACGTGTAAAGATTGAAGAACCATGAGTTCTTGGTAAATAATCAACCTCACACCAAATTGGTCTAATATCTGTAGTGTTACGTCCATCTAAACGCAATCCTTCATTTAAAGTTAAATCACGTACAGCTGCTTTATGAGCTTTACCGAAGTACTTTCCTACTAAATCACCAAATTCTTCTAACTCTTCTTCAGTAAACATAGCCATTACTTCTTCTTTTACTTCAGAAAAAGCTAAACCACGTTCTTGTTTAGAAGTACCTCTTTTAGCGATATCGTAACATTTTTGGTAAGAAGCATCATGAATTTTTTGAGCTAATTCTTCATTAGTAGCTTCAGCTTCATATTCACGAGTTTCCTTTTTACCTACAGCTTCTGCTAAAGCTACCTGAGCAGCACATTGTACTTTAATTGCTTCGTGAGCAACTTTAATAGCATCTGCCATTTCTTCTTCAGAAACTTCATCCATTTCTCCTTCAACCATGGCAACAAAATCGTTAGAAGCTCCTACCATTAAATCGATATCAGCTTCTGCTAATTGCGTAGCACTAGGGTTAATAACAAACTCACCGTTGATTCTAGCTACACGAACCTCTGAAATTGGAGCTTCAAAAGGAATGTCTGATAATTGAATAGCAGCAGAAGCAGCTAAACCAGCTAACGCATCTGGCATTACATTTTCATCATGAGACATTAATTGAATCATTACCTGAGTTTCTGCGTGGTAATCTTTAGGGAAAAGAGGTCTTAAAACTCTATCCACTAAACGCATAGTTAAAATTTCTTCGTTTGAAGGACGTGCTTCACGCTTCATAAATCCACCTGGATAACGACCAGCAGCAGCAAATTTTTCTCTATAATCTACTGTTAAAGGTAAAAAGTCAATACCAGGGTTTGCAGTTCTTGCTGATACAACTGTTGCTAATAACATTGTATCTCCCATTCTTACAACAACAGAACCATCTGCTTGTTTAGCTAATTTTCCTGTTTCTAATGTGATGGTTCTTCCATCTCCAAGCTCAATGACTTGGTTAAATACTTTTGGAATCATAAATTAATTCTTCTAAATTTTTAATTCGTTTTTTGTTGTTGTGTTGTTGTATTTCCAATGGAAAACCAAAATTGTTGTTAGTAATTTTGGATTTTTTATATAAATTTCTGTTTGTTAGTCAGAAATGAATTTTTTGTAAAATAAAAAAGAGGCACGTTTATAGAGCCTCTTTTTGGTAGAAATTATTTTCTAATTCCTAATTCTTTAATAATCGCACGGTATCTGTTGATGTCCTTTTTCTTTAAGTAATCTAACAAGCTTCTACGCTTACCTACCATCTTTACTAATGAACGCTCCGTGTTGAAATCTTTACGATTTTGCTTTAAGTGCTCAGTTAAGTGGTTAATTCTGTGCGTGAATAATGCGATTTGTCCTTCTGCAGAACCAGTATCGTTTGCTCCTTTACCGTGTTTAGCAAAGATGCTTTCCTTTACTTCTTTAGTTAAATACATACCAATATTGTTTAAATGATTTTAATGTACTCAATGCTTTTACATTGAAGCTGCAAATGTACAATTATTTTTTAGAATGTTAATAAAGAACCAAAAAATAAAAAAGCTAGCGTTAGCTAGCTTCCTTAATTAGGCTCTTATAGGTTGATTTTGAATTAAATCAATATATAAGTTAACTTGTTTCTTTAAGTTTTTTCTTTCGTAAATACCATCTAAGAATCCATGTTCTAAAACAAATTCAGAACGTTGGAACCCTTCAGGTAATTCTTTACCTGTTGTGTCTTTTACAACACGAGGTCCAGCAAATGCAATTAAAGCGTTAGGCTCCGCTATGTTAATATCTCCTAACATTGCAAAAGAAGCTGTTGTACCTCCAGTTGTAGGATCTGTACATAATGATATGTATGGTAATTTAGCTTCTGCTAATTGAGCTAATTTCGCTGATGTTTTTACTAACTGCATTAATGATAATGAAGCTTCCATCATACGAGCACCTCCTGATTTTGATACCATTAAAAATGGTAATTCATGTTGGATTGCATAATCAATAGCTCTTGCTATCTTTTCTCCTACAACGCTTCCCATCGATCCTCCGATAAAAGCAAAGTCCATAGAAGCAATAACAATATCTTTTCCTAAAGATTTACCAACAGCAGTTCGTACAGCATCTTTTAATCCTGTTTTCTTTTGTGCTGCCTTTAAACGATCTGGATATTTTTTAGTATCCACAAATTTTAAAGGATCTTTAGCAGTTAATTCTGAATTTAATTCTTCGAACTTATTGTCGTCAAAAAATAATTCAAAATATTCATTACTTCCTATACGTACATGGTATCCATCTTCTGGACTTACATATAAGTTTTTCTTTAATTCGTCTGTATCAATAATTTTCCCGCTTGGAGTTTTATACCACAAGCCTTTAGGAGTGTCTTTTTTTTCTTCGGTAGGGGTTTGAATTCCCTTGTCTTTACGTTTAAACCAAGCCATAGTGTTTAGTTTATATTTTGTTGTTTGTGTGTTATCAACTCTTTTTATGAAAAGAGTAGGCTACAAATGTAAAAGATTTTTACGAACTTTACTTTTATGAGCAATAAAAAAAGCATCTAACCTCGATTAGATGCTTTTTTTTGTTGATTTATAGTTGTTTATAAGGTGTTTACATTGTTTAAATCTTCAAAAGCTTTTTTAAGACGAGCTTTAAAAGTTTGTTCACCTTCTCTTAACCATTTACGTGGATCGTAGTATTTTTTGTTAGGTAAATCTTCTCCTTCTGGATTACCAATTTGGCTTGATAAATATTCTTTTTTACCTATGATATAGTCACGAATACCTTCCGTAAAAGCATATTGTAAATCTGTATCAATATTCATTTTGATAACACCGTAACCTATAGATTCTCTAATTTCTTCTAAAGTAGAACCAGATCCTCCATGAAATACAAAATCAATAGTATTATGAGGTACATTGTATTTTTCTGAGATATACTCTTGAGAATTCTTTAAGATTTTTGGAGTTAATTTTACATTCCCTGGCTTGTATACTCCATGAACATTACCAAAAGCAGCAGCAATTGTAAATTGATCGCTTACTTTCATTAACTCTTCATATGCATAAGCTACTTCTTCAGGTTGTGTATATAATTTAGAAACATCTACATCGGTATTGTCTACACCATCTTCTTCTCCTCCTGTAATACCTAACTCAATTTCTAATGTCATACCCATTTTACTCATACGAGCAAGGTATTCTTTACAAATCTCTATATTTTCTTCTAATGGTTCTTCACTTAAATCAATCATGTGTGAGCTATAAAGAGACTTTCCTGTTTCTTTATAAAACTGTTCACTAGCATCTAATAAGCCATCAATCCAAGGTAATAATTTTTTAGCTGCGTGATCTGTATGTAAAATTACAGGTACTCCGTAAGCTTCAGCTAATAAATGAATGTGTTTTGCTCCAGCTACAGCTCCCGCTATTGCAGCTTTTTGATCTTCGTTTGAAAGTCCTTTTCCTGCATTGAATTGAGCACCACCATTTGAAAATTGAATAATTACTGGAGAGTTTAGTTCTTTTGCAGTTTCTAATACAGTATTAATAGTGTTTGAACCTACTACATTTACTGCTGGTAAAGCAAATCCTTTTTCTTTTGCTAATTGAAATATTGCTTGAACTTCTTTTCCAGTAGCAACACCTGGTTTGATATTATGAGACATTAAAATTGATTTTTAGTTGTATTATAATGCTCCAAAAATAAGAAAATTAAAACTTATCTGAATTAAAAATAACGATAACGTTGTAGCAAAAAAAGTAGTTAAAAAGGATAATTTATACCAATGTTTAATACAGAACTTGAAAAGTTCATATTTCTGAACCATCTATTCCCTGTTAAATAAGGTTCATGAACTTTGAAACCTAAATCTAATCGAGCAATTAAGAATTTAAAATCATACCTCATTCCAAAACCAGTCCCTACTGCCATGTCTCCTAACGATTTTATATTTTTAAATTTTGCATCATCGTCGATGAATTCAGATTTAGTAATGTCCCAAATGTTACCGGCGTCTACAAATAAAGCTCCTTTTAACGATCCTAGTACATCAAAGCGATATTCAAAACTTGTAAGAAACTTTAAACTACCAATGTTATATTCTAAACCTGTTGATCGAGTACCAGGACCTAAGTCATAGGTCCTCCAGGCTCTAATATCGTTTGAGCCTCCTGCAAAATAACTTCTTGAAAAAGGAATGTTTGATTTATCGTAAGTCACTATGGCTCCCAGAAAGGTTCTATGTGCTAATACTGTATTGTTTCCTAAGTTCCAGTATTTTTTATATTCTAAATCTGCTTTAAAATATTGGGCTATAGGAATTTTAAATACAGTAGTTTTTCCGTTGTCATTTTTTTGCTTTGATAAAAGCCCCATTACATTTCCCGAGTTAGCTATTCTAAGTTTAAAAAATGAAAAACTTTGATCTTTTGCATTTTCTTGATTGTTGTAAGTAAAGCTATATGCAATTTCTGGAATTAAGAAATCGGAAGTAATAATTCTATATCGGTCAATTATATTTAAAATAACACCTAGATCTTCAGGATTGTTTTGGAAATAAGTAGTATTACTAGCTATTTGTGCAGCGTAATTTCCTATTTGATTAAAATTACCAGGAGTATTGTCAGGAACAGGTAAAGTTGGATTTGAAACTTGTCCTATGGCTATTAATTTTAAATATTCTGAAGAGTATACATTAAAATAATTATTAACATTTAAGTTTCTTATATATTGAGCATTTAATAATTCTAGTTGAATTGATTTACGCTTTGTGTAGTTCCATTTATAATCAATTCCTACTGTAATATTTTGTCTATCTAAACCAATGTTTTTCTGAATTCCTACTCCAGTAAAAAACTTAGTTCTAGGGAACATTCTTTTGGGTACAAATTTATGTAAGCCAAAAGGAGCCATTAAACGTGGTACTTCTAAAGAAATATCGCCTCCAACTTCCCAACCAGGACCATTATTAGAATTAAAATAAGAACCAAAAGTTGAAAACTTAAAAATTTCGGCTCCTTTAAATGTGTTTCTATTAGTTAAAGAGAATTTTAGTGAAATATCAAAATTTCTAATATTTGACCTTGAAAGTTCTGTGTCAAATCCTAAAGTATATTTTTCTATAGGTGTTAAAAATATGGATGCTTCTAATTCATCATCACTAAGTTCGTTGTATCTGATAGAGGTAGATTTGAAATTTCTTAGACCTTTTAAATGTCTTCTAGTTAAATTTCTTAGTGAATCACTATAAACAGAATTAGGTTTGATAAATATTGATTGAGATAAATATTTAGGGTTGTATTTTAGTTTGTCGTTAGCGTAAAAGTTAATGCCTTCATAAGATGTAGAATCTTGATGTGGTAGGTTTCTTTTATTGTAAGTATAGTCTGTATAGATATTTACCTTTTTAATTTTTTGAATTTTAAAAGGAATAACTCTGTCAGAAATATTAACGTCAACATCTGTTTTTCTATAATTTTTTAGAGTATCGATGTCAAATAAAATGTAATTCTCATTAAAATGATAAATACCTTTATTTCTAAACAATTTTACTAATCGATCTGCCTCTTTTATAAAATTATCAACTTCGTATTGGTCACCAGATTTTAAAAAACTATTTTCTTTTGATTCTTTGTACAAAGCTGAAAGAACAGGAGAAGATATTTTTGTGCTAATAGAGTCTAAAAAAGATGGTTTACCTCTTAAAACACTATATGTTATAGCTCCTTTTTTTCTACCAATAGTATCTTTTCTTGAAGTTACCTTTGATCTAAAATAACCTTTTGTTTGAAAATATGTACTTAAATTAGCTACAGTTCTTCTTGTTTTTCTGTCATTAATAATAATAGGTGCTTGTCCACTTCTTAAAAACCAATTGTTAAAACCGATAAAACTTCTAGCAACTGCAATACTTTGTTTTTCTGAAAAATTATTTTTAAAAAAATTATACGTTTTTGGATTGTTTTTGGCCCACTCACTTGGTGTTTTAGAGCCATCAGGATTTCCTAAGTTGTAAAAATATAGTGAAAGAGGCATTCCTAAAGCTTTAGCGTTAGGCTTTTGCATTAATAATTCGGAAATATTACTACTGGAGTTTTTTGAACTGTCTATGTAAACAGTGTTTTTGGCTAATAATAATTCATTCTCCTTAACGTACTTTATGGTACTACAAGAATAGAATAAGACTACTAATAAAAAGAAGAAAGAAAGTTTTTTCATTAACTTTACGCCTCGTATTTTTTTATCAAAAATACTATTTTTTAGTGGTTTAAAAGTGTTAAAAAAGATTTAATGAGTTTATCTAAGAACAACCTGAAATTAATAACTAGTTTACAACAAAAAAAGTATAGACAACGACATAAATTATTTGTAGCTGAAGGAATAAAGGTTGTAAATGAATTGTTGAATTCGTCTTTAGAGTTATATCAAGTATTTACTACTGATGATTCTTTAGGTTTTATAAATGAAATTGATTCTGTTGTGATATCTGAAAACGAATTAAAAAAAATAAGTACTTTAAAAAAACCAAATAAGGTTTTGGGATTGTTTAAAATTCCAGAAAATAAAGATATAAGCGATAAAAACGATTTTATACTTGCTTTAGATAATGTAAATGATCCAGGGAATTTAGGAACTATTATTCGTTTGTGTGATTGGTTTGGAATAACCAAGTTAGTTTGTTCTAAAACTACTGTAGATTGTTATAATCAAAAAGTAGTGCAGTCTACGATGGGGTCACTAACAAGGGTTAATATTTCGTATGTAGATTTACCTAACTTTTTGTCAAATACAACTTTACCAGTTTATACTGCAGACATGGATGGTGATAATGTTTATACATCAGAGTTACCCCAAAAAGCAATACTGGTAATGGGTAATGAGGCTAACGGAATTTCAAAAGAAATTTCTGAAATTGTAAAGCACAAATTAACCATCCCACGATTTGGGGAAATTCAACAAACTGAAAGTTTGAACGTTGCTACTGCAACAGCTATTTTATTAAGTGAATTTAAAAGAGCGCAGGTTTAGAATAAACCATTTATTTGCGCATCTATTCTATCAATGATGTATCCTAAATCTTCTTGGTTAGCAACGAAGTCTAAATTGTCAACATCAATAATTAATAATTTTCCTTTGTTGTATTTACTAATCCAAGCTTCATAACGTTCATTTAATCTGCTTAAATAATCAATGCTAATAGAGTTTTCGTAATCTCTACCTCTTTTGTGTATTTGTCCTACTAAAGTAGAAATATCTGCACGTAAGTATATTAATAAATCAGGAGGTGTAACTAAATTCTCCATTAATTCAAATAAAGAACTATAGTTGCTAAAATCTCTATTTGTCATAAGTCCCATAGCATGCAGGTTAGGAGCAAAAATATGAGCATCTTCATAGATAGTCCTATCTTGAATAATTTTCTTTCCAGATTTTCTTAACTCTAAAACTTGGCGGAATCGGCTGTTTAAAAAATAAACTTGTAGGTTAAAAGACCAACGCTCCATTTCTCCATAAAAATCATCTAAATATGGATTCTCATCTACAGACTCAAAATGAGGTTCCCAATTAAAATGTTTTGCTAATAATTTGGTTAACGTGGTTTTACCTGCGCCAATATTTCCGGCAATTGCTACATGCATAGTTTTCGAATTTCAAGGTGGTAAAATTACATAAAAAAAGGGATTTCAAAAGTTTTTAACACATCAATTTATAACCATAACCACGAATGTTTATAATTTGAATAGATTCGTCTTTTTTTAATTTTTTACGTAACTTAGAAATAAACACATCCATGCTTCTAGCGTTAAAAAAATCATCATTTCCCCAAAGTTTGTTTAAGATAAAACCACGATCTAAAACCTCGTTTTTCTTTTGAGACAAATGATAAAGTAGTTCAGATTCTTTATGTGTTAATAGTTCTGAATGATTTTGAAGTGTTAGAGTTTGTTTTGTGTAGTTAAAAGTAAAACTACCAATACTAATTTTTGAACTATCTTTTTTCAAGTTAACTCTATCTAATAAAGCATGAACCCTTACAATTAATTCTTCCATTGAAAAAGGCTTTTTCAAATAATCGTTACCTCCATGTTGAAATCCTTCTAATACATCTTTAGTTTGTGATTTTGCCGTTAGAAAAATAATAGGAATGGAATTATTTTCTTCTCTTACTTCTTTAGCTAATGTAAAGCCATCCTTTTTAGGCATCATAACATCCAATACCAAAACTTCAGGTTTTTCTTTTTGAAATATTTCATATGCTTTTTCTCCATCTTCAGCATGGAAAACTTCAAAATCTCTTGTTTCTAAGCTTTCTTTTATAATTTGGCCTAAACTAGGTTCATCTTCGGCTAATAATAATTTTATTTTTTTAGTCATTTGGTAAAGAAATTTTAAAAACAGTTTGTTTAAAGTTGGTAGTTAATGATATAATTCCGTTGTGCTTTTCAATAATTTTTTTGGTATAATATAAACCAATTCCAAACCCTTTAACATCGTGAGTGTTTCCTTTGGGAACTCTATAGAATTTTTCAAATATTTTATCTTGTTGGTTTTTATCAATACCTATACCATTGTCAGCAACAGAAATTTCTATGTTATTTAGAAGAGAGTTTATATTAATTTCAATTTTATCTCCTCCATATTTAATAGCATTATCTATTAAGTTTGAAACAGCATTTTCAAAGTGGAATGGGTCTATTTCTTTTTCTAAGCTTGAGACATTACTTGAAAAATGTATGCTTTTTTCTGGAGCAATTAATTGATGTTTTTTTGTGAGCTTTTCAATTAAATCAATAATGTTAACAGGTTCTTTTTTTAATAATAATTTCTCACTATCTAAGGTGGCAGTTTCTAAAAGTTTTTCAACCATTTGGTGTAACTTTTTTAACTGTATAGATGATATGGATAAGTATTTTTTAGTTTTTTCTTTATCATCAATAATATTAAAGTTGTTTATGGCTTCAATAGCTGTTGAAACTGTTGTAATAGGAGTTTTAAATTCGTGAGTAATATTACTAATTAAATCATTTTTAATTTCTGCAAGTTCCTTTTGTTGATTGATAATTTTTAGCAAATAAATTAAACTAGAAATAACAGCTAATGATAAAAGAAAGGATAATAGTATACCTGTAAAACTTCTTTTTAAAGCTTCGTATGTAGGATTATTATAATATAAATTAAAATCTTCATGAGACTTTAAGAAAGTTGATTTAGCACTAGTTATTAAAGGGTATTTAACATTGTCTGTTTTGTTAGTATAAAAAAGTGAGTCGTTTTTAAAATGTTTAAAATAAAAGTCTGTTTGAATTTTTTTATTATTTAATTCTTGAGCCATTATAGAATCAAGTTTTCTGTAGTCAATGGTATCGTTTTGGATAGCAATAAAAATACTTTGTATTCCTTTTATTAGTTTTAGACTATCTACAGATCTTTTTCCCAGAAACAATTGAACTTTTTCATTATGATTTTTATAAGACTTTACTGTTTCCTTGTCTTTTTTAGATTGAATGGATATACTACCAGAAAACATTAATGAGTCTTTCTTGTTTGAAGTGATCATGTTTTTTTCTCCTATAAAAGATTTTATAAAAGCTGAATCCATTTTAGTAAAATCTTCTTTTCCACCATTTATTTCAACGGCAGTAATTTCAAAAGATGATTTTTTTTTCTCGGGGAATTTTTTTGCACTTTTTTTAATTCCTGACCTTCTAAAGATGCTTTTCCAAGCAGCATCTTTTTCTCTCTTATTGGCAGCTGTTAAGTGATTTGGTTCAACAATTGCAAAATGACTTTCTTTAGTGAAATCAACATAATATGCTTCTATAGAATTGTCTAAGCTAATTTGAATTTCGTTTAAAACTCGTAGCTTATTCTGTTCATAATTTTTATAGTTCCAATAAAACTGTACTGTTATAGTAGTTAGTATAGTAACTATAATTAAATATAAAATCCAATGTCTTTTTGGGTTCTTCATGCTTCAAAGATAAGGGGTTAAGGTCAATAAAAACAATCGCTTAACACTCGTTAACACTCGTTAACTCAAAAGGAATATTTAAGTATTCATATTTGTAAAGTGAAAATTTAAAATAATCAAAAATGAAAAAAACAATTACCTTATTGTTATTGTGTTTATCAGCAATTGTATATGGACAAAAAGATATTGCAACTGTTGAGCTTGATGAAAATAAAGTTACTTCTTTAATATTTTCAGTAGATTCTGTAAAAGAGCTGAAGACTATTAATTGGAATGATGTAAAAGAAATTTTTAAAAGCAATAAAAATAGTAGTGAAATTGTTGCTGTTGGATTCACAGTAAGAGATAACCAAAAAGATTCAAAATTAAAGTTTAAACATAGTTTTAAAGTTAAAGGGAAGTTGTCTGATTTAGATGGAACAATTGCAATGACAAAAAGAATGATTAAAGTAATTGAGAATTTATAAAAACAAAGAAAATGATACGATTTACATTATTATTACTATTAATTTCAGTCTCAGTATTGGGACAGAATTTTCAAGGAAAAGCTACTTATAAAACATTTAGAAAAGTTGATATAAAGTTAGGTGAAACACATGGAGGAAATTCTAAGTTACAAAAGCAGTTACAAGAGCAACTTAAAAAGCAATTTCAAAAAACTTATACTTTAAATTTCAATAAATCAGAGTCTGTATATACACAGAATAAAGAATTATCAGCTCCTCAGGCAATAGGAGGTAACTCTATTAGTGTTATATCTATTGGTGGAGGTGGAGGTAGTGATATTTTATATAAAAATATTGCAGATAAAAGGTATGTGAATAAAACTGAAATAAGTGGAAAACGATTTCTTATAAAAGATAAATTAGAAGATTACGGTTGGGAAATGACAAGTGAAACTAAAAATATAGGAAACTATACTTGTTATAAAGCAGTAAGAAAACGTGAGGAAACAAGAACTTCTTTTACCATGACTGATGGTAAACGTGAAGAGAAAAAAGATAAAGTAACTGTTACAACTGTGGCTTGGTACACACCTCAAATTCCTTTGAGTAACGGTCCTGAACAGTTTTGGGGATTACCAGGTTTAATTTTAGAAATTCAGGATGGTAAACTAACAATTGTTTGTACAGAGATTGTAATGAATTCATCAGATAAAATAGAGATAAAAGAGCCTACAAAAGGAAAGAAAGTTACACAGGAAAAGTTTGATAAAATTATGGACGAGCACTCTAAAGATATGATGGAGCGTTTTAAAAATAAAAGAAAAAGCAAAGACGGTAATTCTTTTAGTATTGAAATTCAAGGATAATTTTTTTGTTAAAATAAAAAGCTCATTTAAACCTTTTGCCTTTTAGCTAGTCTAACTTTAGTTAACTAAAGTTTTATTAATCAATTTAAAAGCCAAAAATCATGAAGTGTTTTTTATCATGTCTAATTTTATGCATTTCAATTTCAGGGTTTTCCCAATCAAATTTTCAAGGGAAAGCAGTTTATAAATCTAAGACTACTATAGATCCTAATTTTGGAGGTAGGCAAATGTCTGAAGAACGAAAGAAACAGATTTTACAAAGAATGAAAAGTATGTTGGAAAAAACATATGTTTTAAATTTTACTAAAAATGAATCTGTTTATAAAGAGGAAGAAAAATTAGCAACTCCAGGTACAGGAAGAGGTTTTCGTTTTGGAGGTATGATGAGCGGAGGGGAAACTTATAAGAACTTAAAAGAACATAAGGTTTTAGAATCTAAAGAGTCTTTTGGTAAAAAGTTTCTGATAAATAGTTCTTCAGAGAAGCTAGAATGGGAATTAGGTAGTGAAACAAAACAAATAGGAAATTATACATGTTTTAAAGCTACAATGACAAAGAAGGCGGATGGTTTAGATTGGCGTAATATGCGAAGAAGACCTAAAAAGAAAAAGAGCGATACTACAAAAACAAAAAAAATAACTGATGAAATTGAGATGCCTAAAGAAATTAAAGTTACAGCTTGGTATACACCTCAAATACCAGTGAGTAATGGTCCAGGAAACTATGGAGGTTTGCCAGGTTTGATTTTAGAAATAAATGAAGGAAGAACTACTATTTTATGTACAGAAATTGTGATGAATTCATCAGAAAAAGTAGAGATTAAAGAGCCAAAAAAAGGAAAAAAAGTATCTAAGAAAGAATATGCCGAGATTATGAAAAAGAAGATGGAAGAAATGAGAGAAATGTTTAGAAATAGACGTGGTGGTCGAGGAGGCGGAAGAGGTCGAGGCTTTTAACTAAATACAATTAACAAATTTATATAATGAAGAAAATATTATTCATAGCCATTTTCATGGCTACATGGGGATTGTATGCCCAGATTACCCTGAAAGGAGTAGTGAAAGATAGTATCGGAAATCCGCTAGAAATGGCGAACGTAATTGCTATTAATAAAGGAACTAAGAAGTTAGATTCATATGGTTTTACTGATGCAAATGGAAATTATAAACTGAATTTAAAGAAGAATTCTTCCTACAGCATTAAGGTTAGTTATATAGGAATGAAAACCTCAGATATTTTAGTGGAGACTAAAGAGGTAAATGTAGTTAAAGACATTAATTTAAAAGGAGATGATACGCTAGACGAAGTAAACATTACTTATAAAATGCCTGTTACTGTTAAAGGTGATACTATAGTATATGATGCTGATAGTTTTAAAAGTGGTACTGAAAAGAAGTTGGGAGATGTTCTTGAAAAATTACCAGGTGTTGAAGTAAATGATGATGGAGAAATAGAGGTAGAAGGAAAGACAGTAAAAAAGGTAATGGTAGAGGGAAAAGATTTTTTCGATGGAGATTCTAAAATAGCAACTAAAAATATTCCAGCAAATGCTGTAGATAAAGTAGAGGTGTTAAAGAATCATAGTGAAGTTGGACAAATGAGTAGGGTTACAGACAATGAGGATAATGTTGTAATTAATATAAAACTTAAAGAAGGGAAAAAGAATTTTTGGTTTGGTGAAGTAACAGCAGGGTTGGGTGTAGGAATGAATGATAGTAGATATATAGCTCATCCTAAGCTTTTTTACTATAGTCCTAAGTACAGTATCAATATTATTACTGATGTGAATAATATAGGTGAAGTCCCTTTTACCATGAGAGATTATTTTAAGTTCACAGGAGGATTCAGAGCTTTAGGAGGTTCTGGTAATGGAACTAATTTTGATGTTGGTTCAAATGATATATCGTTCTTAACTTTAAGAAATAATAGAGCTAAAGAAATTGAATCAAGATTTGGAGCGTTAAATTTTAGTTACTCACCTAAAAAAACATGGGATATTAGTGGGTTTGCTATTTATTCAGGAAATGATACTGAAATGCAAGAAACTACTTCAAGAGAATACATAAATAGAGGAGTAGATGTTAATAATTTACCAGTTGGAACACCTCCAATTATTGATACTGAAAATACTCAAGATTTAACAAATCAAAAAAGTGATTTAGGATTATTTAAATTAAGTTCTAGTTATAAACCTAATACAAATAATCAATTAGATTATGACATTTTTGCCAAAGTATCAAGTCAAAGTCAAAGTCAATCAACAATATCTTCAAGAACATATTTGAATGCAAGTGATGAGGTTGTGCCAATTAATCAGTTTTCAGATCAAAGCCCTTTTTCAATCAATCAGAATTTAAATTATTATTATACATTAAATGATAAAAATATTTTTGCTTTTGAAGCTCAACATTTATGGCAAGACGAAGATCCTTTTTACAATGCAGAATTAGAACAACTTTCATTTGCTAACTTAATAGGGTTAAATATAACAGCGAATCCATTTAATATTAGCCAAAACAAAAGAGTAAAGACAAACAAGTTTGATGCAAATTTAGATTATTACTATGTAATAAATTCTAAAAGTAACTTGAATGTAACTCTTGGAACAACATTAAGTACTCAACAATTTAATTCTGATATTTTTGAGATTTTAGGAGGGAATAAAACACAAGTAACAAATCCAGCTTCAATTAATGATGTTGATTTTACTTTTAACGATTTATATGCTGGTCTTCATTACAAATTTATAACAGGTATATTTACCTTTACACAAGGTTTTAATGTACATAATTATGTATCTAAAAACACGCAATTAGGTTCGCAGACTAAAAATTCATTTACAAAAATTTTACCTGACGCATCTATAAAAATTAGTTTAAAGAAATCAGAAACTTTACGATTGAGATATAGCATGGAAACTAGTTTTACAGATGTAAATCAATTAGCAGAAGGCTATGTTTTTAATAATTATAATAGCTTGTATAAAGGGAATCGAGAGTTAGAAAATGCTTTGTACCACAATATAAACTTAAACTATTTTAGTTTTAACATGTTTAACTATACAAATGTTTTTGGATCAATAAATTATAGTAAACGTAAAGATGTTATTAAAGGAAACACAGCGTTTTTAGGGGTAAATCAAATAAGAACTTCGATAAATTCTGCTTTACCAGATGAAACTATTTCAGCAAGAGCTAATTTTCAAAAGAGTTATAGGAAATTTAAATTGAGTTTAGGAGGAGATGTTTCGTATGCTAAATCGAATAGTTTAATCACTAACCGTCAAACGAATTTAGTAGAGAATAGATTAGCTAAAACTTTTTCACAATCATATAGAACAAAGTTTAGTACAAACTTTAGAGAAGCTCCAAATTTTGATATAGGATACAATGTATCTATTAATAAGTCTGATATTCAAGGGATAAAAAACACTTTTACAACACATAGCCCATATTTAAATTTTGACGCTTACTTTTTAAAAGAATTTATATTTACTTCAAGATATACTTATAACAATGTTGTGAATAACGGTACAAGTATTGATAGTTATGGGTTTTTAAGGGCAGATTTAACGTATCAGAAAAAAGATAGTAAATGGGAATATAAAATTGGAGTTACTAATTTATTAAACTCAAAAGGGTTAAACCAAAATAGTAGTAATGACATTTTTGTAACAAATTCGACTTATGTAATTCAACCAAGGATTGGAGTTTTAAGTATAAAATATAACTTATAATATTTGGTGTATTTGAATAAAAAAAGCGAGCTATTTAGCTCGCTTTTTTGTTTGTATTATATGTGTTTTTTATTTGAATACAACTTTTTTAGTCTTAGTTTTTCCGTCGTTTTCAATTTGAAGTAAGTAAATTCCTGTACTCATAGTTTTAAATTCAACTTCTTTATTAAAAGAACTGGAAATTGTAGAAAAACTTTGAGTTTCTAATAATTGACCTCTTAAGTCGAATAATCTAACAACGGTTAAATCTTTAGACTTCACTTTGAAGCTTACCGTTAATTTTCCTTCGGCAGGAACAGGGTATAATTTTAAGTCGCTAAATAAGCTCTTTGAAGTAGCAAAACTTTCTTCAACATTAATGGTGTAATCTTCTACTTCACCATTAAAATCCAACTCACATGAATTAGGAGCTGTTGTAAGCTTTGTAGAAACTCTTAGTGTTGTTGATCCTAAAAGAGCATCTTCAGGAACTACAATTGAACTTGAATTCGAGCTTAAATCAAAAGCTTCTCCAGCATCAAAAGAACAGTTTTGATTCCAATCAATCCATCCATAAGTTTTCACATCATCATTACCATCTTTGTTAATGGCAACTGTTAAATCATAACTTTCCCCTCTAACAACCCCTGTTGAGGTAGATTTAAAGTCTGAGTAACCCGTAGTTTTTGTTGAAGCATTATCAATCTCTCCAAATTTAACATTAGTAATACTAATTTGAGATTTAGTATTTCCTGATGATTTACATAGGTTGTCATTAACATTTAATAAAATATTAATAGATTTAGTAACTGAGGCAGATGTACCTGTTACTGTCATATTATAATCACCTACAGCAGCATTGTTTAAGTTAGATAATGTTAAATTAACATTTCCATTAGCGCTTAATGATGCAGGAGTAAAAGAACTAGTTGCATTAGTTGGAATTCCAGTAACTGAGAATGCTACATTTTCATTAAAACCATATAAAGTTTTAAAGTCAATAACAAAACTTTGTTCATTGTCAGCTTTATTACAAATAGATGCATCTCCTGTAGTGTTAGTTAAAGCAAAACTTGGCACTGGTTTTTCTTCAATAATAATAGTATAATCCTCAGTCTCACCCCATTCAGATTTATGGTCTGAGTCACATGGTCCATCACCAAATCCTTTTGAAGGGTCAGCGTATTCTACAACAACTCTCATTCTAGTACTTCCTAATGTCGCTCCTTCAGGTATTGTAATGTCAAGGGTAGCAGTAGCTATATCTTCTGTTTTTGTACCTAAATCATATCGTTCTGTTGTTTTATTAAATTGAAAGTCTTGGTTCCAATCAATAAATACATAACAGTGATCTTGAAAACCATCAGTATTGAAAGTTACACTTACTTTATGAGTTAAAGACCTGCTTACAGTAGTTGATTTCGAAGTAAAATCTTCATATCCATCAACTGTATCATTTCCAGAAGTATTGTTAATAGTGTTGAATGTAACATTGGTAATGTGATCACCTCCACCAGCTTCATCAGTAAATGTTGAAGAACAATAAGATGGTGCTTCAGTTGTAAATTCACCAATACTTGAGTTTGGACCTTCTCCACAATCATTTTTAGGCTTTACATACCAATAATATTTTGTAGAATTACTTAAAGGTGATGAATGCGTATATGAGTTAGTAGTTGCAGTTTCGTTTATTAAAATATTAGCAAAACTAGCATCAGTGGCTACTACAATATTGTACGATGAAGCGTTTGCATCTGCACCCCATTCAAATTTAGGACTTGTACTAACATTTGTAGCTAAGTTAGCTGGTGAAATAGGATTAATATTAACAAAATTTGTACCTGTAACTTTTAAGAAAGCATCTGTTGTTTGAGTAACACTTGTAGAAGTACCTTTGGCAACTATTGTGTAATCTTGTTGATTACTTCCATTTAAGTTGCTAATAGTCATTGTTACATCGCCATCTGCGTTGATAGTTGCAGGGTTAAAAGTAGCAGTTGCGCCATTAGGTAAACCAGTTGCAGAAAGCGTTACGGTTTCTGTAAACCCGTTAACAAAATCTAAGTTTAAAACGTAGTCAACTGAAGTACCTGCATTATTACATATAGTTTGTTTACTTGTTTTGTTTGTAAATAAAAATGTAGGAACAGTAGAGTTAATAATAAAGTCAGTAGAGTTTACATTATAAAAAACATTATCTGCTGCTTCAACCATTATACGAGCTTTAGTCGTAGGATGATTAGGTACTACAATATCTTCTGTACCATCATTGTCAACATTTTCCTTTATAAGGATTGGAAAGGTTAATCCACCATCTGTAGAAAGTCTTATATTTACTTTAGCACAATTAATTGGAGCTTCGTCTGTTTTTCCTTTATTCCAAGTTATTGTTTGAGTCTCTGCAGTATTCCAAGTTACTGCTGAATTAGGTGCTGTAACTGTAAATGCTTCATCATTAGTAACCGTTATTTTCATATCATCTCTAGCTGAATTTCCACCTCCAGCATGATTATCTCTTACAGTAAAAGCAAAATTTAATGTTCGAGCAACTGAAGGAAGTACTTCCCATTTAGTAGATGTGTTACCTGCTACAATAGTAGATAGTTTAGGCATGTATCTATTAGGAGAAGTATCAGAAGGTAAAGATCTAAAAGCTGGACCTTGAGTTGATTCTGATTCTAAGGGAACTGAAGCAGATTCTGTATCTATTTGTTCCCAGTTGTAGGTTAAACTAGCAGTTCCTTGAGCATCAGTAGCTGTACCTCTTAACACGAAAGGAGTAGATTTTGGAATCGTATAATCACTACCAGCGTCTGCAGTAGGAGCTGTATTTCCAGTATCAGTTTTTGTACCACAACTAGCAACTGATTGGATATGGTTCCACATTTCTTTAATACTTATTGTGTGGAAATAATCATCACTATTGTTTTGAATGTTTTGAGGAGCACAAATACCAGCATATGCCATAATTGTCGAACCACTTCCAGGTTCTACAGAGGTAGGACCTATATTACCACCACAATTACCTGCAGTTCCATTAAAGGTGTGATTTGCTCCAAATTGATGTCCTAATTCGTGAGCAACATAATCAATATCATAAGGATCAGAAATAGGTTGGCTACTACCTGTAATACCGCTTCCTTTCTGTCCAGGAACACATACTACTCCTAATCCGGCTAAACCACCACCTCCAGTACTGAAAGTATGACCTACATCGTAGTTTGCGTTACCAATTATGGCGTCACATTTTTGTTGACTTTCATTTATTAAACTACTAGCACTGTCGTTGGTTAAACCATCCGTAGCAGCATCTAAAAAAATTAGTTTATCATTATCGTCAACAATAACCATTCTAACGCCTAAATCACGTTCGTAAACACCATTTACACGTGTCATGGTTGTATTCATTGCAGATAAAACTGCTGCTTTCTTAGCTGCGTCAGTTGCTGATGCTGGTACACTCTGATTGTTTAAATGAAATTGAGCATATTCACCAGTACAGGCTATAGCAATTCTATAAGTTCTTAATTTACCATCATTAGCATTTTTGTTTTGATAAGATGGAGCAACTACTTTTTTAGTAGTTTCTTGTATTTGACATGAAAACTCATCTTTATTAGCATGTAAATGCTCTCTTTTATATATAATGTACTGTTTTTTATCCTTGGTGTAAGGATCTACATACACAGTACTTTCATTTCCATAAAAAATAATAGCGTGTAAACCATCATTACCCAAACTAATTTTAGCTACTGCGGTAGGATTGTCCAAGCCCTGTGCAGAATACGATTTAATCATTGGGAATTTAGCAGCTAGTCCAGGTGCTAGTGAAGAGGTTTCATGAATAGAAAATTTTTGTAATTCACCTTTTGAATTAGGTAATTGAATTATTTTTTTACTGCCTTTAGATTTAGCACCAGAAATGTAGTTTGTAAAACCATCTAAATCTAATGTTCTTAAAGAGTATTTTTCGGGGGTGCTTTTTCTGTCAAGAATTTTTTCTTTTTTAACAGAAGCCGTCTTCGATTCTACTCTATTCCAATAGCTTTGAGAGTATAAACTACCTATGGAAAGAGTGAAAATTAATAATAGTGAAAGGGTGTTTTTTTTAATCATAATTTGTCTAGTCGATTAATATAGATAATAACAACTTAAAGGTATTTTTCCCTACCTTTGGAGCATCTTATATACCTCAAATTTATGAATAAAAAAATAATCCTCAATCAATTGGGGGAAAAAGATTACAAAGAGACATGGGATTATCAAACGAGTTTGTTAGATGGAATAGTTTCTTTAAAGAGGAAAAACAGAGAAAGCAAAGAGGAAAAAGAGACCCCAAATTACTTTTTATTTGTGGAGCATCCTCATGTTTATACATTGGGGAAGTCAGGTGATATTAGTAACTTATTATTATCAGAAAGTCAATTAAAAGAAAAAAAAGCTACTTTTTATAAAATTAATAGAGGAGGTGATATTACATATCATGGACCAGGTCAAATTGTAGGATATCCTATTTTAGATTTAGAAAACTTTTTTACCGATATACATAAATATTTAAGATTGTTAGAAGAAGTAATTATTTTGACAATCGCAGAATATGGTATAAAAGGAACCCGTAGTGAAGGTGAAACAGGAGTGTGGTTGGATGTAGGAACTCCTTTTGCTAGAAAAATTTGCGCAATGGGGATACGTGCAAGTAGATGGGTAACAATGCACGGTTTTGCGCTAAATGTGAATGCCAACTTAGGGTATTTTGATAATATTATTCCTTGTGGAATTAGAGGAAAGGCTGTTACCTCAATGGAAGTTGAATTAGGAAAGAAAGTTTCAGAGGAAGAGGTAACTCAAAAAATATTAAAACATTTTAAAGATTTATTTGAAGTAGAAAAATTCATTAAAGTGTAAATAAAAAGGGTTGACTTAGTCAATCCTTTTTATTTTATTGTGATTTAAAAACTATTTTTTAGCTTTAATATCAAAAGAAATTTCCATTAAGTCGTTAATGAATTTATCTTTTAAAGCAGCATCAATTTTCTTAGACTTGTAAGTAACACCAAAGTCAGTTCTATCAATACTAAAAACATCACTTTTAAAAGTTGCTGTTCCATCAGCTTCAGTTACAGTAGCAGGAATAGTAATACTTTTTGTAACATCTTTTAAAGTTAAGTTTCCAGTTACATGTAATTTTCCTTCTTTCATTTCAGAACTAGTTACTGCAAATTTAGCAGTTGGGAATTTAGCAACATCAAAAAAGTCTCCAGCTTTTAAGTGACCTTCTAAGTCTCCTTTACTTTTAGGATCTTCTATATCTTGACAAACAATAGAATTCATGTTAATAACAAACTCTCCAGATTTAAGGACACCGTTTTCAATATCTAATAAACCTTTTTCTAAGCTAACAACTCCATTGTGAGATCCAGTTGGCTTGCTTCCTTTCCAAGTAACTGTTGATTCAGCAACGTTAGCTTTATATGAGTTTATTACGTTTTCTACTTTTTTTACTTCTTTAACTTCTTCGTTAGCAGTTACTTTATTTTTCTCTGTTTTACATGAAACAGCTCCGATTGCAACAAATGCAATTGCTAAAATTGTTTTTTTCATTTTTAGGATTTTAATATTTGATTGTAATAATTATTTAGAACAAATGTAAATAAAAAATAATACTTTCCATGGAATTTATTCTTTATTTTTAGAGTCAATAATAATAGTAACAGGACCGTCATTTAATAATTCTACCTTCATATCAGCACCAAATTGACCAGTTTGTACTTTTTTATTTAAATCATTTTCAATTTGTTGAATAAACTGTTCGTAAATAGGAATGGCAATATTTGGTTTAGCGGCTTTGATATAGCTTGGTCGATTTCCTTTTTTAGTAGATGCTTGTAATGTAAATTGACTTACAACTATAGCTTCACCTGATATGTCTATTAATGATTTATTCATTACCTCGTTTTCGTCATTGAAAATTCGAAGGTTTGAAATTTTTTTAGACAACCATTCGATGTCTTCTTTAGTATCGTTTTCAACTATTCCGACAAGAATTAATAATCCCTTTTGAATGTTAGCAACTTTTTCTCCGTTAATTGTAACGCTAGCTTTTGAAACTCTTTGAATTACAGCTTTCATGTTTTTAAATTACTGGGGTATGTATCTTGGGGTTATTCCCAAATATCAGTTCGGTAATGTTCTTCTTCTCCTTCTATAATTTGCATATAGCTTTTATAGCGAGACCAAGAAACCTTATCTTCTTCTAAAGCATCTTTAACCGCACATTTAGGTTCGTTTATATGTATACAATTATTGAATTTGCAGTCTTGTTTTAATGCAAAAAACTCGGGGAAATAATCACCTAATTCATCTTTTTCCATATCTACAACACCGAAACCTTTGATTCCTGGAGTATCTATAATTCTGGCATCAAAACTTAAATCAAACATTTCTGCAAAAGTTGTTGTATGCTTTCCTTGTTTATATTGTTCTGATATTTCTTTGGTTTTTAAATCTAAGCCTGGCTCAATAGCATTTACCAAAGTTGTTTTACCAACACCAGAGTGTCCAGCAAACATAGATACCTTACCAGTCATTTGGTTTTTAATAGTGTCTACATTTATATCTTTAGTAGCCGATACTTCGATACATTGATAACCTATTTTTTCATAAATATCTTTTAAGTATAAAACTTCAGCGCGTTGCTCAAGTTCATATGAATCAATTTTATTAAAAACTAAAATTGTTTTTATAGAATATGCTTCTGTAGTTACTAAAAAGCGGTCAATAAAAGTAGTAAAAGTAGGAGGGTTATTTATCGTGATAAGTAAAAATACTTGGTCAATATTAGCTGCAATAACATGTGTTTGTTTAGATAAGTTTACTGATTTTCTTACAATATAATTATCTCTCTCATGTATGTTACTAATAACTCCTGTTTCTTCGTTATTTTTTGTTTCTAATTCAAAATCAACCTTGTCACCAACTGCAATAGGGTTGGTACTTTTTATTCCTTTAATACGGAATTTTCCTTTAATACGGCATTTATATAAAATCTGATTAGACTTCACCCAATACCAACTTCCTGTAGATTTATATACCGTTCCTGTCATACAACAAAGATGAGAATAAAAATTAAATGTTGTAATACAGATAAATTATTTGTTTTAATTTTTAATAAAGAATAGTTTTTTTGACTTTTTGAATTAATTTAGTTCCTACAAAAAATGCTTATATGAAGAAAATAACTTTACTGATTTTACTTTTTACTTTTAATTTAATCATAGCACAAACAAAAGGAAGAATTAGATATAGGGCCTTTTTTTCCAAATCTGAAGCTACAGAAGAATTAAGAGCTGTAAATGTATTGCGTTATCAAGAATATCTAGATGAGGAAATGATGGCAAAAATGTTAATCTATAATTTAGATTTTAATAAAAGTAAGTCCTTATTCTATTTGTCTAAAAACTTAATTTCAGAACATGAAGATCAAGAGAGAAAGAAGTATGTAACAGCTTTGTTTTATGGATTTGATAAAATTTATATTGATAAAAAAGAAGATAAACTGATAGAAGAGTTATATTATTCTTATCAAAATCTTTTAAAAGTTAGAAAGGCAAATTTTATAAATTGGAAATTGACTGAAGAAACAAAAGAAATAAAGGGGTATAAATGTTTTAAGGCTACATATACTTATATCCAAAAATGGAGAGGTAGAGAGTTTCCATGGGAAATAATAGCTTGGTATAGCCCAGAAATACCTGTTAAATTAGGGCCAATAAGATATGGTGGTCTTCCGGGACTTATTTTGGAGTTGTCTGAAGATAATAGAGGTTTTATAGTAGATGAGATAAAGTTTCTAAATGATGAAGAATTAGAAATTAAAGAACCCACAAAAGGTGAATTGATTTTAGAGGATGAAATAAAATAAAAAAGGCTACATTTTGTAGCCTTTTTTTGTGAAATTATCCTTTGATAATCTTTTCTTGGTGATTAATAGATTCTTGGTGAATTGCCTTAAACATTTTTAAAACAAATTCTTCACTTAAACCTCGTTCTTCACCCTCTAGTATCATTTTACCTAAAATTTCATTCCAACGTCTCGATTGAAGTACAGCAACATTTTTCTCTTTTTTCAAAAGACCAATTTTGTCTGCTACTTTCATTCTTTTACCCATCAATTCTATTAATTGATCATCAACAACATTAATTTGAGCACGTAAACTTTCTAAAGATTCTCTATAACTAGAATCAGTTTCTGTTTCTTTTCTAATTTTTAAATCTTCCATCATTTGAATTAATGTTGCTGGAGTTACTTGTTGAGCAGCATCACTCCATGCGTTATCTGGATCGATGTGAGTTTCAATCATTAATCCATCAAAATTAAGATCTAAAGCAGTTTGTGATACATCAAAAACCATATCTCTTTTTCCTGTAATATGAGAAGGATCACATATTAAAGGTAAGTCAGGGAATCTGTTTTGGAATTCAATAGCTAATTGCCATTCTGGAATATTTCTATATTTCGATTTTTCATAAGTTGAAAACCCTCTGTGAATTGCTCCAAGATTTTTAATACCTGCTGTATATAACCTTTCAATACCTCCTAACCATAATGCTAAATCTGGATTTACTGGGTTTTTTACCAACACTATTTTGTCAGTTCCTTGTAAAGCATCTGCAATTTCTTGCATAATAAAAGGTGATACGGTAGAACGAGCTCCAATCCATAATAAATCAATATCATGTTCTAAAGCTAACTTTACGTGTGCTGCATTTGCAACTTCTGTACAGGTTTTCATTCCTGTTTCTGCTTTTACTTTTTGTAACCATTTTAAGCCTAATGCACCAACTCCTTCAAAATTTCCTGGGCGAGTTCTTGGTTTCCAAATTCCGGCACGGAAATAGTTTACATCAGAATCTTTTAATTCGTGTGCTATTTTCAAAACCTGCTCCTCGGTTTCTGCACTACAAGGCCCTGCTATTACTAGTGGATGCGTAAGCTTCATATCATCCAACCATGTTTTTAATTCTTTTGTATTTTCCATTTTTCTGTTGTTTTGGCTTCTTATTTTATGCCGTTTAAAATTTGCTTTATGTGATTTGTACTTTCCATTTCGTTATAAATTTCAGTAAAATCGTTTTGTTTCATCAGCTCTTTAAATTGCTGAAGGTTGTTTATGTATTCGTCTAATGTTTCAATAACATTAGTTTTATTTTGTTCAAAAATTGGAGCCCACATTGCAGGTGAACTCTTGGCTAAACGAACTGTCGATGCAAATCCGCTTCCAGCCATATCAAAAATGTCACGTTCGTTTTTTTCTTTTTCTATTACAGTTTTTCCTAACATGAAAGAACTTATGTGCGATAAATGCGACATATAAGCGATGTGTTTATCATGCGATTTAGGATCCATATAACGTATACGCATTCCTAATTTTGAAAAAATTTCTAACGCTTTTTCTTGTAGCTTAAAAGCTGTTTTTTCTACTTCACAAATGATATTAGTTTTCTTTTCAAATAAACCAATATGTGCAGCAGTAGGTCCAGAAAATTCTGTTCCAGCTATTGGGTGCGTAGCTAAATAATTTCTCCTTTTTGGATGTTCTTTTAAAGCAAGACAAATATCTTCTTTTGTAGATCCCACATCTAGTACTAATGTATTGTCGTTAACCGCATCTAATACTTTCGGAATTACATGTAATTGAACATCTACAGGGATAGAAACAATTACAATATCTGCATTTTCAATATCATTAAATGTAGCTTTTTTGTCTACTACCCCTATTTCAATTGCTTTTTCTAAATGTTGTTCGTTGGTGTCTATTCCATATATAGTAGCTTCTGGATAATGTTTTTTTATATCCAATACCATACTTCCTCCAATTAATCCAATACCTATTACAAATACATTCATTTTTAAAATCGATTCAGTGCGTTGTTAATTATTTCTTTTGAAACACATAATGAAAAGCGAATGTATCCTTCTCCTTGACTTCCAAAAACTGTTCCCGGTGTGATAAAAATATCTTTATCATATAAAATCATATCTGTTACTTCTTCAGATGTTTTTCCTTCTGGAATCTTTGCCCAAACAAATAATCCTGTTGAGTTTTTATTATATATACAGTTTAATTTATCTGCTATTTTAAAAATCAATTCTCTTCTTTCTTCATACTCTTTATTCTGATTTTTAAACCAATCATCTGATAGTTGAAGTGCTTCAATTGCTCCTTTTTGAATTCCGTAAAACATACCAGAATCCATATTACTTTTTACCTTTAAAATTTGTTCTATATAGTTAGCATTACCTAAAACCATTCCAACTCTCCAGCCTGCCATATTGAATGTTTTACTTAACGAGTTTAATTCTAAAGCTATGTCTTTTGCTCGATTAACTTGTAAAATGCTCAATGGGTTATTGTTTAAAATAAAACTATAAGGATTGTCATTCACAATTAAGATTTCATGCTTTTTTCCAAAAGCAACTAACTTTTCAAAGGTTTCTTTTAAAGCATTTGTCCCAGTTGGCATATGTGGATAATTTACCCACATTATTTTTACATTAGTTAAATCTAATTTTTCTAGTGCATCAATATTTGGTTGCCAATTATTATTTTCTTCTAATTGGTAAAAAATTGGTTCCGCTCCAACTAACTTTGTTACTGATGTGTAAGTTGGGTATCCTGGATTGGGAATTAATACTTGATCTCCTTCATTTAAAAAAGCCATAGAAATATGCATAATTCCTTCTTTGCTTCCCATTAAAGGTAAGATTTCATTTGCAGCGTTTAAGTTTACCTTAAATTTTTGTTTGTAGAACTCTGAGATAGCAGTTCTTAATTCTGGCAAACCTTGGTAACTCTGGTATTTATGAGCCGATGCGTCATTAAAACTTTGTTGAATTGCATTTATAACTTTTGATGGTGGTTGCAAATCTGGGCTACCAATTCCCATATTAATTATTGGTTTACCTGACGCAGCCAATTCTCTTACTTCTCTCAATTTTTTAGAGAAGTAGTATTCCTGTACAGTATTTAGTCTTTTTGCTGCTTTAATCATTTTCTTCCATTTTTATATGCCCCTAAAACTTTAAATTCTGAAGCCATAATTTTTATAATAGCAACTGCTTTTTCGTAGTCTTTATAGTCGTCAAAAGTAACATCAACAAAAAATGAATACTTCCAAGGTGTTTCTATTACTGGTAAAGATTGTATTTTAGTTAGGTTCATTTTACAATCACTTAATACATTTAAAATAGCTGCTAAACTTCCTCTTTTATGGTCTAATTGAAATTTTAAAGAAGCTTTATTGATTTGATCTATTCCATTGTTTGGTTTTTCTGTTTGAATAATGACAAAACGAGTTGAATTTTCCTTCATCGTTTGAATTTCATCTTCTATAACTTCTAAGCCAAAAATATCAGCAGCCAATTTGGGTGCGATTGCAGCTACACCTTCTAATTTGTTTTTTGAAATTCTTTTAGCAACTTCAGCAGTATCAACATCTTCAACTAATTTTATATGTGGGTGTTTTTTGAAAAACTCCTTACATTGTAATAGAGCCATTGGGTGTGAACATACTTCTTTAATGTCTTCAATTTGCTGCCCTGGTAGCGCCATTAGATGATGATGAATATTTAAATATTCTTCTCCAGAAATATGAAGATTATTAGCATCAATTAAGGCATAGTTTGGAATTATTGAACCTGCAATAGTATTTTCAATAGCCATAATTCCTTTGTCGGAGGTTTTATCTAACAAGCTATTTACTAATGTATCAAATGATAAGCACTCTTGTAAGTTTACGTTATCTCCGTAAAAATCACGAGCTACTTTATGATGATTTGAACCTTCTGCTCCTTGTATGGCTATTTTTTTCTTCATTTTAAACATAAAAAAAAGCCTCGAAATTCGAGACTTTATAGGATATTATTTTGTGTTAACAATATGGTACAAAGCCTCAACTCTTATTGAAAAAATAAAAGTAAAAATAGAAACCTTGCCAAATGTTTTGTAACATCGTTTGTTTTGTTTTTGTTGTACGGGACAAATCTTGAAAATTAATTTTAGAAAACCAAATTTAATTGTTGTTTTTTTAAATAATCTATTTATGTCTTGTTTTTAAAGAGGTTAAAAGATTAATTTTTTTAAACTATTAGCAGCACTTTCTGCAGTGATGTCTCTTTGTGGCATTCCGAACATTTCATATCCAACCATAAATTTTTTTACACTAGCACTACGAAGTAGGGGTGGGTAAAAGCTCATATGCCAATGCCAATACTCGTTATTTTGATTATTACAAGGGGCTTGGTGTATGCCACTTGAATAAGGAAAAGAGCAATTAAAAAGTTTGTCATATGCACTTGTAATCTTAGAAATAGCTTCGGCAAAGTCTATTCGATCTTTTGGTGTTAATTGACTAATGTTTACCTGTTGCTTTTTAGGAATTATCATGGTCTCGTAAGGCCAAATTGCCCAAAAAGGAATTATAACTACGAAATTTTCGTTTTCAAATAATATACGTTCATTTTTTTCTAGCTCTTGTTTTAAATAGTTTTCTAGTAACGAACTTTTGTTAATGTTGAAATACTTTTTTTGTTGATTGTCTTTTTTACTAACCTCATTTGGAATACTAGATTGTGCCCATATTTGACCATGGGGATGAGGGTTGCTACACCCCATAACAGCTCCTTTATTTTCAAAAATTTGAACATAGTTTATGAAGTCTAATTTACTTAACTCCGAATATTCTTTTTGCCATAATGAAACCACTTTTTCAATGGCATTTTTATCCATGTCAGCTAATGTTTTTGAATGGTCCGAGCTAAAACAAATTACTTTACAAATTCCTTTTTCAGATTCAGCTTTTAGCAATCCATCATCTATAGAAAAATTAGGTGTTTCATTTTGCAAAGCAGCGAAGTCATTAGTAAAAACATAGGTGTCTTTATAGTCTGGATTTTGTTCTCCGTTAGCACGGGTATTACCTGGGCATAAATAACAACTAGGATCGTACGTTGGTCTTTTATTTTGAGTTGTATCTTCTTCTTGACCTTGCCATGGGCGTTTTGCTCTATGTGGAGAAACTAGTACCCACTCACCAGTTAAAATGTTATAACGTTTATGTGAGTAATTATCTAAATGTGAATTCATATTTTAACAAGAAGTATCTGCAATAATTTTCCATTCACCATTTATTTTTTTGAAGATAATCATAAATACTCCATTGGCATTACCAACTGGACGTGTTAAATGATATTCTCCCATAACAAAATAGGCGTTGTTATTTATTTTACTAATATCGTTAACCTTAAATTTTAAAGTACCACTGTGATCTTTTGTTGGGTATCCTTTTTTGTAATTAGCCAATGTTTTATTCCAGCCATATGTTAAGCCGCTACTGCCATAAAATTTTAAAGAATCATTTTTCCAATATCCTTGCATGAATCCCTCTAAATCATGATTTGACCATGCTTTCTCTTGGAATTTCATGATAGCCAAAATTTCTTTTTTATCTGTAGCTTCTGATGTTTTTTGGGTTTCTTTTTGACAAGAAATACCTATAAGTACAAAGGCGATTAAAATTAGTTTCTTCATTTTATATATTATATTATTTGTGTTCCGTTAGATAAATTTACTTCATAGATAGCACAATTGTGTTTGAATTTTTGTGCATATTCTTGTTGTATTTGTGTTAAGAAAGCTTCTTTTTCTGAGGTTTTAATTAGGTTAATTGTACAGCCACCAAATCCGCCTCCCATCATTCTAGCACCTATTACCGAAGAATGTTTTTGTGCTTTATAAACTAAAAAATCTAATTCAGGGCAACTTACTTTATATTGTTTTGAAAGCCCTTTATGAGATTCGAAAAGCAAGCTTCCAAATTTTGAGACATTATTGGTTTCTAATGATTTTACAGCTTGTAATGTGCGTTTGTTTTCTTGAATTACATACAGAGCTTGTTCGTATTCTTCTAAAGAGATTTTATCTTTTATGGTAATTAAATCATACTCTTTAACATCTCTTAGACTAGATTTGTTTAATAATTTAGATATGTTTTTACACACAGCATGCCTTTTGTTGTATGCACTATCAGCTAATGAATGTTTTACATTTGTATTGATTAGGATAAGCTCATAGTTTTCAAAATTAGCTGTATGTATTGTTGCATCAAGCGTTCTACAATCCAAATGCAAGGCTTTGTTTTTTTGACCAAACATGGATGCGTATTGATCCATAATTCCACATTTAACACCAACAAAATTATGTTCGGACTGTTGTGAAATAAAAATCATTTCTTGTTTTGTTAATTGAAGTTGAAATACTTCATTTAATCCAAAAACAACACTATTTTCGAGTGCAGCAGAAGATGATAAGCCTGCTCCAAAAGGAATGTCTCCAGAGAATACTAGATTAAAATTAGGAATTATTTTTCCTTTTTTTTGAATTTCGCTTACAACACCTAAAATATAATTTTGCCATCCATTAGCTGTAAGAGGAGAAACAGAATTTGTGGTGAATTCATATTGCTCATTTTTGTCTAAAGCAACAATGGTACTTTTATTTGTTTCAGATTGTTGAATTGCAGTATAAATACCTTTGTCTATGGCAGCTGGAAATACAAAGCCTTCATTGTAATCGGTATGTTCTCCAATTAAATTAATTCTTCCGGGAGAAAAAACTAATAAAGGTTCTGTCTTAAAATAATTTAAGAACTCTTGCTGTACTTGTTCTTTTAATGACTGATTCATTTATGCAAAATATATATATACTCCAATAACAATTAGGCATATGATAAGTCCCACTTGTTTTACATATTTCCAAGGTTTTATGTCTACTTGTTCTGTGTATTTTTGAACAAAATCTTCTGTTCTTGGTTTTAGTTTTCCTATAATTAACATGATTCCTACGTTTAATAAAAATAGAATAGCCATGATGTCTAAAAAATGTGGATATGCATTAGCTTTTACTAAGGCTAGTTCAGCTGTGTCAACAATACCTGAAGTTTTAGCTTTTGCTAAGGCATTATCTACAAAATAAGGCTGTAAAAAGAATTGGCTTAGAATGTATAATAGACAACCTGATATTAAACCTATTTTGGCTGCTATAGCAGGAACTCTTTTGGTTAAGAAACCAACAACTATGATAGTTAAAATAGGGATGCTATAAATACCATTTACTTCTTGTAAATATTTAAATAGACTTCCAGCATTGGCTATTAAAGGAGCTATAAACATAGCCGCAAAAGCTAAAATTACTCCAAATAATTTACCATATTTTACAACTGTTTTTTCGTTAGCATCTTTGTTTATGTGTTGTTTGTAGACATCTATTCCGAATAATGTTACAGCACTATTTAAAACACTATTGAAGGAACTTAAAATAGCTCCAAACAATACTGCTGCAAAAAATCCAACCCAAGCTTTTGGTAACACTTTATTTACTAACATAGGGTAAGCATCATCCGGATTTTCTAAACTACCATTAAATAAATGAAAAGCGATTAATCCAGGTAATACAACAATTAAAGGACCTAGTATTTTTATAAAAGAAGCTAATAATAACCCTTTTTGTCCTTCTTCTAAGTTTTTAGCAGCTAAAGCTCTCTGAATTATTTGTTGGTTAGTTCCCCAATAAAACAATTGAACTAACATCATTCCAGTAAAAATGGTGTAAAAAGGAACTGGGTCAGTTGGTCCTCCCATGGATTTAAATTTCTCTGGATTTTCAGTAGTTAAAATAGAAATTCCATCAAAAAAACTGCCATCTCCAATCATTATTAATCCGAAGATAGGAATTAATAATCCTCCTATAAGTAAACCAATAGCATTAATAGTATCTGAAACAGCTACAGCTTTTAGTCCTCCAAATACAGCGTATATAGAACCAATAATTCCAATTCCCCAAACACAAATCCAAATAGATTGTGTGTGTGAAACATTTAACAACTCTGGAATGTTAAACATACCACTAATAGCTAATGAACCTGAATATAAAATTACAGGCAGTAGGACCACAACATACCCTGTTAAGAATAGGATAGAAGTCCATGTTTTTGTAGCTACGTCGAAACGTTCTGATAAAAATTGAGGAATTGTTGTTAATCCTCCTTTTAAATATCTAGGAAGTAAAAACATAGCGGTTACAATCATAGCAATTGCTGCTAAGGTTTCCCATACCATTACCGATAAACCACTTTCATATGCTGATCCGTTTAGTCCAACAATTTGCTCGGTAGATAGGTTTGTAAGTAATAATGATCCTGCAATAACGCCTGCAGTTAAACTTCTTCCTCCAAGAAAGTACCCGTCGGAAGTGTTTTCGTTAGTTTTTCTTGTTTTGAGGTAAGAAATAATAGCAACAAGAATTGTGAATCCTAGAAATGTGATAAACTGCATGTGTTATTTTTTTAGAGGTTGAATTGTAAAGGTATAAGTATAATTTTTATTTGCTGGAATAGTATATTCAGGATGAACCAAACGTCCCCAAGAAGTATCTCCTCCAACTCCCATTTGTAAATAATCAATATTCCATTGCACAGTATTTCCAATTTTAATATCTGCTCCATGCTTTTTAGTTACTGGTACTAGTCCAGAAGCTGATTTGCCTGCTTCTTCACTACTAAAATCTATTTCAGACATTGAAAAAGGCCATGCACTGGTATTTAATAAATCATTACTTTCTAGATGAAGAGTTAATTTATCAGAAGATAATTTAGCCCATCGAATATCCGATTTATTTCCTGTTTCTTGTGGGCGAGAATAACGTTCAAATTGTGTATTGATTTTACCTGAGTAAATTCCTGTTTTTTGCCCTGTTTTACGATCCCAATAACTTTCTTCTGGACCTTTTCCATACCAAGAAATATCTGTGAAATTATTAGGTAAGGTTAAATACATACCTAGTCTTGGAATGTTTGGTAATTCTTTTTTATTAGGTTTGAAGAAATAGTTAATAGTTAATTGACCTTTTGGTGATACGGTGTACTTAACTTTTGTTATTGCTTCGTTTTTAGGAGTTGAGTATGCTGCTTCAAAAACAGCATTATTATTTATAATTTTTGGGATTGATGTTAAACTTGATGTGTATTTGTAACTAGCGTTTTGCCAAATCTTAGCCCATTTATCCATTCCGTTTCCTAAATCATTATCTGTTGGTGGTCGCCAAAAATTAGGTTTTATAGGATGATTCGTAACTAGAATATTTTCAAAATGCCAAGAAACAATTTCTCCTGTTTTAGCATTGAGTTTTAAATTGAATTTATTGTTTTTAACTTCAATAATGTCGTTATTAATTATCTCAATTGGAGTAGCTTCAGGTTTATTTGTTTCTGTGAACTCTAAAAGAGGTGTTTGTTCTTTTGATGTTTCTTGGATAATAAATTCATCCCAAGCTATTTCGTGATTTTTAGGAAGTAAGCCTTTGCTTTCTTTTTGATGTAAACTTACACGTATGATATATTCTGATTTTGAATGAAACTTAGGAAAGTTTTTTCTATCTATTTTTAAAATGATACTTTCTTGAGGTTGAACATTGATATCGATTAATTCTTTTTTATTGACAACCTTCCCATTTTCTAATAACTCAAAAGAAATTATTTTGTCTGAAAAATCTGCGAAGAAGTTTTTATTGGTAAGTTTTATTTCTTCATTATCTAAATATTCAAAATGTGCAGGTTCATATACTTTTTTAACTTCAGATAAATGTGGGTGAGGATTGCGATAAGGGTCTACCAATCCGTTGTTTAAAAAGTTACCATCAGTAGGTAGGTCTGGGTGATAATCATGTCCATAAGCTAAATATGGATTCCCATTTTTATCTTTGTATTCTAAACTTTGATCTACCCAATCCCAAATATATCCACCTTGAAGATTTGGGTATTTTTCAATAATATCCCAGTAATCTTGTAAGTTGCCTACAGAATTTCCCATAGCATGACAGTATTCAATCATTACTGATGGTTTTTTGGAATTTGATTTCCCATGATTGATTAAGTATTCTGGTTTTGGATACATTGGGCAATAAATATCGGTATAATCTTCTTTGCCTGCTGGTTCGTATTGTACAATTCTATTATCGTCTTGTGCTTTTAGCCATTTATAGGTTGTTTTAAAAACGTCACCTTCTCCTGCTTCATTACCTAAAGACCAAGAGTAAATAGATGGATGATTTCTGTCTCGGTAGTACATGCGTTTGGTACGCGCCATATGAGCAGGTAGCCAACTCATTTCATTTCCTATTTGGGTTTCTTTATTAATAGCTAAAGGATGGCTTTCAATATTTGCTTCGTCTATTACATATAAACCATATTTGTCACATAAGTCTAACCAATATGGATCGTTAGGGTAGTGTGATGAACGTACTGCATTTATATTGTTTTGTTTCATAAGAGTAATATCTTTTAGCATAGATGTTTTAGATATTACGTGCCCAGTAAAAGGGTCTGTCTCATGTCTGTCTACTCCTTTAAAATAAACTGGTTTACCGTTTATAAGAATTTGTGACTTTTTAATTTCTACACGTTTGAAGCCAACATGTTTATTTATGAATTGATTGTAATTCAATGATATTCTCAAGTCATATAAATTAGGTGATTCAGCAGACCAAGATTTTATGTTTTTAACAATCTTTTTAGTAGTAATTTGAACTGTTGAATTTGCTGGTATTTTAATTTCTTTATTTGAATTTATAATGGTGCCTTTTTTGTCAAGTAGCTGGACTATTAAATTTTGATTAACCAGAATATCTGTGCTGTTGGTTATAGAAACAGTTCCGTCAAAAATTCCATGCTTATAAGAATCGTCCAAAGTAGTTTTGATATGGTAATCTGAAATAAATACTTTAGGTTGAGAGTATAAATATACATATCTTTCAATACCACTCATTCTCAACATATCTTGGCTTTCTAAATAACTAGCATCACTCCATCTGAACATTTGCAAGGCTATAGTGTTTTTGCCTTCTTTTAAATAAGAGGTTATATTAAACTCAGCAGAAGTTTTGCTTCCTTGCGAATAACCTACGTATTTTCCGTTTATATACACGTACATTGCTGACTTAGCTCCCGCAAAATGAAGGATAATATCTTCTTTTAAAAAGTTTTTGTCTAATGTTATCGTTTTTCGGTATGTTCCAACAGGATTGTAATCCTTTGGAGTCTCTGGCCATTTTGTAGTGAAAGGATAACGTTCGTCTAGATATATTGGATTTCCATAACCTTCAACTTCCCAGTTTGCTGGAACTTTAATAGTACTCCAATGATTATCATTAAAATTGGTATTGTGGAAAGTAGTAGGTCTTTCTTGTGGATTTTTTGTCCAATGAAATTTCCAATTACCATTTAAGTTTATAAAGCGTGTTGAATTTTCCTTTTCTTTAATGTCGTCCGATTCAAAAGCAAAAAATGAAGCACGAGGAGGAAGTTTATTTTCTTCAAATATTTGATGATTGAAATGATTCTTTTGTTCAGGAACTTCTTCTAGAATTTCACTTTTGCAGCTCCATAAAAAGGAGATTAATAATATGATTAGATATTTTTTAGTCATGATGTTAGTGTTGTTTGTTAAAGTTGCATGAAATCCTCTTTAAAAATCAATTGTAAATAATGTATTAACTCTTTAGCATTCTCCTTAGTAAATACAATTGGAGGTTTTATTTTTAATACATTATAATCTGGTCCATCAGTACTCATTAAAATACCGTGTTCTTTCATACGATTTGCTAAGTAATCAGTTTGTTCTGGTAAAGGATTTAATTCGGTATCTGTTAATTCAAAACCTAAGAATAAACCTTGTCCTCGTACATCTCCTATGATAGGAAATTTCTTAGCTAGTTTTTTTAATTCCTCTTTTAGGTAGTTACCTACATTTAAAGAATTTTCTTGTAATTTCTCTCTTTTTACAGTTCTAAGTACTTCTGTTCCTATGGCACAAGAAACTGGGTTGCCACCAAAAGTGTTGAAATACTCCATGCCATTGGCAAATTTATTTGCAACTTCTTGTGTACAAGCAACAGCAGCAAGTGGATGTCCGTTACCTAAAGGTTTACCTATGGTTACGATATCCGGAATTACATTGTGAAGTTGAAAGCCCCAGAATGCTTTTCCTAAGCGCCCGCATCCTACTTGAACTTCATCTGAGATGCATAAACCTCCAGCTTTTCTAATATTCCTATATGCTTTTTCTAAGAATCCTTCAGGTAGTTCTATTTGTCCTCCGCAAGAAATAATAGGTTCTATTATAAAAGCTCCTACTTTGCGTCCTTTTTTGTGAACTATATCTATTTGTTTTTGTACCTCTTCAGCATATTTATCTCCTGTGTTTGTACCTCTGTATTTTCCTCTAAAAGCATCAGGTAGTGGAAATATATGGGTGTGCTCTGGTGCTCCTTCGCCTCCTTTTCCATCAAATTTATAAGAAGATATGTCAATACACATGTTAGCATTTCCGTGATATCCAATTTCGCTAGCAATAATATCTCTTGCGCCTGTAGCAGCTTTGACCATACGGATTGCTAATTCATTTGCCTCGCTTCCAGAATTTACAAAGTGTAAAACATTTAATTCTGGAGGTAAAGTTTCAATAAGTTCTTTAGCTAGTTCGTTTATGTTTTCATGTAAATACCTTGAATTCGTATTTATAAGCGCCATTTGATTTTGTCCAGCCTTAACAACTTCATAATGTTCATGGCCTACATGAGCTACATTGTTAACAGTGTCTAGGTATTTACGACCATATTGATCCATTAAATACTGACCAGCTCCTCGAACCATTTTTATAGGAGTGTTGTATTGTAAGCTTAATCCTTTTCCTAAGTGTTGTTTTCTGTAGGAAATTAACGACTCGTTATCAATTGTTGTTGTTTCTTCTAAAGCCTCTGATTTAAATAGTAAGTTAGGATTTGGACAAATACTTTTCCAAGTTTCTATTTGGCTGAAGTATGCTACACCTGGAAAATCATTTTTGTAGTCAAATAAAGATAACATTACTTGGAAGTGTAAATGAGGTGCCCAATTCCCGTTTTCTGGATGGTCTCCTAATTCTGCTATTTTTTCTCCTTTCTTTATGATATCACCTAAGTTGTGTTTTGTTGCGCTCTTAACTGTTAAATGACCATATAATGTATAGAATTCTAATTCATTAATTTGATGTTTTAAAACAATTAAACCTCCATATTCTTTGTTTCCAGAATTGTTTGTAGCTATTATAACTTCACCATCTAAAATAGCATGAACAGCTGTGTTTGCAGATAACCAATAATCTATTCCTAAATGAATTGTTCTGCTTTCTCTACCATAATTTCCAATGCTATCATATTCTGTTGAGGTGTAGATAGGGCGTGGTTCTAGATAGCCTCCTGCAATAATTTTGCTAGGAACTGTTTTTTGTAATTGATTTAATTTGAATTGAAATAATTCTAAATCGTTAAAATCTTGTTGATGTCCAATCCACTTACTAGATACACTTAAATCAAGAGGATGTACAATGTTTTTGTTTATAGTAGGGAATAAGTCTGATAAATTGAATGTGTTTTTAGTAGCCCAGTTTTCAAATTGGTCTTGTTGTGGATGTGCTGTGTAGCCACAACTATTTCTAAAAGTATATTCAGCAAAATCTGGATGAATGTTTTTCCACTTTTTAAGTAATTCCCAAGCAGGTTTTTCACTAATTAATAAATATTCGTTGTCTGGCTCTTTTTGTTTGTTGATAGCCGATTTTGTTACGGATATTACTAATCGCATAGCTATAGCGATATATAGATGTGCTAGTTCATCCTCTTGTAAATAAAAAGAAGAATGGTAACCTTTTACAATGGGTATAGCTGCCGTTAAAGGATCGTTGTGATGCATAATACAATAAGCACAACTAATGGCTAAATCGTTTATGATTTGAGTGTGGACAGAATCTCCATAATCTATTGCAGCTTTTACAGTAGGGTTTAATTTATTACTAGAAACAATAACGTTATTATCGTTAGCATCGTTGTGAACTACTGCTTTTCGAAGTCTTGTATAAGTCGATTGTACAGTTTCGAATTGTTGTTGAAATGTGTTAAGTATTTCTTTTTCTTCTTTAGAAAACAATTCTAAATGTTCTTTTGTCCATAATGATTGAGCAACATCCCAATCAAATTTTCTGTGAGCTTCTGGATGATCAAATCCTTGTAGTGCTTGTGTTAATAAGCCACATTGTTTTCCTAAACTTAATCTTAATTCGTCTAATTGGGGATTTACACTGCTCCATACTCTTCCTGAAATCCATGTAAGTAAACGTACTTTTCGTGTTTTACCAAAGCTATCTGTAATTTCAGAAATAGCATTTCCACTTCTATCTTCTATTACTTTTGGAGTGATTAGATTTGTTGTGTTATTATCTACGTGTTGTAATAGCTTTTGCTGAAAATCTAAATAGTTTATATCTTCTTCAGGACGAGATATTTTTAACACATAACCTTCATTATTTTCTACTTTTATCCTGAAATTAAAATCTACTTCACCAGGTAGCGAAGTTGCTGTTCCTCTTATATTAAAAAGTTCTAAAAGAATTTCTTCAGCTTGCTGAGTCGATATTTTTATTTGATTGTAGTCCATTAGTCTTTTTGTAATAGCATAATAATATGTGCAGCGCTCCAGCTAAAGTTTTTAGCATGTAAGCCTTTTCCTGTTAAAGGATGATAGTTTTCTCTAATTGATTTACCATCTTCTAATAATCCTTCTGCTCCTTTTAAAATTTGAATAGTAGCTTTGTCTGCTTCTGAATGAAAACCATAATTTCGTAAGCTTTTTACGCCAAAGTAGGATTGGTCTAGCCAATTAGGTCCTCTCCAGTATCCTTTTAATGGATCAAATTTAGGATGATCGGCACTCATAGTTTGAAAGGGAACTTTTGTGTAAAACTTAGCAGTATTCATCATTTTATTTTTTACTGCTTCTGCTTGTTCTTGTGTAGCTGCATTTGCCCATAAAGCAGTCCAACCTTCACTTCCTTCTCCTTTTATAAAAGCTGTTCCTTCTAAGTTAGTATCGTAAAACCAACCATCATTTTTATCGTAAAATTGTTCCTGAATTTTAGTTTTTAACTTGTTGGCTTCTGTGATATATTGCTGACTTTCCTCAGTGAGTTTTAATTCGGTTGCTAATTGACTTAGGTATATTTTTTCAGCATAAAGATATGCGTTTAAGTCAACACTTTCTTGGTCTAAAGAATAAGCGCCTTCTTCATTTTTTAAAATTTTAGAATTGTCAAAACGTATAGCGTTGTCCATACCGCTTTCCCATTTTGCAGCAATTAAACTTCCGTCTGTAGATCCGTATTCGCAAAGTCCGTCTTTGTCATGGTCTCTTTTGTTGTACCACCATTGGTGATATTTTTTTAGCTTAGGATAAAATTCTTTAATGAATTCAATATCCTTGTCTTTGTTGTAAATTTTAGAAACTGCCCATGCAGATAGAGGTGGTTTGGTGTCGCGATAATTATGTTTCTCTATTAGTGTATCCCTGTAAACGCAATCAACAATAAAACCATCATCTTTTTGAAAATGAAACATTAATCTCATTTGTTCTTTGGCAAGTTTTGTGTTGTAGTAAGATAATCCAACAGCATGTTTCCAAGAATCCCAAGACCAAAAGCCATTAAACCATTTATAATGATAACTTGGGAATAAGCCTTCGTGTTTAATTTCTCCAGCTGGTATGCGCCAATTGTTTTGTAAAGTTAAATGTGCTTTAATTAATGCTTTGTTGTAAACGCTATCTTGAAATTGTTTTTTGCTATTTTTTATTAATAAAGCTAGTTGTGTTTCTTTTTCTTTTTTTCTCTTTTGTAAGACTTCTTCAAAATCAGCATTTTTAATGTTGTCTTTTTCTTTATCCCATGAATATTCTGGGAAAATAAAAGATTGAGAAATTACAAACGATTTTTTTTCGTTTGGTTTTAAACTCAATTTATTGTGGGCTTGATAATGTAGGCTGTCTATTAATTTTATTTCAACATCTTTTGGAAATATAAGGTGTCCTTTTGCTAAAGAATTAGTTGAGTTTATTTTTAATTCATTCTTTTCAAGTTCAAAAGAAATTCCATCAGCTAATATTGGTGATTGTCCCCATTTCAATGATAAATCTTTCTCCTTCTTTGAGTTGTTTTTTATAGTTGTTTCGATTAAAGCTGTATGTCCACTTTTAAAAACAAGTTTTTGAGTAACTTCTATTTCCTCAGAGCTAAAAGTTTGCTCTAGATGACTTGTGTAAGCATTAGATCTTATGTTTTTAAAACTCTTAGGGTAATTATCATTTTCAATAATGCTCAAATCAGTAAATGAGGGTGTTAGCCATATACCATTTTGTTGTGTCATTAAAAAAGGACCGCTAAAACCTATTGATTCGGCTGTGCTTTCATGAAAACTGTAAGCAAACCAAGCTCCTTGATCTGAAAACATTAGTCCATCTTTATCAAATTTTTGTTGAGGACTTATCTTATAGTCAAGAATGTTTGCATACATATTGGTATGCTTGGGTGTTTTTCTTGAATCGTTTTTTTGTTTTGAATTACAGCTTAGTAAAACAAGAGCAAAAGTAAATGCTGTTATGTATTTTAAGTTATTCATTTTTTAATTGAATTGTCCATTGAATATTAAACTCTCCCTTGGATGGTAAAGTTTGTAGTCCTATTTTGTTGTTAAAGCTATTAGAAGGTCCTGTGATAGGTTCTATAGCTATATGGTTTTCTAAGTCTGGAGTATAAATTTGTATATAGTTGTTGTTAAAAGAGGAAATTATCTTTAGTAGGTAATCAGGGGTTTTGAATCCAATAAAATTGTTTTTTAGTAAGTAACAATTGTCTAGTTTTTTACTTCCAATTTTAAATTTATACGGTGTTTTGTTGTTTTCAGTTTTTATAGGGATCATTTCCTGATCATGAATAATCTCCTTGTCTGAATTTATTTCTAAAACGCTATTTTCAATGTTTTTAGAATGGAAATAAGGGTGCCATCCAATAGTGAAAGGAAAAGATGAGTTGTCATTGTTGTTGATAGTTACATTTAAATCTAGTTGATTGTTAGATAATGTATATGTTATCGAAATAGAAAATAGAAAAGGGAATCCATTTTCTTTGGTTTCTTGCTGGTAAGTTAAGGTAACAGAAACCGAATGTTCATTGATTTCTTTTGATGCTAATTTAAATGGTTTGTTATATATTAAACCATGTATAGCGTTTGTGCTACAAGAAGAGTTTTTTTCTAGTTGATATTTCTGATTTAAGTATTCATATTCGCCATTTAAAATCCTATTGGCAAAAGGAAATAATATTGCAGAAGCATATGATTCTTTGTAAGATACTATACTGGAAAAATCTTTAATAATAATTGAGTTATTCAATGTTAATTGAGTTAAACTTCCTCCGTTAATAAGGGAGATTTCTGCTTTCGATTTATCATTATGCAAGGTGATATTAGTACCTTGTTCAGTAATGTTTTGTTTGATTGCTTGCAAATTTTACAGAGAATTTCTAATTATTAGTTTGTTTTCATTTTCTATTTGCCCTTCTTCATTATTGGAAATCATTTGAGCAAGCTTTTTTCCCATGGCTTTAAAATCTGTAGAAATAGTGGTTATTCCATCTTCTACAATTTCTTTTAATAATGTATCATTGTATGAGATAATTCCAATGTCAGAAGCTATTTTAAATTTGGTTTCTTTAACCTTTTTAATAATTCGAATAAGGTTTCTATCGTCGGGTATTATAAATACATCACCTTTTTCAATTTCAAAGCCTTCTAAAGATTCAATAACAGTGTTTTTAAATCTATTCATGGAGCAGAATTTTTTAAAGCCTTTTAACAAGCCATTGGGTTGTTTATCTTCTTCAAAAAGAAAAACTAAATGGTCATATTTTTTCAATAGTTTAAGTCCATCTAATAAGCCATTAAAAATATCTTTTTCAAAGTTTTGGTATATAGCTGGGTAATGAGATAATTCACTGTTTGTTTGATCTAATATGTATACTTTTTTTTGAGATATTTTATTTAAAATTAGTTCTGTTTTTTCAAGTTTAGCAGGCATAATTATATAGTAATTATACTTTCCTAAATTATCATAGATTAGTTTTTTAAAGACATCATAGTTAAAGTGATGAAAGAAAATATCTACCTCTATAGTTTCGTTGAGGTTTGTTAAGAAAGAGTTATATAAATCTTCTTTAAAGGCGTTAAGCTCATCAAATAATAAAAAGACTTTTTGAGTAATATACACACTCTCACTATTTACATAATACCCTTTTCCGGGAATTGATTCTATAATTCCTCGAACTTTTAAGTCGTTGTAGGCGTATAAAATAGTGTCTCTTGATAATTTATATTTAGTTCTTATGCTGTTGATTGAAGGGAGTTTATCTCCCAGTTTTATTTGTTTTAATGCAATGGCATTTTCTATAGAAGTAACAATTTGTTTGTACTTCGGAATGCCTACATTTTTTTCTATATGAATTATGCTCATGAAACAAATATATAATTTATTAAAATAAAAACAAACTGGTAGGTACTGGTTTGTTTTTTGTGTAACTAGTTTTAGATTAGCTGCATACCTATGGCTTTTATAATTAATTATAATGTTTATGTATTAGAGAAAGCAAGCGGGGTGCGTATAAAAATAAAAACTAATATTTTCTAACTTATGAAACAAAAGGAATTAAGATTACAACAAAAATTATTAAAAAAGGTCTTCTTGACCCTACTAGTTTGTTTTCTGTTTGTTTTTTCTCAAAATGTGTTCTCTCAAGAGGCTGAAATTACTGGGAAAATATCAGATAGTAACGGGATGGGTTTACCTGGAGCTACAGTAACTGTTAAAGGTGAATTAAAAGGAGTAGAAGCTGATTTTAATGGAGATTACAAAATTAAGGCAGGTCCAGCAACAATATTGGTTTATAGTTTTGTTGGTTATGCATCTAAAGAGGTGTTGGTTGGAAATCAATTGACTATAAATGTAACTTTAGAAGAAGATAATACTTTGGAGGAAGTGGTTATTATAGGTTATGGATCACAAAAAAAGAGTGATGTAACTGGTGCAGTAGGTCAAGTAAAAGCAAAAGAATTAACCAAGGTGGTGACTACGAATCCTACAGATGCACTACAAGGAAGGGTTGCTGGGGTTACGGTAACATCATCTTCTGGAACGCCAGGGGGAGTGGCGGATATTTTAATAAGAGGAGTTGGAAGTTTTGGAAGTAATAGACCATTGTTTATTGTTGATGGTGTACAGGCAGATCCTTATTTTATTGATGCTAATAATATTGAATCTATAGAGGTGTTGAAAGATGCTGCTTCGGCTTCAATTTATGGAACGAGAGCTGCAAATGGTGTGGTGATTATATCTACTAAAAAAGGGAAAAAAGGAAAAATTACTGTAGATATTGAGCAATCTTTAAGTTTTAATACACAGAGAAAAAAGCTGAATTTATTAGATGCAGACGGCTATGTTCAGGTGCATAGACAAATGTATGAAAATGCGGGTGTTGCTTTACCTAGTTATGTGACAAGTCCACCAAATGTGAATACTGATTGGTTAGGGGCTACACATAGAGATGGTGAATTGAAATTATTAAATGCGAGAGTTAGTGGGGCTTCAGAGAAGTTAAACTTTACTCTTGGAGGGAATTTTGCTGATGAAAAAGGAGTGTTAATAGGTTCAGAGTTTACTAAGAGAGGTCTTTTTGCAAATGCGACTTTTACTGATGAAAGGTTGCAAGTAACTGGAGCTTTTAATTATTCTGAAACATATAGAGAGAATTATAGGTTTTCGTTAAGGGAAACGTATCAAATATCTCCTTTAATACCAATATTGGATCCAACTAAGCCTTCTGGTTATGGTTATAGAGATGGAGATTTACCGGATCATAGAAACCCTGTAGGTGAAGATTTTTTTAGAGAGGGGTATACGAAGTTAAAGTATTTCATAGGAAATGTTGGGGTTAAGTATGAATTGTTTGAAGGTTTAAAGTTAGGTGCGAATTATTCAATATCTAACTTGGCTAACTTTTCGTACGCTTTTCATAAGCCTTTTAGGGTTAGGGATGTTGATGATAATGAGCAAAATCAATACTTCTTTTTGTCAGAATATAACAGTGATTTTAGAAGAATTAATCAAGAGTATACAATAAATTATAAGACAGAAATTGGAAAACATGCGATTGAACTTTTAGGTGGGTATCAAAGAATTATTGAGCCTTTTTCAGAAACATATGTTCAGGCTGAAGGGTGGAAAATATCTGATCAAGACTTAGATGGTAATGGAGATTTGGATGATAAAGAACCAATAACATTATTAGATGAGAATTTTAAAACGTTAAATGCATTTAGGGCTGCAGAAGCAACATTCTCAGGAAGTGGAACAAATTCAGAATACACATTAGCTTCATTATTTGGTAGGGTTAATTATGCTTATGATGATAAATATTTATTTCAAGCAAGTATAAGAAGGGATGGTAGTTCTAAGTTTGGTAAGAATAATAAATATGGTGTTTTCCCATCGTTTGCATTAGGTTGGAAGATTACTGAAGAGAGCTTTATGAATGACCAAGATATTTTTGATTTCTTAAAGTTGAGATTTAGTTGGGGAGAAGCTGGTAGTGATAATGCTTTGGGTAATTATGATTTTGTAGCGTTAATTTCTCAAGGTGCTAACTCGTCAAACGGAGGATATATTTTTGGAAATCCACAATCTTCATATGTAGGAGGAATTGCTAGGGATTTAGAGAATCCAGATTTGCAATGGGAAACGAATATTTCTTCAAACTTAGGGGTAGATTATTCGGTTTTAGATAGTAAAATAAAGGGTTCTATAAATTATTATAACACTAAAACAAAAGATTTATTAATAGTTAAAGAAGTGCCGCTTTCTAGTGGTGTGCGTAATCCAGTAATTAACGTAGGTGAGTTTGAAAATAGTGGTGTTGAGTTTGAGTTAGGGTATAATGAGAGTTTTAATGAAGTGAAATTTTCAGCATTTGCAACTTTTTCAACATTAAATAGTGAGGTGACTAAATTAGCAAGACCAGGTCAGGTTTTAAGAGGGGCTGGTTTATTGTTTGGATCTGATCATTTTGTGAATCAAACAAAAGTTGGTTACGAGCCAGGAGCTTACTTTTTACCAGTGGCTAACGGGATTTTTCAAAGTCAGGCAGAGATTGATGCTCATGATCCAACGGGAACATTGCAACCAGATGCAAAACCAGGGGATATTCGTTTTATAGATCAAAATGGAGACGGAGTTTTAAATAGTGATGATGAAGTGTATTTGGGGAGTGCTTTACCTAAGTATGAGTATAGTTTAAATCTATCTGCAGACTATAGAGGAATTGATTTTAATGTTTTCTTTCAAGGGGTAGGAGGTAATAAGATTTATAATGGAAATCGATTCCAGTCAATTGGAGTAGATACAGGAAGAAATTTTGAAGCTTCTACATTGAATGCTTGGACGCCAACAAATACAAATACAGATATTCCAAGAGCGGTTTTAGGAGATCCAAATAGGAATAATAGAGCTTCAAGTCGCTTTTTAGAAGACGGGAGTTATTTGCGTATTAAAACAATTCAATTGGGGTATTCATTTCCGAAAAAAGTTTTGGATAAGTTGAATATGAGTAAGCTGAGGTTCTTTGTTACTGGGCAAAATCTATTCACTTTTACAAATTATAGTGGTTTAGATCCAGAGGTTGGAGGTTCGATTCTTTCGAGAGGTGTGGATAGGACTTTGTATCCGCAATATAAATCAGTGATTTTGGGAACGCAAATTCAATTTTAATTAAACAATCAGAAGATGAAAAAAATAATAACAACAGCATTACTAACATTAGTAGTTTTTATATCGTGTAATGATGATGATTTTTTAGATCAGAAATCACCTGATCAATTAACGTCTGATTCTTTTTGGAGAAATACAGATGATGCGATGTCTGGCTTAACAGCAGTTTATGCGGAGTTAGAATCGAGAAGTAATTTTTGGGATGGATGGCAAGAAGGGAGGCCTATAATTGAATATTATAGATCTGATTATGCTTTGCCTGGTCCTGATGCGGTGAATTATGCGCATTGGAGAGAAATTTTCAATTTTAATTATACAAACGGACATACGCATATTAATGTAGTTTGGAGGACAAATTACAAAGGATTGAATTTTGCAAATCAAGTGATTACTAAGGTTGGTCAAATGACTGCGGATCAGATATCTGATGCTGATAAAAAACAAATAATAGGTGAGGCAACTTTTTTAAGAGGTTATTATCATTTTAAGTTGTTAACATTATTTGAGCAAATAATTTTAAGAACAGAAATTATAACGGCGGAAACTTTAGATAAGGCTCTATCTACAAGGCCAGAGGCTTGGGCTGCAATTATAGAAGATTTTAAGCAGGCTGCAACAATGCTTAAAAATAAAGATGCTACAGAGCCAGGGAGAGCTACAAAGGGAGCGGCTTATGCATATTTAGGGAAGGCGTATATGTATAAAGCGGGAGATGCTACTTCGTCAGAAAGTACTGATTTCCAAAATGCATTGGATGCTTTTAAACCTATTGTTGATGGTGCGGTTGGGAGTTATGATTTAGAGCCTGATTTTTTAAGTCTTTTTAATGGGGAGAATGAAAATAATCAAGAATCTATTTTTGAGTTGCAATTTAAATCAGGAGATGCTACTTCGTGGAATGCAACAAGGTTACATGCTTTTGTTGGAGATTGGTCTATTGGAGGCTGGGGTGGATTAGAGGCTACTAAAGGATTAGAAACAGTAATGAAATCTGAGGGTATGGTAGCAACTAATGGTTTGTATGATAATAGATTGTATGGAACTATTTATTTTAGAGACCCTTTCTTTAATGACGGAGCAAGTCCGCAAATGCAAGGGTATACTTGGGACCAGTTAATGGATTGGCAATATGGTAATACAAATGCTGGTAAAGTGTATTTTAGAAAATGGTTACCTAACTATGTTTGGAATAATTCTTACGTAGGTGTTAATGTGGTTTTAATGCGTTATGCTGATGTAATGTTGATGTATGCTGAAGCTTTAAATGAAACGGGGGCAACGGCGCAGGCAATACCATTGATAAATAGAGTGAGAGATGTACATGGATTGATGCCGCCAATTACAGTTACTTCTAAAGATGATGTGAAAAATCAAATTATTCATGAAAGAACTATGGAATTAACATTAGAGTCTACAAGATTCTTTGATTTAAGAAGATGGGGGATGTTAGATCAAGCTATGCAAGCGGCTAATAGAACTGGATTTACTTCTGCAGGACATGCGTATTTACCGGTACCATTGTCGGAAATTAATAATAATAATGAAGTGAATTAATTTTGTAATTATTTCTTCATTGATTGAAGGGTGGCTGAGGTGTAAAAACCTCAGCTATTTTTTTTGGAATAAATGTAAAATAAAAAAAGCTTCTCAAATTTGAGAAGCTTTTTGCGGTCTGGACGGGACTCGAACCCGCGACCCCATGCGTGACAGGCATGTATTCTAACCAGCTGAACTACCAGACCGTTGCTTTTAGCAATATATTATGTGAGCTTAGAAAAAACTTTAGCGGTCTGGACGGGACTCGAACCCGCGACCCCATGCGTGACAGGCATGTATTCTAACCAGCTGAACTACCAGACCGTTGCTCTAAGCGGATGCAAATATATAATCTTTTTTTAAAAAAAAAAGGAGAAATCACATTTTTTTTTGCCTGCTGATTAAATATGCGGTAAGAATTTTATCGTACCCTTCATTAATATCAACAGGGATGTAATCTATTTTATATTGTAAGCATTTGTTCTTTAGGTTGTTGAAGAATCTTGAGCTTAGTTCTTTGTAATTTTCTTGAACATTTTCAGCATATAAATTTATTTCTTCACCAGTTTCTACATCAACAAACTTTTTTGGAGTATTACCAAAATCAAATAAGAATTCAGTCTTTTTATCATAAGTATGAAATAATATAACTTCGTGTTTGTTGTATTTTAAATGTCTTAAAGCTTCAAAAAGTTCTTCTTCATTTTTTGTTGTTTGAAACATGTCGGTAAATAAGAAGATTAAAGAACGCCTATGTATTTTTTCAGCAATTTCATGTAAATACTCATGAGTTTCTGTTGTAGCTTTTGAGTTTGAGCTTAACAAACTCTCTAATTGGTTTAACAACATTTTTCTATGGCGCTCACTGCCTTTTTCAGGAGCGTAGTACTCATAAGTGTCAGAATAGATACTTAAGCCTACAGCATCTCTTTGACGCTTTAAAATCTCCATTAAAGAGGCTGCTGCGATAGCTGAAAAACCAATTTTATTTAATTTATCTACAGATTGCGTTTTAATTATAGGGTAATGCATTGAAGCAGAGTTGTCAATAATTAAGTGACAACGTAAATTTGTTTCCTCTTCATACTTTTTAGTATAAAGTTTTTCTGTTTTTGCAAAGAGCTTCCAATCAATATGACGAGTACTTTCACCTTTGTTGTATAATTTATGTTCTGAAAACTCAACAGAAAATCCATGAAAAGGACTTTTATGCATACCTGTTATAAAACCTTCTACTACTTGCTTTGCAAGAATATCAAGATTTTTAATTTCTGAGGAAGTACTATTTAAATCAATCATATAGCCCGAAAATAAAAAAAGGTTTAGCGATAGCCAAACCTTTTCTTGTTATATATTGTAATTGTACTGATTATAAAGCAGCATCAATTTTATCAGTATACGCTTTTTTAGGAGCAGCACCAACTTGTTTGTCTACTACTTCACCGTTTTTAAAGATTAATACTGTAGGAATGTTTCTTACACCATATTTAGCAGCAAACTCTTGGTTGTTGTCAACGTCAACTTTTCCAACTACAGCTTTTCCTTCATATTCACTGTGAATTTCATCAACAATAGGTCCAACCATTCTACATGGCCCACACCAAGCTGCCCAAAAATCAACCAATACTGGTTTGTCAGAATTTAATACTACTTCTTGAAAGTTTGCATCTGTAATTTCTAATGCCATTTTATTATATTTTAATTAAGTTATTGTCTTTGTTTGTAAGTTACAAAAGTAATCAAATATTTTACCAATACAATTTTACAAAAATTACTTTTTACTATCATAGTATCAATACTTTCTATTTCCTTACAAGATTAAAAGACTTCTTTTGCTATTTGTTGAATATTGGTTGATTTTCCCATAGAATAATAATGTAATAACGGAACTCCTGCTTTTATTAATTCTTTACTTTGATGTATACACCATTCTATACCTATCTGACGTACTTCGCTGTTGTCTTTACATTTTACTACACTCATAATTAAATCGTCCGGTAAATCAACTTTAAAACGATGAGGAATTAAATTAAGTTGTTTTTTTGTTGAAATAGGTTTAAGGCCAGGAATAATGGGAACTGTGATTCCTTCAGCTCTGCATTTAGCCACAAAGTCAAAGTACTTTTGATTGTCAAAAAACATTTGAGTCACTATATAAGTAGCTCCGTTTTTAATTTTCTTTTTCAAAAAATGGATATCAGAATCTAAACTTGGAGCTTCCATATGTTTTTCTGGATATCCAGCAACCCCTATGCAGAAATTTGTTTGTGATGAATTTTGTAATTCGTCATCTAAATATTTTCCATTATTTAAGCTTTGAATTTGAGAAACAAGTTCGCTTGCATATTTATGTCCATCTTTTTCTGGTTTAAAGTATGTCTCGCTTTTTACTGCATCACCTCGCAATGCTACGACATTATCAATTCCTAAAAAATCTAAATCGATTAAAAAGTTCTCGGTATCTTCTTTTGTAAAACCACCACATAAAATATGTGGCACAGCATCTACCTGATATTTATTTTGAATGGCTGCACAAATGCCTACTGTACCAGGTCTTTTTTTAACAACTTGCTTTTTTAATAAGCCATTTTCAAGTTCTTTATAAATATATTCCTCTCTGTGATAGGTAACATCTATAAAAGGTGGATTGAATTCCATTAAAGGATCTATATTATTAAAAATAGATTGTATATGTTGTCCTTTTAAAGGAGGCAATATTTCAAATGAAAACAATGTTTTACCATTGGCGTTTTTTATATGTTCTGTAACTTTCATGATGTTATTTTAATTGTCGGCAATTGTTGGATGTAACCATTTTCTTGCTTCGTCTAATGTGATGTTTTTTCTTGTGGCATAATCTTTTACTTGATCATCGGTTATTTTTCCTAATCCAAAATATTTAGATTCTTCATTTGCAAAATAATAACCAGATACAGCTGCTGCTGGCCACATAGCCAAGCTTTCTGTTAAGGAAACTCCAATTTGTTTTTCAACTTCTAATAATTGCCAAATAGTTTCTTTTTCTAAATGATCTGGACATGCTGGGTATCCTGGAGCTGGACGAATACCTTTATAGTTTTCTTTAATTAATTCTTCGTTAGTTAAGTTTTCGTCTATACTATATCCCCAGTGTTTTGTTCTTATTCTATGATGTAAGTATTCTGCGAAAGCTTCAGCAAAACGATCGGCCAATGCTTGTGCCATAATAGCATTGTAATCGTCCTGTTGGTCTTTATATTTTGTAGCTAATTCATCTGCGCCGAAAATAGCTGTACAGAAAGCTCCCATATAATCCTTTTTGCCAGTTTCTTTTGGTGCTATAAAATCTGCTAAAGCAAAGCTTGGTTTGTTATCTCGTTTTTTTAATTGTTGACGAAGCGTTCTAAATACAGCTATTTCTTTTCCTTTTTTCTGTATAGAAATATCATCTATGTTAATAGAATTAGCTTCAAATAATCCAAAAATTCCTTTAGGTTTTAATAATTGTTTAGCTACAATTTCTTGCAACATTTTTTGAGCATCTTCATATAAACTAGTAGCTTGTTCACCTACAATTTCATCTGTTAAAATATTAGGGAATTTTCCGTGTAAGTCCCATGAACGGAAAAAAGGAGACCAATCTATAAAAGGAATTAATTCCTTTAAACTTATTTGTTGTAATGTTTGAATACCTAATTCTTTTGGTTTTACAATATTGCTTGTTTCCCAGTTTATTTTAAATTGACGTTTACGAGCTTCCTCTATAGAAATGTATGCTTTTGTTTTTCCTCTTTTTAAAAATTTATCTCGAAACTCTTCGTAGTCTTTTTTTAGCTTAGCTACATATTCGTTTTTTGTATTTTCATTTAGTAAGTCTCCAACAACTGTTACTGCTCTTGAAGCATCATTTACATGTACTACTGCGTTTTTGTATTGAGTATCAATTTTTACTGCTGTATGTGCTTTGGAAGTTGTAGCTCCACCAATGAGTAACGGTACATCTAAATTTTGACGTTCCATTTCTTTGGCTAAGTATACCATTTCATCTAACGATGGGGTGATTAAACCACTTAAGCCAATGGCATCTACTTTTTCCTTTTTTGCAGTTTCAATAATTTTTTCAGGAGGAACCATTACTCCTAAATCAACTATTTCATAGTTATTACATCCTAAAACTACTGAGACAATGTTTTTACCTATATCATGAACATCACCTTTTACAGTAGCCATTAAAATTTTACCTAGCGCTTTTTGTTCTTCACCTTTTTCTGCTTCAATAAAATGATTAAGATATGCCACTGCTTTTTTCATTACTCTGGCCGATTTTACAACTTGTGGTAAAAACATTTTTCCTGAACCAAATAAATCACCAACCACATTCATTCCAGCCATCAAATGTCCTTCAATTACATGTAAAGGTCTTTCTACAGTTAATCTAGCTTCTTCTGTATCTTCTACAATAAAAGCATCAATTCCTTTTACCAATGAATGTGTAATTCGTTCTTGCAATGATAAGTTTCGCCATTCTAATGCTCTTCCATCATCTTCTTTTTTCTTTCCTTTTACAGTTTCAGCAAAGTCCAATAACCGTTCAGTAGCATCGTCACGTCTATCTAAAATTACATCTTCTATATATTCTAAAAGGTCTTTAGGAATGTCATCATAAACTTCTAGCATGGCCGGATTTACAATTCCAATGTTCATACCTGCTTGAATTGCATAGTATAGAAAAACGGAGTGCATTGCTTCTCTTACTGTATTATTCCCTCTAAATGAAAAAGAAACATTACTTACGCCACCACTAACACTAACATTAGGTAAGTTATTACGTACCCATCGAGTTGCTTCTATAAAATCGATAGCATTTTTTCTGTGTTCTTCCATTCCTGTAGCTACAGGGAAAATATTTAAATCAAAGATGATATCTTCTGAAGGAAATCCAACTTTATCTACTAAAACTCTATACGAACGTTCAGCTATTTCTATTCTTCGTTGATAATTATCTGCTTGCCCAACTTCATCAAAGGCCATTACAATTACTGCAGCTCCATAGCGTTTTATTTGAGTTGCTTCCCAAATAAATTTTTCTTCACCTTCTTTTAAACTAATAGAATTGACAACGCATTTCCCTTGTACCACTTGTAAGCCAGCTTCTATAATTTCCCATTTAGAGCTATCTATCATAATAGGAACACGACAAATATCTGGTTCGGCAGCAATCAAGTTTAAAAAACGAACCATGGCTTCTTTTCCGTCAATTAAGCCATCATCCATATTAATATCGATAATTTGTGCTCCTCCATCTACTTGGTGCCTTGCTATAGCTAGTGCTTCGTCATATTTTTCTTCTTTTATTAAGCGTAAAAATTTACGAGATCCAGCTACATTGGTGCGTTCTCCTACATTAATGAAGTTACTGTTTTCGGTAATAATTAAAGGCTCTAAACCCGATAAACGCATGAATTTTCTTTGTTGTGTGCTCATCTTCATTTAATTTTCAACAGTATGAATGTTTAAAACTTCCCTCGGTTTATATTTAGCAGCTACTTCAGCTATGGCAGCAATATGTTTTGGTGTGGTTCCGCAACATCCTCCAATTATATTGATTAACTCCTTTTTTAAATATTCTTCTATTTGCAAAGCCGTTTCTTCTGGTGTTTCATCATATTCACCAAAAGCATTTGGAAGCCCAGCATTTGGATGTGCTGACGTAGCAAATTTTGTTTTTGAAGCTATGACTTCTAAGTGTGGTTGCAATAAATTGGCCCCTAGTGCACAGTTAAAACCAACTGATAATAATGGAATATGTGAAATAGAAATTAAAAAAGCTTCTGCGGTTTGTCCAGATAATGTTCTTCCTGATGCATCTGTAATTGTACCCGATACCATTATTGGAACTTCAATTCCTCGCTCGCTTTTTACTTCTTCAATAGCAAACAATGCAGCTTTTGCATTTAATGTATCAAAGACTGTTTCTACTAATAAAATATCGGCACCTCCATCTAATAAAGCTTCTACTTGCTCTTTATAAGCTATTCTTAGTTCATCAAATGTAACAGCTCTGTAACCTGGGTCATTAACATCAGGAGACATGCTAGCTGTTCTGTTTGTTGGGCCTATAGAACCAGCAACAAATCTAGGTTTATGAGGTTCTTTTTTAGTAAACTCGTTAGCTACTTCTTTTGCTATTTTTGCCGATTCGTAATTTAATTCGTAAACCAAATCTTCCATTTGATAATCGGCCATAGCTATAGTTGTACCAGAAAAAGTATTGGTTTCAACAATATCTGCTCCAGCAGCAAAATATTTTCTATGTACTTCTTTTACTGCTTCTGGTTGGGTAATAGATAATAAATCGTTATTCCCTTGGAGAGGAGAGGGGTAGTCTTTAAAACGTTCTCCACGAAAATCTTCTTCTGTAAATTTATATTCTTGAAGCATTGTTCCCATGGCCCCATCGAGCACGAGAATTCTTTTTTGTATTTCTGTATATATGTTTGACATTCCTGATAATTAAAAGTTGTGTTATCAGGAAAAGAGGAAGTAAAATTCTTTCCGTTATCTCTCTGCCAAGCAGTAGAATGTAGCACCTTCTTTGTATAAACAAAGGGTTGCTAAGGCTTCAAAGGGTCTATTCCCTCCACCTTTCTTGATAACATCAATTAAGTTAATGAACTATGGTGCAAATCTATTAGTTTATTTTTAGTTTCCCAATAAATTATTCTTTTTATTTAATAAAAAATCTCACTTACTAGCTGTAAGTGAGATTTTAAGATTTAATGTGTTCCCTAATTAATTAGTTACTTTTTTATAATTTTTGATTCTTTTATAGTTGTGTTTTCTGAAATTGCTTTTAGTATGTAAACACCTTTTTTAATATTTCTTACATCCATAGTGTTTCCTCTTGAAGTTGAAATTTTTGTTCCTCCAATAGAATAAAGTTCTAATCTATCTATGTTGGTATTAGACTTCACATTTATAATATTTGAAACTGGATTTGGATATACTTTAATATCATTATCATTATTCGAATTATTTCTAGGCATTAATTCATTTAATACAGCATCTTTTGTTTTTTTCATTACAGGAGGAACATAAACATTAATTGTTTTTTTGGTGGTACAACCTGTGTTAGCAGCTGTAACCTCAACTGTATAGGATCCAGAACTATAAGCATCATATTGATAATTTGTTCCTAGTACAAGCGGGTTCCCTGTTCTGAACCATTTATAAGTGTAAGTTGTGTTTGTAGGCAAGCCTTGAACTCTTAACCTTACTCTATTGTGAGGATTAGAGAAAATAAATGTTTTATTTATAGAAAAATTAGGTTTACCTACTACATAAACTTTCATCACTTTTTCTATCCATGTATTGTTTGGCCCTGAATTTATAGCCAATTTAACGTGGTATTGAGTAGTAACTCCATAAGGAGAAGTTAGAGGAAATTGAGTTTGTAGGTCTAGTTCGCTATAAGGAACACCATCGTTCCAAATTTCAGAGCCATCTACAGCTTGTCCATTACTTCCAATTTTATAAATAGCGGTAAAATATTGAATTCTGTTGTTGTGATCTAAAGAAGTGTCAACTGTTCCTCTACCATCTAAAATTACAGGATCCCCACTACAAATTTGAATCCCAATATTTGTATTAGAATTAGTCCCGTTAAGTGCCATTGAAACGCTACCAGATTGGTTTAAATCTCCAGACATAGTAACACCGTCAATATACATTTCTCCCTGTGCAGTATATTGAGTAGAATAGTAGACAAATAATAGTTGCGTATAATCTTTATTAGGTGTAAATGTAATGTTCGGACTTATATTATTTCCTGTTGGTATGTTGTTACTCCAACTAGTACTTGGACCTGTATTTTGAATAACTTTTGTTACAAGCATTTGATCATTAGAAGGTAATGAACTATACTGGTTGTTATTTATATTTCCTATTGTTTCAACAAGACTACTATTTGTATTGTAATTTGCAGTAGCACTGTTAGTGGCTATAACATATAAAATTCCATTATTACTATATTTTTTATAATCAAATTTTAGTTTATAGGTTTTACCACTTTTCATAGGGTAATACATAAACATAGAGTTTCCTCTTTTCTGACCATTTGTATTGCTATATCGTAAAGAAGCATATTTAGATCCATTTCCACATGGTCCACAAGTATGAACATTATTATAACCATTATGATGTACTCTCGGATTTCCCTTATGGGCGTACCAACTTGTTCCTAACCTTCTTGCGGTAAAGTGTGCATAAATATTACTTGAATTACCTGCTGATAATGTTTCAAAACTCCCATTTTTTAACTCATAAGTATAATAAGGTTGAGAGAACATTGTACTAAAATTGCATAAAAATATTGCGCATAGCAATAACTTAAAAGTATTTACTTTTTCCATTTTGATGATTTTTTTCGGGGGTTAGCATTAAATCTATCACAAAAGTAAAAGCATCATTTTCCAATGGTGTTTATAAATTTCCGAAACAACTAAATATGTTTCCGAAAGGTAACTTTTAAAATAAGATATGGTTTATAAAATATTTTATAAACCATATAGTTCTGAAGATAAATAACGATCACCTCTATCACAAACTATAGCCACAACGACTCCTTTTTCTATAGAGTTGGCTACTTTAAGTGCTGAGGCAAAAGCACCACCACTGCTCATACCTGCAAAAATTCCTTCTTGTTCGGCTAATTTTATAGTTGCTTCTTCAGCTTCTTGCTGATTTACTTCTAAAATTCTATTGATTTTTTGTGGTTTAAAAATAGCTGGTAAATATTCTTGTGGCCATTTTCTAATTCCAGGAATTTTAGCACCGTCTTTAGGCTGTACTCCTATGATTTGAATTTGATCATTTTGTTCTTTTAAGTAATCTGAAACTCCAGTTATGGTACCTGTTGTGCCCATGGCTGATACAAAATGTGTTATTTGTCCCTCTGTATCTTTCCAAATTTCAGGGCCAGTAGTTGTATAATGTGCTTTTGGATTATCAAAATTATCAAACTGATTTAATCTAAAATATCCTTTTTTATATTTTAATTCTAAAGCATGGTCTATAGCTCCTTCCATTCCTAAAGCGCTTGGAGTTAAAATAACCTCTGCTCCATAAGCTCTCATGGTTTTTACTCTTTCAACAGTTGCATGTTCAGGCATTACCAGTACCATATTAACTCCTAATACCTTTGCCATTAAAGCTAGTGCAATTCCAGTATTTCCACTAGTTGCTTCTACTAAAGTGTCACCCTTTTTTATGTTTTTCCTTTTGATTGCTTCGGAAATCATAAAATAAGCAGCTCTATCTTTTACGCTACCACCAGGGTTGTTTCCTTCTAGTTTCAATAATAATTTAACATTGGGTTTATTGAAAGCATTTGTTATTTCTACAAGAGGAGTATTTCCTACAAAATCGATAATACTTTTTGTTTTCATGGTTTGTTTCTTATTGTGAAAATCATTTTGCATATGACTTTCTGGTGGTAATTTTATTTTCTGATTCGTAAGTAACAATTGATCCTTCTGGAACTGATTCTGTTACACATACGTTAGCACCAATAATGCTATTTTGTCCTATAACTACGTTTCCTCCTAAAACAGTGGCATTAGCGTAAATAGTTACATTATTCTCTATGGTTGGATGTCTTTTTGTTGAAGCTAATTCTTTTTTTACTTGAAGCCCCCCTAGAGTTACTCCTTGATAAATCTTTACATTATTTTGAATGTGTGTAGTTTCACCAATGACAATTCCTGTAGCATGATCAATAAAAAATGAAGCACCTATAGTTGCACCAGGATGAATATCTGTACCTGTTACTCCATGGATGTATTCACTCATCATACGAGGTAAAATAGGTACGTTTAATTTTACCAATTCATGACTTAATCGATATACTGCTATTGCATGAAAACCAGGATAGGCTAAATAAACTTCTTCTAGGCTTTTACATGCTGGATCATTTTGTTCAAAAGCTAAAGCATCTAAATCTAATTGTTCTCTTATTTTACAAAAGGATTCTTGGTATAATGTCCAAATACTTTCTCCTTCAAGAATGTTTAGTTCTTTTAAAATAATAATGAATTGACTTTTTAAATGTGTAGCTTTTTCTTGGCATACATCACTAAATAAAGCATAGAATAGCTGTTTTGTAAAAGTTTCTACATTGTCTTTTAATGATAAATTATAATTTTTAAACTGCATTTTAATAGTACTTTTCTGTATGAAATTAATTTTCGGGTGCCAATTCTATTTCCAAGCCTTCTAGCTCAGGAGTTATTTGAATTTGACAGCCTAAACGACTATTTTCCTCTACATGAAATGCTTCTGCTAACATTAAATCTTCATCAGGAGTCATTTCAGATAATTGATGATTTGATTTTACATAACATTGACAAGATGCACACATAGCCATACCTCCACAAATACCAATTGTACCTTCTTCTGCCAGTTCATAGGAACGGACAATTTCCATTAAGTTCATTGCCATATCGGTAGGTGCAATTACTTCATGAAGTATTCCTTCTCGATCGGTTATTTTTATATTGATATCTGACATTGTATTTTTTTTAATTGATTGCTTTTACTACAGCTTTTGGAGCTTCTTTTTTTGAACCATCAAAACCTTCAACACCACCAACAGTTGTGTATTTCATTACATATTTTTTATCAGGATGTATACGTTGAAAAGCACTTTGACACATTAGCGTAGCTTCGTGAAATCCACATAAAATCAGTTTTAACTTTCCAGGATATGTATTAACATCTCCAATGGCATAAATACCTGGTATGTTTGTTTGATAATCTAAAGCGTTGTTTACTTTTATGGCATTTTTTTCTATTTCAAGTCCCCAGTTAGCAATAGGTCCTAGCTTTGGTGATAAACCAAATAGTGGAATAAAATGATCTGTTTCATAAGTATATGGCTCTTTGCCTTTTTCTACTATTTGAACAGCATTAACATGCTCGTCTCCATAAACTTCCTTTATTTCTGCAGGTGTTATTAAATGAATTTTTCCAATATCTTTCAATTCTTGCACTCTTTCTACAGAGTCTAAGGCTCCTCTAAATTCATTTCTACGATGAACTAAAGTTACTTCCGAAGCAATGTCAGCTAAATATATAGCCCAGTCTAAAGCCGAATCACCTCCACCAGCTATAACCACTTTTTTATTCCTATAAATTTCTGGTTCTCTAATAATGTAAGCCACTCCTTTGTCTTCATAATTTGAAATATTAGGAATAGGTGGTTTTCTAGGTTCAAAGCTTCCTAAGCCACCTGCTATAGCTACTACCGGAGCATGATGTTTTGTTCCTTTGTTTGTGGTAACTATAAAAGTTCCATCTTCTTGTTTTTCTATAGTATCAGCTCTTTCTCCTAAGGTAAACCCAGGTTCAAATTGTTTTATTTGTTCTAATAAATTCTTTGTCAAATCACCTGCTAGAATCTCAGGATAAGCAGGAATATCATAAATAGGTTTTTTAGGATATATTTCTGAACATTGCCCTCCTGGTTGAGGTAATGCATCAATTAAATGACACTTTAATTTTAATAATCCTGCTTCAAAAACTGTAAAAAGCCCTGTAGGACCCGCTCCTATAATTAATATATCTGTTGTAATCATTTTTATTTTTTTGTCACTAGTGTGTAAAGTCGTAAAAACATCTTTTTTAAGATTTATTTACTTCTGTTCTTAGCTTATTAAACCTTCTGTTAACTTGTTTAATGTTTCTACTTTTTCTTCAAAATTACCTTTGATGGTCTTTCTGTACTTATTTAAATTTTGAACTAATTCGTTAATGTCTTCTGGAATTACTTCTTCAAAAAACTGGCGTAATCTTTTAGCTGTTGTTGGAGATTTTCCATTAGTTGAAATAGCTACTTTGACATTTCCTTTTGTTACTATTCCACCTAAATAGAAATCACAGAGATGAGGTGTGTCTGCAACGTTTACCAATAAGTTTTGTTCTTTACAATCGTTGTAAGCTTGTATGTTTACATGATTGTCATCTGTAGCAACAATTACCAAGTCTTTATTATGTAAATGACTTACTTTATAAGCTTCTTGAATTATTTCAATATGATGCTTTTCAGCTAAGTTTTTTACTTCTGGAAGTATATCGATTGCCACTATTTGAACTTTCGCATTTGGACTTGACTTTAATAAAAAACTCAATTTCTCCAATCCAACATTACCTGCACCTATTAAGAGAACATTTAATTGATGTACTTTTAAAAAGATAGGGTAGAGGTTATTTTTTTCTTCTACTATCATACCGCGATATTGGTTTTTATTTGCGATTGTACCAATTGAAGTTCTGCTCTGTGTTTTACAACTTCTCCTAATACGATGATTGCTGGATTACTTAATTTGTTTTTTGCAACTACTTGTTCTATGGTGTTTACAGTACCAATTCCGATTTTTTCTTGTGGAGTAGTACCATTTTGTATAATAGCTACAGGTAAATCATGCTTTTTTTCTTTTTGAAAAAGTTGAATGATTTCGGATAATTTACCCATTCCCATTAATATAACTACAGTAGCATTAGACTTTGCAGCTAACGCAACATCACTAGAAATTTGATGTTTTTTTGTTGTTCCTGTAATTACCCAGAAGCTTTCTGAACTTCCACGTTTTGTTAAAGGAATATTTTGATATGCAGGTACTGCTAGTGATGATGAAATACCAGGAACTACATCTGTTTGTAGTCCAAATTTTGCAGCATATTCCATTTCTTCTGCGCCTCTACCAAAAATAAATGGATCACCACCTTTTAAACGTACCACATGTCCATGTGAATGACCTCTAGCTACTATTAGTTCATTAATTTGTTCTTGTTGATAACGGTAACAGCCTCTTCTTTTACCAACAAAAATTATTTCAGCATTTGGATTTACATATTTTAATAAATCATTGTTAACCAAAGCATCATATAACACTACATCTGCTTGTTTTAAAGCATTGATCGCTTTTAAGGTGATTAGTTCTACATCACCAGGACCAGCCCCCACTACGGTTAATTTTGGTAGATTTCTCATGTCTCTTTATGTTTAACTTTCTACTACTTGCTTCCTGTATGCATCTACCGTTTTATAAAACGATTTTGCTTCTTCCAGATACTTTTTAGCGAAAGCTTCTGTTGGGTTATTTTCTTTTATTTGATATACAAAATCAGTAAATGAAGTTGGTAATTCAATCTTATTAGTACTGATAAATACTTCATCAAAGTTTTTAATAATACTAGCTTGTGTATTGGTTTTTGCTCCTTCTGAAGTTAACAATGCTTTTGCAGTATTGATGATTGCTGAATATGAATGATATATGCTGTCAGACCATTGCTTTTCATTCAATGCACCAATAGCATTTTCTATTTTTTCTTCACTTTCAAATAGTAAGGTTGCAATCAAGTCGATAACAACTCCAGCACATTCTCCAACACCAATGGCTTTTACATAGTTTTTATCATGCCCCCAATCGATAAAATCATCCTGATTTAAATTGGAAGTATCTGATAAATGTTTTAATAAATCATAGAAATAGGTTTTTCCATATCTATCATAATACGTTAAGAAGTCTTCTTTTTCTTGTTTATGATCTTCAAAATCATTTAAAAGAATACGTAGAGCTTCAGGACCTCTTTTGCTTGGTATTTTTACTAGTTTATCTGAAAAACGTCCTTTACCATTACCTAAAACACCTCCACCAATTAACACTTGAAGGGCAGGAGCTAATAAGTTTCCAACTTTAACAGACATTCCTTGAAATCCTATATGTGCCATATTATGTTGTCCACAAGCATTCATACAACCACTAATTTTAATAGTTATATTTTTATTATTTACATATTGTGGATATTCTGATTTTAATACACGCTCTAATTCTGTTGCAATACCTGTGCTACTTGAAATACCTAAGTTACAAGTATCAGTTCCTGGGCATGCTGTAATATCTGTTAAGCTATTATAGCCTATTTCTGTAAAACCTAATTTTTCTAATTCAACATAAAAGAATGGTAAAAACTCTTCTCTGACATGACGGATTAAGATATTTTGACGTAATGTAAAACGCAATTCATTTGCTGCATATTTTTTAATTAAATCTGCAAGTAAACGAGCTTTGTCTGTGTAAAAATCTCCCAAAGGAACTTTAATTCCAATGGCATATAATCCTTTTTGTTTTTGTTGAATAACATTGGTTTCTTTCCAGTTTTGGTAAGCTTCGTTATCAGTTATTTTTACTGAAGGAATTTCTGTTGTTTCAAATTGAATTTCCTTTTCAAAATCAGATGTGTTTATCGGATATCTTTGATAAGCAAATGCTTTTTGTTCTTCAGAAACTAATTTTAAAAAGGCATCAACTCCTAAATCTTTAACTAAAAATTTTAAACGTGCTTTTGCTCTTTTTGAACGTTCTCCATGTCTATCAAAAACACGTAAAACACCTTCAATAGTAGGAATTAATAAATCAGCTTCTAAAAATTCATAGATTACATCTGCATGTCTAGGTTGCGAACCTAATCCTCCTGCTAATAAAACTTTAAAACCTTTGACTTCTTTACCTTTTATAGTTTTTGTTTTAGCAATAAAGCCCAAATCATGCATAAAACTCAATGCAGTATCATGGTCTGTTGCAGAAAAAGACATCTTAAATTTCCTTCCCATTTCCTGACAAATAGGGTTACGTAAGAAAAACTGAAATGTAGCATGTGCATAGGGTGTTACATCAAAAGGTTCATTGATGTCTATCCCAGCAGTTTCAGAAGCTGTAACATTTCTAACTGCATTTCCACAAGCTTCACGTAAGGTGATATCATCTTTTTCTAATTGTGCCCATAATTCAGGAGTTCTATCTAAACTCACATAGTGAATTTGTATGTCTTGACGAGTTGTAATATGTAAGCGTCCTCTTGAGTATTCGTCCGATACATCTGCTATTCGATGTAATTGTTCGCTAGTAACTTTACCATAAGGTAGTTTTATACGAATCATTTGTACTCCAAACTGACGTTGACCGTATACACCTCTAGCCAAACGTAAACTTCTAAAGCGTTCTTCGTCTATTTGACCTTCTTTAAATAAACGGATTTTACGTTCTAATTCTAGAATATCTTTTTCTACAATTGGATTCTCTATTTCGGTTCTAAAACTTTGCATTACTTTATTTTTTAAAGCTTGTAAGCGTTACTTTTTTTAATTGTGTAAGAACTGTTGTTTTGCTAATAGTTCTTCTTCTGTTTCAATAATGTCTTCATCAGGAACACAACAATCTACTGGGCAAACTGCTGCACATTGTGGTTCTTCATGAAATCCTTTACACTCTGTACATTTGTCTGGAACAATGAAATAGTACTCGTCAGAAATTGGTTCTTGATCTTCATTTGCGTCTATTTCTGTTCCATTCAATAATTGAATATTTCCATTTAATGAGGTTCCTTCGTTATAATTCCAGTCTGAAGCTCCTTCATAAATAGCTGTATTTGGGCATTCTGGTTCGCATGCTCCACAATTGATGCACTCATCTGTTATTATAATTGCCATTTGATTTTCTTATTACTGAATAAAGCCTACTCCGGCTGTATTGTTGGTTTTTGGATTGATTAAAATGAAAGTTCCATTAGCTTTGTTTTTCTGATAAGAGTCATAAAACAATGGCTTGCTAACTTTTAAGGTAACATCGCCAATTTCATTTAAAGTTAATTGTGATGGATTTTCTTCCTTGCCTGAAAAATCTGTTTTTATAATGGACGATAAAGACATAATTTTTGCCTGTGCATCATTTACTCCATGTTTTATATAATATTTATCAGAAGCTTGTAATGGACTTTTATCCATCCAACAAATTGTAGCAGTTAATTCTTTTGATACCGTAGGAACTTCTTTTGTTTTTACCAACATGTCTCCGCGGCTTACATTTACATTGTCTTCCAAAGTAATAGTTACCGAGCTTCCTCTTTTTGCCTGTAAGTATTCTTTATCAAAAAAATGAATGCTCTTTATTTTGGATTCAGTAGCGGAAGGCAATACAGTAACAGAATCGCCAACTGCTAAATTTCCTCCATAGATTTTACCAGCATAACCTCTGAAATCATGATAATCGTCTGTTTTAGGTCTGATTACTGTTTGTACAGGAAATCGTGTTTGTGATTGTTCTTCTATATCATCAGCTTGTAAACTCTCTAAATGATTTAGTAATGTTTCTCCATTATACCAAGGAGTATTCTCTGATTTTTCAACAACATTATCTCCTTTTAATGCAGAAAGAGGGATAAAGGCTAATTGCTGATTTTTATAAGCACTCTTACTAGCTAAATACTCAATTTCATTTTTTATTTGATTAAACTTTTCTTCTGAATAATCAACTAAATCCATTTTGTTAATGGCTATTACTACATTTTTTACTCTCAATAAATTATTAATGAAAAAATGACGATATGTTTGCTCTATAACTCCGTTTCGAGCATCTATCAAAACAATAGAAGCTTGTGAATTTGAAGCGCCAGTAACCATATTTCTAGTGTATTCTATATGTCCAGGTGTATCAGCTATAATGAAACTCGTTTTTGGTGTTGAAAAATATATATGAGCTACATCTATAGTAATTCCTTGTTCTCTTTCGGCAACTAAACCATCGGTAGCTAATGAAAAATCTAAGTAATCAAAGCCTCTTTGTCTACTTTTTTCTTCAATGGCTTCTAGTTTATCATCAGTTAATGAATTAGTATCGTATAGTATGCGACCGATTAATGTGCTTTTGCCATCATCGACACTACCTGCAGTTGCTATTTTTAGTACGTTCATTTTATGTATTAGTTGTTGTGTAACAACTTGTGTTTAAATGTTTGTTATAAGTTTTAAAAGTATCCTTGTTGTTTTCTTTTTTCCATTGCAGCTTCCGATCGTTTGTCATCTATTCTAGCACCTCTTTCGGAAATTGTTGATACTTTAATTTCGTTTACTACGGTATTTATATCTACAGCATTGGATAGTACTGCAGCTGTACAGCTCATATCTCCAACTGTTCTAAAACGTACCATTCGTTCTTCAACTTTTTCATTTTCATCTCTATAAACCACATCATCTTCTGCAGACCATATAAGTCCATCTCTTAAAAATGTAGCTCTTTTGTGAGCGAAATAAATAGAAGGGATTTCGATATTTTCATCTCTTATATAAGACCATACATCTAATTCTGTCCAGTTAGAAATAGGGAAGACTCTTACATTTTGACCCAAATCAATTCTTCCGTTTAACATATCGAATAATTCTGGACGTTGATTTTTTTCATCCCATTGCCCAAAATCATCACGAACAGAGAAAATTCGTTCTTTAGCTCTTGCTTTCTCTTCATCTCTGCGCGCTCCACCGATACATGCATCGAAACCAAATTCATCAATTGCATCTAATAACGTTTCTGTTTGCAGCATGTTTCGGCTTGCGTACTTTCCAGTTTCTTCTTTTACTCGACCTTTGTCAATATTATCCTGAACATTTCTAATAATTAAATCAACGTTGAGATCTTTTGCTAAACGATCTCTAAATTCTATTGTCTCAGGAAAATTATGCCCAGTATCTATATGTAAAAGAGGAAAAGGGATTTTAGCAGGATAAAATGCTTTTTGAGCTAATCTTACTAATGTTATGCTATCTTTTCCACCAGAAAATAGTAAAACTGGTTTTTCAAATTGAGCAACAACTTCTCTAAATATATATATGGCTTCGCTTTCTAAAGCACCTACTTGTATTGTTTCTGTATTCATAATCATATTCTTTAAATATGTAAACCACATTCTCTGTTACTTTCTACTTTTGTTGGATCGAAATATTTAAATTCATTTGGTAAATTATGTTGTTCTAAATATTCGTCTAATTCCTTATCTGACCAATGATAAAATGGACTTACTTTTAAAATTCCGTCTTTGCTAAAAGAGAGTATTCCTATATTATCTCTAAATGCTGTTTGCCCTTTTCTTAAATTGGTAAACCAAACTTCTGGTTGATGTTCTTTAATTGCTCTTTTAAATGGTTCTAGTTTCACTTGTTCTGTAAATAAAGCATGATCTTTATGTTCTATTGATGGAATACCTAAAACAATATTTCTATGAGCCACTGTTTGTTTAGGAACATATAAATGAACATTCAAGCCTAGTTTTTCAATTAATTCCTCAGCGTGTTTATAGGTTTGTGGTGTGTTATAACCTGTATCGCACCAAATAACCTTTATATAAGGGTTCTTTCTAGACACTAAGTGTAAAATAGCTACTTCATAAGGTCTAAAGTTTGTTGTAATAATTGTTCTTTTCTTTAATTCGAAAACCCATTCTATGATTTGTTGTGGAGTTAACTTTGCTAACCCTTTGTTTAATTCTTCAATATTTAATTGACTTTCTAAGCTCATTTTTTGCCCCATTTTATTTTGTTCCAAACTCTTTCATGAAAAAAGTACAACACCATTTTTGTGATTAACTCAATGCTCCCTATTGAAAATGCTGTGGCTACTTCTCCCGTAATTAACCATGATATTAATATGGTATCTATTGTTCCTATAACTCTCCAGCTAATTGATTTTACAATGCTTCTCAACGGATTTTCAGAAGCTTTATCTAGCGTATAATTTTTCTTATTTTCTATTATTTGTTCTAAAATCATTTTTAAATTCTATTACCCTATCGGGTAACTAGGTTTTAAGAAGTGACAAATGTATACATTCATTTTAAATGTGAAAACATTTATTTGAAAATTTTACAATAGAATAACATTTGTGTTATTTTACACTAAATCTGCTAGTGTATTATTACGAAGTACTTGTAGGGTATTATCCCTAACTTGAATCATTAATTTATGTACTGAACATGCGTCTTCATCAGGGCAGTCATCACACTTTTCATAATAATTTAAGCTTACACAAGGGAGCATAGCAATAGGGCCTTCTAAAGTTCTGATAACATCAGTCATCTTAATTTCTGAGGCTTCTTTTAACATATAATAACCTCCACCTTTTCCTTTTTTGGCTCCTAAAAATCCTGCTTTTCGTAAGGTAAGTAATATACTTTCTAAAAATTTATGTGATATGTTTTCACTCTCGGAAATAGTAGCTATTTGTACTTTATTTCCTTTTTCTTGTCTTGCAATAAAGGTTAGTGCCTTTAAACCGTATTTTGTTTTCTTAGAAAGCATATTACAAAAATACACTTTATTTACTTTTTAAGTATCTAATGCTTGTGTTAAATCGTTAATAATATCATCTATATTTTCTAAACCAACGGAACAGCGTACCAATCCGTTTGTGATACCAACTTCTAACCTGTCTTCTTCACTCAATTTACTATGAGTAGTAGATGCAGGATGAGTAACTATGGTTCTTGTATCTCCTAAGTTTGCCGATAATGAACATAACTTTATGGCATTTAGAAAGCTACGTCCAGCTTCAATTCCACCTTTAATTTCAAAAGCCACAATATTGCCTCCTAATTTCATTTGTTTTTTCGCTATTTCATGTTGAGGATGTGATTTTAAAAAAGGATATTTCACAAGGTTTACCCTTGGGTGTTTTTCTAAAAATGTAGCCACTTTTAAAGCATTTTCACAATGTTTTTCAACCCTGATACTTAAGGTTTCTAAACTTTTAGATAATACCCATGCATTAAAAGGCGACATAGCAGGACCAGTATTTCTTGAAAAAAGATAAATTTCACGAATCAATTCTTTCTTTCCAACGGTAATTCCTCCTAGAACTCTTCCTTGTCCATCAATTAATTTAGTAGCCGAATGGATAACTAAATCGGCACCAAACTTAATTGGGTTTTGTAAATAAGGAGTAGCAAAACAATTGTCAATAACTAAAAGTAAGTTGTGTTTTTTAGCAATGTTTCCTAGTAATTCTAAATCAATAATATCTACTGCTGGATTTGTAGGTGTTTCTGCATATAGAATTTTTGTGTTTGGCTGAATTAACTGCTCAATTTTTTCAACTTCATTTATTTTGAAATAGCTTGTTTCAATATTCCATTTTGGTAAATATTTTGTAAATAAACTATGGGTTGATCCAAATACAGATCTACATGAAACAATATGATCTCCAGCATTTAATAAAGCTCCAAAAGTAGAAAATACAGCAGCCATTCCAGTGGCAAAAGCATAGCCAGCTTCAGCTTCTTCCATTTGCACTATTTTATTTACAAATTCTGTAGTATTTGGGTTTGAAAACCTGCTGTATAGATTTTTATTTTTTTCTTCAGCAAAAGAAGCACGCATGTCTTCTGCATCATCAAATACAAAACTTGATGTTAAATATAACGGAGTTGAATGCTCTGAAAATTGAGAGCGTTCAGTTTGTATTCTAATAGCTTTTGTTTCGAAATGGTTGCTCATTATTTTTATATTTAAGAACTATTAAATAGTGGTTTAATGTTTAGTTGTTGTTGTTAGCTAATCGTAAAATATCTCCAAATACTCCTCTGGCTGTTACTTTTGCTCCAGCTCCAGCTCCTTGAATTACAATTGGCTGCTCTCCGTAAGATTCTGTGTAAATTTCAAAAATAGCATCAGAGCCTTTTAAACTTCCAAGAGGTGAATTGATAGGAACAGAAGTTAGTTTTACACTTAAGTTTCCTTTTGTTTGTTGTAGGTCTCCAGATAAGTCTCCTATATATCTTAATACATGATTTGATTCTTGATTTTCTTTTAATTTTTGGAAAGAAAAATCTAATTTTTCTAAATCAGATAAAAAGGCTGTAGAAGAAATATTTTGAAGTTCTTTTGGAATTAAATTTTCTATTGAAATATCTTCAAATTCATTTTCTAAATCAAGTTCTCTGGCTAATATCAATAGTTTTCTAGCAACGTCATTACCACATAAATCTTCGCGAGGGTCTGGTTCTGTTAATCCTTTGTCTATTGCTTCTTGTAATACCGTTGAAAATGTTGAGTTACTTGATGAATAATGATTGAATATATAACTTAAAGATCCAGAAAAAACACCTCTAATTCTGGTAATATTTTCTCCTGAGTCATGTAATAGTTTAATAGTGTCAATTAATGGTAATCCTGCACCAACATTGGTTTCGTATAGATATTTCTTATTGGTGTTTTCTAAAGTTTTTCTTAGGTTTTTATAAGAATTATATGATACTGTATTGGCTATTTTATTAGATGAAACCAAATCGAAACCAGCATTTACTAAAGGAATATAGTTGTTAATAAAATCGGTACTTGCCGTATTGTCAACAGCAATTAAGTTTTCTAAATGATTTTCTTTAGAGAAGTCAATAATATCTTGAACTATTGTGGTGCTTTCTTTTGAATCTTCTAAATCTTTGTTCCAACTTTTAGTTACTCCATCTTTAGTTAAAAGTACTTTTTTGGAGTTAGCAATAGCAAAAATATTTAACTGTATTTTTCGTTTTTCTAAAATGGTCTTAGCATTTTCTAATATTTGTTCTATTAGAGTTCCTCCAACTAAACCTTTACCAAAAAGGGCAATGTTTATTTTTTTAGAAATTCCAAAAACTTGTCCATGGATTACATTTAAAGCTTTGTGTAATTCTTCTTTTTTTACAACCAAGCTAATATTTTTTCCTGTAACAGTATTATTAAATAATAATGGTATTATTTGATTCTTGATTAAGGCATTATAAGGATGATGAAATTCACTCAAATCTTGCCCGATAATTGATATTACAGCAATATTTTTTACTACTGATATTTTATGGACATCTTTGGTGTAAAATTCATTTTCAAACTCTTTATTTAATGCTTTTACAGCTTCTTCAGCTCTGGTTTTTTCAACAACCAATCCAATGCCTCTTTCTGAAGATCCTTGAGAAATAAAACTAACACTAATATCAGAACTACTTAAGGTTTTAAATATACGAGCATCAACACCAACTTTTCCTAATAAGCCCCTTCCTTCAAAGTTTAATAAAGCTACATTATCTAAAACGGATAATGATTTTATTCCTTTTGAAGTAGATTTAGAGGTTATTAAAGTTCCTTTATCATTAGGATTAAAGGTATTTAATATTCTTAAATTGATGTTTTTTTCAAGTAAAGGAATAATTGTTTTGGCGTGTAAAATATTAGCACCGAAGTTTGCTAATTCATTTGCTTCAGAAAAAGAAAGACTTTCTATCTTTTTAGCATCACTTACCAAATCTGGATTAGCTGTAAATATTCCATCAACATGTGTATAATTTTGTAATTCGTCAGCATCTAAATAATTAGCCAATAAAGATGCTGTATAATTACTGCCATTTCTTCCAAGAGTAGTGGTTTCATTTTTTAAGTTTGAAGCAATAAAGCCTGATACTACATTTACAGTAGTATTATTAAATTGGTTAAAATGTTTTTTAACATTCTCCTTAGAAACCTCTAAAATTGGTTGTGCATTACCAAAATTTTCATCGGTTTTTAATAATATTCTTGAATCTGTAGGATTTGCATTAATTCCTTTTTGCTGTAATAATTCCGATACAGTTTTTATAGATAGTAATTCACCCTGTGCTAAAACTTCATCTTTTATTTTAATACTATAATCGCCTAATAAGTTTACTCCTTCAAATAATTTTTCTAAACGAGAGAATTCTGAAGAAAAATCTATTAAAGGTGTTAGTAATGATTGTTCATGTTTAAAAGCTTCAAGTTGTTGTTGGTATGCTTCGTTTTTAGCGGCCTTATTTAAAATGTCTTCTAAAGTATCGGTAGCGTTTCCACGGGCAGAAACAACAACAGCAATGTTTTCACCATCATTAATTTTATTTTCTATAATAGAAATTACATTGTGTATTCCTTTGTTTGATAATGATTTTCCACCAAATTTTAAAACTTTCATTTTGTTGTTTTTTGAATTTTTATTGAATATGGGTTCAATAATTTCTTTTAGTTGTTCGTATTCTATTAAAAAAGCATCATGACCGTGGTCAGAATTGATTTCATTATAAGTTACATTTGAATGTACTGTTGCAAGTTCTTTGTGTGTTTCTCTATTTTCTTCTGCAGTAAAAAACAAATCAGAATCAACGCCTATAATATGAATGTCGGCTTTTATCGTTTCTAAGACATTTAAAACTTTACGTTCCTTAGTTACATCAATTGTTTTTAATAATTGATTCATTAATTTATAAGATGCTAATTGATAGCGCTCTTGTAATTTTTTACCATGATGAAGTAACCAGCTTTCTACGTTGAAGATTTGTAATTCTTCATTTTTTGAACGTTGAAAGCGTTTTTTAAAAGACTCTGGAGTACGGTAACAAAGCATAGCATGCATGCGAGCATCGTGTACAGGATTACTAGAATTGGTTAAAAACTGTTCTTGAATTTGGCAATTAGCAATTAACCAATCGGTAGACTTCCAATCTGTAGCAACAGGGATTAGATGTTCGGTTATAGTTGGTTTTAAAACAGCCATTTCCCAAGCAATGCCTCCTCCTAAAGAACCACCAATTAAAGCAAATAGCTTTTTAATGTTTAGTTTTTGCAAGCCTAATAAAAAGATATTGGCAATGTCTCTAGCTACAAAATTTTTATAATCATCTATTAAGAAATCATCATAACCATTACCAGGAATATTAAAACATAAAACAGTATACTTTTGAGTATCTATTACTTTGTTCTTTCCAATAATATCTTTCCACCAACCATTTTCGCCAGCAACATTACTATTTCCTGTTAATGCATGATTAATTAGAATAACAGGAGCAGTACCCAAATGTTTCCCAAACAACTGATAACTTAAAGGTATATCATTAAACTGGGCACCACTTCCTGTTGTGTAACTAAGAATATTTATATGTAATAATTCGCTTTTCATTATTTAAAGCAGTCTTTAAATTTTTAAACAAAAGCTTCCTTTGGTATTTTATTGAAAGCTTCTTTTAGGTCTGATTTTAAATCGTCAATGTTTTCTAAACCAACAGATAACCTTATTAAATCTTCTGTAACACCAGCACTAGCTTGTTCTTCAGGGGTTAATTGTTGATGTGTAGTACTTGAAGGATGAATAATTAAAGATTTTGTATCTCCAATATTTGCTAAAAGTGAAAATGTTTTAGTGGTATTAGCTATTGTTTTTGCTGCTTCAAAACCACCTTTAGCCCCAAAAGTGACTATTCCGCTTTGTCCTTTTGGTAGATAATTATTGGCTAAGGTTTTGTATTTACTACTTTTTAAACCAGGATAGTTTACCCAAGAAACCTCTTCTTGTTCCTCTAACCATTGGGCTAATGCTAAAGCATTTTCTGAATGTTTTTGAATTCTAATGTCTAAGGTTTCTAACCCTTGAATAATGTTAAAAGCGTTTGTAGGACTTAAAGCGCCTCCAAAATCACGTAAGCCTTCTAAAATTAATTTAAAAGTATAAGATGCGGCTCCTAAAGTTTCATAGTACTTTAAACCATGATATCCCGCTGTGGGTTCTGTAAATTCAGGAAATTTACCATTAGCCCAATTAAAAGTACCAGCATCGATAATTGCACCTCCTAAAGAGTTTCCTTGCCCTCCAATGTATTTAGTTAAAGAGTGAATAACAATATCAGCTCCATGTTTGATTGGGTTTAGTAGGGCAGGAGTAGCAACGGTATTATCGACAATGAAAGGAACTTCTGCTTTTTTTGCTTGTTTAGAAATAATTTCTAAGTCTAAAACATCAAGCTTAGGGTTACCTAAAGATTCAACAAAAAATGCTCTTGTATTTTCTTGAACAGCTTTACCGAAATTTTCAGGGGCAGAAGCATCAACAAAAGTTGTAGTAATACCTAAGCGAGGTAAGGTAACATTTAATAAATTATAAGTTCCGCCGTATAAACTACTAGACGCTACGATATGATCTCCTGCTTTTAGTAAGGTTAATAACCCTGTAGAGATGGCAGCGGTACCAGAGGCAAAAACAACAGCACCAATTCCTCCTTCTAAAGAAGCCAAACGCTCTTGTAAAATTTGATTTGTAGGATTGTTTAGTCTAGTGTAAATGAATCCTAATTCTTTTAATGAAAAAAGATTTGCTGCATGATCAGAATCATTGAAAACATAAGAGGTTGTTTGATAAATAGGAACAGCTCTTGTGCCTCCTGTTTGTTTTACATCATGTCCTGCGTGCAACGCTTTTGTTGCAAATTTTTGTGTACTCATTTTTCTTGTTTTTGAGTTAATAAATAATTAAACCAAAAGCCAAATGCGTCAATGTTTTGACGTACTTACTAGAAAAATGTTATTAAGAAATATTAGAAATTTCAGTATGAGTTTATAGAAATTTCTTTTTGGTTATCTATCCTTGTAGTTACATTTCGATTTTTTTACCGAAGTAATATTTTGGTAGAATTTAGCACCTTCTTTGTATAGAACAAAGGGTTGCTAAGGCTTCATAGGGTCTAATCCCTCCACCTTTCTTGATAACATCGTCAATAAGTGATTGAACTTTTACGAATGCAAATATTCAGTTATAAAAATTTAATTTCCTAATATTTTTTACTTTTTTTTATTTTTTAATTCGTTATATACTACGTATATAGAATTTTATTTTTAATTCTTTTTTAACAAAAAGCTTTTTAAAATTTGAATTTAATCAATAACTTTGCGGCTGAATTTTTGAGGAGAAATTTGATCTGATTGCAACCTCTATAAAAAATGCTAAAGCAGTAATTATCTACTTCTTTTAGCGACCAAGCAATCCAAGTTTTTCTTCCGTTAATTTTTAAAAAGAAGTTTATGTCATATTTATTTACTTCAGAAAGTGTTTCTGAAGGACATCCAGATAAAGTAGCAGATCAGATTTCTGATGCTTTAATAGATAATTTTTTAGCTTTTGATGAAACGTCTAAGGTAGCTTGTGAAACTTTGGTAACTACTGGTCAAGTTGTATTGGCTGGTGAGGTAAAATCTAAAACATATTTAGATGTTCAAAAAATTGCAAGAGATGTAATTAACAAAATAGGCTATACCAAAAGCGAATATATGTTTGACGGTAGTTCTTGTGGAGTTTTTTCAGCAATTCACGAGCAATCACCAGATATTAATCAAGGAGTAGAAAGAGCAAACCCAGAAGATCAAGGAGCAGGAGATCAAGGAATGATGTTTGGTTATGCTACTGATGAAACTGATAACTATATGCCTTTAGCATTAGAGTTATCGCACCGTTTATTAATTGAATTAGCTGAGCTTAGAAGAGAGAATAAAGATATTACTTACCTACGTCCAGATGCTAAATCTCAAGTAACTATTGAGTATTCTGACGATAATGTTCCTCAAAGAATTGATGCTATTGTAATTTCTACTCAGCATGATGATTTTGATGAAAGTGAAGAGGTAATGTTAGCAAAAATTAAGTCTGATATTATATCTATTTTAATTCCAAGAGTAGTAGCTAAATTACCTGAGCATATTCAGACATTATTTACAGATGATATTACGTATCATATTAATCCAACAGGAATTTTTGTTATTGGAGGACCTCATGGTGATACAGGATTAACAGGTCGTAAGATTATTGTTGATACTTATGGAGGTAAAGGAGCTCACGGTGGAGGTGCTTTCTCAGGAAAAGACCCGTCTAAAGTAGATCGTTCTGGAGCTTACGCAACTCGTCATATTGCTAAAAACTTAGTAGCTGCTGGTTTATGTAAAGAAGTGCTAGTACAAGTTTCTTATGCTATTGGAGTAGCTAAGCCAACAAGTATTAATGTTGAAACTTATGGAACTGCAACAGTTGATATGACTGATGGTGAGATAAGTAAAGTAGTAGAAACTATTTTTGATATGCGTCCTTATTTTATCGAGAAACGTTTAAAATTAAGAACACCTATTTATTCTGAGACAGCTGCTTACGGACACATGGGAAGAACTCCAGAAAAGAAAACAGTTACTTTTACAAACCCAATGGGAGATACTATTGAGCGTGAAGTAGAAACATTTACTTGGGAGAAATTAGATTATGTAGATAAAGTAAAAGAGAGTTTTGGTTTATAATAAACTCTAACTGATACAAAAAAAGCCTTGACAATGTCAAGGCTTTTTTTACATCTTATTTTATCTGAAAGATAAAAGGCATTCTAGCTTGAATTCCTTTTAGGTTTTTCATTTGGTTTATATTGTGGTATAATTGATAGTGTTCATCACCTAAAGCTTCTTTTAGAATTTCTTCTTTAGAAACTTTACCAAAAGGAGAAAAGTTTAAGGCTTCTTTTAAATCCTTTTTATAGTTAGGATAATTGCGAATTTTATAATTTTCAAGGTCAGCTAATTCAGCAGCTATTTCAATAGCATCATTTAAACTTCCTAATTTATCTACCAATCCTTTTTCTTTAGCTTCTTTACCACTCCAAACTCTACCTTGAGCAATTTCGTTTACTTGCTCAAAAGTCATATTTCTTCCAGTGGCAACACGATTTACAAAAGTAGTATAGATTTGTTCAACACCTTCTTTAGTAACATCATAAAACTTTTGATTCATAGGTTCAAAAACACTATAGCTTGGACTGTTATTTGTAGATACTTGCTCGGCATTTATTCCAATATTATCTGCTAATTGGTTGAAGTTTGGAATTGCTCCAAACACCCCAATAGAACCTGTAATTGTAGTTGGTTCAGCAACAATTTTATTGGCGTTACAAGCAATATAATAACCACCAGAAGCGGCTACGTTCCCCATAGAAACAACTAAAGGTTTCTCTTTTTTAGCTAATTCTAATTCACGCCAAATTAATTCAGATGCCAAAGCACTACCACCTGGAGAGTTAACACGTAAAACGATTGCTTTTACATTTTTGTCTTTTCTAGCTTTACGAATAGCTCTATTTGTTAAACCTTGACCAATGATATCTTCATTTCCTTCTCCATACATTATTTGACCTTGCGCGTAAATTACAGCAATTTTGTCTTTACTTACAGAGGAGATTCTTCCTTTTCCAGATTTGATGTAATCTTCTAAGCTAATTGTATTTACTTTTTTATCAGAACCTAATTTAAGCTTCTCTTTATATTCATCGATATAAATAATTCCATCAATTAACTTGTTTTCTTTTGCTAGAGTCGCATTTCTTCCATTTGCATTATCAGCAATTAAATTTAAATTCTCTACAGAAATGTTTCTGCTGTTGCTAATATCATCAGTAATTTCAGACCAAATTGAATTTAAAAAAGAAGTAGTTTGTTCGCGATTAGCATCACTCATTTTGTTACTTAAATATGGTTCTACTGCACTCTTGTACTTTCCATGACGGATAACCTCCATTTTTACACCGTATTTATCTTCAAAATCCTTGTAATATAAAATTTCGGTAGACAAACCTTTAAAGTCAATTGCTCCAACTGGGTTCAAAAATAAACTGTCGGCCACAGAACTTAAGTAATAATTCTTTTGAGTATATACATCATTGTAGGCATACACAAATTTTCCACTTTCTTTAAATTCTTCAACCTTATTTCTAATGGCTTGAGTTTGTGCAATTCCAGCATTTATATACGTAGTTTTTATACTAATTCCTTTAATATTGTTGTCAGTCTTAGCATTTTCAATAGCATTAATAATTTTATTTAAAGCTAACTTTTCATCGTTTAACTCTAAAATTTCAGCTAATGGATTATCTTCTTTAGGAGCATAATCTTTTACAGGTGTAGCTAAATTTAATTCTAAAACAGAATTAGACTTTACAATTACTTCATCCTCTGATCCTGTAATTGCAGCAATAGCGACAAAGAATATAAATATTAAAAAGATGGCTATAAAAAAACCAAGAATTGACGCTAATAAATTTCTTAAAAACTTCATTTGATATTGTTAATTTTTTTTTGGCAAATATACAGTTTTACAAAGAGTTTGTAATGCTACCTTAAGCGCATGCGATATTTACGTTGTGCAAATTCAAAATAGTTAAATAACTTATAGTTTACTTCATAGCCATAGTCAATATTAGGCCTGTAATTAATTTGATTTTCATAAATATTAGGATCAAAATTGTTAGGATTATTAACTCTTGAATTCCAAACAGGAACATATAGTCTGTTTTTATTAGCTAAATAGGTTTTTGAATAAAAGCCTACAGGTCTAGCTACGGTATTTAAGTAATAATTAAAGCCAGGATCTATAATAGTAATTTCATATTCTAAACTATCATTTTTTATAACAACAGGTTCTTCTTTTGAACTTGAACTGTTTTTGATAGGAGATGAACTACAAGCATAAATTATCACTAGAAATAAACTGAGTATTGAAAAGTATTTTAATGTTTTCATAATCAAAAGATTTAGTAGTTATAAAGTTGCAAAAATTATTCCATTTTTCATTGATTTTTAGCCTGTTTAACAGTAATTTTCAGTTTTAAAATAAAGAAATGAAAAAAAGATGTTTTTGGGTGAGTGATGACCCTTTGTATATAGAGTATCACGATAATGAATGGGGAGTTCCTGTATATGAGGATGATAAATTGTTTGAGTTTTTAATTTTAGAAACCTTTCAGGCAGGTTTAAGCTGGATAACTGTACTTAAAAAAAGAGAAAATTTTAGAGCAGCATTTGATAGTTTTGATTATAAAAAAATAGCAAATTATGGGGAAGATAAATATGAAGAATTACTCCAAAATGCTGGAATTATAAGAAATAAATTAAAAATAAAAGCAACAATTACAAATGCTCAAGCCTTTATGAAGGTACAAGAAGAATTTGGCTCATTTTCAAAATATATTTGGGGATTTGTAAATGGAAAACCAATTAAAAACTCTTTTGCAAAACGAGAAGAAGTGCCAGCAACTACTGAATTATCTGATAGAATTTCAAAAGACTTAAAAAAGAGAGGATTTAAATTTGTTGGATCAACAGTCATTTATGCTCACATGCAAGCAACAGGTATGGTTAATGATCATACAACGGACTGTTTTAGATATAACGAAGTTTAAAATTCGTACATTTATCAACAGAAAAATCAATTAAATATTAAAAAATGAAATTAAAACAAATGCTTTGTGCTGCAGCTGCAGTTGGTTTTTTGGTTTCTTGTAATGTAGAGAAGAAAAAAGAGCCAAAAGAAGAACCAAAAAAAGAGGTAAAGAAAGAAGCAAAATTTGATTATGAAGTTGAGCAATTTGCAGACATTAAAGTATTAAGATACCAAATACCAGGGTTTGATCAATTAACTTTAAAAGAAAAAAAGTTAGTGTATTACTTAACTCAAGCTGGTTTAGCAGGTAGAGATATTATGTGGGATCAAAATTACCGTCATAATCTTGAAATAAGAACAGCTTTAGAAAAAGTAAATAACGAATTTAAGGGAGATAGAACTTCTCAGGATTTTAAAAACTTTACAACTTATTTAAAGAGAGTTTGGTTTTCAAACGGAATACATCATCATTATTCTAATGATAAAATTAAAGCTGAGTTTTCTAAAGAATACTTGGAAGGTTTATTGAAAGAAACAAACACAACAATTTCGCCAGAAGCTTTAGATGTTATTTTTAACGATAAAGACATGAAAAAGGTGAATAAAAAAGCAGGAGTAGATAATGTACTAGCATCTGCTATAAACTTTTACGGTCCAAAAATTACAAATAAGGATGTTGAAGATTTTTATGCTACAGCATATAAAGGTCCAGAAAATCAACCAATAGAAGCAGGATTGAATTCTAAATTAGTACGTGAAAACGGAAAGTTAGTGGAGAAAGTATGGAAATCTGGAGGAATGTATGGAGCTGCAATTGATAAAATTATTTTTTGGTTAGAAAAAGCGAAAGGTGTTGCAGAAAATGAAAAGCAAGCAGAAACATTAAGGTTGTTAATTGAGTACTATAAAACAGGTAGTTTAGATGTTTGGGATAAATACTGTATTGCTTGGGCAACTTCTACAGAAGGAAATATTGATTGGATTAATGGATTCATTGAAGTATATAATGATCCTAAAGGATATAGAGGATCTTATGAGACAATAGTTGAGATTAAAGATTTCGATATGTCTAAAAAAATGAAGGTTTTATCTGATAACGCTCAGTGGTTTGAAGATAATTCACCATTATCTCCAGCGCATAAAAAACAAAATGTTGTAGGAGTATCATACAAAACTGTAAATGTAGCAGGAGAAGCAGGAGATGCATCTCCAAGTACTCCAATTGGAGTAAACTTACCAAATAACAACTGGATTCGTCAGCAACATGGTTCAAAATCAGTTTCTTTAGGAAATATTATTGGAGCATATAACAATGCAGGAGGAACAGGACGTTTAAAAGAGTTTGCTCACGATCAAGAGGAAATAGATTTAGAGATTAAGTATGGAAAGTTAGCGGATAAGTTACATACAGCTTTACATGAGGTAATTGGACATGCTTCTGGACAAATAAATGAAGGAGTAGGACAGCCAAAAGAGACTTTAAAAAATTATGCATCTACAATGGAAGAAGGTAGAGCAGATTTAGTTGGATTATACTATTTAATGGATCCTAAGTTACAAGAATTAGGATTAGTAGATGACTGGCAAAAAGTAGGAAAAGCTGCTTATGATGGTTATATCAGAAATGGATTAATGACTCAATTAATTCGTATCAATTTAGGAGATGATATTGAAGAAGATCATATGGTAAACCGTCAGTGGGTTTCAGCTTGGGCTTTCGAACAAGGTAAAAAAGATAATGTAATAGAGAAAGTAACAAAAGATGGTAAAACATATTTTGTTGTAAATGATTACATGAAACTTCGTGAAATTTTTGGACGTTTATTAAAAGAAGCACAAAGAATTAAATCTGAAGGAGATTTTGAAGCTGCAAAAGCATTAGTAGAAGGGTATGGTGTAAAAGTAGATCAAGACATACATAAAGAAGTATTAGATCGTAATAAACAATTTACTTCAGCTCCTTATAGTGGGTTTGTAAATCCTGTTTTAGAGCCTGTAAAAGATGTAGAAGGAAATATAACTGATGTAAAAATTACACAACCAAATACATTTGAAGAGCAAATGAATTTTTATGCTAAAAACTATAATTTCTTACCAATTAAGAACTAATAGAGTTTAGCAAATAAGAATTATAAAACCGACACTGAATGCAGTGTCGGTTTTTTGTATTTTTAGAGCATAAAGAAACTAACAATGGCAAAGAAAATAAAAGACCCAGGATTTGGATACAATTCAAGAAAGAACATTAAAGGAATTGTAAATAAAGACGGAAGTTCTAATGTTATACATATTAACAAAAAGTTTAATTTGGATGATATGTATACCTTTTTTATAGAATTGTCGTGGTGGAAGTTTTTCTTGTTAATTATTGTAGGATATACATTCTTAAATATCGTTTTTGGATTTGTATATATGGCAATTGGTATTGAAGAAATAACACCATCGAGAGGGAATTTTATAGATGATTTTTTAAACGGATTCTTCTTTAGTGCTCAAACATTAACAACTGTAGGTTATGGTGGAATTGCACCACAAGGAGTTACTGCTAATTTAATTGCTGCATTTGAAGCAATGATAGGCTTGTTAAGTTTTTCATTTATTACAGGGTTACTGTACGGACGATTCTCAAGGGCTAAAGCAGCTATTCATTTCAGTGAAAACTTAATTTTAAGAGATTTTAAAGGGCATAGAGCTATTATGTTTCGTTTAATGAACAGTAGAAAAACAGTTATGATAGAGCCAGAAATAACGGTAACTTTATCAATTAATGAAAAGAACCTAGAGGGTGAGTATAAAAGAGAATTTTATCGATTAAAGCTGGAAAGAGATAAAATCATGTACTTACCTACAGTGTGGACTATAGTTCATGAAATAGATGAAAAAAGTCCATTGTTTAAATATTCTGATGAAGAAATTTTAAATTTAGAAGCAAAACTTTATGCCTTGATCCAATATCATGAAGAATCTTTCGGGCAAAAAGTATATCAAATCACTTCATATGACTTTCAACAGCTAAAATCAGCAGTAAAGTATAAACGATCATTTCATTTTAATGAAGAAGGCTATACAGTCCTAGATCATGAAAAGATTAATGAAGTAGAAGAAATGGTTTAACCCTTAATTAAGTATTTCGAAAGAAATAAAAGAGCAATCACAGTAATAATACCGATAGCTACATACAAAGCACCATTTTGATAATGTTTTTTATTGTTTTTAGCATCTTTTTTATAGCTGAAAATCATTAAAGCAACAAAAGCGATAACAAATAAACTGGCAAAAATAATTCTTCCAGTAGTAAACATTTTGGCAGCAATAAGTGTAAACATAAAATTGTATTTTTAGCAAAGTTAAAGAATGATTTTATAATGAAGAAAACTAAAACAGCAATTGTTTTTGGAGCAACATCTGGTATCGGTAAAAACCTAACAGAACTGTTAGTAAAAGATAATTATATTGTTGCAATAACGGGAAGAAGGCTAGAGATGCTTGAAGAAATAAAAGCCCAAAACCCTGCCCAAATAATTATAAAACAAAACGATATAACTCAAGTAGAAGAAGTAGAAAAGACTTTTAATGAAATTGTTACCGAATTAGGAGAGGTGCATCTAGTAGTACATTCATCGGGAGTAGGAGAGGTGAATAATAAACTAGATTGGAGTACGGAAAATAAAACAGTCCAAACCAATGTTGTAGGCGCAACGAAATTATACGGATTGGCTTATAATTTATTTAGAGAACAACAATTTGGACATTTGGTAGGGATTTCATCAATAGCATCGCTTAGAGGAAATAGAGCGGCACCTTCGTATTTTGCTTCTAAAGCATATCAGAAAGCATATTTAGAAAGTTTATATATTAAAACTAAAACCATAAAATCAAGAAAGGTTTTTATAACCGATATAAGACCTGGTTTTGTAGATACAGCGATGGCCTTAGGAGATGGTATTTTTTGGATGGTTTCTTTAGAAAAAGCAACAAAACAAATTTACTCAGCAATAAAAAGAAAAAAGCGAGTAGCTTATATATCAAAAAGATGGCGCTTAATTGCTTGGGTTTTAAAAATAGTACCAACTCGATTATTAAAAATGGCAACTTAAATGAAAAAGAAAAATTTAATAGTTTTTGATATAGATGATACTTTAACAAAAAGTGAGAATCAGCATCAAACAGCTTTTGTAGAAGCAATGATTAGTTCTGGGATTACTAATATTAATAAAGATTGGAAATCCTATAAGAATATGACCGATAGTTATATTTTGAAGAAAAACTACGAGCGTAATTTTAACAAAGAGTTTGATTTTTCAATGATGCCGGAGTTTGAGAAAAAGATGACGGAACATTTACTCTCTTTACAAGAAACAAAAGAAATACTAGGAGCAAAAGCTATTGTAGATTTTTTTATGAATGAAACAGATTATGCTATTTGTTTTGCTACAGGATCTTTGTTAGAACCAGCTTTAATAAAACTACAACAAGCAGAAATAAATTTTATACCAGATGTAATAGAAACTGCAAGTTCTTTTTATACAAGAGAAGAAATTGTAAAATCGGCGATAGAAAAAGCTAAAAAATATTTTCAGGTAGATGAGTTTGAAACAATAATCTCGGTAGGAGATGGTATTTGGGATTTAAAAACAGCTCATAATCTTGGAGTTCACTTTTTAGGAATTAGAAATAAAAATTTAGAAGATTTTCAACAACACCATATAAAAAGTCATATTGTAGATTGGTCTCATTTTGATTTTCAAAAAATACAAACAGAATTAGAAATAATATAAGATGAAAGATAAAATAAAAGCAGTACATGAATTTCATTCAGCATTTAAATTAAACATTCAAAATGAACCAACAGTTGCTATTTCTGATGAAAGAAAACAATTGCGTTTTGAGTTAATGAAAGAAGAGAATGAAGAGTATTTAGAAGCAGCAAAAAATAACGATTTAGTTGAAGTAGCAGATGCGCTTGGTGATATGTTATACATTCTATGTGGAACTATTATTGAACATGGTATGCAACACAAAATAGAAGAAGTATTTGATGAAATCCAAAGAAGTAATATGAGTAAGTTAGGAGAAGATGGAAAACCTATTTATAGAGAAGATGGTAAGGTGTTAAAAGGACCAAATTACTTTAAACCTAACATTAAAGAAATATTAAATAAATTGTAATAAAAAAGCTCCTTAATTTTAAGGAGCTTTTTTATTATTGTTTTTTCATAATGCGATCTAGTTCGGAAGTTAAAGTCTTAACATTGTTAACCATTTTAAGAATAACACCATTAGAGTCTACAATTAAATGGGTAGGATATTGTTTAACTTTTAACTTTTTAGACATATAGTCTTTCTGCTCAGGAACAGTAGAAAATTTAAAAGATTTCGTTTTTAAAAAATCAACAAGTTTATCTTTTTTATCAAATGCTAAACTTACAAATTCAATATTATCACCTTTATATTTATCAACCAAAGCATTTAGTTCAGGAAACTCTTCTACACATATTTTACAGTTAATAAACCAACATTTTAAAACCAATATTTTACCTTCAGTATCAGCTTTATTATGAGATTTTCCTTTTAAATCGACAAAATCATAACTAGGAAGTTTTTTACCTTCTCTTCTAAAGTATTGATAAGCTATTGTTGCTTTGCCTACAATTCCTTTTTTAATTTTTTTGTCAGCAGATTGCTCCAGATTAATAAGTTTGTATTGGGTTTCACCCTTTACGATATCTTTAACAGGAATAAAAGCACCAGTTCTTAATAAGCTAAGAAATACACCTTTATCAGTTTTTACACCTTTATCGTCAATAGGAACAAAGGTAGACATCAAATCGATGTTCTCTTTCGTATACTTATTCCAATTCTCAAAACTTCCTTGAATATCACTTAAATTAGTTTCTTTAGGAGTTTTAGATTCAGATTTTTTTTCGCTCTTTTTTTTAGAAGAAGCTTTGGTTTTCTTTTTAACTTCAGTTTTTTTAGCTGTTTTAGTATCGTTGGTTTTAAGACTTTCACTCGAATAGCTATTTAAAGCAAATAGTGATATAGAAAAACCTATTATAATAGATAAAACAGTCGGTACAATATTTTTCATTTCCCCTTGAATTTTATTGTAAATATTTGACTATAAGTTACTAATATAGCTTTTTTTTGTTGAAAAATTAAATTTTCACTCGCCAGTTATACTGATCTTCCGATTTATTATACTGAATATTAAGTAGTTTTTCTTTAAATAAACTAGCGTAAGAATTTTCAATGTTTGGTAATTCGAAAGTAGTGTCTTTATGTTTGAATCCTTTTATTGGGTTAATTACAGCAGCAGTACCAGAACCGAAAATTTCTTTTAGTTCACCTAATCTAGCAGCTTCTTTAATTTCAGAAACAGATACTTTTCTAACTTCAACTTCAATGTTGTTATCTTTAGCAAGTTGAATAATAGATTTTCTAGTAACACCATCTAAAATTCGATCATTTGTTGGAGTAGTAATTAATTTATCACCAACTCTAAAGAAAATATTCATCGTTCCAGCTTCTTCTAAATACTCATGAGTATTAGCATCTGTCCAAATAATTTGCTGATACCCTTCTTTATGAGCTAAACTAGTAGGATAAAACTGAGCAGCATAATTACCAGCAGCTTTGGCATATCCAACACCACCATCGGCAGATCTACTATATTTTTGAGAAAAAATAACTCGAACCTCACCAGCATAATATGATTGAGCAGGAGAACAGATAATCATAAATTTATAAGCTTCAGCAGGAGAAGCAGCAATGGCTCCTTCTGTAGCAATAATAAACGGGCGGATATATAAAGAGTTACCCAACCCTTTTTTTATCCAGTCTTTATCAATGTGTAATAGTTTTTTTAAACCTTCAAAAAATACATTTTCAGGAACAGGAGGCATAGCCAAACGTTCGGCAGATAAATTTATTCGGTTAAAATTTTCATCAGGTCTAAAAAGAAAAATATCATCATTTTCGTCTTTATAGGCTTTCATACCTTCAAAAACAGCTTGCCCGTAATGAAAAACTCTGGCAGAAGGCTCAAATAAAATTGGACCATAAGGTTTAATTTCTGGGTTTACCCATTGTCCGTCAACATAATCGCAAACAAACATGTGATCCGAAAAAGTTCGTCCAAAATTTAAATTATCAAAGTCTACAGAGTCAATTTTTGATTGCTCTATTTGCTGAATTTTAATATCCATAAATTGCTGTTTTTACAAGTGCTACGAAGATACAAAAACTAGCTGTATTATGCTTTTTTTGAAGACAGACTTAGTGAATAATAATTATATTTGTTATCTAACTAGATTAAATTGAAAAACAAATGAAAAAAATACTTTTATTAGGGCTTTGTTTAAGTCTTTCATTTATAGCGTGTAAGACGGAGAAAAAAGAAGAGAAACAAGAGGTGAAAGCTATTGAATTAGTTTCTTTTGGAAAGGAAATTTCAGCAGATAATGCTATTACTAAAGAAGAAATGGCTAAGAAGTTTGAAACTATGAATGCCGGAGATACTTTGGATGTGAAATTTACGGGAGAAATAGCTGAGGTATGCCAGAAAAAAGGATGTTGGATTAAAGTACCTTTAGACAATAAAAAAACATCTTTTGTAAAGTTTAAAGATTATGCATTCTTCATGCCTTTTAATTCGGCAAAAAGTAAGGTTGTTTTAAACGGAAAAGCATTTAAAAATGAAGTTTCAGTAGAAGAGTTACAACATTATGCAAAAGATGCTGGGAAATCTGAAGAGGAAATAGCTAAAATTACTGAACCAAAAGTAACGTACTCTTTCTTAGCAGATGGAGTATTGTTAGAGGCTACAGCTGATGAAAAATAGAATTTTGTTTGTGTTTTTTTTGAGTTTGATATTAAGTTGTCAAACACAAAAAGAAACAAAAGAAATAAAGATTGTAAAAAAGGTTCCGTCAAATTTTCAGATGTATAAAACGTCTGAAATGGCGGAATTAATGAGGAATATGCTCGCCAAGAATAAAGAAGTGAGAACTCAAATTATTCAAGGAGAAGAAATAGGTGATTTCAACAAAGAGTATATTAAAATACATACAGCCAAGCTTACTGATAGTACAGATTTAGACGAAAACTTTTTAACCTATGCTAATCATTTTGAAAAAATGCATAGAAAGCTTTTTGAAGTTTCTAAAGAAGAAAGGAAAGAGCAGTTTAATGATGCGATTAATTCGTGTATAGCTTGTCATCAAATGAAATGTAGAGGTCCAATTCCTAGAATTAAAAAATTATTAATCAATTAATTTGAAACGAGAAATTATCATAACATCCGATGGTTCAACAACAATTCATTTGCCCGATTGGAATGAGCAATATCATTCTAAACATGGGGCAATTCAAGAAGCATATCATGTTTTTATAAAGAATGGTTTAGAGATATTAGATAAAGATGAAATTTCAATCTTAGAAATTGGATTTGGTACAGGATTGAACAGTTTTATTACTTTTTTAGAAAGTGATAAAACTGTTAATTATGTAGGAGTTGAAGCTTATCCGGTTGCTGAAGAGGAGGTTGCAAAATTAAATTATGTAGCGGAACTCAAAGCAGTAGCTAAAGAATCTGTGTTTAAAAAAATGCATGAGGTTTCTTGGGGAGTGAAACACGAGATAACAGAAAGCTTCTACTTAACAAAACGTCAACAGTTTTTTAAAGATATTGACGATATTGACACCTTCGACTTAATTTATTTTGATGCTTTTGGAGCAAGAAATCAACCAGAATTATGGACTGAAGAGATTTTTTCCATAATGTTTAATGCCTTAAAGTCAAATGGTGTTTTAGTAACTTATTCAGCTAAAGGAAGCGTTCGTAGAGCTATGCAGGCAGTAGGTTTTGAAGTAGAACGTTTACCTGGTCCACCTGGAAAAAGAGAAATGTTAAGAGCGGTAAAGCATTAAAGACTTTTTTGAACCCCTCCAGTAATTTGTAAATTAGGATTTTGTACAAAAGCAATAATTCTGTAATTATCGTTAATGTCAAAATTTTCAGGGATATTTAACGATATATTTCCATTTGCTTTACCTTTAACAGGAAGAGAAACTTGGTTAATAACAATGTTACTGTTTTTAATTTTTCTATTAGAATTTTCTCCTCTTTTAACAAAGGTTGTTTTTTCTTCTAATACCAAAGCAAATGAAACAGTTTTGTCATTTAAATCACCCTTTATTTTATAATCAATGTTTATAAGTCTGTCTTTTTTATAAACATTGGATAAAGTAATAGCATTAGAAGCTTTTTCTGAAGTATATTTTTTTAAAGCTCTATTAAGCTTTCTGTTGTTAGAACCAGTAAAATGCTCATTTCCATTTACCACTAATTGAGGTGTATATACGCTAGAACTGTTAAACTTACGAGCGTAATTGTACTGTAATTCAGTATAGGTTCTTTTACTAAAAGGATCTTTCCAACCTAATCTGTCCCAATAATCTACATGATAAGACATCACAATAATATTAGTGTTTGATGTGTTTTTTTTGACTTGTTCGAGCAAATAATCAGCAGGTGGACAGCTACTACAACCTTGAGATGTAAATAACTGAAATACAACAAAAGGAGGGTAGGTTTCGTCTTTAGTATTCTCTGAATTTGTATAAAATAAGGTAGCTAGAAAAAAAATAAAAGCGTATTTCATTACTTAATATGAATTTGAGAGTTAGGCGAATTTTGCTTTTAATCCTTACAGTTTATAAGAAGTTAAGAATAGAATTAATATCTTCGATGCTTAAATATAAAATGAAGGATGAAGTTTCAAAGAAGATTTGGAAATAGAAAACGAACAAATCCTAAAAGAGGGTTGTTTTTAGTATTGTTATTGGCAGTAGTTTTATTTTTATGGTTTTATGCCGAAAAACTAATGGAAAGAATTTTATAAATGAAGCCATTTAAATTTAAAGAGTTTACGGTACATCAGGATAAAACAGCGATGAAAATAGGTACTGATGCCGTTTTGTTAGGAGCTTGGTGTGATTTAGGTGAATTTCCAGATGCAATATTAGATATTGGTTCAGGTACAGGTGTTATTTCGTTAATGTTAGCACAACGTAGCGATGCCATGACTATAGATGCGGTAGAAATAGATGAAGGAGCTTATGAGCAAACGGTAGAAAACTTTGAACAATCTGATTGGGGCGATCGTTTGTTTTGTTACAGTGCATCTTTTAATGATTTTGCAGAAGAAATGGCAGAAGAAGAGGAAGTATATGATGTTATTGTATCGAATCCACCTTTTTATACTGATGATTTTGAAACAAAAGATGAAGCAAGAAATAGAGCTCGTTTTACATCGTCACTTACCTTTGAAGATTTACTAGCAGGCGTTTCTAAAATATTATCTACAAACGGATTTTTTTCTGTAATTATTCCATTTAAGGAGGAAGAAAGTTTTGTGCAATTAGCAAGAGAAAATGGATTATTTACTCAAAGAGTTTGTAGAGTAAAAGGAAATGAAACTTCAGAATTAAAGAGAAGTATGTTAACCTTTTCTTTTCAAGAGCAAGAAGTTAAAGAAGAGGAGTTAATTATAGAAAAAGAAAGGCACCAGTATACTGATGCCTATATTGAGTTAACTAAAGATTTTTATTTAAAGATGTAGTTTTTCTACATCTTTTTTTATTTAGTATAATCGTAAGTGTTTGAATAAAAAGTATCAGCTATATTATTGAATATTTTAGATTGATTACGAGGAGCACCATGATTTATTCCTGGCATTATACAAAGTTGTGCTTTAGGAATATTATTATATATTTCAACAGCGTGCTCATTTTTAATAATATCTCTATCACCAATCATGATTAAAACAGCAGCTTTAATTTTAGCCAATTCTGCATGACTTATGTTAGGTTGATTTAATAAAAGTTTGTCTAACTGTAATTCTCTTTCCCAGTCTTTAGAAGTATCCCCTTTTTTAATCATTTTGATGGTGTTGGAATGCATTTCTACTACTTGTTTACGCGCCCAAAAATTAATAGCAGTAGTATCAGGTCTTAGGTTAGCTCCCATGGCAATTATTTTATTGATATTTACCTTATTGTTAATTCCCATTTTTAAAGCAATAATTCCACCATCGCTCCATCCAAGAATGTTAATAGTTTTTAATTTCAAATGATTTACAAGAGCTTCTAAATCTTCTGCCATTAAATCATAGGTTAATTTTTTTGTTTTTAATTTAGATTTTCCCTGACCCCTACTATCAACAGCAATAACTCGAAATTTATCTTTAAAATAATCGATTTGATATTCCATAGCACTGATGTCAGTACCACAGCTATGAATAACTAATAATGGTTCCCCTTTTCCATATTCTTCATAATATATTTTAGTACCGTTTACATTTACATGTTTACCTACTTCTTTATTATTACCATAAGGTGTGCTTAATTTTTGCTGAGCTAAAAGAATGCTTGTTTGAAAAATGAAAAGCAATAAGGTTGCTTTAAAAAGTATTATTTTTCTCATTGTGTTAGGATGTGTGTAATTTGTTTTTAATAAATGTTTTATGATCCGGCAAAGCTAATAGATTCTAATTAAGAATCAAGAAAGAACTTATTTCTAAATTATGATGTTAACCATTTTTTAATGAACAAGTGGTTTAGGGAGAATTAAGAATAAAAATAAAGGCATCAATATACTGATGCCTTTGTTGAATTTATAAGAGTTGTATGTAATTGTTTAGCTTTTTAAATAGAACTCTTTTATAATTTTTACATGGTGTAGTTCATGTCCCAAAATATGATAACCTAAAGCTCTAACACTAGTTTGGTTACCATTTGCAGTGCCTATGCGCTTTAAAGAATTATTAGAAAACCCATTAAAAAGAGTAATTGTAGATAATCTCAAAGCCTCATATTCAGCCATGATGTTTTCAATAGTCCTTTCAGAAGTATCGGAAAAAAGATTGTAATCATCTTGTTCAAAACCAGGAAGACATGTTTGGTCATTTCTAGCAAAAGCAAGTGCTCTATATCCATAAATTCTCTCGTCATCAATTATATGAACCAAAACTTCTTTAATAGACCATTTATTTTTTTGATACCTGTAATTAAGCTGTTCTTCTGATAAATTATGAATGATAGCTTTGGTAGTTTCTAAACTAGATTTTAACTGTTGTATTAAACTTCCATCTTTTTTTACCAATTTCATATACATTTCTGCATATGAAGGGTATTCATTTTTTGATGGAAATTCAATATGTTTTATCATTATAATTTATTTAAACTTAATTTATCCTCTTAAACTTTCAGGATTATAACCTAAATAAGGAACTTCTTTTTCAACAAAAGTTATTCCGTATTCTTCCAACTCTTTTAAAATAGGTTCGTATACTTCTTTAGTGATAGGAATTTGCACTCCAGGAGTTTTAATTTCTCCATTTAATATTTTTAAAGCAGCCATAGCAACAGGTAAACCAACAGTTTTTGCCATTGCTGTGTAAGTTTGATCATCACCTTTAATAATCATACTACTTTCAATTTGTAATTTTTCTTCTTTGTACTGATAACCAAAAATATGTTGCATTACAATCATGTCTTTATCGTCATCTTGTAATGTCCACTTATCTGATAATATTTTTTGTAAAATTTGTGCAGGAGTCGCATTTTTCAGTCCTACTTTTTTATCAGCATTAAAAATGTCTAACTCTAAAAATTTATCCCACATAATATCATCTTGGTCGATTTTCAAGTATGAGCGGAATTTTAATTCAACAGAATCAGAAGGAGAATAGGCTAAGAATAAATTAGTAAAATCTCTATAAGTTAAGTTTTCAGAATTTTCAATAGTGTAAGAATCATCAGTCATTCCTAATTGTACAAAAACATTCCAAGCTCTAGAAAAACCAACTTTTCTAATAGTTCCTCTATACATGGTTGGAATATCATCTAAACCATAAATGCTTCTGTATTTTAAAGAATCTCTGTTGGCATAAGCTTCAAATTTTCCGCTACCATTCACTGTTAAAAACTCTGTCCTTCTAAATAATTTATGATAAGGAATGTATTTATAAGTTCCTTCTTGAATAAACATAGCCGATCCACCTTGTCCAGCTAAAACTACGTTTCTAGGGTTCCAAGTAAACTTATAGTTCCATAAATTATCATCACTTTCAGGAGCAACCAAACCTCCACAGAAAGATTCAAATAATAACATTTTTGAACCATTATCTCTAATACGATCAATAATTTGCATTGCACTCATATGATCAATACCAGGATCTAATCCAATTTCATTCATAAAAACTAATCCTTTTTCCTTAACAGCTTCATCTAAAGCTTGCATTTCATCAGAAACATAAGATGCAGTTACCATGTGTTTATTGTAAGTAACACAATCTTTAGCTACTTCAATATGGAAACGAGCTGGAAGCATAGAAATAACGATGTCAGCATTTTGAATTGCTTCAATACGTTGCTCAGCATTAAAAACATCTAAACTAATAGCTGTAGCGTTTTTATGATTGTTTGTTTTTTCTTGAGCACTTTCAATAGAAACATCACCAATGGTAATGTGTAAATTTTCTTGTGTCGATTTATCTAGTAAATATTTTATAAGGGATGAGCTAGATCTACCAGCTCCAATAATTAATATTTTTCTCATTTATGGTGTACTTTAGTGGTCTAAAATTTGTGGCGACAATATCGCTAAAAAAGTTTAAAATTAAACAAAAATCGATAAAATGTATAAAAATTTAACAATAGCATCTGTCTTAGGAGTACTGGCAGTAATTTTAGGAGCCTTTGGAGCACACGCATTAAAAGCTAAATTAAGTCCAGAAGCAATGCAAAGTTTTGAAACAGCAGTGAGATATCAGTTTATTCATGTGCTTGTATTATTATTTGTAAACAGCTACAAAGAGTTTAATTTGAAACAAAAAAGTGCAATTAGTAGATTTTTAATAGGTGGAATTTTATTGTTTTCAGGATCAATTTATGCAATTCACTTGTTAAATGTTCCAGCCAAAACAATTTGGTTTATAACACCTTTAGGAGGAGTTTTACTAATAGTAGCCTGGGTTTTGATGACTTTTCAGTTTGTCAAAAAAGTTATTAAAAAAGAATAGTTCATAAAATTTTTTAATGATTAATGAGTTTAATCAAAAAGAACTATTTTTGTCTAAAATTAAACACAACTAAATTATTCTAAGATGACAAATCTTGATACGAAAACGATATCGTTAGATAACTTAGGAATTAAGGGAGCAACGATTCGTTATCAATTGACTTCAGACGAGTTACATGATACAACCATTGAAAAAGGACAGGGAGAGAAAACTAGTTTTGGAGCATTAGCTGTTAAAACAGGTGAATTTACAGGACGTTCTCCTATGGACCGTTTTATTGTTAAAGACGATATAACAAAAGACGAAATATGGTGGGGAGACATCAACATACCATTCGACTCAGATAAATTTGATAAATTATACGAGAAAGTAACTGATTACCTTTCTAATAAAGAAGTTTTTGTACGTGATAGTTATGCATGTGCTGATGAAGATTACAAACTAAATATTAGAGTAGTAAACGAGTATCCATGGAGTAACATGTTTGCTTACAACATGTTTTTACGCCCAACTGCTGAAGAATTAAAAGGTTTTTCTCCAGAATGGACTGTAATTAATGCACCAGGTTTTATGGCTGATCCAGAAGTAGATGGAACACGTCAACACAATTTTGCAATCTTAAACTTTGAAAAGAAGATTGCTTTAATAGGTGGAACTGGATATACAGGAGAAATTAAAAAAGGAATTTTCTCTGCATTAAACTTTATATTACCAGTATTTAAGAATACATTACCAATGCACTGTTCTGCGAATGTTGGTAAAGAAGGAGATACAGCTATTTTCTTTGGATTATCAGGAACAGGAAAAACAACTTTATCTACAGATCCAAATCGTAGTTTAATTGGTGATGATGAGCATGGTTGGACTTCTGAGAATACAGTATTTAACTTCGAAGGAGGGTGTTACGCTAAAGTAATTGACTTATCTCAAGAAAAAGAACCAGAAATTTATGCAGCTATAAAGAAAGGAGCTATTCTTGAAAATATAGTTATGGATAAAGATGGAAATGTAGATTTTCACGATACTTCAATTACACAAAATACACGTGTAAGTTATCCAATTTACCATATTGATAATATTCAAAAGCCATCAATAGGAAAGAATCCAAAAAACATATTCTTTTTAACTGCTGATGCATTTGGAGTATTGCCTCCAATATCAAGATTAACACCAGGTCAGGCGGCTTATCACTTCATTTCTGGATATACTGCAAAAGTGGCAGGAACTGAAGCTGGAGTTACAGAACCACAACCAAGTTTCTCAGCATGTTTTGGAGCGCCATTTATGCCATTACACCCAACTCGTTATGCAGAAATGTTAAGCGAAAAAATGAAAGAAACTGGTGTAAACGTTTGGTTAGTAAACACAGGATGGTTTGCTGGACCTTACGGAGTTGGTGATAGAATGAAATTAAAGTACACTCGTGCTATGATCAATGCAGCATTAAATGGTGGATTACCTCAAGAAATTACTCACGAGAACTACCACATTCACTCTGTATTTGGATTAGCGCAACCAAGACAATGTCCTGGAGTACCATCAGAATTATTAAGTCAGCGTCAAGCTTGGAATAATGATGAAGAGTACTATAAAACAGCACATAAATTAGCAGATTCGTTCAAAGAAAACTTTAAGAAATTTGAAGAATATGCAAATGAAGAAATTTTAGCAGGTGGACCACCAAATGTTGAAAAATAAATAGATAAGAAAGCATCCGAAAAGGATGCTTTTTTTATGCAGAAATACTACCTATTTTTGTAATCCTAAAAAATAAATAATGATAGTACAAGGAAATATAGTTGATATACTGAATAAAAGAATCTATAAAGGAGAAATAGAAGTTGAAAATGGTAAGATAAAAGCAATAAGAGAAGCTAATCATACTGTAGAAAATTATATACTCCCTGGTTTTGTAGATGCTCATATTCATATTGAAAGCTCAATGTTGGTACCGTCAGAATTTGCAAAAATTGCTGTAGTTCATGGAACAGTAGCTACTGTTTCTGATCCTCATGAAATAGCAAATGTTTTAGGGGTGAAAGGAGTTGATTTTATGATTGAAAACGGAAAGAAAGTTCCGTTGAAATTTAATTTTGGAGCGCCTTCTTGTGTGCCAGCGACTTCTTTTGAAAGTGCGGGAGCCGTTATCGATTCTGATGATATTAAGAAGATGATGGAAAATCCAGATATCAAATATTTAGCAGAAATGATGAATTATCCAGGAGTTATTTATCAGGACGAGGAAGTATTAAAGAAAATAGCTTGGGCAAAACATTATAACAAACCAGTAGATGGGCATGCTCCTGGAGTACGAGGAGAAGATTTAGATAAGTATATTGCAGCTGGAATTTATACTGATCACGAGTGTTTTACTTATGAAGAAGCATTAGAAAAACTTCAAAAAGGTATGAAAGTAATTATTAGAGAAGGAAGTGCTGCTAAAAACTTTGAAGCTCTTATTGATTTATTACCTGAGCATTATGAGAATATGATGTTTTGTTCTGATGATAAACATCCAGATGATTTATTAGTAGGACATTTAAATGAGTTATGTGAAAGAGCTATAGCTAAAGGAATAGACGTTTTTAAAGTGTTACAAGCAGCTTGTGTAAATCCAGTAAAGCATTATAATTTAGATGTAGGATTATTACAAGAAGGAGATGATGCCGATTTTATTGTAACCGAAAACCTAAAGAATTTTAAAGTATTACAAACTTACATTAACGGTGAGTTAGTAGCAGACAAAGGAGAGTCGTTTGTAAAGCATGTTGACTTTGAAGTGTTAAATAACTTTGATACGGATAAAAAACAAGTTGCCGATTTTGAGTTTCATTCTGCTTCTGATAAAATTAGAGTAATTGAAGCTTTAGATGGAGAATTAGTAACTAATGAAATAGAAGTAGATTCTTTAATAGAAGAAGGGAATTTAGTTTCTAATACTGAAAATGATGTGTTAAAAATGACGGTAGTAAACCGTTATAAAAATGCAGAACCATCGATAGCGTTTATTAAAAACTTCGGATTAAAGGAGGGGGCAATAGCAAGTTCGGTAGGACATGATTCTCATAATATTATTGCAGTAGGAGTTTCTGATGAAGCCATTTGTAAAGCTGTAAACCTTTTAATTGAAAATAAAGGTGGAATTTGTGCTGTTTCTAATTCAGAAGAAAAAGTAGTTGCTTTACCAGTAGCAGGAATTATGAGTGATAAACCTGCTGAAGAAATAGGAAAAGCATATGCAGAGTTAGATCGTATGGCTAAGGAAATGGGAAGTTCTTTAAGAGCTCCATATATGACCTTGTCTTTTATGGCACTATTGGTAATACCAGCATTAAAATTATCAGACAAAGGATTATTTAACGGAAGTACATTTCAGTTTACTTCTGTTGAAGTAAAATAATAGTTCTAGTAACTAAATTATGCGCTTCTGAATTAAAAGAAGCGCATATGTTTTTTTAACAATAATCTATTTGATATTAGGGTTTGGTCCTAACCAAACTTTTTGAGGATAATTAGGGTTTACACCTACATTTCCTTTAAAGCCTTGGCTTCTTAAAAATTCAATAAATTCTTCTGTTGTTTTTGGCTCTGATACGATTACTTCATAATCAACAGAGACTTCTTTTGTGTCTAAAGTTTTCATAAGATTAAATTTATATTAGGTTTATAAATAGTTACCACTGAACAACAGTTTCGTTGTTTTTATAAACAACTTCACCATACTCGGTAATTTCAAAAAGACATTCTAATGTAGAATTTTGGTAGTTTGCAGAAAGTTCTCCACTAAATTCTTGCAATCCAGTATTTTTCCATATTGCCTGATTAGGATTTTCAGGAGTCATTTTTCCTTCTCCTAAATTCAATCCATCAAAATTCAATGAAGTTGTAATGATATTAGTTGTGGTATCTATGCTGTATGATATTTCAAGTCCTCCCATTCTACGGACTCCTTTAATCGGTGATGTAACTGTATTATTAGACATTTTCAATATGTTTTAATTGTTGTTGAGTTGTTTTTTTAGCTGATGTATCAATATCAAAGAATGATACTTCAAGTGTGTTTATTTTTGCAGGGTTTAGTGATACCTGTACTGCAGAAAAACGATCTGAATAAGCAAAATTGTATGCTTGTGATAGTGGCTGCAACGTTGCTGCATACTGGTTGTAGTAAGCATCATTATTCTGTAGATTTCCAAATAGTTCTGTATTTGGTATTTTACTAAACCAGTCGCTACTTTTCATCGCTCCAGCTTGAGTTCTACCAAAAGAAGTTGTAGAACCAATAGCTCCAATATTAAAACCAGCTAATAAATCGCCAGTAATCCATCCGTATACATCGTTTGCAGGACTTTGTTTCGCTGCTTTATTTAAAGAAAACATGGCATTAGCTCCATAGATCCCATTAGGATTAATCAAATCTTCTTTTTTATAAAACATGGTAACATTGTTTCCTCCAACAGTTCCAGTTAATGTAATATCTAAGCTAGCATCAATAGTTGCTGTTAAATCATAATCTTGAGCGCTTTGTGGTCCTGTAGGTGGAACGTGTGGTCCAACACCATTAAAATGTCCACTAATTTTAGCAATAACCCCATTACCTAATCCACTAATAGATACTGCATCCGCTTTTGCAGAAGTTCCAAAGTTGTTGTTTAAATAGGTTAAATACGATTCAAATAAATGGTATGGAGTAATTGGTACTCCACCAATAGGTGGATATGAAGAAGGTCCAATAATTCTAGCAAATCCAGACCCATGCTGATTCTTATGCTGCTTAAAATTTCCTGGTACCAAAGCAGGTTTTGCATTTGCTAATCCAGATTTAGGAGTATTAGTTAATTCTTTTAAAGCTTCATATACTTGATTTGAAGAAATTCCTTGTTTTAAACCGTAATCAATCTGTTCTGGAATTAATCCATCCAAAGAAGTTTCTAATTTCATAGGAATACTCCAATAGTCGATACTAGTTAAATCGGCAACATCTGTAGCAGCTCCATTAAAAGTAAGTTCCATTTTGTCATATCGTAAGAAGAAATTAGGATCAGTAACATTTTGAGCAGGTTCGTAATATGGACTTACAACTTTCCATGCTTGTCCGTAACAAACATAAATTCGTCCACTAAAATTTTTTACTTGTACTCCGTTTTTTAATTCTTCATAAGGATACCAGTTTCCTTCGCCACTAGCTGTGTTTACTGGTTTGATGTCGATTTCTAAAGGTTCTAATTCTCCGGCTTTATAACTGACGTTAAATAAGTTGTCAGTGCTTCCAGAAACAAAACCAATATAGATGTCTTTTTCAGCAACATCTATTCCTTTGTTAAATTTTATGGTTAATATACTCATGGTAGTAGAGGTTTGGTTAGTTATAAGAAGTAAGCTCTATTAAAGTAACATAGAGCTTACTTTGAAATTATACAGTGGCTTCGTTACCGTGTAATCTTGGGTTTAATACACCAGCTGTTATAGTATAGATAGGTCCATTTGGTCCTTCTTGAGCAAAACCGAAAATCCCGTTTGCACCTTCTTGATATATTTGGTTTTCTCTTTCTTCAAAAGGAACAGAAGCCCATTTTTTTACATCAGATTCAGAAACTGTAATTGTTTTGCTAGGATACGAAGCATCAGAAGGGCAGAAAATTTCTATAGAAAAACTTCCTTCTAAACCATTTTCAGGAACTAAAAACCATGTAGGTGTTGGTCCTGATCCATTTTGTCCTGGAGGAACTGGTAAATGAATGTTTTCATTTACAGCAGATGATCCTTTGCGAAGTGTTCCATTACAAACCCCTATGATTTTGCAGTATAATTTAGCGCCATCATTAGCTCCAGGATCATTCTGACTTAAAGCCGATAGTTGAAAAACGTTGTTAGACATAGTTATTGAGGTTTTAAATTATAAATTGAAAATATGTCCATTAACAGGTACTTTTTCCTCATGTTTACCTTGGAAAGTAAATCCACCTTCACCATTCCAATCAGCTTTTAAAGCCATGTTTGCTTCGAAAGGAAATTGTAATGGAGTTAATTTGTTGTTAGAAGGAATACTTCCTTTTAAACTTAATACTCTTACAATATCTCCCAACCCAGTTGAGTATACTGTTCCACTTACTTTTCCAGTATAGCTTTTTTTATCAGTACCTACATTAATGGTAACTGTTCCACTAACTGTATGGTTTTCTGGGTGTACTAATAATGAAAAGTTTACGATAGTTGCTAAAAGATTAGGAGCAAAGCCCATAGTTCCTTTAAAATATATTGTTTCTACTGCTGTATCTACTGTTGTTGACATAATTAATAAGATTAGTTTTCCTACTCATAAGGCTTTTCGGATTCCGCCTCGTTTTTTTTAATGGTGACTGCTCCATTTTAGTCTAAGTTTAGTTAGTTGTTAAATAGTAAAGTGTAGTAGTTATAGTATGTACCGAAAACACGGTTGGGTTTCTACACTTGTTAGTATTTAAGAACAGTGAAATAATTTGTGCTAGCGCTTTATTTCTGACCTAAAATTAGATTAGAAGTAGAGGTGAGCGGAAAAAAATGGCACAAGCGAGTATATTTTTTCCATAAAAACAGAAAAAAATAGTAGGAAGATTTTATTTAAGTAATCTGATATGTGTTGTGTTTGAGTTACTTAAGTGTGCGTACCTTTTTAATTATATCTTTATAACGTTCGCTTAAGGTAGCTTTCTTATTTCCAGTAAGTAAGATTAAATTATCAGCAGGAATAATCTCAGTAATGTGTTTGGTGTTTACTATAAAGTTTCGATGTGTTCTTTGGAAAATAGGATTGTTTAGTAGTTGAAGAATTTTAGTTAATGAAATAAGAATAACAAACTTTTCTTTTTCCGTAACAATATTGCAGTATTTTTCTTCAACATCGATATAAACAATATCAGTAATTAATACTTTTTTTAGCGATTTTCCTTTTTTAATAAATAAATGATCTTCACTAATTACCGTATCTTCTTCATCACTTAAAAAGACATCGTTTTGTGCATAAAACTTTTCAACGGCCATTTCTATGGCGTATAAAACTTCTAATTCGTTAAAAGGTTTCATTAAAAAGCTAAACGGTTGAGTTAGCTTAGCTCTTTCAAAAATACTTCGGTCTCTTGAACTTGTTAAAAACACAAATGGCTTAGAAGAATTAGGTACAGCATTGATGGTTTCGGCAAAGGTAATTCCATCAGGAGAACCGTTTAAAAAAATATCGATAATAACAATGTCAACATCAATTTTATAAAATTGATCTAAAGCATCTTTAAAGTTTCTAGCAATTCCAGTAACCGTATAATTGTTGTCTTCAAGAACTTGAATTAGACGATCACTTTCAGCAGGAGTATCTTCTATAATAAAAACATTCACATTATTCATTCGAAGGATTTTTAGGTAAAGATACAATCATTTTAGTACCTTTTCCTAATTCACTTTCAATATCAAATTTTCCATTGTTTTTTCGAATCATCGATTTACATAATTGCAAGCCTAAACCAGTACCAATTACATCTTCGTGCTCTTTTTTATGTAAAAGCGCTGTGTCTTTTAATAACTCTAAACGTGTAGCTTCACTCATTCCTAAACCTGTGTCTTCAATAATTAAATCGCAAAAATCATCAGAAGAGTTTTGAGAATATATTTTAATACTACCGTTAGGTTTAGAAAACTTAATAGCATTGTCTAATAGATTACGTAACACAATTTTTAATGATTCCTGATCGGCAAAAACAATATCTTTTTTAGAAACGGTGTTTTCTAAACTCAACTCCTTTTCTAGTAATAAAGGTTGGTAGTTGTAAGATACTTGTTCTGTAATAAAAAATAAACGCAGTGAACTAATACTAAAGTAACCTTGGTTGGTTTGTAATAAAGCCCAATTTAAAAGATTGTCTAAAAGACCGTAAGCACCATTAACAATGGCACTGTTTTTTTGAAGTAAGTTACGTAGTGCACTTAAATTATTACTGTCTAAATTTTTAACTAAAGAACCATTACTGGTTTTTAAAGCATTAACAGAAGAACGTAAATCGTGGCTTACAATAGAAAAAAGTTTGTCTTTAGTAGCGTTTAAGGCATCAAGGTTTTCTTTTTGATTAGCAATAATCTTATTTCGTTTTACTTTTTCTCTATAGAAGTAAAGACTAACGCCTAAAAGAATAAATAAGCCAATAGCAGCATATAAAAAGATAGTACGTTGAGTTTCTTTTAATTCATTTTGAACTTGTAAAATATCAACCTCATTTTGTTTTTGTTTTACAGCAAACTCTTTTTCTTTTTGAGCTACTGCATAAATTTTGTTTTGATCATTTAGAGAGTCTTTCCATTGTTGAGCTTCTTTTCTATAAGTTAAAGATTTTTTAAAATCTTTACGGTTTTCTTCAACAACAGACATGTTTATAGCTGCAAGATTTTTTACATTGAAATCTTTACAGTTTTTAGATAAATTATAGGCTTTTAAAAAATAAGGAATGGCTAAATCATCTTTGTAAAGATTGTAGTATAAGTTTGCAATATTAGAATAACTCTCAATTATTTGAATAGTATCTTTTGTGTTCTGATAACTTTTTTTAAAATAGTTTTCAGATTTGTCGTATTGTTTTAAGTATAGATAACAGATTCCAAGGTTTCTTAAGACGGTGTTTTTATCAATGTATTTTAATTTTTTTAAAGATAGTTTAGAAAGAGGTATAAGATGTTTAATAGCTTCTTCATATTTTTCTGCTTGAATATTTGAGTAGGCTAAGTAGGATTCTTTTACGTTGTTAAATTTGAAGTTGTTAGAAACTAATAATAGGTGTTTGATAGCTTCTTCATGAACAGCTTTATTACTAAAACTAACTCCTCTAAAATAATTACAAAGTTCTATAAGTTTATCATTTTTATTATCTTTATTTAACTGTCTTTGGGTATAGATTAAAGTGGAGTCCCATTCTTTTTTTGAAAAGAATACAGCTGCTTTTTTTAATTCCGTAGCAGATTTAAACTGAGATGAATATTCAAGTACTTTTGCATATAAAAGACTATCTTTTTTTTGAGAAAAAGCAAGTTGAGTAATAAAAATAGAAAAGAGTAGAAGTAATTTATAATTCATTTTAATGAAATAAAAAATTATTTCCACAATGTAAAAAATGTTCTGTAGTTATACAGAACATTTTAAATGTTTTTATTATTTAATTTCAACAGGAGGTTTGCTTACAATTACTTTGGTACCTCTAGGAGTAGTAGGGTCTCCTATTACATCGGTAGTTATATCTGAACTTGCCCATACCCATAAGTCACTAGGATCTCCAGTATGAGTAAATTCTATGGGACTATTTTTTTGTGAAGAAGGGATTGTTATTTCAATAGCATTACCATTATATTGAGGATTATCAGGGTCATTTGCTAATTGAAAATCAAAGCTTCCAGAGCTATATTTTCCAGTAAGGGTATAAGTTGAGTTGCTATTTTCGATTGCACTTAAAGTTATTTGAACTCCTTTTACAGTTAATGTTGCCATAATAGTTAATTTTAGATTGGTTAATAATATTTTATTGTTTCTTTTTTCAAATAAACAATAAAATATTAAGCTGTTAGAAAAAAAAGGAATAAGATGGAGATTTATAGGAACAAGAATTGTTTTTTAAAGAACAAAATATAGAGGACTTGTCATAGGAGGTTTTTAATTAAAAAGAGAAAGTAAATTATACTAATCGATATTAGAATACTGAGGTTTATAAACGATATTAAATGATTAGTTTTGTATTTATAGAAAGTAAGCGTTTTTGAAGACAGAAAAAATAATATTAGGTATCGACCCAGGAACTAGTATCATGGGGTTTGGAATTATAAAAGTGATTGGTAAAAAGATGGAATTTGTTCAAATGAACGAATTACTTTTAAAAAAATATGACGATCATTATTTAAAACTAAAACTCATTTTTGAACGTACTATTGAACTAATAGACACTTATAATCCAGATGAGATAGCTTTAGAAGCTCCGTTTTTTGGAAAAAACGTACAATCTATGTTAAAGCTAGGTAGAGCGCAAGGAGTAGCAATGGCAGCAGGATTGTCAAGGCAAATTCCAGTTACAGAGTATGCACCTAAGAAAATTAAAATGGCTATTACTGGAAAAGGAACTTCAAGTAAAGAACAAGTAGCAATGATGCTAAAGTCTTTATTAAACTTAAAAGAGCTACCAAAAAACTTAGATGCTACCGATGGTTTGGCAGCAGCTGTTTGTCATTATTATAATTCTGGACAAAAAATAGGCGGTAAAAACTATACTGGTTGGGCAGCCTTTGTTAAGCAGAATCCGAAAAAGGTCAATTAACATTGATCAGTGATCAATAAACAATTACCAACAATAATGTTATGAAATTAGAAAATAACCCACTTCAAAACAAGTCGTATGATTTTGCTCTTTTAATTGTTAAATTAGGTAAAAGATTAACGAAAGAAAACAAAGAGTTCATATTGTCAAAGCAAATTGTTAGAAGTGGAACATCGGTAGGAGCTAATATTGTTGAAGCAAATGGAGCAATATCAAAAGCAGATTTTTCTGCCAAAATTTCAATAGCTTATAAAGAATGCTTGGAAACAAAATATTGGCTATCCTTGTTAAAAGATAGTGGTGATTTAGATATGGTTAGTTTTAATGAATTATTTGATAAAGCCGATGAAATTTCAAAAATTCTTTTCTCAATTTTAAAAACTACAAGAATAAATAAGTAACCTAGATAACTGATAACTGATAACTGATAACTGATAACTGATAACTGATAACTGATAACTGATAACTGATAACTGATAACTGAAAAATTTTGGCAGGAATTTACCTACATATCCCATTTTGCAAGCAAGCGTGTTATTATTGCGATTTTCATTTTTCTACATCATTAAAGAGAAAAGAAGAGCTAATTGTTTGTATGGTAAAAGAATTGGAACTTCGGAAAGGAGAGTTGAATAATGAAACAATAGAGACGATCTATTTTGGAGGAGGAACACCAAGTTTGTTATCAGCCAAAGAAATAACATTATTATTAGATACGATATATCAGAATTATCAAGTAATTGAGCAGCCAGAAATTACGTTAGAAGCGAATCCTGATGATTTATCAGAAGAGAAAATCTTAGAATTAGCAGAATCTCCAGTAAATAGATTAAGTATAGGTGTACAATCTTTTTTTGAGGAAGATTTAAAGAGTATGAATCGAGCACATAATGCAGAGGAAGCAAAGAACTGTCTATCTCTAGCGACTCGCTATTTTGATAATATTACCATTGATTTAATTTACGGAGTTCCAAATATGACAAACGAGCGCTGGAAAGAAAATTTACAAATAGCCTTCGATTTTGGAATTAGTCATATTTCTAGTTATGCTTTAACAGTAGAACCCAAAACAGTATTGGATACATTTGTAAAGAACGGGAAATATCCAGAACCAGATGAGGTAGAAGCTAAAGCGCATTTTGATATTTTAATGGAAGAAACCGCTAAAAACGGATTTGTACATTATGAAATTTCTAATTTTGGGAAACCAGATTATTTTTCAAAACACAATACTTCTTATTGGTTAGGAAAAAAGTATATAGGAGTAGGACCTTCAGCGCATTCATTTAATAAAACCCATAGAAGCTGGAATATTTCTAATAATGCTAAATATATAAAAACACTTGAATTAGGTAATTTGCCTAATGAAATAGAAGAGTTAACTGAAGAAGATAGATTTAATGAATATTTAATGACAGGACTACGAACCATTTGGGGTGTGTCTTTAGATAAAATAAACCCTATTTTTAGAGAAAGTTTATTAGCTTCTTCGAAAAAGTTTATAGAACAAGGATTGTTAACAATAGAAGAGGATACATTAAAAACAACTTCTAAAGGAAAGTTTTTAGCAGACGGATTGGCTTCCGAATTGTTTATAGTTTAAAAGCATAAGTATGATTGCAGAAATACAACACAAAACAGGAAAATATAAAATAGATTTCTCAAAACCATTAGATATATCTATTTCTGTAGATTTAGCTAAGCAAAATATTAATGCATGGTATTTAGAAGATCCAGAAATTTCACCTGTTCAATCAGGAGACTGGGTAGGAAGTGTTGCACAAGGAGCTGATGTTAATTTTAATACTATAGTATTTAATCCACATGCACATATTACTCATACCGAATGTGTTGGTCATATTACAAAAGAAGTACATTCAGTAAATAAAAACTTAAAAGAGTTTTTTTATTTAGCAGAAGTTGTGACTATACAACCAGTGTTACAAGCAGATGAAGATTTGTTAATTACCAAAGAGCAATTGCAAGAAGTATTAGGAAACAAAGAAAGAGAAGCAATTGTAATTAGAACAATACCAAATTTATTAGATAAAAAGTCGAAACGCTATTCAAATACAAATCCACCATATTTAGCAGAAGAGGCAGCAGAATACTTAAAAGAAAAGGGTATAGAACATTTGTTGATAGATTTACCTTCGGTAGATAAAGAAAAAGATGAAGGGAAATTGTTAGCACATAATGCGTTTTGGAATACAAAAGGAGAGCTAAGAATGGGAGCAACAATTACAGAGTTCATTTTTGTTGCTAATGAAATAAAGGATGGTATTTATTTCTTAAACTTAATGATTGCACCTTTCGAAAACGACGCTAGTCCAAGCAAGCCTATTTTGTATAAAATTGAAAAGTAGTAGGTTTAGCGATAATAATAAAATTATATTCATATGATAACAGTTTTACGATTAATTTAAATTATTCTTTTTCTTAGTGTCTTTTATAAATGTTTCTTTTTAGGGACCTCTATCTGTTCGGCGAGATTTACTTTATGTTTCATTTACACTTCAAAGATACAACAGCATTACAATTAAAAATGTTGATTTAAGATTAAACGAGTTTTAGTATCGACGAATGGTAAGAATATATCTTTTAAGTATAATTAGGTTTCTTTGTATTAATGGAGTGAAAATCAATTTTTTTGGAAATTAGAATTGTCGCTAAATATACATGTTAATAGTATATTCTGATGATATAAGAAATTGCGTATACTTTCGGCTATAGCGAAGACAATATAAAAGAAAGGTTTTGGGATGACAGTATGGTAGACTGTATAAGCGTAGTGATTCAACAAAATAATGTTGATGTAATACTATATTTCATAGTATTATAAAATTAGTTCTTTTTCTTAATATTTTCTATAAATGTTTCTTTTTAGGGATCTCTATCTGTTCGGCGAAATTTACTTTATGTCTCATTTACACTTCAAAAATACAATAGCATTACAGTAAAAAAGTTGAATGCACGATAAAAAGTACTATAGTATCGATGAATGGTTTGAATGTGTCTTTTAAGCATTTCGATTAAATGCACGGAGCTGAAATTAAATGTCTGTTAATAAAATACGGCAAAGTATTGGTCAATTTAATTATAGCTCCGTATGGAAAAGTTGCTAGTTGAAGCGAATTGGTTTTTATAAAATCGTATAGTAGTAGGTTTGGCGATTTGATAAAATGATATTCATACAATAAGGGTTTTAATATTTTGTGTTGTTTACTTTTTCTAGTTATTTATAAATGTTTCTTTTTAGGGATCTCTATCTGTTTGGCGAGATTTACTTTATGTTTCATTTACACTTCAAAGATATTACAACATTGAAATAGAAAAGATGAATATAGGTTTAGAAGAGTTTTAGTATCGACGAATGGTATAAATGTATCTTCAAAGTAGATATAGACAATTAAATGAGTTAAGTTCAAAGTTTGGTTATGAATAGTTTAGAATGAATATAAAAACGAACTTTAAAATGTTTTTTGTAAAACCTATTTCTTTTTTTTATAGTTTTACAGCTCAATTAATAAATAAAATGACAAATTTTAATACATATAAGCAGTGTAAGTCTACCGTGAGATACGGAAGATATCGGGCTATTTATGTATTATGATTATTTAAATATAAAATATATCAATTGTAAAAAGTCCGACTTCATAGTCGGACTTTTTATTTTTAAACAAACCACTAACAACTAAACCACAATACTATGAAAAAACTTTATTTTAATTATTTGAACACTTTTAAAGGCCTCTCTACCGAAGTTTGGTGGCTGTCTTTAATAACCTTAATAAACAGAGCAGGTACTATGGTAATTCCTTTTTTATCATTGTATTTGAACAAAAGCCTAAATTTTAACTTTAATGAAGTTGGTTGGATTTTATCAATTTATGGAGTAGGGTCAGTTGCAGGATCTTGGCTAGGAGGAAAGTTAACAGATAAAATAGGCTTTTATAAGGTGATGAAAGTAAGCTTGTTTTTAACAGGCGTGTTGTTTATTGCTCTGCAATTTGTAACAACGTTTATTGGATTTGGTATAGGAATCTTTCTAGTAATGCTAGTGGCCGATACTTTTAGGCCAGCTATGTTTGTTGCGTTGAGTGCTTATAGTAAACCAGAAAATAAAACACGTTCGGTAACCTTAATTCGTTTGGCGATTAATTTAGGATTCTCTGCAGGTCCAGCAGTTGGAGGTCTTATTATAACTTCTTTAGGGTATAATGGGCTATTTTGGATAGATGGAGTTACTTGTATTTTAGCAACTATATTATTGGTAAATGTTTTAAATCCAAAGAAATCCAAAGTAGTAGATGAGGTAAAAGTAGAAAATCCTGTTTCAGTTTTTTCTGATAAAGCCTTTTGGATCTTTTTTGTAGCAATGTTTGTATTCGGTTTTATATTCTTGCAATATTTTTCTACAATGCCATTGTATTATAAAGATGCACATCATTTGTCAGAATTACAAATTGGGTTACTTATGGGAATGAATGGTTTCTTAATTTTTGTACTAGAAATGCCATTAATTAAATGGTTGGAAGAAAGTAAATATTCGAAAGAGTTTTTAATGTTTTTTGGTTTACTTCTAACAGGATTAAGCTTCTTAGTTTTAAACCTAACAGGTTGGGTAGGTGTCTTAATTATAGGAATGTTGCTAATGACTGTTGGGGAGATGATTGCTTTTCCATTTTCAAATGCTTTTGTAATGGAAAGAGCAAAAAAAGGAAATCAAGGGCAATACATGGCATACTATAGCATTGCTTTTTCAGCATCTCACATATTTGCTCATAACACAGGTCTACAGCTAATAAGTAGAAATGGTTTTGACAGTACTTGGAATGTTATGGCAGGATTATCTTCAATAGGTGTATTTGCTCTTTTAATATTAATACGTGTAATTAAAAAGGAAAAAAATGAACTTAAATCAAGTAACCCTGCCCTCAGTTAATGTTGAGAAATCCACAGCGTTTTATATAAAACTAGGCTTGCATCTAATTGTAGATGCAAGACCTAGATATGTTCGTTTTGAAGTTCCAGATGGAGATAGCACATTTTCAATACATCAAGTAGAGTCTATGCCTAAAGGAGAAGGTGTAGTATTGTATTTTGAAGATGAAAATTTAGATGAGCTAGTAAAAGAGCTTCAAAATAAAGGAATAGAGTTTTTACAATTACCTAAAGACCAAACATGGCTATGGAGAGAAGCACATTTATTAGATCCAGATGGAAACAAATTAATATTATTTAAAGCAGGAGAGAATAGAAAAAATCCGCCATGGAGAATTGATAAGTAAGAAGAAATTTTATATTTGATTTTTTAAAAAAGTTAAAACAAAACAAATGAATATACAAGACGCTCAAAAACAAGTTGATGATTGGATTAAAAACCATGGTGTTCGTTATTTTAACGAGTTAACTAATATGGCTCAATTAACAGAAGAGGTAGGAGAAGTAGCAAGAATAATTGCGCGTCGTTATGGCGAACAAAGTGAAAAAGAGAGCGATAAAAATAAAGATTTAGGTGAAGAATTAGCAGATGTAATGTTTGTAGTTTTATGTTTAGCAAATCAAACAGGAGTTAATTTACAAGAGGCTTTTGATAAGAAGTTAGATATTAAAACAAAACGCGATCACGATCGTCATCATAACAATGAAAAATTAAAATAAATGAGTTTCGGTAAAAACATACAAAAGAGAATTTTTTGGATTAACGTTTTAAAGGTAAGTATACCGTTTTTAATTTTTGTAACCCTATTTTCATTATTGGTAAACAGTGGAAAAGCGTTGTTTACAGGAGATTTTGAAAAGGTAAATACAATTAACTTTTCAGAAAAAAAATGGGTTCGTTTTTGGCTTACCAAAGTTACAGTTAGCGTGTTGTATGGTATGTATATAGTGAATAAAAAAATGAAATAATTTGTATGAATTTACATCTTAAAACCAAAGAGAATAAAAAAATAGCTTCAGAGATAACAATTTCAGGTTCAAAAAGTGAGTCAAACAGATTGTTAATTTTACAACAGTTATTTCCAAGCATTAGTATAGATAATTTATCAGATTCAGATGATACACATCATTTACAAGAAGCATTATCTTCTACTAATGAAATAGCAGATATAGGACACGCAGGAACTGCCATGCGATTTTTAACAGCTTTCTTTTCAACTCAAGAAGGGAGTGTGAAAATTTTGCAAGGGTCGGAAAGAATGCACAATCGTCCAATAGAAATATTAGTTGATGCACTTCGTAGTTTAGGAGCAGAAATTCAATATTTAGAAAAGGAAGGGTATCCACCTATAAGAATTACAGGAAAAAAGTTGGCTAAAGACAAGGTCTCTATAAACGGAAATGTAAGTAGTCAATATATTTCAGCTTTAATGCTAATAGCTTCAAGTTTAGAGAATGGATTAGAAATTCAATTAGAAGGCAAAATAACTTCAGTTCCTTATATAAAAATGACTTTAGCTTTGTTACACCAAATAGGAATTGTAGCAAGCTTTGAAGGAAACATTATTAGTGTAGAGCCTAAAAAAGATATTCAATCAAAAAATATTACGGTTGAATCAGACTGGAGTTCAGCATCTTATTTTTATTCTTTAATAGCCTTGAGTGAAATAGGTTCATCAGTAAAGTTATCAGCATATAAACAAGATAGTTTGCAAGGAGATAGTTGTTTAGCTAGAATTTATAAGCATTTTGGTGTTGCAACTAAATTTGAAGAGAACTCAATAACTTTAACCAAAGAAAGAAAGCATAACACAGAAGTATTAGTTGAAGATTTAAAAAATGCTCCAGACATAGCTCAAACCATAGCGGTAACAAGTTTCGGGTTAGGAGTAGCTTGTGAATTAACAGGATTACATACTTTAAAAATAAAAGAAACAGATCGATTAGAAGCCTTAAGAGAAGAGTTAACAAATTTAGGAGCAGAAATTGAGGTAACTAATGAAAGTTTACACTTAAAAGCATCAGAAAAAATAAATGAGGATGTTTCAATAGCAACTTATAACGATCATAGAATGGCAATGGCATTTGCTCCATTAGCATTTAAAGTACCAATAACTATTTTAGAAGCAGAAGTAGTAACAAAGTCATATAGAAACTTTTGGAATGATATGAGAGAGATAGGTATTGAAACCAAAGATGTAAAATAAACAGCGAATCACTTGACAAGGCCTATGTCGAAATTGTATATTTGCCCACGTTTAGAAAATATTATCAATGAAATTATCAAATTTTAATTTTGACCTGCCAGAAGAATTATTGGCAGAGTACCCTTCAGAGCATAGAGATGAATCACGTTTAATGGTATTACATAGAGATACTCAAAAGATTGAACACAGACAGTTCAAAGACTTAATCGAGTATTTTGATGAAGGAGATGTAATGATGTTAAACAATACAAAGGTTTTTCCAGCTCGTATGTACGGGAACAAAGAAAAAACTGGAGCTCGTATTGAAGTATTTTTATTACGTGAGTTAAATGCTGAAAATCGTTTATGGGATGTATTAGTTGATCCAGCTAGAAAAATTAGAATAGGAAATAAGTTATTCTTTGGTGATGATGAAAGTTTAGTAGCTGAAGTTATTGATAATACAACATCTAGAGGAAGAACATTACGTTTCTTGTTTGATGGACCATATGAAGAGTTTAGAGAAAAGTTAGTTAAGTTAGGTGAAACACCATTACCAAAATATATTAAGCGTGAGGTAGAACCATCTGATGAAGATCGTTACCAAACAATTTTTGCAAAGCACGAAGGAGCTGTTGCAGCACCAACTGCAGGATTACACTTTTCTAAACACTTAATGAAAAGATTAGAAATTAAAGGTATTGATTTTGCTGAGACTACATTACACGTAGGATTAGGTACTTTTAATCCAGTAGAGGTTGAAGATTTATCTAAACACAAAATGGATTCTGAGAAGATTATTGTACCTCAGAGTAGTGCAGACATAGTAAACAATGCTATGGAAAATAAAAGAAGAGTTTGTGCAGTTGGAACTACTGTAATGAGAACAATAGAGTCTTCTGTATCTTCTAAAAAGAAATTAAATCCATATGAAGGATGGACTAATAAATTTATTTTTCCTCCTTATGATTTTAGTATTGCAAACTGTATGATTACAAACTTCCATACACCAAAATCAACATTATTAATGATGGTTTCTGCATTTGCAGGCCATGATTTTATGATGGAAGCTTACCAAGAAGCAATTAAAGAAAAATACAAGTTTTACTCGTACGGAGATGCGATGTTAATTTTGTAAGAGCAAAGAATAAAATGAAAAACAAAGCCTCACAAGACTACTTGTGAGGTTTTGTGTATTTTTGTACCCGATGAAAGTGAAGAAAAAAGACATACGCGCATTAACAAAAGACCAGCTTCGCGATTTTTTTGTGAATAACGGAGATAAAGCATTTAGAGGAAATCAAGTGTATGAATGGTTGTGGAGTAAATCTGCACATACATTTGAAGATATGACAAACCTATCTAAAGGAACACGTCAAATGCTTAATGAGAATTTTGTAATCAATCATATAGAGGTTGATGACATGCAGCGTAGTAAGGATGGTACAGTAAAAAATGCAGTACGATTGCATGATGGACTTGTCGTAGAGTCGGTTTTAATTCCTACAAAAACAAGAACTACAGCATGTGTTTCAAGTCAAGTAGGTTGTAGTTTAGATTGTAAATTTTGTGCTACAGCACGCTTAAAAAGAATGCGAAACTTAAATCCAGATGAGATTTATGATCAAGTAGCAGCCATCAATAAAGAAAGTTTGTTGTACTACAATAGAAAGCTTTCTAATATTGTTTTTATGGGAATGGGAGAGCCATTAATGAATTACAATAATGTAATTAAGTCAATAGAGAAAATAACATCCCCAGAAGGTTTAGGGATGTCTCCTAAGCGAATTACACTATCAACTTCAGGAATTCCTAAGATGATAAAAAAAATGGCTGATGATGAGGTGAAGTTTAACTTAGCTGTTTCGTTACACTCAGCCATAGATGAGGTACGTACTTCGATTATGCCTTTTAACACAACTTTCCCTTTAAAAGATTTAAAAGAGGCTTTAGAGTATTGGTACGAGAAAACTCAAAGAAAAATTACCTACGAGTATGTTGTTTGGGGAGGTATTAATGATAGAAAAGAAGATATTGAAGCCTTAATTAAGTTTTGTAAGCATGTTCCATGTAAAGTAAATTTAATTGAATATAATCCAATTGACGATGGAGAGTTTCAACAAGCAAGTCCAGAAGCAATAAACAACTATATTTCAAATTTAGAAATGCACGATATTGTTGTAAATGTTCGTAGATCTAGAGGGAAAGATATAGATGCAGCCTGTGGTCAATTAGCAAATAAATCTTAGAAACTTATTTTAAGGTGTCTTGTTTGTATAAAATAGCTTTTTGAAAAACAGTAATTGGGTACCCAAAAACTTCAGGAACTTCTTCAGAGGTTCCTCCTGATTTAACTTTGTTTTTTAGTTTGGTAAATAAAATTTCAAATTCTAATTGGTCTTTGGAAAATTTAGTACGAGAACTTAAAAGGCTTCCTTGTACTTCAAAAAAACTATGTAAAGTATTTGAATTTAAATATGTTGGAAGAATAATTCCATTGTTTTCATCTACTTCATAAATCCCTTTTTCTTTGTTTTTCTCTATTAAAAAATAATTTCTAGCTTTACCATTGTATACCAATTTATATTCGAATTTACCAACAGAATCTGTAGGCAATAAATGGTATTCCATATCAATTTCTTGCGAACCTTTCGGATTATCTATTTGCAATTTACCTTTATATATTCCTATAAAGTCATTAGGGAATATCAAAGAAGTCTTAACCGCTTTTTCAAGGTCGTAATTAGATGTTTTTTCTATTTTACAACCAATTAAAACAAATGAAAAAATAAGAGATGTTAAGATAATTTTGCGCATAATTAATTCGTTTTTTCAAAGATAAAACAATCCTAATATATTTCTTATTTTTGTTCCCCGATATGAAGCCAGTAGAGCAAATAAAACTTCCCATAGCAAAAGAAATGGAACTCTTTGAAACCAAGTTCAAAGATTCTATGTTGTCTAAAGTACCCTTATTAAATAGAATTACTTATTATATAGTCCGAAGAAAAGGAAAACAAATGCGACCAATGTTTGTTTTTTTGGTAGCAAAAATGGTTTCTAATGGAGGATTCGATGAGCGTACCTACCGAGGAGCATCTGTAGTAGAATTAATTCATACAGCAACACTAGTACATGATGATGTGGTTGATGATAGTAATAGAAGAAGAGGTTTCTTTTCAATTAATGCGCTTTGGAAAAATAAAATTGCAGTTTTAGTTGGAGACTTTTTATTATCGAAAGGATTATTATTATCGATAGATAATGAAGATTTTGATCTATTAAAACTTATTTCAATAGCAGTTAGAGAAATGAGTGAAGGAGAGCTTTTACAAATAGAAAAGGCTCGTAAATTAGATATTACCGAAGAAATTTATTTTGAGATAATTCGTCAGAAAACAGCAACTTTAATAGCAGCTTGTTGTGGTATAGGAGCAGCTTCAGTGGGGGCAAATAATGAAACAGTTCAACAAATGAGAAAATTTGGAGAGTATATTGGTATTGCTTTTCAAATTAAAGATGATTTGTTTGATTATACTGAAGACAAAATAGGGAAACCAACTGGTATAGATATTAAAGAGCAAAAAATGACACTTCCATTAATTTATACGTTAAATAACTGCTCACAAAAAGAAAAATCTTGGTTAATTAATTCAGTAAAAAAACATAACACTAACAAAAAACGTGTTAAAGAAGTTATTGCTTTTGTAAAAGAAAATGGTGGTTTAGAATATACTATAACCAAAATGCATGACTATAAAAATAAGGCATTAGCGATACTTGATAATTTTCCAGAGTCCGAGTACAAAAGATCATTACTACAGATGATAGATTATGTTGTAGAAAGAAAGATATAAAAGAAAAGCCTGATTGTAGTCAGGCTTTTTTATTAAACTTATTTTTTTAAATCTATTATTTTTTCAGTTCTAATTAGTTTACCATCCTCAGATATTCCTTCAATAAACAATTTCAAGTGTTTTTGATTTAAATGATCAAACTTTAATAAGAAATTATCGTCTTTTAAATCAATATTAGGTTCCCAATAAATAGTTCCGTAGTTTTTGAATTCTTTACTTGTATTTGAACTGTATTTTGGTTGATAATATTTCTTTTGTTTGCTATATCCTAATGGAGTTGTAAATTTTGAAAATAAAGATTTACTCTTTTTTTCTTCAAAGTTTCTATTTGTAAAAAGATAAATAGTGCCTCCAAAACTCTTAGAAATAAATATTTCTTCAAAATGATCAAGAGTTAAATTAGATATAAAATCAAGTTGATTAATTAGTTGATTTTGTATAGGTTGATTGTCAAGAAAAACAGTTGTTATTACATTTCTATTGTGTTGAAAAGGTCGCCTAATTGTTACTTGACCAAAAGACTCAATAACATCAAATCCTTTTGCTCTAATAAAATCTAAGGTGTTTCTGTTTTTAAAGTGACTATCTTCAACAGAATAAGTACTTAAATCGTGATGTAAATTAAAAGGCTGATTTTTTATTCTTTTTTTACCATTAACAATAACTTCATCTAATTTTATAGTTTCTTTTAATATTGAAAAGTCACTAAAAATTAACTCGTCTTTTTCAGTGCTTTTATATAAGTTTTTAAAAGATTGATTGTTTAAGCTAAAACGTTTTGTAGGCAAAGCACGAATGTATGCTTTTACTTTTTTAAGCTTTTTATTATTTGTTATTGTAGCTAAACTGAATTTGCTTTCATCATCTAAGTAAAGATTCTTAAATTCAAATTTGTTTCCGTTTAAGTTGTTTATTTTTAGTAGGTTGTTGTCGTTAGAAGCTAAGAATATTTGATTAGTTCCTTTAGGGACTTTTGAATTAATTACCCCTTGAATAGTGATTCCTTGATCAAATTCAAAATGTTCAATAGGTGGTGAATTGAAGATCCTATGCCAATTATATTTAGACCAACCTTGAGTTAATAAAAGTAAGTCTAATTCATGAAGTTTTCTTCTGTTTATTTTCTTAAAATAATAGTTAGGATTTTCTATATCTCCTTTTATGTAAGGACGTAATAAAAATTTAGAAATTATAGAGTTTTCGGGGTTGTAACTAACTGTTTTGTCAGGTAAAATAGAAGCACTCAAAAATAGATTTCTAGTATTGTTATTTTCTTTTGAAATAGAAATTTCTAATGAGTCTTTTGTTGATTTATAACTAGTTTTAACATCAGCAAATAATGAGTTGTTATAATTAAAAAATACTCTCTCTGCTATAGGTTTGTTTTCACTGTTAAATAAAGTAATTATGTTGGTTCCAGGTTGTAGTTTTTTATTGTTTATTAAAAAAGATAGCTTCTCTATGCCTGGTCTAAATATTAATTTTCTTTTTAAGTAATGATTTGTGTTATGAATTAAGAAATAATAATTTTTGTTAGCAATATCTTGAAGTGTATTTTTATTTGTAGAAAAAACAAACTCAGTTACTTTCGTATGAGGGTTGTTTACATGTAAATTAATTCCTTTTTGTTCAATAATAGGGAACTCTTTAACAATAACCCTGTTGTTGTTTAAAGTTATTCTTGATTTATAAGAATTCTTAGGTTTTAGGAAAATGTTAACCTTTGCTAATCCAAATTTATTAGTAGAAAAAGATGTAAGTACCTTATTGTTTTCTAAAATTTCTCCTTTTTTAATTCTTACACCATTATTCATAGCATTTTTAACAATGATTCCTAAAGAATTATAAGTGTTGCTTATCAAATGTCCTCCTTCAGGTAAAAGTTGAAAATCTAAAGAGTTATCTTTTTCAGAGCTAGTAATTGGACTGTTGTTTACAATAGAAACTTCTTGTACATATGCTTCATCTTCTTTAAAGTTTTTCATGTAATTGGTAGAAGCCTTTATATAATAATTTTTATCCTTAAAAGAAGCATCTGTTTTGAAATTACCAGAAGCTATACCGTTTTTTACATATACTAATTTCTGATCTATTAATATTCCATTTTCATCAAATAATGAACAGTATAGATTAGAGGTTTCTCTATGTAATTTTTTAGAGTTTAAGTTTAAAATATAAGCTTTAAACCATATGTTTTCACCTTTTACAAAGGTTGTTTTGTTCAAGTGTAAATATGGGATTTCTCTAGATAAGTTAAAATAATCGGTATATGCTTCGTTTATTTTTTTACTTTGTTGAGCTGTTAATGTGTTGATTAATAGTAGTAAGAGTAGTAGTGGTAGATTTTTCATTGCGTTTTTTTTGTAGTGTTCTGTTTTCATATTATTCTGGTTTTAACAAAAAAATAACAAAAATCATTCCATAAAAAAACCTCGAGAAACTCTCGAGGTTTTAAAAATTTATAAAATAATGTGAATTACATCATTCCTGGCATTCCACCACCCATTGGAGGCATTCCTCCAGCTGGAGAATCTTCTTTAATATCGATTAAAGCACATTCTGTAGTTAAAATCATACCTGATACAGATGCAGCATTTTCTAAAGCAACACGTGTTACTTTTTTAGGATCTATAATTCCAGCATCTAACATATTTACATATGCTTCAGATTTAGCATCATAACCGAAGTCTTTTTCACCTTCTAAGACTTTGTTAATAACAACTGAACCTTCGCCACCAGCATTCTCTACAATTGTTCTTAAAGGAGCTTCAATTGCTTTGTTTACAATTTGTACACCAGTAGTTTCATCTAAGTTTTCAGTAGTTAAAGATTCTAATACTTTTTTAGCACGAACTAAAGCTACACCACCACCAGCAACAATACCTTCTTCTACAGCTGCACGAGTTGCGTGTAAAGCATCATCAACACGATCTTTCTTTTCTTTCATTTCTACTTCAGAAGCAGCACCAACATATAGTACAGCCACACCACCAGCTAACTTAGCTAAACGCTCTTGTAATTTTTCACGATCGTAGTCAGAAGTAGTAGTTTCAATTTGTGCTTTTATTTGGTTAACACGAGCTTTAATTTGTGTTTCATCACCAGAACCATTTACAATAGTTGTATTGTCTTTGTCAATAGTTACAGTTTCAGCAGTACCTAATAAATCTAAAGTTGCATTTTCTAAAGAGAAACCTCTTTCTTCAGAAATAACAGTTCCACCAGTTAAAATAGAAATGTCTTCTAACATTGCTTTTCTTCTATCTCCAAATCCAGGAGCTTTCACAGCTGCAATTTTTAATCCACCTCTTAATTTGTTTACTACTAAAGTAGCTAATGCTTGTCCATCAACATCTTCAGCAATAATTAATAAAGGTCTTCCTGATTGAGAAACTGGCTCTAAAATTGGAAGAATTTCTTGTAAGTTAGAAATTTTCTTATCGAATAATAAAATATATGGATTGTCTAAAGTAGCAATCATTTTGTCAGCATCAGTAACAAAGTAAGGAGATAAGTATCCTCTGTCAAATTGCATACCTTCTACAACATCAACATAAGTATCAGTTCCTTTAGCTTCTTCAACAGTAATAACACCTTCTTTACCAACTTTTTCAAAAGCTTCAGCAATTAAGTTTCCAATTACATTATCGTTGTTAGAAGAAATAGAAGCTACTTGTTGAATTTTTTCAGAAGAATCACCAACTTCTTTAGATTGCTTAGCTAAATCTTCAGTAATAGCAGTTACAGCTTTGTCAATACCACGTTTTAAATCCATTGGATTAGCTCCGGCAGCAACGTTTTTCAAACCTTCTTTTACTATAGCTTGTGCTAATACAGTAGCAGTAGTAGTTCCATCTCCAGCTAAATCGTTAGTTTTAGAAGCTACTTCTTTTACCATTTGAGCTCCCATGTTTTCTAACTCATCTTCTAACTCAACTTCTTTAGCAACAGAAACACCATCTTTAGTTACGTGAGGTGCCCCAAATGATTTAGAAATAATCACGTTACGACCTTTAGGTCCTAATGTTACTTTTACAGCGTTAGCTAATGCATCAACTCCACGTTTTAATCCGTCACGAGCCTCTACGTCAAATTTTATATCTTTTGCCATTTTGATTTAATCTTTTAGTTGTTTTATTGAATGAAATTAAATGATAGCGAAGATGTCGCTTTCTCTCATGATTAAATAATCTTTTCCTTCGTGTTTTAATTCAGTACCAGCGTACTTTCCGTATAAAACAGTATCACCAACTTTAACCGTTAAAGGTTCATCTTTAGTTCCGTTTCCAACAGCAACAACAGTTCCTTTTTGCGGTTTTTCTTTTGCGTTATCAGGAATAATAATTCCTGAAGCTGTAGTTGTTTCAGCGGCAGCTGGTTCTACAAGAACTCTGTCTGCTAAAGGTTTAATGTTTAATCCCATTTTATATAAATTATGATTAAGTATTTGTTTTTATTTTATGTTTTTGAAATAGTCAGAAATTATGCCATTAGAACTTTGCTGACATTTTTTCTAAAGAGCTTAAAATTACTATAAAAAAAATGCCAACGTGTCATTTACGTTGGCATTGTATATTTTCTTATGTTAAGATTAGTTTACGCTGTCTTTAGCCGCATCATTCGTTGCTGGCGTAGCAGGTGTAGTAGCCTCAACATTCTCTAATGTACTATCTAATTGAGGAGCATCTCCAGCATTACCTCTTGGAATAGCGAAATTAGCTAATAAGATTAATGCAAACATTGTAATCGCTAAAGTCCAAGTAGTTCTATCTAAAAAACTATTTGTGTTTTGTACTCCACCAATGTTTTGAGCACCACCACCTCCAAAAGAAGAAGATAATCCTCCACCTTTAGGATTTTGAACCATTACTATTAAGATTAATGCTATAGCAACAATCAAAATTAAAACTAAAAGTAAAGTATACGTTGTCATTATTTATTGTTTTGTAAAATTTGTATTCTTTTAATTTGGTCTGCAAAGAAACCACTTTTTTCTGGATATTTCAAACTTAATATTTTATAAGCCTGAATTGCATTATCGTATTTTTTTTGTTCAAGATAAACTTTGGCTAAAGTTTCTGTTGCTAATTGAGAGTTTTGCTTACTTTCTATAACTTTTATTTCAGAAGGATTAGCTTTGTTTGGTCGTGAAATTTTAGGAGAAGCTTTTATAAAACGATCAATAATAGCTTCATGTTCAGATTTTTCAGAAGAAATTTTCTCTTCAGAAATTGATGGAGATTCAGAACTCCTTATAATTGTTTTTTTTGAAGATAATTGAAGCCATTGATTAAATGAAAATGATTCATTTTTAGTAAAGGAAAGCGGACTTCCAATAGCTAAATTCTTCTCAATATCTGTGATTTTTTTTGTTTTTTTAGAAGGAAGTAGTTTTTCTTTTAAACTAACTTTAATTTCTTCTTTTAAATTATTTGGCTTCTGAAAAGCTTTTGAAGTTATAAAATCAAATAAAAGTGTACGATCTGTGGTATAGGCAGCTGTAACTTTTAATTCATTATTGTATTTATAGCTTTCTTGGTTTTTTAAATTTTTTAAATGTAATGCTCTTGCTGATTGAAAATAAGGAAATTCTTGGATAATATCTTTAAGCCCAGAACTAGTTTCTTGAGATACTAATTGAGGACTTTCAATAAGTTGTATGTATTTTTGTTTATCCAAAATTTACCATTTTCCAACAGATGCATTAAAAATATCTTGTGTAATTCTCTCTGTAATTACATTCAAAGCATTGGTTAATACACTTCCTGTTAACTGTTCATTTGCTCCATAATCATGATAATAAGAAAAACGTTTTTCAAAACTCTTTTTATCATCTAAATTGTTTATGTAGTTTACATTAACAGTAATTGTCAATCTGTTTTGAGCAGCAGTTTGGTTGGCAGTAGCACTCATTGGAGTAATTCTATAATCTGTTATTTCTCCAGAGAAATGCAAATCACCGTTATTTGATTCTAACGTTAAATTGGTTTGCCTTGTAAATAAATCACGTAAATCTTGTGTAAATTTTTGACTTAAAGTAGGCTCAATTAAAGGTGCTTGGTTAGGAAAAAAGTCAACTTGAATAGTTTTAGCATTTCCAGTGTCACCTCCAGTAAATGAATAGGCTCCACAACCAACTAGTATTGCTGTTAAAAGTGCAAATGTAAATATGTAAAATAATTTTTTCATAGAGTCAAAAATAAAGAATTCCTAGCCGTTTAATTGTTAACTAGATTATAAATCGTATTGTTTAATTTTTCGATACAATGTTCTTTCAGAAATACCTAATTCTTTAGCAGCTAATTTACGTTTACCACTATTTTTTTCTAAAGATTTCTTAATCATTTCAATTTCTTTTTCTTGCAATGATAAGTTTTCATCTTCTTCTATTGTTTCGGCATATTCGTAATTGCTTGGAACTGTAGAAGATTGAGGTATTTGAACAACCTCGACGTTTTGTGTTTCTGGAAGTTCTTGTTCTTGATATATTTTTTGAATCAATTGATGGTTTTCTGCTTGTACCTGTTCAGAATTTCCATTTTGCATCAAATCTAATGTGAGTTTTTTCAAGTCGTTTATGTCATTACGCATGTCAAATAAAATTTTATACATAATGTCACGTTCGTTTGCAAAATCAGAACTACTTGATTGCCCTCCAACTATGGCAGGTAAATTACCTTTATTATTAGGTAAGTATTGCACAAGTTTTTCAGGAGTTATAAGTCTGGTTTCTTCTACTACTGAAATTTGTTCAGCAATATTCCTTAACTGACGGATATTACCAGGGAAACGATAACTCAATAACATTTTTACTGCATTCTGATCTAAACGAATAGTTGGCATTCGATATTTTTGAGCAAAATCTGAAGCAAACTTCCTAAATAATAAATGAATGTCTTCGTTTCTATCACGTAATGCAGGTAAACCTATTTCAATAGTGCTTAAACGATAATATAAATCTTCTCTAAACTTCTCTTTAGAAATAGCTTGATGCATATTTACATTGGTGGCAGCTACAATACGAACATTTGTTTTCTGTACTTGAGAAGAACCTACTTTAATAAATTCTCCATTTTCAAGTACACGTAATAAACGTACTTGAGTTGTTAACGGAAGTTCACCAACTTCATCTAAAAAAATGGTACCTCCGTCTGCAACTTCAAAATAACCTTTACGTGTAGCAGTTGCTCCAGTAAAAGCTCCTTTTTCATGACCAAATAATTCGCTATCAATGGTTCCTTCTGGAATTGCACCACAGTTTACAGCAATATATTTTGCATGTTTTCTGTGTGATAGTTGATGAATTATTTTAGGAATATTTTCTTTACCTACACCACTTTCTCCAGTAACTAAAACCGAAATATCGGTAGGAGCAACGCGTATGGCTTTTTCTATGGCGCGATTTAAATGTAAATCGTTACCAATGATTCCAAAACGTTGTTTTATAGCTTGTAGGTTTTCCATTATTTATTTTAAAATTTAATTATTATCTGAGTATCCAACAGCAGTTCCTCTTAACGTAGCAGAAGTACAGTCTTCAACTTTAACATTTACAAAATCACCTAATTTATAATGCTCTTTAGGAAATACAATTACAGTATTTTGAGTATTTCTACCTTTCCATTCGTTAGGGTTTTTTTTAGAAGTTCCTTCAATTAAAACTTCTTCAACTTTTCCTAAGTGCTGGCGAGTTCTATATAAACTATGTTCTTGTTGTAAATCGATTACTTCTTGTAAACGTCTTTTCTTAACATCTAAAGGAACATCATCAGGCATTTTTTTAGCAGCTAAAGTTCCTGGTCTTTCAGAGTAAGCAAACATAAAACCGAAGTCGTATTTTACATGACGCATTAAGTCTAAGGTATCTTGATGATCTTGTTCAGTTTCTCCACAGAAACCACTAATCATATCTTGACTTAAAGCCATTTCAGGAATAATCCTGTAAATATTATCTACTAATTCAATATACTCTTCACGAGTATGTTGACGATTCATGGCTTTTAACATATTGTTACTTCCACTTTGAACTGGTAAGTGAATGTATTTACAAATGTTTTTATGCTTAGCCATTGTATGGATTACATCTAAACTCATATCCTGAGGGTTAGATGTAGAGAAACGAAAACGAGTCTTAGGATAAGTAGTAGCACACATGTCTAAAAGTTGTGCAAAATCAACAGCGGTAGCTTGTGCTAATTCTGAAGCTTTTTTAAAGTCTTTCTTTAATCCACCACCATACCATAAATAGGAATCTACGTTTTGTCCTAATAAAGTGATTTCTTTAAAGTTCTTATCAACCATAGAACCAATTTCCTCAATAATACTTTGAGGATCACGACTACGTTCACGTCCACGAGTAAAAGGTACTACACAAAATGTACACATATTATCACAACCACGTGTAATAGATACAAAAGCAGAAACTCCATTTGAATTTAAACGTACAGGAGAAACATCAGCATACGTTTCTTCTTTAGATAAAATCACATTTACAGCATCTCTACCTGCATCAACCTCTTCAATTAAATTAGGTAAGTCGCGGTAAGCATCTGGTCCCACAACTAAATCAACAATCTTCTCTTCTTCTAAAAACTTTTCCTTCAAACGTTCAGCCATACAACCTAAAACACCAACTTTCATTGTTGGGTTTACTTTTTTTACCGCGTTGTATTTTTTCAAACGATTACGAACAGTGGTCTCAGCTTTTTCTCTAATAGAGCAAGTGTTTACCAATACTAAATCAGCGTCCTCTAAACTCTGAGTTGTATTAAAACCTTGTTCAGCTAAAATAGAAGCAACGATTTCACTATCGTTCATGTTCATTTGACAACCATAACTTTCAATAAAAAGTTTTTTGTTGTTTCCTTCTTTTTGTTCAATAACAAGAGGTTTCCCTTGTTTATCTTCGTCAATTACCTTCTCTACGTGTTCCATAAATGCTAAAATCGTAATAAATAGTCTGCAAAGATACAACCAAAAAGGGTAACTTGTGACAAATTGGCATGAATACTTTTTAAAGTTAATAAATGGTAAAGTTTGTAGAAAAATCTTTCGTTAAAAAAAAACTACATACTTTTGCAAATTGAAAACACCATATTCTTATTAATATGGAGTGAAAAGAGATTAAGAGAAATACATATGGCAAAAAATTTAGTAATAGTTGAGTCACCTGCAAAAGCAAAAACAATTGAAAAGTTTTTAGGTAAAGATTTTCAAGTTGAATCGAGTTTTGGTCACATTGCCGATTTGCCTTCGAAAGAGCTAGGTGTAAATGTGGAAGGAGATTTTAAACCAAAGTATATAGTTTCTACAGATAAAAAAGCAGTTGTAAAAAAACTGAAAGATTTAGCAAAGAAAGCAGAAACTGTTTGGTTAGCAAGTGATGAGGATCGCGAGGGAGAAGCTATTGCATGGCACTTGGCTGAGCAATTAAAATTAAAAGAGGAGAAGACGAAACGAATTGTTTTTCATGAGATTACTAAAAAAGCCATTTTAAAAGCTGTTGAGAATCCAAGAGATATTAACTACAATTTAGTAAATGCACAACAAGCACGTCGTGTATTAGATAGATTAGTAGGATACGAACTTTCACCAGTGTTATGGAGAAAAGTAAAAGGAGGATTATCGGCTGGTAGAGTACAATCGGTAGCAGTACGTTTAATTGTAGAACGTGAGCGAGATATAGAAGGGTTTACACCAGTTGCATCATATAGAGTAGATGCTGAATTTATAAATGAAAATGGTAAAAAGTTTAAAGCTAAATTAGCTAAGAACTTTACCGAAAAGAAAGAAGCTGAAGACTTTTTAAATTCATGTTTAGATGCCGAATTCTCAGTTGCTGATTTACAGAAAAAACCAGCAAAGAAATCTCCAGCACCACCATTTACAACATCCACATTGCAACAGGAAGCTTCAAGGAAACTAGGTTTTCCAGTAGCTAAAACGATGATGGTTGCTCAACGTTTATATGAAGCCGGTTTGATTACTTATATGAGAACGGACAGCGTAAACTTATCAGATGATGCTAAAAATGCTGCTCAGGCTGAGATTATAGCTTCTTATGGAGAAGAGTATAGCAAGCCACGTAATTTTTCAAATAAATCTAAAGGAGCGCAAGAAGCTCACGAGGCGATTCGTCCAACTAACATGGAGAATCATGAAATTACAGGAGAGTATGATCAAACTAGATTATACAGTTTAATTTGGAAAAGAACGTTAGCATCACAAATGAGTGAAGCACAACTTGAAAGAACAGTTGTAAAAATAGATAATACTAAAAACGATAAACAATTCACTGCAAATGGAGAGGTTATCACATTTGAAGGTTTCTTAAAGGTTTACTTAGAAGGAACAGATAATGAGGAAGAAGAGCAAGCAGGAATGTTACCTAAAATGAGTGTTAAAGAAGTTTTAGGGAATGAATATATTACAGCAACAGAACGTTATTCACGTCCTCCAGCAAGATTTTCAGAGGCAGCTTTAGTTAAGCGTTTAGAAGAACTTGGAATAGGACGTCCATCTACATATGCACCAACAATTTCTACAATTCAAAGAAGAGAGTATATAGAGAAAGGAACAGTAGAAGGAAAAGAAAGAAATTATGTTCAGTTACGTTTAGCTAATCAAGCAGTCAAAGAAGAATTATTAACTGAAAGAGTAGGTTCAGATAAAGGTAAACTAGTTCCTACTGATATTGGTAATATTGTAAATGATTTCTTAGTAGCTAATTTTGATGCAATTCTTGATTATGGTTTTACAGCTAAGGTAGAAAGTGATTTTGATGAGATAGCTGAAGGAAAAGAAGACTGGACTGCCATGATAAAGGAGTTCTATCAAGATTTTCATGTTGTTGTTGAAGATGTTGCAGCAAATGCCGAAAGAGCTAAAGGAGAACGTTTGTTAGGAGTAGATCCAGAAAGTGGTAAGAATGTTTATGTGCGTTTAGGACGTTACGGCGCAATGGTGCAAATAGGTGAGGCTACTGATGAAGAAAAGCCACGTTTTGCGAGTTTACAAGGAGATCAAACAATGAACTCGATTACTTATGAAGAGGCAATGGATTTGTTTAAATTGCCAAAAACATTAGGTGAATACGATAATTTAGAGGTAGTTGTAGCAAATGGTCGTTTTGGACCTTATATAAAGTTTGATGGAAAATATGTATCTTTAGATAAAGGTGAAAATCCAATGTCTGTAGATATGGATAGAGCTATTGAGTTAATTGAAGCTAAAAGAAAAGCTGATGCACCGATAGGAGAATATGAAGGAATGCCAATTCAAAAAGGAGTTGGACGTTTCGGGCCATTTATTAAATGGAACTCAATTTTTATAAACGTAAATAAAAAATACGATTTTGATAATCTTTCTCAGGAAGATTTAGAAACGTTAATTGAAGATAAAAAGAGAAAAGAACGCGAAAAACTAATTCATAATTTTGAAGAAGTGGGTATTCGAGTAGAAAAAGCTCGTTGGGGTCGTTTTAATGTTATCAAAGGTAAGATTAAAGTTGAATTGCCTAAAACCACTGAAATTGAGAAGTTAACTCAAGATGAAGCTGTGAAAATGATAGAGGCTAAAACTCCAAAAAAGAAAACAACTAAGAGGAAAACCACTAAAAAAAAATAAAGTAGCTTTTAGAAAAAAATAGTTTAGTATATTGCGAATTCGTTAATCTGATCCCCTTAAAGATGAATTACGATTTTTTTAAGCCTATAAAAGATGCTGTAGTTGAGCATGTATTGTCACAGCCAACATCTGCATTGGGGCAAAATATTAGTTTACACACAACCGAAGATGGTTTCCCTAATTTATCAGGGGTAACCATAGCTATTCTTGGTGTAAAAGATGGTAGAGGAGCTGAAAATAATGAGGGCTGTGGTAACGACTTACAACATATTCGTAAAAAGTTGTACGAATTATTTCCAGGTAAATGGAAAACAAAAATTGCTGATTTAGGTAATATAGAACAAGGTAATACAGTTAAAGATACTTACTTTGCTGTGAGTACTTCCGTAGAATTTTTAATTAAAAAAAATATCTTACCTATTATAATAGGTGGAAGTCAAGATATTACTTATGCCAATTATAGAGCTTACGATGCTTTAGAACAAACAGTTAATTTAGTGTCAGTAGACAGTCGTTTTGATTTAGGTTCTATAGATGAGGAAATGTCTTCAAAATCCTTTTTAAGTAAAGTGATAATGGAGCAGCCTAATAACTTGTTTAACTATAGTAATATAGGATATCAAACTTATTTTAATTCACAAGAAGAAATTGACTTACTAGATAAGTTATATTTTGACGCTTTTAGGTTAGGAGAAGTTAAAAATGTAACTTTAGTAGAGCCTATAATGAGAGATGCCGATATTGTAAGTATAGATATTGGTTGTATACGTCAAAGCGAAGCTCCAGCAAATAGCAATGCCTCACCAAATGGATTTTATGGCGAAGATATATGTGCTATAACCAGATATGCTGGTATAAGCGATAAGGTTACTTCTTTTGGAATATATGAATACAACAGTATGTTAGATTCAAATTATCAAACAGCGAATTTAATTGCTCAAATGATTTGGTATTTTATAGAAGGAGTAAATTACAGAGCAAAAGATTACCCTTTTGTAACAAAAGAAAAATATCAAAAATTTACAGTTCTTTTGAACGATGACGACCCAATAAACTTTTATAAAAGTGACAAAACAGGTCGTTGGTGGATGGAAATAAATTTAATATCGAATAATAAACACAAAAGACATGCGTTAATACCATGTAACTATCAAGATTATGAACAGGCACTTAAGCAAAAAATGCCTAATAGATGGTTTAAAGCTTTGCAAAAGCTTGTTTAAAAGAGAGTTGTCTTTTAAATGGTAAAAAAATATAATACGTAATTGTTTTTTAATAAAAAAAATAATAGGTTTACGCCTCTTTTTTAAGAAAGGAATAATATGAAGAAAATAGCAGTACTTGCATTATTAGTATCTATCGCTTACTCTTGTGGTTCAGGTGGAGGAGATAGAGGAGAATTAGTCGGAGTAAAGTCAAAAAGAAAATGGTTTGCAGAAAAGCCATATGGAATGGCTAAAATCCCTGGAGGTTCGTTTACAATGGGTAAACAAGATGAAGATCCTTTAGGAGCTATGAATGCCCCAACTAAGACAGTAACCGTTCAGCCGTTTTATATGGATGAGTCTGAAATTACTAATAGTGAATATAAACAGTTCGTATACTGGGTAAGAGATTCAATTACTAGAACAAAATTAGCTTACCAAGCAGAGTTTGCTTCAGGAGGTGATGAAGACCCAGCTAATGCAGGTAAAAATGCTCAAGGTATACAATTATATGCTTTTGCTTCTAAGGATACAGTAAATGAAACTCCTTACGAAAAGTATATGAGAGAAAATTACTATGAGTTAGGAGAAGGATTAGATTCTTTAAAGCCTTTAAACTGGCAAGAAGACTTAGTATGGGAAGCTCAGGAGTATCCAGATGCTGACTATGTAGAAGTAATGGATTCTTTATATATAAAAAAGGACGAAGCCTTAAACGGAATCAGAACTTTTAATACAAAATTATTAAACTACAGATACTTCTGGTTTGATAACGATGCTGCTGCAAGAACAGGTAAGAATAGAAAAGATTTTATGAAGAGTGAGGTAATCAATGTATATCCAGATACAACAGTTTGGATTAAAGATTTTAATTACTCTTATAACGACCCAATGCATCAAGAATATTTTGCACACAAAGCTTACGAAAACTACCCTGTAGTAGGAGTAACTTGGAACCAAGCAAAAGCTTTCTGTCACTGGAGGACTAAAACAAAAAATAGATATCAAAGATCTAGAAAGAAATTAGGTTTAGTACCTAACTTCAGATTACCAACAGAGGCAGAGTGGGAGTATGCTGCTCGTGGAGGTTTAAACTATGCAAAATATCCATGGGGAGGTCCTAGTACAACAAGTGATAGAGGTTGTTTCTTAGCAAACTTTAAACCAGTACGTGGAGATTATGCAGCTGACGGAGCTTTATATACTGTAGAAGCAGTTTCATATAACCCTAATGAATATGGATTGTATAATATGGCAGGTAACGTTGCAGAGTGGACAAACACAGCATATAATCAAATGTCATACTACATGGGATCAACAATGAATCCAAATGTAGAAATAAAAGAAAACAGAAGGAAAATCATCCGTGGAGGATCATGGAAAGATGTAGCGTATTTCTTAGAAGTAAGTTCTCGTGACTGGGAATATGCAGATACAGCAAGAAGTTACATCGGATTTAGAACAGTACAAGATTACTTAGGTACTAACAAAAATCAGTAAACAAATTACAAACAAGAATAAATATTAATTCCCTTAAAAATCAAAAGAATTATGGCACAATCAAAATCAACTAAGAAAATGTTCAATATGGCTTACGGTTTAGGAGCCGCAGTTGTAATTATTGGAGCATTATTTAAAATCTTACACTGGCCTTTTGGAAACGAAGTATTAATGGTAGGTATGATAGTAGAAGCACTAGTATTTGGTATTTCTGCATTTGAACCAGTAGAAGATGAATTAGACTGGACAAAAGTTTACCCAGAATTAGCAGGTGGAGAGTCTATTGAAAGAAATGGAGAAGCTAGCCCAGCTGAAGCTCAAAGCATGTTATCTCAAAAATTAGATGATATCTTAAGAGACGCTCGTTTAGACGCAAACTTAGTATCTAGTTTAGGAGAGAGCATCAAAAACTTCCAAGGTGCTGCTGAAGGATTAACTTCAACTTCAAATACAATAGCTTCAACTAATCAATATAACGAGCAAATGGCTATGGCTGCTGCTAAATTAGAGTCGTTAAACGGATTATATGCTACACAAGTAGAAAATGCTGGTAAGCAAGCTGATTTAAACTCTGCATTAGTTGAAAACTCTCAACGTTTACAAGAACAAATGGAATCGTTAGCTACTAACTTATCTTCTTTAAACGGAGTATACGGAGGTATGTTAACTGCAATGTCGAATAAATAATTAGTTTATCTAATTAATATTAACTAACAAACTAATTATAGTATGGCAGGAGGAAAACTATCACCAAGGCAGAAGATGATTAACCTAATGTATCTGGTATTTATTGCAATGTTAGCAATGAATATGAGTAAAGAGGTATTATCTGCTTTCGGTTTGATGAATGAGAAGCTTGTAGAAGCAAATGATAAAGCAACTGTAAAGAACACAAGCGCATACGCTACTTTAGCTCAAAAAGCTCAAGAGCAAGCTAAACAATACGGAGAGGCTAAAGAAAAAACAGATAAATTAAAAGTTTTAGCTGATGATTTATATGGATACATTGGAGATTTAAAAACTCAAATGATGGCAGGAGTTAAAGATCCTAAAGCCTATGAGTCAATGGATAAATCTAAGTTCTTAGATGTACTTTTTTTCAAAGGAGGTAAAGTATCTAAGCAAGGTAAAGAATTCGTTGCTAAAATCGAAGAGTTTAGAAACCAAGCAGCAGGTTTATTAGAAGGAACAGAAGTTGCAGAAGTTATTAAAGCTCGTTTTAATACAGACAAAGTAACTAATAAAGATAAAAAGAAAATTGACTGGTTAAAATACAACTATGAAGGATTTCCTTTAGTAGCATCTTTAACTAAGTTTACTCAAATTCAAGCTGATGTTAAAGCAACTGAATCTGATGCATTATCTGCTTTATTACAAGGTGAATTAGAGAGTGCAGTTTCTTTAAAGAATTATGAAGCAATGGTTCTTTTTGAAAAGAATGCATACTACCCAGGTGAAAAATTATCAGGTAAGATTGTTTTAGGTAAGAAAGATGACAATTTAACTGCTGAAAAAGTAATTGTTAACGGTAAAGAAATTGAAGCTGACAAAATCAAGGCAGGACAGGTTATCTTAGACGGACCAGCTGGATCTGTAGGGGATAAGACATTAGAAGGAGAGTTCCAATTCATGGAAAACGATTCTTTAGTAACTATTCCGATTGTAGGAGGTTATTCAGTAATTCCAAAGCCTAATGAAGCTGTGGTATCTGCAGACAAAATGAATGTAGTATACCGTGGATTACCAAACCCGTTAACTATTTCTGTACCAGGAGTAGCAAGTAACAAAGTAAAAGCTTCTGCACCAGGATTAAGACAAGTTAAAGGAGACAAGTATGTAATGAGACCAGGTAAAGGTGGAGAAGTAACTATTAGAGTTTCTGCAGAATTACCAGGTGGTGGAAAAATTAATACACCAAAGAAATATAGAATTAAAGACATACCACCAGCAGTAGGTATGGTAAGAGGTCAATATGGTACTGTAAGAATGCCTAAAGCTAGTGTATCTAGAATTAATGTAGGTGCAGGTTTACCAGATTTCTTATTCGATTTAAAATTAAATGTATCTAGTTTTAAAATTAAAGTACCAGGTCAGGTAACTGTACCAGTAAATGGAACTAAGTTAACAGCTAGAGCAAAACAGGCATTAGGTAGAGCAAGAAGAAATGATGTGATTACTATTTATGATATTAAAGCATCTGTATCTGGTTCTAACTATAAAATCAAGAAAGTATTACCTGTTAGTATAGAAATTACGAATTAATAAGTAAAAATTTAAAGTATGAATTGGAAGCGTTTTTATATGGTTTTATTTGCACTTGCTACAACAAGTTATGTAAGTGCCCAAGCTAACCTCTTAAATGCTACAAAGGTAGATGAAATTGGAGTTAAATCTGAAGCACAAATAGTTTCAGAGGACGATAAGCCACTTCCTTATGGTTATATTAGCGATAGAGATGTGTTATGGTCTAAAGTGGTGTGGGAATATGTTGATTTAAATCAAAAGATCAATTTACCTTATTACTATCCAATTGATACTACAAATGCAGGTTTAACAAGACGTTCATTATTTGATACATTGTTAAAAGGTATTAAAAATGGTGAGATCAAAGAGGTTTATAGTGATTCTTATTTTACAACTAAGATTGGAATGGAAGAAATTAAATCTATGACTTACAACGAGCGTGATGATGGTTACGGAAACATTGATCCATATTCTGTACAGTCTGCAGATATCAAAGGATACTTAATAAAAGGTATTTGGTATTTTGACAAAAGAGGTGGAGAGCTTAAGTATCGTATGTTAGCTTTAGCACCAATGGGACCAGATGTACAGATTTTAGGTACAGATATCGAAGATGAAGGAGAGTATGCATTATTCTGGGTATTCTTCCCTGATGCAAGAGAAACTTTACATGCATCAAAAGTATTTAATCCTGAAAACTCAGCTCAACCGTTATCTTATGATAACTTGTTAAATGCGAGAAGATTTACTTCTACAGTTAGAAAGGAAGAGAATATTTACGGAGATAGATCTATTAAAGATTATGTAAGAGGAAATTCTTTATTCCAATTATTAGAAGCTGATAGAATTAAAGAAGGAATTCGTAACAGAGAAATGGATATGTGGAATTACTAGTAATTCTCATTGAATAAAATAAAAAGCGTTTGCAATGCAAACGCTTTTTTTGTTTTAATAGTAGTATTTTTGAACTATGAATATTGAGGTTGATTATATTATAGTAGGTTTAGGTTTAGCAGGGATATCATTTGCTGAAATTTTAGAAAGAAATAATAAGAGTTTTGTCGTTTTTGAAGATAATTCACAAAACTCCTCTATAGTAGCAGGTGGAGTATATAATCCAGTAATATTAAAACGTTTTACGCCTGTTTGGAACGGGCATAAACAAATAGAACTAGCAAAACCATTTTATAAAAATATAGAGGAAAAACTATCGACTCAATTGGATTATGAATTTCCAACAAAAAAAGTGTTCAATAGTATAGGGGATGAAAACAACTGGTTTATAGCTTCAGATAAACCAATGTTAGCTCAATACATGCTTCCTAAGGTATTAAAAGGAAAAATAGATGGTGTTGTAGGTGATTTTGGATTTGGTGAATTAAAAGGTACGGGAAGAGTTGATACTACAACACTTGTAAAATTGTATAAAGCGTATTTGAATGAGAAGAACTTGTTAATAAATGAAAGTTTTAAACATTCAGAGTTAATTTTGAAAGGAGAAAAAGTAAATTATAATAATATTATTGCTAATAGAGTTGTTTTTTGTGAAGGTTTTGGAGTAAAGAATAACCCATATTTTAATGAGCTTCCACTAAAAGAGGCAAAAGGAGAAACGATAACAATTCATGCACCAGAATTAAAAATCAATTTCTTATTAAAATCAAGTGTGTTTGTAATGCCATTAGGCAATGATTATTACAAGGTTGGAGCTACTTTTAATTGGACAGATAAAACATCATTACCTACAAAAGAAGGAAGAAAAGAGTTGGAAGATAAACTACAAAAAGTAATTTCAGTTCCATACACAGTAACCAATCAATTGGCAGGAATTAGACCTACAGTAAAAGATAGAAGACCTTTAGTAGGAACACACTCTAAATATAAACAATTAGCAGTTTTAAATGGTTTAGGAACCCGAGGTGTTATGATAGGTCCAAGTATTGCCATAAGCTTATTTAAACACTTAGAAAAAGGTGAAAAACTAGATAAAGAAATAGATATAAAAAGGTTTGAAAAATAAAATGTTATTTTTCAGACTGTAATTCCTTAGCCTTTTTATTGTAAGAGACAAAGAGATTAATCCAGATAATACGAGATAAACGTAAATTGATAGGTGTCAGTAATAAAGAAACAACTACAATTGAGATAAAACTCTTTAAGATAGAGAGTCCAATGAAAACTTTAGCTATAATAAAAATACCTACAAATAAAGCAACAGCAATAGCATAGTTAACATACATTGCACCAAAGAAAAAAGAAGGTTCCATCATGTATTTTAAGTTACATTTAGGGCAATTTTCATGCAAAGTTGTTATTTTCTTTGGATTGAAAGATATACGGTATTTAAAAAATTCACCTTCATGACAACGAGGGCATTTACTTTTAAAAATACTGTATAGTTTACTTCCTTTTCCAAACATATCTTATTATAGGCCTAATTAATTATTTCGTTTTGTAAGTTTGCACAAATTTCAACAAAAATAACACAGTATTTTGTAACAGTAGTTACAAAAACAAAGTAATTCGTAAAAAGACTATGTTAAACGTACATAATTTATCGGTTTCGTTCATGGGAACAGATTTATTCTCAGGAATCACTTTTAAATTAAATAAAGGAGATAGAATAGGATTGATTGGAAAAAATGGAGCAGGAAAATCTACTTTATTAAAAGTGCTTTCTAAAGATATCGAAAGCAGTGGAGGTACTATGGCTTTTGATAAAGAAGTACGAATAGGTTTTTTACGTCAGGATATAGATTTTGTTCATGGTAGAACAATATTGGAAGAAGCGTATCAGGCTTTTACAGAAATTAAAGAAATAGAATTTGAGCTTGATGAAATTAACCAACAGCTAGCCGAACGAACCGATTATGAAAGTGAAGCTTATAATGATTTAATCATTAGTTTGAATGAAAAGACTGAGCGTTATGAGTTGTTGGGAGGTTATAATTATCAAGGAGAAACAGAAAAGATTTTACAAGGTTTAGGTTTCCAAAGAGAAGATTTTGATAAGCTGACAGATACTTTCTCAGGAGGTTGGCGTATGCGTATTGAATTAGCAAAATTATTATTACAAAGTAATGATATTTTATTATTGGATGAGCCTACTAACCACTTAGATATTGAATCGATCATTTGGTTAGAAAACTTCTTAAAAAATTATGCTGGAGCAGTAGTCTTAGTTTCGCATGATAAGATGTTTTTAGATAATGTAACCAATAGAACTATAGAAATATCTTTAGGTCAAATTTACGATTATAAAAAGCCTTATTCGGAATTTTTAAAGTTACGTGCAGAAATAAAAGAAAAGCAGTTACAAGCGCAAAAGAATCAACAAAAAGAAATAGAGCATACAGAAAAGCTTATTGAGAAGTTTAGAGCAAAGGCGAATAAGGCTGCAATGGCTCAATCCTTAATAAAGAAACTTGATAGAGTAGAACGTATTGAAGTAGATCAAGATGATAATGCAACAATGAATGTTCGTTTTGCAATTTCAAAAGAGCCAGGTAAAATAATTGTAGAAGCAGAAAACTTAGCCAAAAGTTATGGAGAAAAACAAGTGCTTCAAAATGTAGATTTACTAATAGAGCGTAATAGTAAAATAGCCTTTGTTGGTCAAAATGGACAAGGAAAATCTACATTAGCTAAAATGATGGTGGGAGAAATTCCGTTTGAAGGAAATTTAAAGTTAGGGCATAACGTAGAAATAGGATACTTTGCTCAAAATCAATCAGAAGAATTACCACCAGAAAAAACAGTATTGGAAATTATGGAAGATGCTGCGACAGATTCTAATAGAATGCGAGTCAGAGATATGTTGGGATCATTCTTATTTGGAGGAGAAGCGGTTGATAAAAAGGCAAAAGTATTATCAGGAGGAGAACGAAATCGTTTAGCATTATGTAAATTATTATTATCACCATTCAATGTGTTAATAATGGATGAGCCTACAAATCACCTAGATATAGCTTCAAAAAATGTGTTAAAGAAAGCGCTTCAAAGCTTTGATGGAACATTAATTATAGTGTCTCACGACCGTGATTTTCTACAAGGTTTAACTACAACAGTCTATGGGTTTAAAGACAAAGTAATAAAAGAATATTTAGGAGATATTGATTATTTCTTAGAGCAGCACAAAATGGAAAGTTTGCGTGATGCAGAAAAGAAAACAGTTGTAAAAGAAGGTAAAGATACTTCAAAGAAAGAAAGTTATAAATTATCTAGAGAGCAAGAAAAAGAAATTAAAAAGTTAAAAAATAAAATAAATAAAATTGAAAATAGAATAGCTGACATCGAAGCAGAAATAGAAAAAATAGACTTAGAGTTAGCTCAAAACTATGAAGAGGTATCTTCTCAGCCTAATTTCTTTGAAAACTATAAAGCAAAGAAGGCAGAGGTTGATACTTTAATGGAAGAATGGGAAACAATTGAAGAACAAATTGCAAATTATAATTAAAATGAAAAAGTATTTAATCATCACACTTTTAGCGTTAATATCTTGTAGTAGTAATGAAGATAGCCATGAAATAAAAGATATAACTATAGTTACAGGAATAAAATTAATAAATGATTTTGGACTAGAAATAGGCCGTTTAGGAAATCCTAATGGGTTGTTTTATAAGAAAGAAAAAGATCAAAATGATCCTTCTAAATATGTGAAAAATAAAATTGTTACGATGTATCCTATACCAGCAGTCAATATTTTTAAGTTGGCTTCACAAAAAAATATTTTAAAGGTTTGGGTTTTAAAGGGACAGTCAACAAATGTGTTTAAAAACGTTGTTTTTGAAGATTATTTGACAAATGATTTATACACAGCGAGTGAGGTTATAAACAAAGCTATTGAAGAAATAAAGCCAACAAAACTTACCAATTCATTAACTATAAATGCAAGTAAATTTGAGAGTGGGCTTTACAGAGTTTTCGTTGAGCTAGAGGGAGGAGAAATATATTGGGAAAACACTTATATAGGAGATTATAATAATGATTTTGAATCAATAAATTATTGGAAATAAATTGTTTTTGTCCAATCCTAATATACAAAATCAACAAGTTCTTCTTCCTATTTTAGAAGAAAAACAAGTGACGCTTTATATAAAGCGAGAAGATCAAATTCATCCATTTGTTTCTGGGAATAAATTCAGAAAACTTAAATACAATATAGCTCAAGCTAAAGAACAACAAAAAAGCACTTTGTTAACTTTTGGAGGAGCATTTTCTAATCATATTGCAGCAACAGCAATTGCAGGGAAATTATCGGGATTTAAGACTATAGGAGTAATAAGAGGAGATGAACTGGGGATAGATTTAGACAAAACATTAGCTCAAAATGAAACTTTAAGAGAAGCTTTTAAAAATGGAATGGAGTTTAAATTTGTTTCGAGATCAGTTTATAGACAAAAAACAGAAAAAGGTTTTGTAGAAAAACTTCAAAAAGAGTTTGGAGATTTTTATCTGGTACCAGAAGGAGGAACTAATGAATTGGCAATAAAAGGTTGCAAAGAGATCTTAACAAAAGAAGATGAAAAATTCGATTATATTTGTTCTGCAATTGGTACTGGAGGTACTATTTCTGGTCTAATAGAATCAGCTAAAGAGCATCAAAAAATAATTGGTTTTCCAGCATTAAAAGGAAGTTTTTTAGAAAAAGAAATTCAACAGTTTGTTCAAAGGAATGATAATTGGAGCTTGGAAAATGAGTATCATTTTGGTGGATACGGAAAATATAATGAAGCGCTAATTTGTTTTATAAATGAGTTCAAAAAAGCTACAAATATTCCATTAGATCCAATTTATACAGGTAAAATGATGTTTGGAATACTAGAAAAGGTAAAGAAAGATGAATTTCCAAGAAATAGTAAAGTATTAGCAATTCATACAGGAGGTTTACAAGGAATAACAGGGGTAAACCAAAAATTAAAGAATAAAAATCAAGAGATAATAAACATTTAATGAGAATAAAGTTAGTTTTTTATATAGCAATTTGTACAGCATTTTTAGTAAGCTGTGGTTCTAATAAAAATGTAGTTAAGTCAAAGCAAAAAGAAGTTGTTTTAGAAGAGGTTGAAGAAGTGGTGCCAGAGCTACCACAATTAGAGCAGATACAAAAACCTTTAAAAACAAATACAAACCATACAGTAGCTTATATTCAGAAGTTTGCACCAATTGCTGTAAAAAAAATGCATGAGCATAATATTCCAGCAAGTATAACACTAGCGCAAGGAGTATTAGAATCAGGGAGTGGAAGAAGTGATTTAGCAAGAAGATCAAATAATCATTTTGGAATCAAATGTCATAGAGGTTGGAAAGGAAAAAGTGTAACACATGACGATGATGAAAAAGGAGAGTGTTTCAGAAAATATAAATATCCAGAAACATCTTATGAAGATCATTCGCAGTTTTTACTTACACGTAAACGCTATGCAAGCTTATTTAAATTGGGGCATACAAATTATAAAGGATGGGCTTATGGTTTACGAAGAGCAGGTTACGCAACAGATAAACGCTATCCGCAAAAATTAATTGGTATTATAAAAAAATATGATTTAGCAAAATATGATAGGGTAAAACCTAAAAATTATAGAAAACCTCAAAAGATTCAAAGAGGATATCATGAAGTGCAAAAAGGGGATACTTTGTATTCTATAGCAAAGAAATACCAAACAACTGTAAGTAAAATAAAAGAAGCCAATGGACTTACAAGTAACAGCATTAGTATAGGAGAAAAACTAATAGTAAAATAAAAAAGCGGAGTACCACTCCGCTTTGAAAACTAACTACTAATCAAACTAAACCTACCAAGAATAGTTTTTCTTTTTCGCTTGGTTTTTTATCGCTTTAATCATAACACTTTCCAACTCGTTATTCTTAGATGATTCACGTTGTTTTTTAGCTACGTATAGTTTTCTTTTTTTATTTAATTCTTTTATTTTTTCTTGAATTTCTAATCGTTCCTTACGTTTAGTTTCTACATACTTTTTTATTTCTTTTGAAGACTTGTTTTGTAAATGCTTAGGAAGTTGTTTTTTCTTTAATTTATTATAATCAATTTCTTTTTCTTCAGAAGCATCAACTAAATCCCATTCAGCATTTTTATACAATTTAGAGCTTTTAGTAACAGCTCTTTTTACAACAACTACTTCGTTTAAAGTAAGAGCATTAGAATCTTGTTTTGTTTGATTACTATACTTAGAGTATCCTTTGTTTCCATAATGAATATAAGTCTTATTTAGTTTTTTATTTAAAATGATAATTTCTTTGTCGTAAGGAGTAACTATATGAACAATATTCTTATTGTGATTAATAGTCATATAATCACCACCACCATAAATAGCACCATCTTGCCACATTCCAGAAATTCCTAAATTATAATCACCACAAAAAATAGTATTAATAGTAATGTCTTTTTCTTTAGCGTTGGTTATCGCATCTTTATAGTTTAACTTACCTTGAGTGAAAGGTTCGTTTCCTGCAATAAAAATCATTTTTAAATCATTCTTTCTTTTACCCCAATCAAGTTCATTAAGAGAGGTTTGAATAACTTGCCCGCAAAATTCGCTTCCTCCATTTGTGGTTAAAGAAAATAAATGTTCAGAGATATCATCCAAGTTACTGGTGAATTGTAATACCTGACGAATATATCCTTCTTTCGAAGATAATTGATCGTTACCATACTCATACAATGCAATTTCCAATTTAGGAGTTACTCCATTACATTTGGCATAAGATAATTCGTTTACAATTTCCCATAATTGAGCTTTTGCTTGATTAATAAGCCCATCCATACTATTACTTGTGTCTAATAATATAGCAACCTTAGTGGTTTGTGTTTTATTATCAGGGTTGGTAGCATAACCAACTATAGAAAATAGAAAAGTAAAAACGAATAAAATTTTTAATACTTGAGTTTTCATAATTATTTTGTTTTAAGTTATCAATAGTTTGGTGGCTAATTATTTCAAAACTAAGAGCAACTTATTTGATAAAAAAACTAGAATGAGTAAACAGTCGGTGTTAATGAGTAATTAGAGTTAAGAAATGAGTAAAAGAGGTTTTTGATGAGTGTTTTAAGGATATTCCGGAAGTTTTCAATTTTTCGAACTCAGTTTTTGTATGTATGTTTACACTAATTAAGAGAAAGATGAATAAAAAAATAAGCATATTATTTATACTGTTATTATTGAATTTTTGTGTGGTTTTTTCTCAAAATAAAGAGAATGTAGCTAAAGAGTTTTCAGTAAAAGTTAAGGTAGTAGATAATAACTCAGGTGAGGCAATTAAAAATGCAGATGTATCAGTAAACGGTAAGAGGTTTTTGTTTTCAAATTCTCAGGATAGATATATAGTTAAAGCAAAATCAAAAGATGAACTTGTGGTTACTCATCCAGATTTTATGACTGTTTATTACACTATTAAAGATAGTGAAGACATAAAGGTTTTAGTTAAGGATTTTGAAGGAAAGAAAAAATCTAAATATAGTTTTAGCAAAGTTTCTTTTAATAGTAGAGGAAGATCAAGAAAAAAAGATTTAGACCTGTATAGTCAATATTTTGATTCAGTAAAATTTTATAAACAAAAAAATTTAGATAAAAGTTTAACTTTTGTTGAAAGAATGCTTAACGAAAGTGAAACTAAAAGACGTAAGTCAGTTTCTTATAAAGAGCTAGGGGAAATATATACATATTGGAAACAGTACGATTTAGCAATAGAGAATTATAAAGCATCTATAAATGAAGTTTATGATAATAAAGTATTGTTATTGCTAGCCAAAACTGAATTATTAGCCTTAAAGAATGGAGATGCAAAGAGGAATTATAAAAAAGTATTAAAGGGGAAGTTAAGTAAATATGATCGTTTGTTAGCTTATGAAGGATTAGGAGATGCGTATAAAAATTTATTAGAATTAGAGAAAGCTTTAGATAGTTATAAAAGTGCATTGAATATAGCTCAGGAAAGACAAATAAAATCTAAAATAACAGATTTAAATGCTAGGTTAGCAGAAGTTTATGTTAAGTTAGGAGAAGAGAAAAAAGCAGATTCATTATTTGAAAGCTCGTTAGATTTAGCATATGCTAATTTAGCATTTCCGATGAATTCATTAAAGGTACAACAAAAAGTTGCTGATTATTACAATCAAACTCAGCGTTATGATGATGAAATTGATTTAAGGAAAGAGAGTTTAAAAAACGCAGAAAATATAGTAATTGACAAAGAAAATAAGGAGTTACAGGTTGATTCGATTACTTCTCAAAAAATAAATTACAAGATAGGGAATGCATATATTTTAAAGGAGGAATATAACGAAGCAATTCCTTATTTAAAAAAGAGTATTGAAGAAGCTAATAAGAATGAAGATATTGTTATTCAAAAGGATGCAACTCGTAAACTTTCGGAAGTTTTAGAATCAGTAGGAAATCATAAAGGAGCATTGGAAGCTTATCAGAGTTATGTGAAATTAGTAGATACACTATATTCTAGAAAAGAACAGGAAATACAACAAATCAAACGTTTTGGTAGGAGAATAGCAGAGAGTCAAAATAGAATATCAAGTTTAGAAAAAGACAAAGAGCTAGCAGAAAATAAAATAGATTTAGCCTATAAGGATCAACAAATAACTCAAGAAAGTAATAAACGTCAAGAAGTAATCATTTATTCATTATTAGCAGGGATTTTATTAATGTGCTTATTAGCCTATTTTATGCATCGTACCAATAAAGAACAAAAACTAGCAAATAATTTATTAGCATTAAAATCTATGCGTTCACAAATGAATCCTCATTTTATATTTAATGCATTAAATTCAGTAAATAATTTTATAGCGGTAAATGATGAGCGTAGCGCAAATAGATATTTGTCAGAGTTTTCAGTGTTAATGCGCTCGGTATTGGAAAATTCCGACGAAGATTTTATTCCGTTAACAAAAGAAATAGAATTGTTAGAGTTATATGTAAAGCTAGAACACAATCGATTTAAAGATAAATTTGAATATCTAATTTCAGTTGATGAGAAAATAAAATTAGATACTTATACGATTCCTCCAATGTTATTGCAGCCCTATATAGAAAATGCAATTTGGCATGGACTTCGATACAAAAAAGAGAAAGGAAACTTAACAATTTCTATGGTTCAGTATGATGAAGAAAGTATTTTGATAACTATTAAAGATGATGGAGTTGGACGAAAGAAATCAAAGGAAATGAAAACTAAGCACCAACTAAAACAGAAGTCAAAAGGAATGAGTACAATTCAAAATAGAATAGCTATTTTGAATGATATGTATAAAGATAAAATAGCTGTTTCTATTTCCGATTTATTAGAAGATGAAACAGGAACAAAAGTAGAAATGATTTTAAAAAGAAATTAGCAATGAAATTGAAAGCAATTATAATAGAAGATGAAGTAATTGGAAGAGATATATTAAGAAACTATCTCTCAAAGTATTGTCCAAATGTTCAATTAGTAGGAGAGGCAAGTAATATAGATGACGGGCAAAAATTAATTGAAAGTAATGAGCTAGATCTAGTGTTTTTAGATGTAGAAATGCCATATGGAAATGGATTTGATTTGCTAGATAGAATAAACAATCAAACATTCGAAACTATTTTTGTAACAGCTTATGATCATTATGCAATTGAAGCATTAAACAATCAAGCCACATACTATTTATTAAAGCCTATTTCAATAGATGAATTAATAAAAGCGGTAAGTTTAGTAACAGAGATAAAAGAAAGAGAAAAAGAATTAGAAAATACAGTATTGTTACCAAAGAATAATCTAGCCTCAGAAAAGATAACAATACCGCAACAAGATGGCTTTGAAGTTATTGATATAAATGATATTCAATTTTGTAAGGCAGATGACAATTATACTGAAATACATTTTTTAAACTCTAAAAAATTAGTTAGTAAGACTTTAAAATATTTTGAAGAATTATTAAAAGAAAGCTCATTTGCCAGAGTACATAAATCGTACTTAGTAAATGTGAATATGATTGTAAAATATAAAAAAGGCAAAGGAGGAAGCGTAATTTTATCCAATGGACAAGAAATTATGGTTTCATCATCAAAAAAAGCGAACCTATTATCATATTTTAAATAGAAATGAAAAAGATTACATTATTAATTTTAATAGTTGTTTTTGCTTCTTGTCACTTTTATGGAAGCGAAGTTAAATTCGAAATAGTTAATAACACAGAATTTGTCATAGATTCATTAAGTATTGTTCCGAATTCAGAAAAACCATTAAAAAATATAACCTTAAAGCCATATCAAAAGTCTATGTATGTAGTTGATATGTCTGATATTCCTCCGATAGATGGAAGTTATAATTTGAGTTACAAAATGAATAACGAGTTTGTAAATAAGAATTATGGTTATTATTCAAATGGAATACCACTCGAAGAATATGTAGTAGTTACTATAGAAAAAAATACAGTTATATTTAATCCAAAAGTATTAGAATAAAAATGAAAATTATAAAACCGGTAAATGGAAAGTCGCCTCAAATACCAGAAGATTGTTATGTAGCAGAAAATGCAACAATTGTTGGAGATGTAGTGATGGGGAAAGAGTGTAGTGTTTGGTTCAATGCGGTAATAAGAGGGGATGTTCATTATATTAAAATGGGAGATAAAGTAAATGTACAAGATGGAGCGGTAATTCATGCAACATATCAAAAATCTCCAACAACAATAGGTAATAATGTATCTATTGGGCATAATGCAATTGTACATGGCTGTACAATACATGATAATGTTTTAGTAGGAATGGGAAGTATTATTATGGATGATTGCGTTGTTGAATCCAACACAATTATTGCAGCTGGAGCTGTAGTAACCAAAAATACTAGAATAGAAAGTGGAAGTATTTATGCTGGTGTTCCAGCCAAAAAAGTAAAAGATATTTCTAAAGATTTAATATCCGGAGAAATAGATAGAATAGCCAATAATTATGTAAAATATTCAAGTTGGTTTAAAGAATAAAAAAAGCCCGGTTTTGTTTCCAAAACTGGGCCTTCAATCAAAACTACTACTACAAATTAGTTTTATTTATCATCATCATTTTTATGATGTTTTTTCTTATACTTTCTACGCTTCATTTTTTTCTTTGCTTTGTGCTTCTTTTTAGCAGCCATTTTTTCAAATCTTTCGTATTGTTTTTCGTTTAAAATACGTTTCATATCAGCTTTAAAAGCAATTTGAGCATCTAGCATAGCACTTTTTTTAGCAAAGCGTTCATCGGCTGTTAATTTTTTTCTTTCTTTTCCACTTTCCTTCATTGCTTTTCTTTTTTCGTGCATAGCTTTACGTTTAGCTATTTTTTCAGCAAGTAAAGGTTTAATTTTACGTTGTTGAGCAGCAGTTAAATCTAACTTTAAAGTCATTTTTTTAACAGCTAATTCAGTTTGTTGCTCTACAGTTAATTTTTCAAAATCACCTCTTTTCCCTTTTTGAGCTTGAGTTGTTAGGCTAAATCCAATAGCTAAAACAAATAGTGCGATTAATTTCTTCATCTTTATAAAATTTTAAGTTTTTTAAATATTTACACATCTATGACTATGCTACTTTAAAAAAGTTTAAATTTGAAATACGTTTTTAACATTTCTTTAAAATTTTATGAAAAATATAATCAGAGTTTTAGTAAGGTTACTTGTTTTAGTTGCTGTAATGTTTATAGTTTTTTTCTTCTGGGCTTCATCGCCAACCATGGAAGCAAAAGAATATTCAAAATTAATTGAAAATAAATATCCACAAAGTATAGATAATGATTCTGTGTATAGTATAGTTACTTATAATGTTGGTTATTTGAGTGGAATGACAAATAATTTACCAATAGCAAAACCTAAAGAATTATTTGATACTAATTTAAAGAAAGTAAAAGAAGAGTTAAATAAAGTACAGCCAGATATTATAGCTTTTCAGGAAATAGATTATAATGCATCAAGATCTTATGAAGTTAATCAAGAAGATGAGTTTTCTAAACTAGGTTATAATTATATTGCTAGAGGAGTAAATTGGGATGAGCGCTATTTACCATACCCATATTGGCCACCAAGTATGCATTTTGGAAAAGTGGTATCAGGTCAATCAATATTGAGTAAGTATAAGTTAAAAGATTATGAGCGTATTGTTTTAGAAAGAGTTCCTGATAGTCCATTTTATAGAGATGCTTTGTATTTAGATAGGTTAGTGCAAGTAGTTAAGGTGATAATAGAAGGAAAAGAGGTAATAATAATAAACATTCACTTAGAAGCATTTGATAAACCAACAAGAGTTCGTCAGTTTGAATATGTTTTAAACGTTTTTAAGAGATATAAAAATAGCTATCCAACAATTTTATTAGGAGATTTTAATTCAAGAGCTAGAGATCAAGAAGCAATTATCCAGAAGATGTTTAAAGAAGAAGGTATAGGTAATGCAGCGTTTAACAATCAAAATCCAGAAAATACATTCGATACTAGAGATTTGTATGAGCGAATAGATTATATTTTTTATACAGAAGACAGTATTGATTATGTAGAGGGTAAAGTCTTGAATGATTTTGGAGAAGCATCAGATCATTTACCTGTTGAGATGAAATTTAGATTAAAATAAAAATAAAACTCGTAGTGAAAACTTCGAGTTTTTTTATTGTGTAAACTATGTTCTATCAAATTTTGAGTTATTTGATTTTATTATAGGTTCTTAATTTAGTTTTAAAACGAGAAGAATTAATCTCTAAAAATAAGTTTAAATAAAAAACCCGAACGAATGTTCGGGTTTACGGTGGTGCCTCCAGGAATCGAACCAGGGACACAAGGATTTTCAGTCCTTTGCTCTACCAACTGAGCTAAGGCACCAGTTAAAGCTTATTTAAGTAACAAACGTATAAAAATTATAACTAAAGTTAAAATTTAAATAGTGGTGCCTCCAGGAATCGAACCAGGGACACAAGGATTTTCAGTCCTTTGCTCTACCAACTGAGCTAAGGCACCAGTTGCTACTTTCGTTAAGCGGATGCAAATATACAATGGTTTTTTAATTATACAAAGTAATTGTTTTAAAAAAATGTAACGTAAATTTGAAAACCAAGATTTATAGATATGAATTTGATTATTGATGTAGGAAATACAAGAGTTAAAGTTGCTGTTTTTGAAACAAATACGTTGAGAGAAGTTTTTATTGTTGAAAAAGAAAAAATTATTTCAGAATTGAAAAAAATTATTTCAAAATTTAAGATTTCAGGGGCTATTATATCTTCAGTAGCCCATTTTTCAGACTCAGAACGGGATCAAATAGTCGAATTATTAGACCCAATTTTTTTAAATAATGAAACAAAAGTACCGTTTAGTAATTTATATCATTCACCAAAAACATTAGGAGTAGATAGAATTGCCTTGGCTTCAGCAGCAGTTAAAAAATATCCTAAAAAAAATGTATTGGTAATAGATGCAGGAACATGTATTACTTTTGATTTTATTAATGATAAAAAAGAGTATTTAGGAGGTGCTATATCACCAGGAATGAATATGAGATACAAAGCTTTACATAATTTCACTTCTAAATTACCGTTATTAAAACCTAATAACGTTGAAAGCTTTATTGGAAAGGATACAAATACTTCAATACATTCTGGTATTGTGAATGGAATTTGCAATGAAATAAGTGGAGTTATTAAGCAATATGAAGATGAGTATCAAGATTTAACAGTAGTTTTAACAGGTGGAGATACATATTTCTTGGCTAAACAATTAAAAAGTGGCATATTTGCCCATCCAAATTTTGTTTTGGAAGGGTTACATACTATTTTGACATACAATATAGCGAATGATTAAGAGATTATTATCAGGGGTACTTCTGTTTAGTACAATAACAATAACAGCACAAAGAAATAGTGCGTCACCATACTCTTATTTTGGAATAGGTGAAAGTTTTGAAGCAGTAACTGTAGAGCAAGCATCTATGGGAGGAATTGGAGTTGCTTTAAAAAACACACGTCGTCTAAACTTTACAAACCCTGCATCTAATGCAGATATTAGAACTGCTACTTATGGTATAGGAGGAAGTTTAAGTTTTTTAACAATAAAAGAAGGTAGTCAGTCTCAAACAGGAAATTCTACAAATTTACGTTATATAGCTTTAGGATTTCCAGTAGGGAAAAAAGCAGGTTTATCTTTAGGATTACAACCATTTTCATCTGTAGGATACTCATTATTAGATAACCAAGATCCTAATAATGTTACTTTATTTAGAGGAGAAGGAGGAGCAAGTAAAATTTATGCCAGTTTTGGAATGTACGCTTTTGAAGGCTTATCATTAGGAATAGAAGCAGGATTTATATTTGGAAACCTTACTAATAGTGTATTAAATCAAAGAACAAATGTTGCTTTTTCAACAAAACAAGAAGAAAAGACAAGTTTAAGAGGAGGTCAATTTAAATTTGGAGCTCAGTATAAGAGAGAACTTAAAAATGGTTTGAATTTATATTCTGGAGCATCTGTTACTGTAGAAAGTGATTTATCAGCAAATGGTAGTGAAAGAATGTATTCTTTGGTGTTTTCTAATGCAGGTCAAGAGATTCCTAAAGACGAATTGTATAACCGAACTGTTAATGGTGATCTTAATGTACCTCTAAAAAGTGTTTTTGGATTTGGTTTAGGAAAAGAAAATAAATGGTATGTTGGAGTTAATCAACAATTCCAAAGTGCTTTAAGTACTTCTAGTGCTATTATTGCAAATGGAGGAGCATATAAATATGAAAGTTCAAATAAATTTTCTTTAGGAGGATTTTATATTCCGAAAATAAATTCTATTTCAAGTTATTGGGATAGAGTTGTTTATAGGGCTGGGTTACGTATAGAGAATACAGGATTGCAGGTTAAGACAAATAATCAATTTACTTCAATCAATGACTTTGGCATAAATGTTGGTCTAGGATTGCCATTACCAAGACAAGTATCAAATTTAAATATTGGGTTTGAATATGGTCAAAAAGGAACAACTAGCAATAACCTAATAAAAGAAAACTATTTTAATATAAGATTAAGTTTATCTTTGAACGATATCAACTGGTTTAAAAAACGACAAATAGATTAATAAAAACTGATAAATGATGAAAAAACTTACGTATTTACTTACAGGATTATTTTTGTTTGTAGCCGTAAATGGTGTTAAAGCGCAGGCAAGTCAAGAGTGTAACATAAAGTATAACCTTTTTAAAGGAGATGCAAATACAAAAAAATATGCGCAAGCTAAACCTAGTTTAGAATATTTATTAACGAATTGCCCTAAATTATCGGTTAATATTTACAAAATTGGAGCAAAAGTAGCGGATAAATTAAAAGACCCAGTTTTAGCAAAAAAAGTGTATGAAACAAGAATTGTTAATTTTCCTGTGAAAGGAGCTGCAAAGGCTCATAATGACTATGCTACTTTTTTAATTAAAAATAAAATAGGAACTGAGGCTGAGATTATTGCTCTTTTAAAGAAAGCTTACAGTATTTCTCCAAAAGATATGGGGGTAAAAAATATCTTCAGATATTTTAAAGCTGTAACAGAAGAGAATAAAGATACAAATCCTCAAGTAGTATTCGATACGTATGATGATGTAATGGAATCTGTACAAGAAAAATTAGATGGTTACAGTAAGAAATTACCAGCTTTACAAGAAAAAGATTCAATGGGAACTATTGGAGCAAAAGAGAAAAGATTGTTAAGAGCTTATACTATGAATTCATCAGCCTTAGGTATGGTTGAAGGAGGGTTAGATGCAATTATTTCTAAATTAGCAACTTGTGATAGATTAATACCTATCTATACTAGAGATTTTGAAGCTAACAAAGCGAATGGAGTTTGGTTAAAGAGAGCTGTGTCAAGAATGTACAACAAAGGATGTCAATCTGATCCATTATTCGAAAAGTTAGCAAATGCTTATGCGGAAGCAACACAATCTGCAGATGCTTACAATTTCTTAGCAGGAGTTTTAGCTAAAAATGGAGATAAAGGTGGAGCTGCTCAAATGAGAAAGAAAGCATTTGACTTAGAAACTGATCCGTTTAAGAAAGCGAAATATAAATTAAGAGAAGCTCAAAGTGCTAGTGGAAGTAGAGCGAGAGCTTTAGCTTACGAAGCATTAAAATACAATCCAAATATGGGGAAAGCATACTTATTCATAGCTAGTTTATACCAAAAAAGTGCTAACTCTTGTGGTAGTGATGAATTTGAAAAAAGAATGGTGTATGTAGCAGCTTTAAATAAAGCGTTAAAAGCGAAGAGAGTTGACCCAGGATGTGGAGCGGGAAGATATATTTCTAGTTATAAAAAGAATGTACCGTCTAAGAAGTTAATTTTCCAAAAAGGAGTTTCATCTGGAGGTAGTCATAAAATTGGGTGTTGGATAGGCGAAACTGTTCGTATTCCTTAATAGATTTAAATGAAATCATTTTTAGTAAATATATATAATAGCATTGCTGCCATTTGTTTGGTAGCAATGTTTTTTTCTTGTACAAACACAAAAAAAGAAGTACGAGACTTTTTAGCGGATAAAAATTTACCTATGGGTACAGCTAAAAATATTTATCATATACATAAAGATTCTGGTAGAATAACTTCAAAAACTAAGGCACCTGTTTTTTTTGATTTTTCAAATAGAGAAGAGCATCCCTACAATGAATTTCCAAAGGGGATAAAAATAGTATCAATAAATAAAACAGGAAAAGATTCGGTTACTATCACAGGGAATTATGCTCTGACTTATAACAAAACAAAAGTTTCTGAAATAAGAGGAAATGTAGTGATAATAAACCACACAGAGAATACTAAATTAGAAACAAATCAGCTTTTTTGGGACCAAAAAGAACATTACTTTTTTACAGAAGATGGCTTTAGGTTAACAACACCAAATGCAATTATTAATGGGTTTGGTTTTGAGTCAAAAGAAGATTTGTCAAAACATATAGCAAAAGATATCACAGGAGATATCGAAGTAAATCAAAAAGATATATAATGAATACACTTTGGAAGTATTTACAATACGGATACCTTGTTGTTGGGGTAATTTTTCTAGTAGAAGGAATTTTAAAATGGAGTTCAGATAAAGAAGGCGCACTTATTATGTTTGGATTTGCTATCTTTATTACTTTAATCTTTTTCTTTAAAAGACATTTTAGAAGAAAAATAGAAAATAGAAATCAACAGCGTTAATGCAAATTGAAGTCATTATAATTTTAGCTTCTATATTATTTTCAGCCTTCTTTTCAGGTATGGAAATAGCTTTTGTTTCTGCCAATAAACTACATATTGAGCTAGAAAAAAAGAGAGAAGGTCTTTTGCCTAAAATTTTAGCAAAATTAACTAGAAAGTCATCTAAGTTTATTACCACTATGTTAGTAGGAAATAATGTTGCTTTGGTAATTTATAGTTATTTTATGGGGCAATTGTTAATGACTTGGTTTCAATCACTATTACCTACAAACATATCGTTTATAAATTATTTACTAGACGATTTAAGTTTACTTACTCAAACAATAATATCAACTGTTGTAATACTTGTTACAGCAGAGTTTTTACCTAAGGCTATCTTTAGAATTTATGCAAATGAAATGCTAAAGGTATTTGTTATACCAGCCTATGTTTTTTACTTGATTTTTTATGGAATAACTTGGGTTATTACAAAAATCTCTGATTTCTTTTTACGTGTATTTTTCAAAGCAAAAGAAGATGCAGTGCAAACAGAATTTAGTAAAGAAGAATTAGGGAATTATATTTCAGAGCAACTAGATGGAGGAAATGATGAAGGAGAGGTTGATTCCGAAATTCAAATTTTTCAAAATGCATTAGAGTTTCATAAAGTAAAAGCAAGAGAAATTATGGTGCCACGTACAGAAATCATGGCAGTTGATATACATGAATCTGTAAGTAACTTGAAAAAGATGTTCATTTCAACAGGTCTATCTAAAATTTTAGTTTATAAAAACTCTTTAGATGATATTCTTGGTTATGTAAATGCTTTTGAATTGTTTAAAAAACCCAGAGCAATTAAATCAATATTGTTACCAGTAGAGTTTGTTCCAGAATCAATGATTATAAACGATGTTTTGAATAGTTTGATGAAAAAACGAAAGAGTATTGCTGTAGTTGTTGATGAATATGGAGGAACATCTGGAATTATAACTGTAGAAGATATTGTTGAAGAATTATTTGGAGAAATTGAAGATGAACATGATAATCAAGAATTGCTAGAAGAAAGATTAAATGAGGAAGAGTTTAATTTATCAGCAAGATTAGAAGTTGATTATTTAAACGAAGAATATGATTTAAATATACCTAAGGAAGAAGCTTACGAAACTTTAGGTGGTTTCATCATAAATTATACAGAAACAATACCAAAACAAGAAGAAATTTTAGAAGTAGATAAGTTTCAAATAAAAATATTGAACGCAAGTGCTACTAAAATTGATACTATTTATTTGAAAGTACTCGATAAAGAAGAGTAGACAGAAATTTAAGCCTCAAGTAGCAAACTACCTCAAAAACAGCTAAAAAAAACATTGCATTATTTAATGTGAAATTGTATTTTCGCACACTGTTAATAAAATAAACTACGTATGGCAATTTTATCGAAAATTAGAGAACGCTCAATGTTCTTAATTCTTGTAATTGGTTTAGCACTTTTTGCATTTGTTTTAGACCCATCTACAATATCAGATTTTTTTAATGCAAGTAAAGTAAATGAAGTAGGGGAAGTGAATGGTGAAACTATATCGCGCCAAGAATTTGCCGAAGCTTTAGATGCATACAAAGCGCAAACTGGAAATAGAGTTTCTGAAATGCAAGCAGCAAAAACTGTTTGGAATAACTTAATCAGACAAAAAATTTACCAAACTCAATTAGAGGAAGCTGGTATTACTGTAGGAGACGAAGATATTATGACTGCTCTTTATGATTCTCCAGCATTACAGAATGACCCTAGATTTCAAACTTCTGGATTATTCGATAAAAATAAATTAAAAGAATTTTTAGCAACTATTAAAGATGCAAATGGTGAAGAGTGGAAAGCTTGGCAAAACTATATGACTTCTTTAAAAAATAATATTGAGAAAACAACTTACGACAATTTAGTGGCTGCTGGTTTAGGAGCTTCTTTAAAAGAAGGTGAGGCTCAATATTTAATAGAAAACACTAAAGTTAATGCTAAGTTTGTTTATGTACCATACACTACAATAGCTGATAGTTTAGTAGTACTTAAAAAGAGTGATGTTGCAAATTACATCAAAAAACATGAAGATGAATTTCAAGTTGAAGCTTCAAGAGATATTAAATTTGTAAAGTTTGATATTAAACCAACTGAAGGAGATGAAGCTGCAACTAAAGAAGAAGTAGCTAAGTTAATTAACGATTCTGATAACAGAGGAGTTGTAATTAAGGGATTAAAAAATGCTACTGATTATGTTGAGTTTTTAGATGAAAACGATTCAGATATCGCTTTAGATGATAACTATAAGTTTAAAGTACAAGTACCACAAGTTATTGCTGAAGAAATTTTTAATGGTAAAGAAGGAGATGTTTTCGGACCATATAAAGATGCTGATTACTTCAAAATTTCTAAAATTTCTAAAGTAATTCAATTACCAGATTCAGCACAAGCAAGTCATATATTAATTCCTTTTGTTGGAGCTACAAGTGCAGCAGCAACTGTTACTCAAACAGAAGAAGAAGCTAAGAAAACTGCAGATAGTTTATTAACAGTAGTAAAAGCTAATAAATCTAAATTTGCGGATTTAGCTAAAGAAATGTCTTCGGATAAAGGATCAGCAGAAAAAGGAGGTTTTTACGATTGGTTTAGCTATAACAGAATGGTACCTAGCTTTAGAGACTTTGTTTTTGAAGGAAAAGAAGGTGACATGGGAGTAGTGAAATCTCCATTTGGATTCCACGTTATTAAAATTGATGGTCAAAAGAATTTCCAACCAGTTGTTAAGTTAGTAACTTTTGGACGTAAGATAGAAGCTTCAGAAGCAACAGAGAATGCAATTTTCCAAGATGCTGAAACTTTTGCTTTAGAGTTAGCTAATGGAAAAGACTTTGATGAAGCTGTAAAAGAGAAGAGTTTAACATCTTCACCAGCTGTAGGTTTAAAATCTTTAGATGAAGTAGTTCCAGGAGTTGGTAATGAAAGAGAGATTATTACTTGGTCTTTTGGAAATGATGTAAATGAAGGAAGCTTTAAGCGTTTTGATATAGAAGGAGGATATGTAGTAGCTGTTTTAACAGGAATAACTGAAAAAGGTTTAATGCCAGTAGACAAAGCAATTTCAAGAGTTCGTCCTATTTTAATGAACGAAAGAAAAGCTAAAATGATAGAGGATAAAATTAGCGGAGCTACATTAGCTGATATTGCTAAGTCTGTAAATGTAATAGTAAGAAACGCTGCAGACGTTAATTTAAATTCACCAACTTTGGCAGGAGTAGGTTATGAGCCTAAAGTTGTAGGAGCAATGTTAAATGCTAAAGAAAAGCAAGTAATAAAGAATGTATCAGGAGATAAAGGAGTTTTTGCTTTTGAAGTTGAGTCTAGAGAGTTACCAACTGCTTTACCAAATTACGATACTTATAGAAAGCGTTTAGCTAACGAGAGAAAGAATAAGACATTCCAAATGTATGAAGCTGTTAAAAAAGCTTCAAATATAGAAGATAACATAAGTTCATTCTACGGAATCCAATAAGGATAATAAAATACAATATAAAAAAGCCGAACGATATTCGTTCGGCTTTTTTAATATGTTTTAAAGCTTTTTTATTAAGCGTTTAATGGTTTACCATCCCAAGCAGCTTTAGCAGCTTCTTTTACTGCTTCAGAATACGTTGGATGTCCATGGCAAATACGAGCTAAATCTTCAGCAGAAGCTCTAAATTCCATAGCTACGGCAGCTTCCATGATTAAATCAGCTACACGAGCACCAACCATGTGAACACCTAATACTTCATCAGTATTTTTATCAGCTAAAACTTTTACAAATCCATCAATGTCTCCACTAGCACGAGAACGTCCTAAAGCACGCATTGAGAATTTACCAGCTTTATATTCAACACCAGCATCTTTTAATTCTTGTTCAGTTTTACCAACAGCGGCAACTTCTGGCCAAGTATATACAATACCAGGAATTAAGTTATAATCAATGTGAGGCTTTTGTCCAGCTAAATATTCAGCAACAACAACACCTTCTTCTTCAGCTTTATGAGCTAACATAGCACCACGTACTACATCACCAATAGCATAAATATTAGAAACGTTTGTTTGTAAATGGTCATTTACTTCAACCATACCTCTTTCAGTAACTTTTACACCAGCTTTATCTAAAGCTAAACCTTCAGTATAAGGTCTACGTCCAACAGATACTAAACAGTAATCACCAGTAAATGTAACTTCTTCTCCTTTTTTGTTAGTTGCTTTTACAACAACTTCATCACCATTTCTTTCAACAGAAGTAACACCGTGACTAGTGTTAAATTTCATTCCTTGCTTCTTTAAAACTTTAGTAAGTTCTTTAGAAACATCTTTATCCATAGTAGGAGTAATTGTTGGAGCATATTCGATAACTGTTACATCAGCACCTAAGCGTTTATAAACAGAACCTAATTCCAATCCAATAACTCCACCACCAATAACTAATAAATGTTTTGGAACTTCTTTTAATTTTAAAGCTTCAGTAGAAGTAATTACACGTTCTTTATCAATAGATATAAAAGGTAATGTAGATGGTTTAGAACCAGTAGCAATAATGATATTTGTCCCTTCAATAACTTCTGAAGTACCATCATTTTTACTAACTTTTACGTGAGTAGCATCCTCAAAAGAACCTAAACCTTCGTAAACATCAATATTATTTTTATCCATTAAATATTTGATTCCTCCAGTAGTAGTCTCTACAACATTAGCTTTACGAGCAACCATTTTACCAAAGTCAAACGTAGGATTTTCAACAGAAATTCCGTGTTCGTCAAAATGTTTTATAGCGTCATAATAATGGTGAGAAGAGTCTAATAATGCTTTAGAAGGAATACATCCAACATTTAAACATGTACCACCTAAAGTTGAGTATTTTTCAATGATAGCAACTTTAGAACCTAATTGAGAAGCTCTGATGGCAGCAATATATCCACCTGGTCCAGAACCAATAACGATTAAATCGTATTTCATCTGTTTTATATTTTGTATTTCAGAATTATAACTACAAAATTACACAATCTAACTGACTTGCAGTAAAGGTTTTTAGATTTGTTTTATTCTATTTGTTATACCTTTGAAAATTATATGAAAACACTTTTAATAATTGGGTATGTTTGGGTAGAAAAAACCACTGGAGCTGGAAATAGAATGTTACAGCTTATAGAGGTTTTTAAAAATCAAGATTATAAAATTCTTTTTGGTAGCCCTGCCCAAAAAACCGAAAATTCAATTGAGTTAACGAATATAGGACTTGAAGAAGTTTCAATTGAGCTAAATTCATCTTCTTTTGATGAATTCATAGAAGGCTTACAACCAGATATTGTTATGTTCGATCGGTTTATGATGGAAGAACAATTTGGTTGGCGTGTAGCAGAAAATAGCCCAAAATCTTTACGATTATTAGATACAGAAGATTTACATTTCTTGCGAAAAACACGTCATAAACAGTTAAAAAAAGGAGAAGAGTTTTCTAACAATGCATTGTTGAATTCTGATGATGCTAAGCGAGAGATTGCATCTATTTTACGATGCGATTTAACTTTGATTATTTCAAGCTATGAAATGAAATTGCTTAAGGAAATTTTTAAAATAGATGAACGTTTATTGTACCACCTTCCGTTTCTATTAGATAGAATAGATGATAATAAAATAAAAGACTGGAAGTCTTTTGAAGAAAGAAACCATTTTGTTTTTATAGGGAACTACTTTCATGCTCCAAATGTAGATACAGTCTTAGAATTAAAAAATCATGTATGGAAACAGATTCGAAAAGAATTACCCAAAGCAGAAATGCATATTTATGGAGCTTATGCAACACAACAAATAGAGCAATTAAATAAACCACAAGAAGGTTTTTTAGTAAAAGGTTTTGCAGAGGATGCAATTGAAGTGATTAGTAATTCTAAAGTAGTTTTAGCACCTATTCGTTTTGGAGCGGGTATCAAAGGAAAGCTAACGGAAGCTATGATTACAGGGACACCATCTGTAACAACTTTAATCGGAGCAGAAGGCATGCATGAAAATTTATCATGGAACGGTTTTGTTGAATCAAATTTGGACGAGTTTTCTAATAAAGCAGTATTACTTTATTCTAACCAAAAAGTATGGAAAGAGTCTCAGGAAAAAGGAATTGACATCATAAATCAAATTTATGACAAAGAAAAAATAGGTTTTCTTTTTCTAAACCGAATTGAAGAACTTCAAAAGAATTTGGACACTCATCGCACGCATAATTTTTTAGGTAGCTTATTGCAACATCAAACACTTAAAGCAACAAAATATATGAGTAAGTGGATTGAAGAAAAAAATAAGAATTAGTTTTTAGGAGGTTGATAATCTAGTGGAAGCATATTAGCAAAAGATTCAAAAGCCCAATATCCTTCATTGAAAATTGCATGTGGATTTAATAAAATTCCAGAATTTTCAATTTGAGATTTTTTCTCTAATAAAACAATATTTGATGTTTGTACACCAGAAGCTTTTTTACGTCTTCCAAACATACCAATCAAATATTTATCTTCTTCAGGTTCTTTAGTATAGGTAATAGAAAGGTAGTTTTCAAAGTTTAAAAAAGGTTTGTTTTCAATGTGTTCAATCATGTCTTTGTAAGGGACATTTCTTTTGTATAAATAATCTCTGTATTTGGTTAATCGGCTTTTTCTAAGAGTAACTAAAGCACTATCCAATGGGGTTTTCGGTGTCGTTATTGTTTTTGAAAGATTAATATTATTGTTGTGTAGACTAATTAATTCACGAGCCATTTGTATTTTTTCTTCCGAAGGTCTTTCAGGGTTTAAAACTCGTTTAAATTGGTTTATAACAAAACCATCTTTTTTTAAGTTTTTAGCAAGTAAACTTCTTAAAAAATGCATACGAGAACCGTTGTAGGCCTTTAATCTATTTTGTTTCCATTTCTTTTTAATAGACTTCTTTAAGTTTTCATAACGTGCATATCCGCTAAAAAATAATTGTTTACCTTTTATTTCATAATGAACTAAATCGTAAGTGATCAAATATCCAAGACCTTTATGTTTTATTTTTAAAGGCTCTTTTGCAAATGCAGTTAAACTATTTGTTTTTCTATCAAATTCAAAGTGTAGTGATTTAGGGTTTTGAATTATACATTTTTCGGCTAAAAATGTTCTTCCTAAAAATGTTTCTTTAAACCGAGCTAAATTATATTTCCAATCATCATCATACTTAGTTTTATGAACAACAACTTCATCTAACAAAGTATCTTCTTCTTTAAGAGTAATGTTAAGAGAAATAGGATTGTTTGAAGTAGTTATAGGAATTTGCTCAACTTTATACCCCAAGAAAGAAATTACAAGTGTATAGTTTCCTCTAGGAGCTTTTAATTGAAACTCACCATTACTATTGGTAATAGTTCCAATTGTAGTGTTGTTAAGATACACAGATGCACCTTCTATATTTTCATTGTCATTTGAAATAACTTTTCCCGAAATTTTAGTTTGAGAAAAACTATAAATTGAAATAAAAGTAAATAGATAATAAAGAATAAATCCCTTTTTCATAAAATAAATTTTTATAAAAATAGGGACTTATTTTTTTCTTTAAAAAGAAGTAATGTTATTTAGTGTTAAATCAACCCAGCTCGTTTTAATAATGCGTCAGGTTTAGGCTCTTTTCCTCTAAAACGAACATATAAATCCATAGGTTTTTCTGTACCTCCTTTAGAAAGTACATTATCTTTAAATTTATTAGCAACTTCTTTGTCAAAAATTCCTTTTTCTAAGAAATACTCAAAAGCATCCGCATCTAAAACTTCTGCCCATTTATAAGAATAATAACCTGCAGAATAACCTCCTTGAAAAATATGAGAAAAAGCAGTACTCATACAGTTTTCGGCTACATTAGGATATAATTGAGTTTCAGAAAATGCTTTTGTTTCAAAGTCTTTTACAGAAGAAATATTTTGAGGCGAAGTTCCACCATGCCAACTCATATCTAATAAACCAAAGCTTAATTGACGTAAAGTTTGCATACCTTCATGAAAGCTAGCAGATTCTTTAATTTTAGTAACATATTCCATAGGAATAGTTTCTCCTGTTTCGTAGTGTTTTGCAAACAATTCTAAAGCTTCTTTTTCGTAACACCAGTTTTCTAAAACTTGACTAGGTAATTCTACAAAATCCCAAGAAACTGATGTTCCAGATAAGCTATTATAAGTAGTGTTAGCTAACATTCCATGTAAAGCATGACCAAACTCGTGAAATAGCGTAGTAACTTCATTAAAAGTTAATAATGAAGGTTTGGTTTCTGTTGGTTTAGTAAAATTACAAACAATAGAAACTTGTGGTCTTTCGTTAACTCCTTTTTTAATTTGTTGCGATTTGTATGAGGTCATCCAAGCTCCATTTCTTTTTCCTGGTCTAGGGTGAAAATCAGCATAAAGATGAGAAATGAAATTTCCTTTAGAATCGGATACAGCATAGGTTTTTACATCCTCATGGTATTTATCAATAGAGTCGATTTCTTCAAATTGTAAATCGAATAATTTACCTGAGATTTCAAAAACTCCATCAATTACATTTTCTAATTTGAAGTAAGGTTTTAGTAATTCTTGATCTAAACTAAATAACTCTTTTTTTAATTTTTCAGAATAATAGGCAGAGTCCCATTTTTGAAGTTGATCAACATTATCTAATTTTTTAGCATAGGTTTCTAAGTTTTCAAATTCCTTTTTAGCTGCAGGCTTTGCTTTCTCTAATAATTCATTTAAAAAATCTAATACTTTTTCTGGATTTTCAGCCATTCGTTCTTCCAAAACAAAGTGAGCATGAGTTTTATAGCCTAATAAGTTAGCTCGCTTGTGTCGAAGTGTTACTATTTTTAAAACAATTTCTTCATTGTTGAAATCATTTTTTTGAAATCCTTTTTTCCCCATTGCAATAGCTAACTTTTTTCTAAGTTCTCTATTGTCAGCATACGTCATAAAAGGGATATAACTAGGATAATCTAATGTGATAAGCCATCCTTCTTTTTCTTTTGATTTAGCTAATTCTTTAGCTGCTTCTTTTGCACTTTCAGGTAATCCTTTAACATCCTCTTCATTTATTAAATGCATTTCAAAAGCATTGGTTTCAGCCAATACATTTTCTCCAAATTGTAAAGATAATTTGGCTAGTTCAGCATCTAATTTTCGTAATTCTGTTTTTTCATTTTCGTTTAAATTAGCCCCATTTCTAGAAAAACCTTTGTATTGTTTTTCTAATAACATAGTTTGCTCAGGGGTTAATTCTAAAGAGTCTTTTTGATCATAAATTACTTTTACTCTATTAAATAAAGTTTCATTTAAAATCATATCATTCTTGAATTCACTTAACCAAGGAGAAATATCTTTAGCTATTTCTTGAATAGCAGCATTGGTTTCAGCTGAATTTAAATTAAAGAAAATAGAGGTAACTCTATCCAACTTTTCACCAGTATAATCTAAGGCCTCAGTAGTGTTTTGAAAAGTAGCTTTTTCTGGATTTTCAGCAATAGCATTAATTTCATCTCTAGCTAATTCAATAGCTTTTTTAATAGCAGGTTTATAATGATCTGTATTTATTTTAGAAAAAGGAGCTGTATTAAAATCTTGTAATAGCGGATTTTTTGTCATGAAAAATTCATTTTAATAATTAAGGAAACCTCACAAATCTAATATCTGTGAGGTTTCTATATATGTACTGTACTAAATTACTTATTTTTTTACTCTTTCAGAAGCTTTTTCAACTTTAAGTTTTAAGCCTTCTTTGTAGGCTATAATTTTATCTAATACACATTTATCAGAAGCTCCAATAATTTGTGCTGCTAAAATTCCTGCATTTTTAGCACCATCAAGAGCTACAGTAGCTACAGGGACACCACCTGGCATTTGTAAGATTGATAAAACAGAATCCCATCCATCAATTGAGTTTCTACTTTTTACTGGAACACCAATAACAGGTAAAGGGCTCATACTAGCTACCATTCCAGGTAAATGAGCAGCTCCTCCTGCTCCTGCAATAATTACTTTTATTCCTCTCGAATGTGCATTTTTTGAATAGTCAACTAATTTTTCTGGAGTTCTATGAGCAGAAACAATATCTACTTCTATTTGGATATCAAAACTTTCTAAAATATCAATTGCTTCTTGCATGATTGGAAGATCTGAATCACTTCCCATTATAATTCCTACCATAATTATTTACTAATTACTTTAATAGTTTCTTTTACTTGTTGAGCGATTTCTCTCGCTTTATTTATATCTTCATTTACAATAGTTACGTGCCCCATTTTACGAAAAGGTTTGGTGATTTTCTTTCCATATATATGTGGAGTCACACCATCTATTTTTAAAATATCTTCAATGTTTTCGTACACAACTTCTCCTGTATAACCTTCAGCACCAACTAAGTTAACCATAATACCAGCAACTTTACTTTCTGTGTTTCCTAAAGGAAGATTTAAGATACTTCTTAAATGTTGTTCGAATTGATTGGTATAACTAGCTTCAATTGAGTAATGTCCAGAATTATGTGTTCTAGGAGCGACTTCGTTAACTAAAATTTCATCATTTTCAGTTAAAAACATTTCTACAGCAAGTAAACCAACGAATTCAAAAGCATTAGCTACTTTTAAAGCAACTTCTTGAGCTTTTTCGGCTATGTTGTTATCAATTCTTGCAGGACAAATTACATACTCTACTTGATTTGCCTCTGGATGAAACTCCATTTCTACTACAGGATAAGTACTTGTTTCACCATCAGAATTTCGAGCAACAATTACTGCCAATTCATTTTTAAAAGGAATTAATTTTTCGGCAATACATTCACCATCTGGTAATGACTGTAAATCTTCGTAATTGCGAACTACTTTTACTCCGTTTCCATCATAACCAAAACGAGCAGCTTTCCATACAAAAGGGAATTCAATAATATTGTTTTCGTAAGAATGTTTTAATTCTTCTAAAAAAGCATAATGCGAAAAACTAGCAGTAGGTATGTTGTTGTCTGTGTAAAAAGTTTTTTGGCGTGCTTTACTTTGAATAATTCTTAAGTTAGATGGTTTTGGATAAATAGTTAAACCTTCTGCTTCAAGTTTGTCAAGGGCATCAATATTTACATTTTCAATTTCAATGGTTAAAGCATCTACTTTTTTTCCAAAATTATAAACTGTATCAAAATCTAATAAATCTCCTTGATGAAATTCATTACAAATTCGAGCACAAGGTGCCTCTTTGTTGGAATCTAAAATAGCCGTGTAAATATCAAATTTTTGAGTTTCGGAAAGCAGCATCCTTCCTAATTGACCGCCACCAAGAACGCCCAATTTAAAATCTGAAGAAAAATAATTTTTCAAGATAAATATTTTATTGTGTTGTTGTTAACGCAAAAATAAGAATCTTAATAATAGTACAAATAGAATTAACGAGATATTCTTAACTGTGTGCTGTTAATTTGTGTAACAAAATACATTAAAGCATTACAGCCAGAGTTATCTATTGGAGCTCCACCAGCTAAGTAATTGTATTTTTTATCATCACAAGGACATTTTATATGAATACCATCAAATGTCATTAGAGAATTACAAGTAGCTTCTGGACATTGCCTGTCAAAAGCTCTATAACCAGTATTACCTGTTCTAAAAATATAAACATTCCTACCTTGAATTATATTTTGAGAACTTCCACTAGGTACTAATAAACCTTGAAATTCAGGTAGTGTTAAATCGATTATAGAATTTATAGTTACTCCATTAAAACAATTGTTTACTGGCGTATTATCGCTACAGCCTAAGCTAATTAAGAGAATAAATAGATAAAATAATTTTTTCATTGTTTTTAAATAGAGTTGTAAATGTAACGCTACGAATTTACAAATATTTTGTACATTTGTTATACAATCTCATTCCTATCGGTGTGAGATTTTTAAATTTATAAGTTATGAGTGGAGTATCATATTATACTGAAGAAGGATTAAAAAAATTAAAAGAAGAGCTAGCTCATTTAGAGCAAGTTGAAAGACCACGTGTGTCTCAAGAAATTGCAGATGCTCGTGATAAAGGTGATTTAAGTGAGAATGCAGAGTACCACGCTGCTAAAGAAGAGCAATCTTTATTAGAATTTAAAATTGCTAAATTAAAAAATGTAGTAGCTAGTGCACGTGTTATTGATGAGAGCCAATTAGATACCTCTAAAATATTAATACACTCTGTTGTTAAAATAAAAAATACAGCTAATGGTATGGAGTTTTCTTATACCTTAGTTGCCGATTCTGAAACAGACGTAAGAAACGGGAAGTTATCTGTAAACTCACCAATTGGTAAAGGATTATTAGGTAAAAAAGTAGGAGAAATAGCAGAGATTAAAGTACCTAATGGAATTATGAAATTTGAAATTATGGAGATTTCTCGTTAATCTTTCTAAAAATATTATTCTAAATTAAAGTGTTGCCTTTGCAGCACTTTTTTTATTTTTACAAGCATACAAAATATAAAATTATGGCTAGTATTTTTACGAAGATAGTATCAGGAGAAATTCCATCATATAAAATAGCAGAAAATGAAAATTATTTTGCTTTTTTAGATATCAACCCAAATGCTAAAGGGCATACTCTAGTAATTCCTAAAAGAGAAGAAAATAAGTTGTTCGATTTATCTAAAGAAGAGTATGATGGATTGATGTCTTTTTCTTATCGAGTAGCAAAAGCGATTGAAAAAACAATACCATGTAAACGTGTTGGAATGAGTGTAATTGGTTTAGAAGTACCTCATGTACACGTACATTTAATTCCATTAAATGCGATGAGCGATATTCAGTTTATTGAAAAAGTAAAATTATCTAACGAAGAATTTATAGAATTAGCAGCAGGTATTTCAAGTAATTTCGAATAAATAAATATAAAAGCTTATGAAAAAGTGGATGAAAACTGGTTTAATTTGGGGAGGAATAATGTTTGTAATGATGAATTTTATTTTTCCTTTTTTTACCAAAGAGCCAATAACAACAAAAAAGGTTTTAATATCATTACCTATTTGGATAATAGGTGGAATTTTATTTGGCCTATCTCAAAAGAAAAGAATAGAGAAAGAAGCTTAAGAATAAATTATATTTTATTTAATTGAATTTCAAAAGTAGTACCTTTTCCTATTTCTGATTTTAAAACCGATATTTTTCCGTTATGGTAATCTTCTATAATTCGTTTAGATAGAGACAATCCTAATCCCCAGCCACGTTTTTTAGTTGTAAACCCCGGCTTGAATATTTGTTTAAATTGTGATTTTTGGATTCCTTTTCCCGAATCTGATACTATAATTTTTACAAGTTTATTGGTGTCTTTTATCTCTAAAGAAATACTACCTTTTCCTTGCATTGCATCGATAGCGTTTTTTACTAAATTTTCTATAACCCAACCATACAATTCAGCATTTAACTGAGTTATAATTTCGTCTTTATTTGAAGAAAAAGTAAAATTAATTTGTTTAGAACTTCTTGAACGTAAGTAATTAAAAGCAGTTTCAGTAGTTGAAACAATATTATATGCTGTTAATTTTGGTAAAGAACCTATTTTAGAAAAACGATTAGCAATAGTACTTAAGCGATCAACATCTTTTTCTATTTCTATAATATAATCTTCATCAACATTTTCTGTACGTAAAATAGCAATCCAACCTAATAAAGAAGATAAAGGCGTACCAATTTGATGAGCAGTTTCTTTGGCCATACCTGTCCAAAGTTTATTTTGTTCGGCTACCTTACTCGACTTATAAACCATGTAAATAATAGTTAAGAAAAGCCCTAAAATAAGAAGTAATGCTAATGGATAGTATTTAAGTTTGTATAATAAATCTGAGTTTCTGTAATAAAGATATTGTGTAAAGCCAAAATATTCAATAACTATTGGGTCATTTTGACTTTTCATTATAGTTAATTGCTTTTGTAAGTACTTAGGGTTTTTAGATTTTATAGAATCTAAATTTCTATATAAATTGATACTTCCATCTTTATTAACTAGAATAGTTGGGATGTCTTCAATAGTTTCGTAAACTTTGTTTATCAGATTTGTATTGTCATTCAAATCAGGATTAGAGGCAAGTTCTTTAATAGCAGTTGCATAAATTTCGATTTTACCTCGCTCTTCTTCTTTAAATTTTTGAAAGAAAATATAAGTGTTCCACAAAATAAATGAAACGATTAAAAGGGATATGAAAATGGCAATCCGTTTAACCCAATAAGTATTCTTAAAAAAAGTCATTAGTCAAATATAAACTATTCTGTATAATAACTTAATTTGTAAAACCGTAGTATATTTACATTAAAAATAAAAAACAGCATGTTATCATTAGATCCTAAAGATTTACCTACAGGAAAATTACATAGTTATTTACTTGGAGCTATTGCACCAAGACCAATTGCTTTTGCAAGTACAATGGATAAAGACGGAAATCCAAATTTATCACCATTTAGTTTTTTTAATGTTTTTGGAGCTAATCCACCTATGATGATTTTCTCTCCAGCTAGAAGTGTGAGAGGAAATAAAACAAAGCATACTTTAGATAATGCGGAAGAAACAAGAGAAGTGGTTATTAACGTAGTTAATTACGACATGGTACAACAAATGTCATTGAGTAGTACAATGTATCCAAAAGGAGTTAATGAGTTTGAAAAGGCAGGACTTACCATGCTAGCATCAGATAAGGTAAAACCATTTCGCGTAGCCGAATCACCAGTTCAGTTTGAATGTAAAGTAACCGATATTATTTATACAGGAACAGAAGGAGGAGCTGGAAATTTAATTGTTTGTGAAGTAGTTAAACTTCATGTAAATGAAAATGTAATAGCTGAAGATGGAAGTATAGATCAGCATAAAATAGATTTAGTAGCAAGAGCAGGAGGTAGTTACTATTCAAGAGCGAGAGATGGTTTTTTTGAAATACCTAAACCTATTTCAACATTAGGAATTGGAGTTGATCAAATTCCAGAAGAAATAAGAGATAGTACTGTTTTAACTGGGAATAATTTAGGGATGCTAGGGAATGTAGAGCAGCTACCAAACGAAGAAGCTGTTAATAACTTTGGTAAAGAACATCCAGAATATATTTCGCTTTCAATTGAAAAAAGACATACATTTGCACAAGATTATTTACAAAAAAATGATGTAGAAAGTGCGTGGAAGGTACTTTTAATTAAATAGATAAGAATATGGAAGTTATAGGGAAGATTAAATTAATTAACGAAACTCAAACATTTGGGGCTAGTGGATTTAGAAAGAGAGAAATGGTTGTTACTACAGATGAGCAGTATCCACAAATGCTTTTAATTGAATTTGTACAGGATAAATGTGATGTTTTAAATAACTTTTCAGTTGGTCAAGATGTTAAAGTATCTATTAATTTAAGAGGAAGAGAGTGGATTAACCCAGAAGGAGTTGCTAAATATTTCAATTCTATTCAAGGATGGAGAATAGAAAACTTAGCACAATCTGCACCTCAAGGTACACCTCCTGCAGGTCAATTTGAACCAGCTCCAGATTTATCAGCTAACGAACCAGACGATTTACCTTTTTAATATAAAAAAGTTAAATAAGGTGTTATATACAAAAACCTATGAATTTTCATTCATAGGTTTTTTGTTTTAGATAATTAATTGTCTAATAATATTATAGATCTAGTTTTTCGAATGATTTTCTCATTGTTTTCTAAGTTTTTTAAACCTCTTGAAATAGCTTCTCTTGAAAAATTTAAATCTTCAGATATTTCTAAAAGAGGTATTTTAATCTCTGTACTTTTATATAATCGAGATTTTGTTTTTATATAACTAAGCAAGAGTTCTTCTAATGTTTGATTACTAATTTCTTGAGTTTTGTTTATAATGTTCATATAATGAAACTGAAAAGAAGTAATCATAAAATCTCTAAGCTCAATATAGGTACTTGTCAATTCTAAAAATAAATCATTTGGAATATTTAAAATAGTGGTATCTTTTATAACAGTACTACAAATTACATCTGAAGACATATTTGGAGTATTGGTATAGTTTATAATTATAGGCTTACTACAATCTAGATGGTACAATAGTATTTTTTTATCATTGTGTTTGACAGACATTTTAACGATTCCAGAAATTAAAATACAAACCCCTTCATCAAAACGATTGCAGTCTTGTAATAAATATCCTTTTTCGTAGTGTAATATTGTTCCATAGTTTTTCAATAGGTCGATTACCTCTTTAGACAGTGGTAAATTTTTTAGCATAAATTTAGTTTGTTGATTGTCTAACCTAGGTAGTATCCTAGATTAATAGTTAGTTAGCATTTATTTGAAATAATTAAGGGGTAGTAGACTTTTAGAGGCTTGAAATTAAAACTTACAAACCTCTGTTAAATAGTAATTTATTTTAAATGTAAGTTTATACAACTAATTGTATAGACCTAGGTTTTCCAATAATTTTATGTTGATTTTCTAAACGTTTTATGGCTCTAGAAATTGAAGCTTTCGGAGTTTTTAAGTCTGAAGAAATTTCAGCTCTAGATATACGAATGTCTTTTTGTTCGTAGATATTAGACTTATTTTTTAAGTAATAAAATAACCTGTTTTCCAATGAATGTGTTAGTAGGTTTTGAAGCCTATAAACCATAGTACTAATGTTGTGCTCACTAGAGTTAATAATAGCTTTTTTAAAAGACAAGCAATTACTTTCCCATTCTGCAACTTTATCGTTTGGTACCCATAACAAAGTGCTATCTTCTATTGCAGTTATAGAAATAGGAGAAGCTTGGTTTTCTGTCATGTTCATTAACACTATCAGTGGGTTGTTCTTCGGTGAAATATGGTATAATAGTAGTGAGCTATCATCTTGATCTAAATGTGCTTTTAAAACACCTTTAATTATAATAGCACTATGATTAATAGGTACATCTTTTAATAAGATAGGATCACCGGTGATATATTTCTTTTTTATAGCAGTAGATTGAATTAATCTAACTGTTGATTCTTTACAATTGATGAGGGACTTTAAAATCATTATAAATTATTTTACAATTAATTATTGCTTAAATCTATAAGCGGTTATTTAGTAGTAAATTATATTGTGTTCTTACAATATATTTTAAACAGTGCGTAAAAAGAAAACCCTATATTTTCTTCATACTAAATACTTATAAGGCATAAGTATTACTTATAGTTTAGGAATAGAAAGGGCTTAGCAATAGTTTGCTTGTTTTATTTTGAAAAAAAGAAAGTAATTTTTTATTCATAAGTATTAATTTTTAGGGGATTAATATTCTAATAAAGACGAATTTAGTGTAAAATGTTAAATAAATGTTAATTTTATATTAAAAAAATACTACCTGAATTGTTTAAGCTAGAATTTGGTAACTCTTTTAGTTGAAATTACTAGTGAATATCTTATAGACAGATGCTTCATGTGATGTAAATCAATTTTTGATACAAGTCAAATCGTGACTTCTGTTAAATCAAATGGTTTTTGTTATCTCAATTTTGTGGACTTGAAATTAACTAAGTGTTAGTTAAAATTAATAACCATAAAATAAAGATTAATGAAAAAAACAATTTTTTTGCTAGGTGCATTATTACTAGCTAGCTTCAATATGAAAGCACAAGGAAGTACACACATTATTTACTTCGATACAGATGGAAGTCATCAAGGATCCGAAGGATTATTTATTAACGGAGGAGTAGGAGGTGGAACAATAACCACCTTTAGGTCGTTTACAACAGGTAACATTTCAGAGGTAAACTTTAAAGCAAATAGAGAGTTAAGAGCCAAAGGACGTTTTTATGCAGATGGCGATGCTTTTTTTGCAAGAGCAGCAAACTTTAATAGTGGTTTAAGTGCTTCAGGAAATAGTACGTTTTCAAGAATAGGTATTGGTGTTACTCCACAACAAGCAATACATGTCAAAAATCAAAACGTTAGAGTTGATAATGGTGAGTATCAGAGTTGGGGAGCGTTAATATTTCATCCAGATGTAGATAATACAGGAGATGATATTATTTCTTTTAGAAATAGTGCCAACGGTGAGATGGCTAAGATTCATGATGGCGTCTTAACAACTAATAGAGGAGTTTTTAATAATAGTATTTCTGCTACAGAAGGTAATTTAGGTAGTGTCTCTTATACACAAAGTACAGGTAGACTTAGTTTAGGGCATGGTACTAATGGAAAAATAACATTCCTAAATGGAAGTAATAACGAAATGGCATTTCTACAAAATGGAGTTTTAACTTTAGATAGAGTTGTGTTAAATGTAGGTTCGTTTCCAGATTATGTTTTTTCAAAAGACTATGAGTTAATGCCTTTAAAGAAAGTTGCTGCTTATATTAAAGAAAACAAACATTTACCTAATATGCCATCAGAAGCTGAAGTAATAGCTAAAGGAATGGATATAAAACAAATCAATACAGTTTTAGTAGAAAAAGTAGAAGAGCTTACGTTGCATACAATTTCACAAGAAGAAAAAATAGATACACTTTTAAATGAATTGAAAGTAGTTGAAAAGAAATCAAAAGAGACTGAAAAAAAGATGCAAGCTCTTTTAGAAAGATTATCAAAAATTGAGCAACAATATAACTCAACCAAAAATTAGTTTCAGAATGATTAAAAAAATTACGCTAACAGGTTTGTTATTGTTTGGAATTAGTGTTGCACAAGCTCAGCATGTAATTGGAACTGTTCGTGGAATAGATATAAAAGCTGATACTGACGCAGATCCTACATATTATGAAGGAATACGATTTTATGCAGCAAACAAAAAGATGGCTGCATTCTACCCAGGATATAATAGGTTTTATGTGCCTACTCATTTTTCTGATAGAGTAAACTTTAATGAGTCAGCAGTTTTTTACAAAAAGACAAATGTTTATTCTGATTTTGAGGTGTCTGGCACTGGTAAATTTTCAAAAATAGGTATAGGTATAACTCCAACAGAAGGAATTCACATAAAAAATAAAAATGTGAGAGTAGATGGTGGAGAATATCAAAGCTGGGGACCAATAATACTACATCCAGATGTAGATAATAATGGAGATGATATTATTTCTTTTAGAAACAGTGCTAATAGTGAAATGGCAAAGATTCACGATGGTGTTTTAACAATTAATACAGGAGTGTTTAATCAAAGAATTACATCTGATAATGTCCAGTTTCAACAAGGTACATTAGGAAGTGTTTCTTATAACCAAACTACAGGTCGACTTAATTTAGGGCATGGTACCAATGAAAAGATAAGTTTTATTAATGGTAGTAATAATGAAATGGCATCTTTAGAAAATGGAGTTTTAACTTTAGATAGAGTGGTATTAAATGTAGGATCGTTTCCAGATTATGTTTTTTCTAAAGATTATAAGTTAATGCCTTTGAAAGAAGTTGCTACTTATATAAAAGAAAATAAGCACTTACCAAATATGCCATCTGAAGCTGAAGTACTTGCCAATGGAATGGATATAAAACAAGTAAACACAGTTTTAGTAGAAAAAGTGGAAGAACTTACATTACACACAATAGCTCAAGAAGAAAAAATAGAGAAGTTGTTAAAAGAATTGACAGCTATAAAAGAAGCTATAAAATCAATAAAAAATAAATAAAGAAAATGAGAAACAAATTTATTTTGTTTTTGTGCCTATTCTTCATAGGTGCAGGGATAACTATTGCTCAAGATATAGAGTTATATAGGTTTACCAATACCAAATTGGTAGATGGAAATGAGATGGTTTTGTTCCATAATATTTCAAACAATTCTATAAGTTTAATTAAGAAATCAAGCTCTGACTTCAATAAAAAGGATGGTTATTTACAATCTTTTATTTTGAAAAGGTTAGAAAAAGGAAAGGTTTTAATTGCTTCAGCAAAGCAGAAAAAATACTTTTTAAAATTTAATAATACTTCGAATGAAATAGTTTTTTCAACTATTGAAAATCCAGAACAACTAAATGATTATACATGGCAAATTCAATTTGCTGGAACAGGTAAGGTTTTAATTTCTCCTTTAAATAATCCTACCAAAGGACTAGTACAGATGGATAACAATACCATTGGAGTAAATGTATTTAAAGATTCTGAAAATCAGTTGTTAGTTGGGAATAAAAAAGTAGGTGATCAATACCGATTTACCATAGAAAAATTAGCAAACGTACTTTAAAATAATAACGATGAAAAAAAATAAAATTTTAGGCTATTTAATCATAGCATTATTGCATTCTTTTTCTTTTGTACACGCTCAACAATCGTATGATTTGGCAGTACTACAATTACAAAGTAAGGGAAAGTATAGCAGGGTATTTAATCCGGAAACAAGCTTAAAAAGTTTGTTAGATAAAGGAATAAATAAAAAAGCAACCATTGAGTTTTGGGGAATGCATAATACAGCAAGTTCAGGGAATACTGAAGCTGTAAATTGGCAATTTTCAAATTTAGAAACAGGTACTAAAGAGTTTACTTTAAGTGTTGAAGAAGATAAAGTTACTTTAAAAGTAGGCGATAATGAACAGGTAGGAAACTTATTACTTAGTGATAAATTATTTAAAAATACATGGCATCATTATGCTATTACTTTAGATAAAGAATTCAATGAATTAAGAGTATATATAGATGGTGATGAATACTTTTTTAATAACCAACTTACTTTTGATGTACACGAATTATATTTTTCAAGTGATAAGAAAACCGATTTGTTTTTAGCAGAATATAGAGGTTGGTCGAATGTAAAGAGTAAAAATCAAATAAAAGATGAACAGTATCGAACTTTTTATAAAGAAACTCAAAACTCATTATCAGAATTAAAAAATAATGGTTTAGAAATAGTTTATACCAATACTAACTATAAAAATGAAGATTATTTTGGAGGAAATGTTTTAACTTCTGTCTCATGGGAAAATTTATTATATGAATATTTTCCAGATGATAATTTAGTAAAAGAGGCAGAATTTTCATCAAATTTAAAAACAAATGCAATAGGAAGAATAGGATCAGATATAGCACATCCTATATTAAACTTGAATAAAATTATTGTTAGAGCAAGTGATGGAAATGGTATAGACAATCCATTGTTATCAGGTACAAACGGTATTTTAATAGAGTGGCAACATGTAAGAAATGTTGAGGCTTATGATGTAAAAAGAAGAAACTTAAGAGCTGGAACTACGAGTACAGTAGTACATTCATTAAAAGATACAGAAACAAGAAGTCCCTCAGAGTCTTTGTTTTTCGTTGATAGAGGAATTTTACCAAACGAAATATACGAATACACAGTTGAAGCTAAAAAAAATGGAGCTACAACATTATCAGGAAAAGATGTAGGATTTGTATTGCCAAATGGAAAAGTAAGCGGAATCATTGAAACATCGTCAAATGTAGCTACGAAATATGCAAAAGTAGAAGCAATTGCAGATAGAAATATAAACCCAGGAGGAGCTTTAAAATTTGTACAAGGAAAAAAGCCGTTATTAATAAAAAATATTGATGCCTTTAGAAAAGCTAAAGGAGGCGCTACATTAGAATTTTGGTATAAAACTCCTACTGCATCGGAAGGAGAAAATAAGATTTTAAAAGTAGGGAATAGCGAGTTAGTTCTTCAGAGAAATAAAATAATAGTAAAAGTTAATGGTACTAATTACTTAGAAGGAACAAGAACATCAGATGCAAATTGGCATCATTATGCATTTGTATTTAGTGCTTCTGGTGGAACGTTATATGAAGATGGAAATCCTATTGATAATGCTAGTACAGCTACTTTACTAAACTTGAACTTAAGTAGTGTAAATGCATTTTCTTTAAATGAAACAGTGAATGTAACGTATTATTTAGATGAGGTTCGTTTATGGGATAGACCAAGAACAGCATTAGAGATAAGTAAATATTCAAATCATATAATTGGAGGAGATGTAGAAGGTTTATTTGCTTATTATCGTTTTGATTTTAACGATACACATAAAGCATTTAACTATTCACCAACAAGAAGAGGACAGTATATAGCAGAAACTGAAAGTGAGTTAGAACATTTAGCAGCAGAAGAACAGCCACAAATAACATATGCTACATATACCAATGAAACTGGAAATTATGAGTTTAATACATTAAATACCGGAATTCAAGGTGTAACAAATAACGATAATAAGTTTGAATATACAGTAACACCATCAAAACCAAGATTTGAATTTTTACCAAAAAACAGATTGGTAGGTGTGCCAAGAAGATTAAATGGTGCTGAGGTTACAGCTGTAAACTTTAACGATGTATCTAGTTTACCAGTAACTGGAGTTATTTCGTACAAAGTAGGAGAAGAATTATATCCAGTAATTAGAGGAACTTCAATTGAGGTAGATGGTTCAGTAATTCAAAGTAGTGAAGATGCTAAAGTTACTACAGATAATACGGGAACTTATGCTATTAAAACAGCTCCTGGAAAACATATTATTACACCTAGCGCTAGATTATCATTAGCAAATGAAGAGCGTTTAAATGAAGGAAGTTTAGCTTTTGATGGAAAAACAGGATATGCTAGTTCTTCTAAATCTATTACTAATGAAGGAGAAAGTTTTGTTTGGTCAGGTTTCATCAGGCCATTTTTAAGAACAAATACAGAAGAGGAAATTCCAGCAGTTCAAACAATTTTGCAGTGGGGAACTTTAAGTTTAAAGTTAGTTAATAATACAACGTTAAAAGTGTATAAAGGAACTGAAGTAAAGTTATCGGAAACATTGCCAACAAATAGTCCAGGACAATTTTCTTTCTTCAGTATAAATTTCGACAAGGCAAAAGGAACAATGTCGCTTTATGTAAATAATAAGAGGAAGAACACAGCTTTAAGTAGCTTAGCTATAGCTGGTAGTTTAGTAGTAGGAGCAGAAGAAAAAGCAGGTGAGTATGTTAACTTTTCAAAATCACATCTAGATTTATTAGAGTATAGAACTACAACACTTGAAGAAGAAGATATTGTTAAGATAAGAGAAGGTAAACATCTTACAACAGAAAAATCTCAATTAACATTATCGTATAGTTTTGATCAAAAGTATGGAACTAAAGCAATTAATTTAGTTACTAGCGATTTAGAAAATAACTATTTACAGTTTGAAGGAGGATGTAAGTTTGATAATACTACGCATAAACAATATGTTAGAGAAGTAGAGTATACATATAAGGCTACCAATGAAAGCTTAAACCCTAAAGGAAATAGTTATGAAGTAGTTTTAGAAGAGCCTTTACAAAATGTGAATTTTGAAAATACTACGCGTCGTAGTTTTATAGGAAACATAGTAGTTCCATGTAATAATAGTGTGGGAGCTTGGACAGGAAAAATAGTCCGTACAGATATTGAGTCTCCAAAGTTTGAAAAAACAATTAGTGTAGCAAACTTTAATAATAATGCAACAGTATTTACAGTAAATGATTTATTACCTGGTCAATATAGAGTAGAGATTACCAATGTTGATAGTAATAGAAAATTAGATAGCCCTATTATAGATTTACGTAGAAGTAATGTAATTTATGATTTCGAATTTAGAAACCCTATAGAAATCGAAATAGAGTTATTTAAGTTTGACATGGCAGGTGTTAGAGATGTAGGTAATATGAGAGATTATGTTGGAGAGCAAATCAATAGTACATGTGATGGAAGCTATACATTTAATTCTCATGATGGATTTAAAATGGATGTTAGTGTTTTTGAAAGGTATGGAGCAAATAAATGTGTAGTTGAAGGAGCTGAGGTAACACTTGGAGGAGATGCTATTTTATCAGATAGTAATTTATCAGGAACTACTTTAAGTAAGGGACTGTTAGAAATCATTACACAAGTATCATCGCCAAACTTTTTAGGAGATCATACAAGAAACTTTTTAATCTCAGCAAGTCATAATGGAAGAACTGCATCAGTAACTAAAAAAGCAATTATTTTAGGAGCTCGTCAAGGAAATTCAGATTTTACATTAGTAGAACCACAAGTAGGATTTGTATTACACGATCCTCCAGGAGATAACAGTTCTGCAACTTTAGCTAAAGGAGCTACCTATTCATATTCTTTTTCAGCAGAAAATGGAATTGGTTTAGAAATAGACAATTCAATTGGAGCTAAATTAAAGTTTAAAAAACAAATTTTAACAGGAGTTGTTGCAGCGCCATTAGGAGTTGGAACTGTGGCAGGTTTTGTAAATCCAGCACTTCAAACAAGTAGTGATACTAAAGGATTAATAGGAGGAAAATTCGATTATGTAAGACATAGTGGTAATTCTGAAACAGTAACCTTAGAAAAATCCATTTCAACACCTTCAGATCCAACTTATGTAGGTGAAGATGCCGATGTATTTATAGGTACTTCTAAGGTAATTACGTTTGGAACAGGGCAAGTATTAAAGTTAAACGGATGTTCGCCAGTAGTAGAAAGCTCAAGTAAGGTAGCAAAACCATCTACAATTACACCATTTGCTTATACAAAACAAAGTTTAAATGACATCGTAATACCTAATTTATATCAATTAGCAATAGCTAAATATGATAAAAATAATAACATAGTAAGTCCACCTAAAGACAGAGATTATCTAGATTTAAAAGGGACTTTAGAAAAGTTATTAGCAAGTACTCCAAAAGATAGAGAAGATAAGGATATAGTTAATTATTTACATCAAATTTCTAGATGGAATGCTATTATTAAAAAGAATCATGATAAGCGAACGAAAGCATATTTTGATAGTGCACCAAACTTTAGTTCAACAACTAAAAAGCTTACTAACGATAATGATGTAGAACAAAGTGGAGCAGGATTAAATGCATCTGCATTAGATCAACGTATTACTTTTGATGCATTAACAGAAATTAGTTATACATTATCTAGAGGGAAAACAAAAAGTACAGGAAATTCGTTTAGTGGAGGACCATACGTAGGAGTTAGTTTTTCAACAGATTTTACAGTTTTTGGAGTAGGACTTACGTTAGAAAACCAGACAAAAGTTCATAACTTTAATAGTAGAACAGATACTGATGAAAACGGAAACAATAGAGTAGATAGTTTTACTTTAAATGATGATGATGCAGGAGATCATTTTGATGTATTAATAAGAAGAGACCCTGAATATGATACTCCAATGTTTTTGACAAATGGAGGAAGAAGTTCTTGTCCATTTGAATCAGGAACAGTACCTAGAGAAGGAGTAGAATTAATTGTAGATAAAGTAGTAGGTTATGGAACTGGTGATGAGTCAGTTTTATTTAACTTAACATTACGAAATACGCAAATTGCAAAAGATGCTACCAGAAAAACTTATATAGTAGGTATGGCTGGAGCTTCAAATCCATTAGGAGCTGTGGTGAATTTAAATGAGTCGCCTATTTTTGAACCAACAACATCTTCAAAATTTGTATTCGATTTAGATCCGAGTTCACCAACAGGAGTTAAGAATGAAATTAAAGCACAGTTAAGAATCTCAAGAGGAACTGATGCTCCTTCTGAAATATCATATGAGAATATCAAAATACAAATGTATTCAGAATGTGAGCAAACAGGAGATAGATATCGTTCATATGGAGTTGATGAATATAATGAAGTAGGTGTTAAACCTTATGCAGAAATCTTAGTAACAGCTCACTTTACTGGGGCTTGTGTAGAGGAAATTACAGCAGATGCTCCACAGGACGATTGGATTGTAAATGGTTCTGATAAAAAGAAATTAGATTTTACATTTAGAATTCCAGAGTTAAAAGGAATGCCAGATGATAAAGATTTCTCAGTAGATTTAGAGTATACTATTAAAGGAAATAACACACCTAAAATTTTAAAGAAATTAAATCTACAGACTTTAAAAGCGCACTTGAATTCTAAAACAGATCAAGTAGAGTATAGTGCGGATGTATCTGCATTAACAAATGGAGAATACAACTTTAGAATTGTACCAGTGTGTGGCGATGGAGGATCAGATAATCCTAATAATAGAAAGAATCCTACACCATTTGTAAAAGGAAAGATTGCCAGAGATGCACCTCAGTTAGTATTAACAACACCAGATGATGGTGGAATTTTTACAACAGGAACTATTTCAGCAAAATTCTCAGCACCTATAAACCCAGCTACTGTAAACTTAAATTCATTAGCAATGAGAGGGATTTTAGGAGGTGTACCAAAACCATTAACTTCTGTTAAACTAGATAATGTTGCCGATTTAATAACAATTCCTCATAATGATAAATTTAACTTAGAGGATAAGTTAACAGTTGAGATGTGGGTAAATCCATCTAAGTATCCTTCAGGAACTAACATTCCAATTATTCAAAAAGGAGAAAACTATCATGTTTCATTAATGCCAGATGGTAAAATAATAACAAATGATGGTGTAAAATCTACTAGAGGAATTCAACCATTTGCATGGACACATGTTGCTGTAGTATATGATAAAACTAATGGAAATGCTGTTATTTATTTCAATGGTGGAGAAGTTGGTTCAGGAAATATTTCAACTATAGGAAATGAAACCAATACAGAGAATTTAGTAATTTCTCCTATGGTGTTATCAGATTCTTTTGTGGGATCTTTAGATGAAATGAGACTGTGGCAATCGGCTAGAACACCATTAGAAATAGCTAGTAATTTTAAAAATCAATTATTAGGTAATGAAGATACCTTGGAAGCATATTTTGTATTTAATAATAATACATTGGCAAAACAAGGAGTAGATGGAGAACCAGATGAAGCAATTCAAGATTTTACAGGAACGGCTAAAGGAACAACAGCTGTAGGAATTGATTTTGTTACTAATGAAGAGGCTGCACCATTAGATAAAACAAAAATGGTTGATGATATTCAGTTTACAACAACAATGTCTGAAAATAATACGATTATTAATTTTAATATGAAGATTTCAGATTTAGAGTTTGTAGAAGGAGCGAGATTAACGGTCTTTGTAAAAGATAAAAAATTAGAAGATCCATTAGGAAATAAAATAGATAAAACATCTTGGAGCTTTATTGTAAATAGAAGTAAGTTAAAATGGAGTCATAATAATATTTCAATAAGTCAAAATCAAGGAGAAGCAACAACAATTGATTATGTAGATTTAATAAATGAAGAAGGAGGAGTAGATGTAGCTTATACTTTTGAAAATTTACCAGTTTGGTTTAGTGTAAACAAAGGAGCAAACCCAGATAAAGATGCTTTAAATATAATTAGAGCTACAGAAACAAATAGAGACTTGGAGTTTGAGGTTAAGAATTATCTAAATCCAGGAGTTCATACAGCAACAATCTATATTAAAACTAGTAATAGAAATACAGGTGTAAAATTAGGAGTTGAAAGCTTTAGGGTTGAGGTTACGGTTAAATGTCCAGAACCAACAGTTGAGGCTGGTTTTGAAAACAATTATCCATTCTCAATGAATATGAAAGGTAATTTAGTTATTAACTCAGAAAACTCTGTAGATATAAACGATGTTGTAAAAGCTTATGTAGGAAATCAAATAAGAGGATATGCAAAAGTAGGAGCAAATGGTTTGGTAGACTTAACAGTATTTGGAAATATTGGAGAAACAGCTGCTTTAAACTTTAAAGTATGGGATGCTTCAGAATGTACCGAGTATGAAGGTATTGTTGAGAACTATAGCTTTAATTCAAATGCTACAATAGGGTCAAATTCAGCTCCTGTAAAGTTTACAGTAGGAAATAAAGTTACTCGTAGAATACCAGTAGTATCAGGATATCAAGAGTTAAGTTTTAATTTAAAAGATAACCAAGCATCAAATAAATTATCATTAACATCGATTAAAGGACTACCAGTTAATTCTCAAATTCTTGATTTATTAGAGAATAAAGTAGCGGTATTAGGAAGTAACAATATTTTTACTGGAGGATTAACAGAAATTGATGTAACAAAAGCTTATTTAGTAAATGTAGCACCTACACACGAAGATGTTAAATATATTGAAATAAGTGGTGTTCCAGTTAACTTAGATACTAACTTAACTATAAACGGTGGAAGCACAAGAAATGCGATTCCATTTTATCCTAATGATTTACAGCGTACAGGATATGCATTACGATCATTTACATCAACAAACGTTAGTGAAGGAGATAGAATTGAAAGAAGAGGATTGTTTGCAGAGTATTCAACTTCTGAAGGATGGAGAGGTAGTTTAACACACTTAACTCCTGGATTAGGTTATATCTTTAAATCGCAAAATGCTGGAGCAATTAATTACTCAGGTATTGTTAAAAGTGGAGAGGCAAGATTAATGGCTAGAAATGCTGAATCTAAAGTAGAAACTGTTGAAGAATTATCAAGTAAGTTAGAAGAAACACCGTCATATAAAGACTTAGATCTTAAAATAGATATTAATAAGTATGCTAACTTTATGTATTTGAATGGTGTAATAGCTGATGAAAATTTAGACTCATCAAAAGCACAAACTATTTTAGCATTTGTTAATGGTGAATTAAGAGGAGTTTCTAAATCGGAGTTTATTAATAACGAATATCATTATTATATTGGAGTTGGAAGTAATAACCAAGAGGAAGTTAGTTTCAAACTATATGATGGAGTTAATTTATTTGATTTAGATAATATAGAAGAGTTTATTGTAGATAAAACGTTAGGAAATATGAATGTTCCTTATGAATTTACATTAAAATCTAGAGAAGATGTATCGAGTAATAATTATGAGTTATCATTATCTCAAAATGTACCAAATCCAATCGATTCATATACTCAAATTAGTTTTAGTATTTCTAAAGATGGATATGTAGATCTTAGTTTATATAATTTATTAGGCCAAAAGTTACATACTTTTATAGCTGGAAAAGTAAAAGGTAATGTTAAACACCAAGTAAATTGGGATGGTCAAGTAAGAGGAAGTAAACTTCAAACAGGTGTTTATGTTTATGAGTTAAGAGTAAATGGAAAAAGAGAGAAACGTAAATTAATTGTTAAATAAATATTCCAAATTTTAATAAAAAGTAAAGGGGCTGTTAAGACAGCCCCTTTTTAATGCTTTTAAATGGAATTATCAATAGCTTATGTAAATAATTTTGCATTTTGCGGAAATCTGCATTTTTTATTGCGGAAATCCCGTTTTTTTATCTAAGTCATCAATATATATTTGTACCATCTTCGTCCAGTTTTTAACTGGAAGGGGAATTTAAGGGGAAAAATAAAACCTTCTGATTATCAGAAGGTTTTTTATTGTTTTTATTTTTTCTTTTCAGGCATTGGACCTCTTAAATGAATGATTAAACCATTTAAAAAATTTCTCAAAATTTGATCTCCACATTCCATGTATTTTGGATGATCTTCACTTCTAAAAAAAGCTCCTAATTCACTTTTAGAAACTTTAAAGTCAACTAAAGCACAAATTTCAATAATATCAGTATCTCGTAGTTTATGAGCTACTCTCAATTTTTTAAAAACATCATTGTTAGATAATCCACCCATAATAGTAATATATATTAATTAGTTAACCATTTTAAAAATTGCCCATGCGTAAATGGCAAAACGCAAGAAACGGAATAAACCAAATAGTACTACGTTTCTAAAAGGATATTTAATCATACCAGCTGTTAAACAACTAATAGCAAAAGGTAAAGGCAATAATGCTCCTACAAGAATTAAAAATCCTCCCCATTTACTAGTATTTTTAAGGTTTTTAGCCATTTTAACTTCTAAATAAGTTCTAATAGACTCAATTTTTAAAGAAGCTCTACCAATAAAATAAGCTGTAAGACCTCCAAAATATGATAAAGTTGCTAAAATAGATAAGTTTAAAACTGGATTAGCAGTTTTCTTAGACCATGCAATAAAAATTTCTGGCGGAATTAATCCTAAGATTGTTTCAGATATAAAGAAGGTAACTAAAACACCAAGCCTAGAAAAAGTTTCGGTCATGGCTTGTAAACCATCATTAATATTATAAACGTATTTATTAAATAAATATATACCTACAACTGCCCCCACTATTGGCCAGAAAGCCTTTTTCAAACTTTCCCATATAAACATATAAAAACCTGTACGTTGGTAGTAGGTATGTAGTCTTTTAACGTGAGGTTTATTCTTTTTTTTCTTTCTTTTTTTCTCCACTTTCTTTTACTTAATTTTCTAAAGTCTTTTGGAAGGGGCAAAAATACAAGGTAATTACAGATAAATCAAAGAAATATTGTTAATTATAAATTAGCAATTGCAGCTTCAGCACAGCGTTCTCCATCCATGGCAGCAGAAATAATACCTCCAGCATAACCTCCACCTTCTCCACAAGGGAATAAACCAGCTATTTGCGGATGTTCTAAGTTATCTTTTCTAGGAATGTTTACAGGAGATGAGGTACGAGATTCAACCCCAATAATATTCGCTTCATGTGTATAATATCCATGCATTTTTTTACCAAAGGCAGCAAAGCCTTTTCGTAATCGACTTCCAATTAATTTTGGAAGTAATGAATGCATCGGAGAAGAATTTAGTCCAGGTTGGTAGGATGTTTCATTTAAAGAGTGTGAAAATCTACCTTCAACAAAATCTGTCAAACGTTGTGCTGGTGCAACTTGAGTTCTACCACCTGCATTAAACGCTAATTTTTCTAAATCCTTTTGATATTGAAGCCCTTTAAGTACTCCAAACTTTTCATATTTAGGTAAGTCTTTATCAACGTTAATTTCAACAACAATCCCAGAATTTGCAAACTTGTTATTTCTTCGAGATGGCGACATTCCGTTTACAACAACTTCACCATTTGCAGTAGCTGCAGGAACAATAAAACCACCAGGACACATACAGAAAGAATAAACCCCTCGGTTATTTACCTGATGAACTAAACTATATGCAGCAGCTGGTAATAATTCATCTCTTTGACCGGTACAGCTATATTGAATTTGATCAATAATTTCTTGCGGATGCTCCACACGAACTCCCATTGCAAATGATTTAGCTTTTAATAAAATGTCTTTTTTATGTAATAACTCATAAATATCTCTAGCTGAATGCCCAGTAGCTAATATTACTGAGTTTACAGTCATTTCAGTACCATTTTGTAACTGAATAGCTTGTAGTTTATTGTTTTTAATAATAAAGTCGGTAACTCGAGAATCAAAGTGAACTTCACCACCGTATTTTAAAATATTCTCACGTATGTTTTTTATAATTTTAGGAAGCTTGTTAGTTCCAATATGTGGGTGAGCATCAATCAAAATTTGTTCAGTAGCTCCATGGTATACTAAATTTTCAAATATTCTTCGAACATCACCACGCTTTAAACTACGTGTATATAATTTTCCATCAGAATAAGTCCCAGCTCCACCTTCACCAAAACAATAATTTGAATCTTCATTAACATCATGGAATTGATTAATAGCACGTAAATCTCTACGACGATCTTGTACATTTTTACCACGTTCTAAAACAATAGGCTTATAACCTAATTCAATACAACGAAGAGCAGCATACATTCCTGCAGGACCAAAACCAATGATATGAATTTCTTTTGCATTAGAAACATCTTTATAATCGAAAACATAATCAGGAGTTTCTGGTAAAGGTTCGTTAATATAAACAGCTACTTTATAATTGAAAATAACATCTTTTTTACGGGCGTCAATAGATTTTCTAAGAACTTTTATTGCTGTGATGGAAGCAATATTAATTTCTAACTTTTTAGAAGCTTTCTTTTTTAAGATATCTTCCTTTCTTTCTTCTATTAAATTAACTCGTAGTTGAAGTTCTTTTACCATGCTGCAAAGCTAGGTAAATTTTGATTTACTCGCTAAAAGAGAAATAAAATACTCATAAGTGGAAATTATTATAGAACAAGAGCATCCTGAAGTCATAAAAATATGCCTTAATAAAGTTTGCTTGATTTGTTTATTTTAGCAAAACAAACTTAGTTTTATGAAGATTACTCAGGTTATCGAAAACGTATTTAAAAAATACTTACCATCTCCTTTTACCATTGCTATTCTATTAACTTTAGTCACATTAATTTTAGCCTTAATATTTACCAAACCTATTGACGTTTCTGTAGGGAATTATTCTTTAGAAGTTTTAAAGTATTGGGAAAAAGGTGTTTGGAGTAATAATCTATTGGTCTTTGCTTACCAAATGATGCTGATATTAGTACTAGGACATGTACTAGTATTAAGTAAACCTGTGAGTAATTTAATTTTAAGAGTAACGCAATATTGTACCAATACAGCAAATAGTGCGGCTATTGTTAGTTGTACGACGATGTTAGTTGCTTTTTTTAATTGGGGATTAGGTTTAATTTTTGGAGCGCTTTTAGCTCGTAAAGTAGCCGAACATGCTCAAAAGAATAATATTAAGTTAAATTATCCAATTATAGGAGCTGCTGGTTATGTAGGTTTAATGGTATGGCATGGAGGAATTTCAGGATCTGCACCTATAAAAATTAATGAAAACGGACACATTAAAGGTATCATGAGTTCGATATCATCAGAAAGTGTTTTAGCCCAAATACCTGATATTATAGATTATTCTCAAACTGTATTTAGCTGGTGGAATTTGCTTATTTTTTTAATCGTATTACTAGCGGTTTCTAGTACTTTTTATTTCTTAGGAAAAAAAGCATCACCAACTAAAATAGATTTACCAGAGTATAAAATGGATGTCGATGAAAAAGCAATAACAAAAGCAGAAAAATTAGATACATCTAAAGTATTAGCTTATGTGTTTGGAATTTTGATTTTAATAGCATTTTCATATCGATATTTTGATGAAATTAAAGAATTAAAAATAACGCCGAATCTAATTAACTTTTTTATGTTAGGGCTAGGGATTATGTTGCATGGAAGCTTAAAAAAGTTTAGCAAAGCAGTTGGAGAATCAATCAGTGATGTATCAGGGATATTAATTCAATTTCCTCTTTATTTTGGGATCATGGGAATTATGAAAAGCACAGGAATGGTAACTTTAATTTCTAGTTTTTTTGTGTCTATTTCAACAGCAACTACTTTACCTATTTTTACTTTTTTTAGTTCGGGATTGGTAAACATCTTTGTGCCTAGTGGAGGAGGACAATGGGTAGTACAAGGTCCTATAGTAGTAGAAAGTGCATTACAATTAGGTGTTCCTTTACCTAAAGCAATTATGGCCTTAGCTTATGGCGATCAAATAACAAATATGTTACAGCCATTTTGGGCACTACCATTATTAGGAATTACTAAGTTAAAAGCAAAAGAAATATTACCCTATACATTAATAGCTATGGTAGTTGGTAGTACTGTTTATTTATTAGGTTTATTATTGTTTTAGTATGATTTGGCTTTCCGATAAAATAGAATTTCCACCATATGAGTTAGCTACAGAAGACGGACTTTTAGCTATAGGTGGTGATTTGTCTTTAGAACGTTTGGTTTATGCATATCAAAACGGAATATTCCCTTGGTATAATGAAGGGGAACCTATTATTTGGTATTCACCATGGCAACGAATGGTATTATTTCCAGAAAATGTCAAAGTATCAAAATCGATGAAACAGGTTTTGAGAAAAGAAAATTATACAGTTACTGAAAATAAAGCATTTAAAGATGTAATTTTTAATTGCAGAAATATTGATAGAAAAGACCAATTTGGAACTTGGATAACTAATGAAATGGAACATGCCTATATAAACTTACATGAAAAAGGCCATGCAAAATCTATAGAAGTTTGGGTAAATGATGAGTTGGTTGCAGGCTTGTATGGAATTGATTTAAACAATGGAGTTTTTTGTGGCGAAAGTATGTTCAGTAAAGCGAGTAATATGAGTAAAGTAGCATTTATTCATTTAGCTCAAAATTGTGGATATCAATTAATAGACTGTCAAGTATATAATGAGCACCTAGCTAGTTTAGGTGCTCATGAAATAGAAAGAAAAGACTTTCTAAAATATTTAAAATAAATAAAATATATTTTTAAGAAGGAATAACTGAAGGGAAAAACTTACCAATTATAAGTCCGATTATTCCTCCAATAATCGCAAGTATAATAACTAATAAAATTAGAACAAGAATAAATCTAAGTAGTTTTAAAAATGACCTCCAAAAATTATGTTTAAATAGTTTATGAAAAACATAAAGATAATATACTATTGTTAAGAAAAAGCTAGCCGAAAAAACAACTGGGTGAATAAGCATTGCTAAAAAGAAAGTAATAATAGAAATAAACATCATTGTTCCTTGTATGTATGCGTTCATTACTATATGCTCACCATAATTATAGGGTTTAGGATAAGTAAGTTTACTCATTAATGCATAAAAAGGAAGGAATAAAAAAGTCATTATATTAAAATTATTCAAAACAAATCCAACCCAACCATTCATAAATTGAATTTGTTTTTTAGCTATCTGTTGTTGGGCTTTAATTCTCCTTAATTCTTTTTCTGATAGATTTTTAACATTTGAAAGATCTTTATTAGCAGTCTCTTTAATTTCCTTTACTTGCGATTCGTTAAGACTCCCTTGCATCCTTATATAGTCTTCAGAGAAAAAATTATAAATGATTAAAGACAAAGCAGCACCCACAGCTAAATAAGCAAAAGGATTTACATATCTACGTCTTACACCATTCATATATTCATTTAATACATCTTGAGGAGCTTGAAGTGTCTTTTTCAAAGTTTTAAAAAACAAACTATCAAAACCTAATACAGCAAATAATTCAACCATTAAAAAACGAAAAGTAATTCTCTCTTTAATTATTTTCGCCCCACAGTTATCACAAAAGTGATCATTTACCTCTAAAACTTCATTACAGTTTTTACAATTCATAGTTATTCTTTAAGAACAGTTAAACTAATAGATGAATCGGTAAATACCGTATGTGTTTGTGTTTTAAAGTCTTTCTCGTCAGCCTTGTAAATATTGTCTACATATGTTTGAGGATTTAAGTCAATTAAAGGAAACCAAGTACTTTGGATTTGAATTTGCACTTTATGCCCTTTTTTAAACGTGTGAAATACATCTTGTAATTTAATGTTTACAGAAGTCTTTTTATTAGGAATAAAAGGCTCTGGCTTTTCAAAGCTATTTCTAAAACGACCACGCATTATTTCACTACGTACCATCATATGATAGTTACTTAGTTTTAAATGTGTTTGCATTTCTTTATTGTCGTTTTTTAAATCGTGAGGATGTACATCAATAACTTTAACAATCCAATCGGCAGCAGAACCCGTAGTAGCTACTTTTAATTTAGCTAAAATATCACCGGCTAATGTAAAATCATCAGTTAATACATCAGTTTCAAAAACTAATACATCTGGTCTTCTAGCAGCAAAACGCTGGTCGTCTGTCATATATTTACGAGGTGTAAATACAGTTTTAATATCTTCTGAATAAGGAACGGGACGTTTGATATCACTAACAAAATTAATTTTTTCTATTCCGTTTTGTGTAGAAGTCAATTCTTGATTTTCTGATAAATAAAAAGTCTCTTTTTGAGTGTTTTTTGGTGGCCAAACATCGTATGATTTCCATTCTTTCTTACCTGTGTCAAAAACATAAGCTTCTGGTAAACCACTATTTTTAGAACCATCTCCCTTTAAGAAATGATTGAAAAATTTAGTTTCTACATTTTTTTGAAATTTTAAAGAAATAGAATCACCAAAATAGTAGTTTCCTACTTTATTAGCTACTTTGTTTCTAGACCATCCTCCATGATCCCAAGGACCAAATACAAGAGTATTATAATTGTTAGGTTGGTGTTTTTCTATGTTTTTATAAGTTTCTAATGGACCATATAAATCTTCAGCATCAAACCAACCACCAACAACCATTGTTGCTACTGTTGAAGGAACTTTGTTTAAGTGTTGAATAATTCCTTTACTTTTCCATATAGAATCGTAGTTTGGATGATTTACAATTTCTTTCCAAAAGAAATCATCGATATTATTTTCACTACCAGGAGACTTTGTATCTAACTTATCATATTGAAAATAACTATTTAAGTTTTTTAAAGGACCTTTGTCTAAGAAAAATTGATACTGATCTTGTGTTTTCATATCAGCAAAAGAGTACCAAGCAGAATCTGTTGGTTGATCTTTATAGGTTCCAAACAATGGAATTACTTTAAAATAGCTTAATAAGAAAGCTCCATTATGATGAAAATCATCAAAAAAGAAATCACCAATACAAGCTTGTGGAGATGCTGCTTTTAAAGCAGGGTGTGCATCAATAGTAGACACAGTAGAGTAGTGTCCAGGGTAAGAAATTCCCCAAGTACCCACTTTTCCATTATTGTGCGCTACATTTTTTACCAACCAATCTATAGTATCGTAAGTATCGGTAGTTTCATCGGCTTGTTTTTCTGATTTGTTAGGAATATAAGCACGCATATTATCATAAACACCATCACTCATCCAACGACCACGAACATCTTGATAAACAATAATATTACCTTCTTTCATTAAGTTTAAGTTAGGACCAATTTTGTTTTTAAATTGATCTTCTCCATATGGTCTACAACTGTAAGGTGTACGTTGTAATAATATTGGATATGTTTTACTAGTATCTTTAGGAGAATAGATAGTTGTATGTAACTTTATTCCATCTCGCATAGTAATACGTACTTCTTTTTTTGTGTAATTGTCTTTTACGAAAGAATCATTTTTTGAAGTTTTAGGTTTGTTAGGCGTTGTTTTTTTAGTACAACTTACTGAAGTAAGTAAAACAGCTAAAAATAGCTTTAAGTAAAGTTTCATAACGTTATTTGGTTGTTTAGGAGGTAAATATAAAAAACTGATGCGGTTTAACTATGAATATTTAATATTTTAGCTTTAAAATATATTTTATGAGAGTTTTAGTTTTAAGTATTTCTATTTTAATGTTATTAGGATGTACTAATACAGTAGCCAAAAAAACAACAAAAGAAGTAGTCACAAAAAAAGTATTTCCTGAAATAAAGCCAGATCGATATAATGTTGCTTTTTTAATTATGGATGGAACCTTTAATACAGAATTGACAGCTCCGTTTGATATTTTTCAACATACTATTTTTAGAAAAGGAATTAAACCGATGAATGTTTTCACTGTGGCTGATACAGATAAGCCTATTACAACATTTGAAGGCATGCGAATATTACCTGATTTTAATTATCTAAAAGATAGTTTGCCTAAAATAGATATTTTGGTTGTTCCTAGTGCTGAACATCATTTAGATACCGATTTAGAAAATGAAGCATTAATTAATTTTGTGAAAAAAGTTGATAAAGAAGCTCAGTTTGTTACTTCTCATTGCGATGGCGCTTTTGTATTGGCTAAAGCTGGAGTTTTAAATGGAAAAGTATCAACAACATTTCCATCTGATATTGAGAAAATGCGAGCTATGTTTCCTAATTTAGATATAATGAGTGAAGTATTATTTGTTCACGATGGAAAATATATTACTTCGGCTGGGGGTGCAAAATCTTTTGAAGCTGCTTTGTATTTATGTGAATATTTATATGGAAAAGAAATTGCGAAGTCTTTAGCTGGAGGGTTGGTTATTGATTGGGATGTTGATAAAGTTCCACATATAATATTGAATGATTAAATAAAAAAGGAGAGCTAATAGCTCTCCTTTTTTATTCAGCTGTATAATTCATCGTGCCAGTTAAAGTTTTAAATTTTCCCTTTTTCATTTTTGAACGGACTTTTTTCATACTTTTTTGAATTGTCTTTTCCATTTTTTCTCGTTGCTTGTTCAATTCTTCATCACTAAACTTTTTGGCATCTTTCTTTGCTAATAATTTGTTTATTCTTTTTACCTGTTTTTTACTGTTAAAATCTACAATTTTAAATTTAGCGCCAGCAGAGAATGCTCCCATTACAGCATTGGTTTCAACCAAATAAATTTTATTAGATTCTAAAGTTGCTTCTAAAACATCAATATTTTCAGCTTTAATCCAAAAGTAAGTTTTCCCAGGATCACATTCATATCTTATGTAGTTTCTACCATTGAATCGACCTAGATATTCTCCTTTATTAAAGTATCTAATATTCATTAGAGCTCCTAAAGAGGTTGTTCTTAAAAAATAAATTACAGATTTGCCTTCTTGAGGAGGTGTAATTTTATCACTTTTTATTTGAGAGTAAGAGTAAAGGGAAGTAATTAATGCGATTAAAAGCAATATGTTTTTTTTCATGGTTATGTATGTTGATTTCTTCAAATATAGAAAAATAAAAAAAGCTGCCAATTGGCAGCTTTTAGTTTGTAAATGATTTGGTTATTAGTTTTTTAACCAAGCATTTCTTAAAGTTGTTTTAGCATTGTTTGCTGGTAACTCTTCTAACACTAAGCTAGAACTTTCGTAAGTTGGTTGTACAAAATCTCCTTCTAGTTTCAGTATTTTTCCATCTCTAGAAACTTCTAAAGCTATTTTATCTCCAGCTTTCCATTGCATTGTTTGACCTATTACTGGGCGAATATTTGCTAATGATACTTTTTCTCCATTTACAGCTTCTAAGATATCTCCTGCTTTTATTCCTAAAGCAGTTAACGCAGAGTTAGTTCTTGGGGTGAAAAATATTTTTTTGTCTTTATTTACTGAAATAAAAGGTTGTCCTTTAGCATCAATAAAGTATGCAGAGTTCATAGTTTTTGTAGCTTCTTTTACACCTACTTTATCTAAATATTTAGTATAATCGATTGGAGTAGCTCCTTCTACGTGATTTGCAAAGAATGCACCAACTTTTGGGTTTGTCATCTTTACAATCTCAGCAATAATTTCATCATCTTTAAAAGGTTTGTGTTGTCCGTATTTGTTAGATAAATCTCTCATTAAGTCACGTAAACCATATTTACCATCAGTTTCTTCACGTAAAATAATATCTAAACACATTCCAATTAATGCTCCTTTCATGTATACATTAGAATAGTTCGCAGCATATTCTTTATCTAAAATATTTTTACTCATTTTAGTAAAAGACATATCATCTTTAAAACGCTTAGAAGTAGAAATTTTACCTTGCATTTTAGATATGAACTCTTGTGGTGTAATTAATCCTTGATTTACTTGGAATAAATTAGCGAAGTATTCTGTAATACCTTCATACATCCATAAGTGTTTAGACATATTAGGCTCATTAAAGTTAAAGTTATGAATTTCTTCTGAATGTACAGATAATGGAGATACAATATGGAAAAATTCATGAGAAATAGTTCCATTAATCATACCATCTGCTAATTGTTCTTTAGTGTAAGTTTCTGGATATACAACTGTAGTTGAAGAAAGATGCTCTAAAGCTCCAAAACTACTCCAGTTATAAACTTTAGGGTCAAATAAGTATAATAAAATATTGTACTCTTTAGTGGTTTTAAATCCTTTTAAAAAATTACTTTGTGCTTGCACCATTTTCTTTAAATCTGCTTCCATATCTTTTGCAGAATGCACATTGTTAGGAGAGTAAACAGCTAAAGTAACATCAATACCATCTACATTAAAACTAATAGAGTTTAATGGAGCATACATAATAGGGTTGTCTGATATTTCATCATATCTAGAAGCAACAAAAACATCCTTAGTATTATCTTCTTTAGTAGTGTTTTTATTAATTAAAGAAGAAGTTTCATATAAGTTTGATGGGTGTACAACAGTAATTTGGTAAGGAGTTTCTTTTTTTCCTTTGAAATACCCAACAAAACCAGGAAGGTTTATGAAAAAGTTTTTGTCTTTTTCAATGTTAGTTCCAGCCATCACGTAAATTCCATGCTTTACTTCAGAATCGAAAGTGTCATCCACCCAATAAGATAGCTTATCCATTTTGGTAGCGTTATCAATTTGCCATGAATTTTGATCTAATTGTTTTACCGTTAATTCATTTCCATCATAATCAAATGCCTTGAAATTTGTAGCAAATTGTCCATAGTTACTCATGGCATATGTACCAGGAACTATAGCTGGAATTTGATATACAACAGTTGATTCTTTTATTTTTTGTGGATTTATTTCTACTTTAACTCTATCGTCTACTACATTGGTAATGTCAATCGTAGTTTCTATTAAAGGCTTACTTTCTGCAAGCTTTTTTGTTGACGAACAGCTAGCTAATAGTGCTAACGAAGCTATTCCTAATATGATTTTTTTCATGATTGTATTTTGTTATAGTTGATAAGTATCTACAAAAGACGTTATGTTACAGTTTTTGTTACTTATTTAACATCTTTTTATGATATGTAATATCGATTAAAACATCGTACCTTTGCAACGGCATGAGAATTAGACGAGTTTCAGATTGGTTACCTACTACAAATAAGGAGGTTAAGTTAAGAGGATGGGAAGAATTAGATGTAATTCTTTTTAGTGGAGATGCATATGTAGATCATCCATCATTTGGTCCTGCAGTAATTGGACGTATATTAGAGAGTTACGGGTTAAAGGTAGCAATTGTACCACAACCTAGTGTACATGATAATTTACAAGATTTTGAAAAATTAGGAGTTCCTAGATTATTTTTCGCAGTTACTGGAGGATGTATGGATCCAATGGTAAGTAATTATACAGCTAGTAAGCGTAGAAGAGATAAAGATGCATATACTCCAAATGGAGATAAAGGTTTTAGACCTGATTATGCTACCTCTGTATATTCTAAAATTTTAAAAGAAAAGTTTCCTGATGTACCCGTATTAATTGGAGGTATAGAAGCTTCGTTACGTCGTGTAACTCATTATGACTACTGGTCTGATAAATTATTACCAACTATTTTAGAAACTTCTAAGGCAGATATGTTGGTGTATGGAATGGGGGAGCAGCCTTTGCGTGAAATAGTAGAGCTATTACAAAAAGGAGTACCGTTTTCTAGTTTAAGAACTATTAAACAAACAGCAGTTCTTATTGAAGAAGGAGAGAAAATACCAAAAAACAAGAATTGGAAAGATGTAGAAATAAATTCTCATGAACTTTGTTTGAAAGATAAAAAGGCATATGCTTCTAACTTTAAAGTAATAGAGCAGGAGTCTAATAAATTATATGCACGTCGTATTTTTCAACAAGTTGGAGATAAAAAGTTGATGATTAATCCGCCATTTCCAACAATGACTGAAGAAGAAATAGATGCTTCTTTCGACTTACCATTTACTCGTTTGCCACATCCAAAATATAATAAACGAGGACCTATTCCTGCGTTTGAAATGATTAAGTTTTCTATAAATATTCACCGTGGATGTTTTGGAGGATGTAGTTTTTGTACTATTTCTGCACATCAAGGAAAGTTTATAGCAAGTAGAAGTCAGGAATCTGTATTAAAAGAAGTTGATGCAGTTACTAAGATGGATGACTTTAAAGGTTATTTATCTGATATTGGTGGCCCTTCTGCAAACATGTATAAGATGAAAGGTAAAGTACAGTCTATTTGCGACAAGTGTGTGGCACCTTCTTGTATTTCGCCGGTTATATGTAGTAATTTAGATACTTCACACAAACCATTAACAAAATTATATCAGGCGGTAGATGCACATCCAAAAGTGAAAAAATCATTTATAGGAAGTGGTATTCGACATGATATGTTAGTGCCTGAGTTTAATAAAAATGCAGATCCGAAAGAGTTAGATGCTTATACGGAAGAGGTAATGACGAATCATGTTTCTGGACGTTTAAAAGTAGCTCCTGAACATACTTCTGATCCAGTTTTAAAATTAATGCGTAAACCATCATTTAAATATTTCCATTTATTTAAAAATAGGTTCGATCGTATTAACATAAAGAAGCGATTAAAACTTCAACTAATACCTTATTTCATATCTAGTCACCCAGCATGTGAAGCTGAGGATATGGCAAATTTAGCTGCAGAAACCAAAGATATGGGATTTCAGTTAGAGCAAGTACAAGGGTTTACTCCAACTCCTATGACCGTTGCTACGGTAATTTATTATAGTGGATATCACCCATATACTTTAAAAGAAGTAAAAACTCCTAAAACCAAAAAGGAGAAAGAAGATCAACACAAGTTTTTCTTTTGGTATAAAAAGGAAAATCGTAAGTGGATTAAAGATACTTTAACGAAGGTTGGACGTAATGATTTATTGAAAAAATTATTACCTGAGGATACTTCTTGGAGAAAAAATAAAGCTGGTAAAACTAGAAATACCTTTGATGATGCTGTTACAACTTTTAATCCTAAATCTAGAAATTCTAGGAATAAATCGAAAGGGAGTAAAGGTAAAGGCTTTAAAAAGAGAAGAAGGTAGGTAATTGATATTATAGATTTTTATAATAGGCTTTAAACAATTATATTTAGAGCAAACTTGTTATGAAAATGCGATATATTTTACTTTCACTACTATTAATTTCTAATATTACTTTTAGTCAGGATAAAAATAAAACTGATTCAAACCCCTGGGTTTTAAAACAACTTTTAAGTCAAGCACTTTCAGACCAGAAAGAAGGTAAGCATGAAAGAGCTATTAAAGATTTTAGTATTGCTTTAAAAATACCAGATCTTAAAAATATCTACACTGAGGAGTATGCCAATTTTTTAGAAGGCTATGCTGTAAGTAGTTTAGCTTTAGGAAAAACAAAAGGACTTTTAAAAAAGTATGAAGAAGTTTTAAGAGTTAGAGAAAAGTTGAATAATGCTAGAGGGTTAAGTTCTATACATCTAAATATTAGTGATTATTATCAGAAAACAAATAATTATAGTTTAGCTGATAAACATGCTAAGAAAGCCTTTGATTATGCTGTTGATCTAGAGGATAATAGTATTAAGTTTAAAATTATAGAAAAGGTTTTGAATTTAAATTCAAATAAAGAATCTAAAGAGTATTTAAAAAAATATATCAATTTAAAGGATGAGTTGGTAGAAGAAAAAGTTGAAATTACCAATAAAGCAGATAGGTATAACCACTTAAGTACTAAAAAAGATAAAGAAATATCTCTTTTAAAAACTGAAAAACTAAATCTTCAAAATGAAGTTTCAAGTCAAGAAAATATTAGTTTAAAACTTGGATTTTTAAGTTTATTTATATTGATAGTTGGAATTATATGTTTGATTATCCAACAAAGGAAAAAGAATAATTTAGTTTTAGCGAATAATGAAAAAACTAAGTTATCTCATGAGCTTCATAATACTTTATCAAACAAATTATTTAAAGCTCGAGAAAGTTTAAGTTCAATGCATGTGTACGTTGAAACTAAAGAGTTGAATAAATATTCATTTTATATAAGAGAACTTGAAAATATAGAAAAAGAAATAGGAGAAGCCTCTACTAAAATTAAATAAATTTATTTTGAGTTACTTTTTTATAACATATTTCAGATAAATATGATTTTATGTCAATTTTTGTAACCATTCACAACAGTTAAAAGTCTATTCACAACATTTTACATCAAAGTTAATTTAGTTGATAATTACCTTGATATTAGATTAAAATCTAATCAACAATAATAATCTAAAAGCATATTCGATTGAGTAGCTACTATCAGTTTTTTAGATTGTAAACAACCGAATTTTAAATTTAAAACTTAGTAAAATGAAAAACTTTGATTTCAATGAGTTTGACGGTATTGGTTCCCTAAATACCATACCTAATAGTAATAAAGATGGAAAATATCCATATACTTATTTAACTATAGGGAATAAGTATGTGAGATATTCAGATGCATCGGGCAGTATAATAGACGAAGGATACCCTAAGCCAATAGTTCCTAATTGGGGTTTTACAGATGCTGCTGGAAGTTTTGCAGATAAATTTGATTCAATGGCAACTTTACCTAATGGAAAAACTTATGTAACTAGTGGACCTCATTATATTAGGTATTCTGATATAAGCTGTAGTAAAATGGATAAAGGATTCCCAAAACCGATAGGCGACCAATGGGGAGACATAGACCAAGAGTTTAAAAATGGTTTTGACGCTATGGCTACATTGTATGATAACCATACTTATGTATTTAAAAATAATATGTACTATCGTTATTCAGATGATTCTGCAACAACAGTTGATAAAGGATATCCTAAAAACTTAACTGATAATTGGGAAGGTGTTGATTTGCCTGAACTATTTAGTTTAGGAATTGACGCTATTTCTAAATTACCAAATGGAAAAGTTTATATGATTAGAGGTGTTCAATACATCCGACTTTCTTATAGTAATGGAAAGTATACTATTGATGAAGGATTTCCTAAAATAGTTGAAAAGTATTGGGGGTTTGAAAAAATCTTATCAGAACTTTTATAATAAAGCTACACTAAAAGGTTGGAATATTTTCCAACCTTTTTTAATGTTATATAGTTGCTAATTCATTTGTGAAATTTTGTACTCTTTCTCTAATATTACTTAACTTTTCATCAATAATTAATTCTCCATCTCTAAATACTTCCCTTAACTCTCCTTGTTGTTCTTCTTCCCAAGTTACTTGATCGTATAATTTGTATTCTCCGTTTTCTAAAGTTATTTTTAATAAACCTTTGGCAGACTTTTTTGTACCATCATCAGTAATTGGATCTTTAAAAATCTCTCTTCCTATTCCGTCAACTTCCCCATAAGTAGCTTTCATTGCGAATCCAAAAGTATCTCTAGTATTGTATTGGTACGTAAAAGAACCAATTCCTAATACTATGTTGGTAGAAGCAAAGCCTTTTTGTTTTAAACGTTCACAAATTTGAGTAGCTCTTTCAATAGTTATACTATCTCCGTAAATAGCTCCAATATGGCTGTCTAACTCTTTATATCCTTTTTCGTTAGTTATACCACCAAAAGTTTCCCAAAGTAGTTCTATCACGCCTTTTTGTTCTTCTTTGGTTTTTCCATTCGGATTTCCACAAATAATATCAACAGGATCTCCGCTATCTGGTCTTATTACAACTTTTCCATCACGAGCAAGTACTTCTTCTTTTAAGTTTGGTAAATATTCAGTAAGAACTTTCCACAGATCCCAAGTATCAGAAACTATTGAAACAATTCCATTTGGATATACATCAGTAATTAGTCGTTTAAAGGTTTCTTGTTCTCTATCATTTGTTCCCATGCACATTACAGAGTGTTCTGTAGCAGCAACGGTACCTCCAATTAATTCTTCGTCAGCATTAGCATTGTAATAAGTTTCTAAGAAATCTATAGCAGGAATGGTATCGGTTCCAGTAAAACTAAGTAAATGACCAGCTGCACTTAATTCAGCAGCTTCTAATCCAGCCATACCTCTCATAGAAAAATCATGACCCTGCCAATCTACAAATTCAGGAGTTGAAGAAGTTTCCTGTGCATATTGATCTAAAATTTTTCTGTATTGTTTGGCAATTGTTGCAGAGTTGCATGGTAACCAGACTGTAGTAGATAATAGTGTTTCAAAATAGTTGGTTAACCAAAAAAAGTCTGGTAAGGTATTGTACATGGTAAACATTGGTACTCTTATAGGTACTTCAGTACCTTCGGGTAATGCTTTTATAACCATTGGGATATAGCCTAAATCGTGCAGGTTTTCAATATGTTTAATACCTACTTGGTTTTCTCCCAAATAATTATTGATGCGTCTGCTATATTGTTTACAAACTTCTTCTTTAGGCTTGTTGAAGAAGTTTGTTTGAAAGTCTTGAAGAATATATTTTTTGATGAAGTATTGTAGCCCAAAGAAAACTACTTTTTCAATTCCATTGATTCTACTTTTTCGAGGTGTCCAGTTTGAATATACTAGTGTTGTTTGATTAGGATATTGCCTTCTGTGATCTACTTTATAACCGTCTGTATATAATAATGGATTCATAGTAAATAATTTAATTTGCGTCAAAATTACGCAAATTAAATTATTCCTGCAAAATTTTAAGATTTATTTCTTCCAATTTCATCAGGATATAAATCTTTTACGGGTTGACTTTGCCAAAATTCTTTGGTGTCAATATCCATAATTGTTAGAGAACCAGTAAATGCGGCACCTGTATCTAAATTCCATATGTTAATAGCATTTATTGGAAGTGTACTACTATAACGAGTTGTAGGTGTATGCCCAATGAATATTTCGTTGTAATGTTTTAACCTATTTGGATATAATTCTGAATTTTTTTCTATTCTTTTATCCATGGTGATTGCCATTTCCCATAATGTTCTATCAAAATAATAGTTCATTTTGAAGGTCTCTTTTTCTATACCATGCATAGAAGTAAATCCAGCATGAACAAATAATCTATTTTTAGTATCTAAATAATAGGGAAGCATTTGCTGAAAAAAAGTTATATGTTTTTGCTTTTCTTCTTCTGAAAAATGTAAATAACTTTCTTTAGTTTCATTACCTCCGTGCATTTCCCAAACTGCTTCACCTTTTCCTGTTCTTAACCAATCTTCACACCATAAATCGTGATTTCCTTTTACAAATACACATTGATGCGTTTTTGATAGTTCTATTAAAAATTCAATTACCTGAGCAGATTCACTCCAGCCATCAACATAATCTCCTAAGAAAATTAAAGTATCTTCTGTAGTTACATTAGCTTTAATTAGTACCTGTTGCAAAGCTTTTAATCCCCCATGAATATCTCCTATTGCAAGTGTTCTCATTAGTTTTAATTTTTAAACTGAATAAAATGCGGTGGTACATTATCTGTTAACCAAACACCATTATCAGAAAGATAAAATTTATAACCTTTCTGATACATTTCATCAGTATTAATGGTTAAAATTATAGGTTTTCCTCTTCTACTTGCAACTTTTATGGCTGTTTCTTTATCTAGGCTTAAATGAACATGTTGTCTGTTCATTTTTTGTAAACCAATTTCTTTTATTGATGAAATAAATTTAGCAATAGTTCCATGATATAAAAATGGAGGAGGAGTTTGTGTTTCGGTTAAAACTTCCACATTTTTAATTGAATGCCCCTGACTAGCTCTTATTTTAGTTTTGTCGTCACTAAAAGAAAAACGTTTTTTATCATTTGTCATAACAACATAATCTAAATCTTCTTTTGTAAATAAAATTCCTGATTTTTTTGATTTAATAAGAAGTTCATCAACTAATGCCCAGCCATTTTTATCTAATATTAAACCTATTTTTTCTGGTTTATGTCTTAATAATAAGCTTAAAAATTTACTAATTCTTTTAGTTTCTTTTTCATTCATGATTATTTGTTTTTAACCAAAATCGTATACGGTAGTATAAATTTGGTTTTCTAATAATTCTTGGTTTATTAAAGGCTCTATTTTGTCCCATGTACCACCAGCTAAACCACAACCAATTCTAGGCATATGTACAGAAGCGTTTAAATCTTTAGCTTTTGTACAAACTTTATTTAAACCTTTTTGTATTGCTTCATATCTAATTGGAGCATTACCGTTTTCATCTTTTCTTATCTTATGTTGGCCAATTATATTGGCAATCCAAAGATCCTTTTCAACTTGAACAAATTGAACTTCACCTAAATCAAAATTTTCTTGTGATGTATACCATTTACGATATTCTTGTTCTGGTTTTTTCCAACGTTTAGAAATTGCCATGACAAATCCTTTTCCCCATCCTCCAATGTCATTGCATATATGTACAATAATTTTATTACCGTTTGTTTTTGGCTTTGTTGCATCTCCTTTTATATAATGAATAATGTTATTCATGGTCTAACAATTTTTTATATATGTTATAATTTTCTTCATCAAAACAGACAAAGATTACCTCTTCAATTATTGGATTCTTTTTAACAGTTTCAATAGCTATCTCAGCAGCTAAAAGTTTTGGAAAACGGTAAATTCCTGTGCTAATGCATGGAAAAGAAATAGAAGTTAAGTCTTTTTCTTTAGCAAGTAGGATGCTGTTTTTATAACAATCAGTTAATATTTCTTTTTCTGATTTCTGTCCTCCATTATATACTGGTCCAACGGTATGAATTAAATATTTAGCAGGAAGTTTACCAGCAGTTGTAATAACCACTTCTCCTGTTTTACATTTTCCTTGTTTATTTCTTATTTGCTTACATTCTTCTAAAATAGATGAACCACCAACTCTGTGTATTGCTCCGTCAACTCCACTACCACCTAATAAACTTGAGTTTGCTGCATTTACAATAGCACCCACTTTTATTTTAGTAATATCTCCTTTTATTAATTTAATTTTCATGATTTGACAATTTCTTTATCAAAAACGTTATTAAAAGCATTTATAAACTTTTCGTTTTTAGAATAGATAGCAAAAACAACATGTTTAAAATGGTTTTTAAATTTACCATTTAGATGTTTATAAAATAAAGTAGCTATAGTTTTAGGATCATTTTGAAAAACTCCACATCCCCAAGCACCTAGTATTAATGTTTCATAGTTTTCTTTAGCACATATAGATAGTAATTTTTCAATTCTCAAATCCATGATGTTAGAAATAGAGCTTAACAAATGTTGTTCTTTTAATTTTATGACGCCTTTATTTACAGCTGCCGAAGTGATAAAACCACAAGTGGCATAATTTTGAATTAGGTTACCGTTTCGATCTCTAAACACAGGTATATTAGGGCTATGAATCATACTGTCTGTATAAATACATGATTTCATATTTCTATGAGTTGTGTAAAATTCAAAAGCTTTCATTTGAGAAGCATATAAAGCTGATGAAATAGCCAAACTTTCTTCTTGGGCCAAGGCACCGTTTAAAAAACAGCCTCCTGGGTTTTTAGCAGAAGCAAAATTTAGACACATTATTTTGTTTTCCCCTTTTTTTGACAATCTTAATATACTACTAATAGAATCTTCTTGAATAACAGTAAATTCGGTTTTAGTATTGGTTTTAAAATTGATTGTTTTTTTTAAGTCATCTAGTTCTTTTGATGTAAAATATCTAGTGTTATTTACAGCTTTTTCAATTTCTTTATTTATTGTTATTTTATTATTATTCGTATCTAAATAAAAACCCTGCTCAATTATATTAAGAGTTTCTTGAGCTTTTATTTTTCTTGTTGATTTTTTCATAGCAATCTTAATTTTTTGAGAATTTATTGTATTTCAAGCATTAATCTTTGGTTTACCTCATTATCATATGATAAATAAGGTTTCTCTGCAGGAACAATCAATTTATCTAAATCATTGTTTAAAACATGCTGGTATTGTTCTTTTACAAAATCAGAAATGTCTTCAATTTCTATAATATCCTCAGTGGCATATTGAATAATTTCTTCATTTCTAATACCTAGTTGTATAGCTCTTCGTTCTAGCTTATTACCATAAGGATCGTGATCGGGATCCCACTGTAATCTTATTGAAGAATTTTTTACCTCTTCTTGCCATTTGTTCCAACTTTCGTATAAGTTTTCTTTAAAGCTAGAATATATAGCTTTACTTAAATAGCGTTCAAAAGCTTCTCGTTTTAAATGTATTGCTAGTACTACTTCTTGTCCTTCTTTAGTTCCCCAACCATTACGATACATCATCCATAAAAAGTTGGGTTTTATCCAAGTCATTCTTGTGTATTTAAAAGGGCCTCCGAAGTATTGGTTTTTCATAGCAAAATTCCCAATGGCTGGTCGATACGATTGATAAACAATCACTTTTTCATCATCATATTGTGCCATAATATGATGTCCTTCATGAGGCCACATTTTTAATTGTTCTTTATATAGCTCTTTTTTTAGTTTCATTTTCTTTTTCTATATTTTTAATTAACTCTATAGTAATAGAGTTATTTGTTTTAGTGAATTTTTCACCAATAAATACATTTGTTATTTTAATTTTATCAATAAGAGCATTATTAAAATTTTCTAATTGTTCAGCAGGGACCCATAATTCGTTATGAATTTTGCCTCCAACATTTTCGATTTTATATTTATTAAATTCTTCTTTTTTAATTTTAAACTCTGTAACAAAACCAAGATAGTTTCCAAATTCATCTGTAGTATTCCATTTAGAAGCAATTTCACTAGCATATTCTTCATTCAATACTGGATAAAATATAGGTTGCCAATCTAATCTTGGAGGGAAAGCTGTAAAATTACTTTCAGCAATTAAAAGCAGTTCTTTTTCGCCAACGGGTCTATATAATGTTACTGTTTCCATAGCTTAATTTCTTAATATCTCTTTTAGTTCAATTTGTTCACAATTTTTATGTGCAATAGTTTTAAAACTATCAGTTGTATATATTTTGGTAAATACTTTTTCTAAATCTTCAAATCCTCTGCTGAAAATTCCATGACTTACCGCTAAATATAAGTTTCCTGCATTTTTAGCTTTTAGCTCTTGTGCTAATCCTAAAAAGGTTCCGCCTCCATCGCAAATATCATCTACTATTAAACAATCTTTACCTTTCAAGTCTTCTGCATATACTTTGAATCCTGTTAATTCTCCTGTTCTAACATTTCTGCTTTTTGATCCTTCTATAACTTCATACTTCTGTAAATGAGCAGCTACTTTATAAATTTTCTTTAAAGCTCCACCATCAGGTGATATTAATAATAAATCATCTGGGAGTTGCTGCGTTATTTGTCTAATAAAAGAATGATTGTCTATTACTTTACAATTGTTTAATACTGCTGGTGTTACCTCTGAATGTGGATCGAATATAGTTACCGATTCATAGTTTTGTGCATTGATAATATCAGCATATACTTTTACAGATAAAGGTTCACCAGTTTGCATTAATCTATCCTGTCTTGCAGCTGGAAAATAGGGAAGTAGTACTTTAATTTTTTTTACATCCATATTTTTTAGCGCATTGGTAGCTAATAATAGTATACCTAAATCATTAAAAGATTGAATACGATGTGTTATAGTTACCTCCGAAATACCTTTTAAATCCGTAATGATTTTAATATGCGGTTCTCCCCCCGAGAAAGTGAAATAATTGTACTCTATAGTATTTGTAGTTCCGTATGGAGAAAAATGTTTGTCTAAATTTAAAATCATATTGCGTAATTTTGACGCAAATATAAAAAACATTTATAGCTGTAAAAAGTTTTTTGTGTTTTTTTTACGCAAACTTTATTTCGAAATGGAAACCGCTTTCTTGTAACTCTTTATATTTTTGAGCATTGAACTTAAAAAGCTTGGCTGGTCTACCGCTAGAAGGTTGGTGAATTTTATCGGTTTCTGTTAAAATACCAAAGCTTAAAATCTTTTTTCTGAAGTTTCTACGGTCTATTTTTCTATTTAAAATAGTTTGATACAAATGTTCTAGATCTGAAAAAGGGAATTCTTTTTTTAATAACTCAAAACCTATAGGTTGGTAGTTTATTTTACTTTGTAATCGTTTTAAAGCAATGCTTAGAATTTTATCATGATCAAAAGCTAGTTCAGGTAATTCATTTATAGAAAACCATTGTACTTCATCAGCATCAGTGTCGGCACTAATTTTAAAGTTATTCGGCCTAACCAAAGCAAAGTAGGTTACTGATACAACTCTATTTCTTGGATCTCTTCCAGGTGTACCAAAGGTGTATAATTGTTCTAGATAATCAATAGTAACTCCTGTTTCTTCTTGCAACTCTCTTTGAACTGCATCTTCTAACGATTCGTTTTCTAAAACCAATCCTCCTGGAAGTGCCCAGCTACCTTTATAAGGATTAACGCCTCTTTTGATTAATAATACTGAAAGCTCTTTTTGTTCGTAACCAAAAACAACAGCATCTACAGCAACTTTGATATTTTGTGGAATCTTCATTTAGTGTTGTATTTACACAAAACTACAAAAACTTTAGATAAATTATATCCAAGATTCAAGGAGAAAAGGGAAGGAGTATGAAAGTCTTTTTTAGAAATCCAAGTTAGTTAGTCAGCATTGTCTTCAAGTCTCAATTCTTTCCACTTATAATTACCTTTATTCATAATAGCTTGGTATTCCTTATGGATCTCATTTATCATCTCTGGATTATTTTTATCGTCTTCACTTAAAAGTCTTAATTTTAGTAAAAGTGCTTTTAAATTATTTTTTGAATCTCCATAATAAACCCATAATTGTTTATGGTTATAAAAACCATCCCATGCAGCGAGTACAGTACTAAATGCGCTGAAAAAAAGTGTGATAACTTTTAATGTAGAACTCCATTCTTTAGGAATATCACCTCCTATAGCAACTAGAAAGGTAACCAATGCTGAAGATATTGAAATACCAATGTAAATTCTAAATGATTTTTTCTTGTTTTGTGTACTTGAATTTGAGGTTTTTTCTATCATTTTTGAAATTTCTTCTTGTAAAATTTCAAACTTGCTTAGAGGAGTTTTATTCATAGTTGGTTGTATCTTTTTTCAAACATATTTAAAAAAAGAAAAACCACAAAATAAAATAACTAATGGCAGATTTTACAATCCTCTTTATCTTGAATTTCACCTACTAATTTTCCGTCTTCATTTAATACAAAACCACAACAATCCATGAAGCCTTTTGCTATTAATTTACGAGCTCGTTGTATTTGCGATTTGGTTGTTGGTAAACTTTGTTTCAAAGTATCTGCTACTTCTTGTTGTTTTAGGCCTTTAATATCTGATAGAAATAAAGGATCTCTATACTTTTTAGGTAAACTTTTTAAAATACCTTGTAAACAATCTTTTTCGGTATGGGTATTTTCTTCTATTTCAGTTTCTGTTTCAAAACTGGCTAATTCAAATGTTTGATTAGTGCTTTTAAAATAATCCATTATAGAATTTCTAGCAATTGTAAAAATCCAAGGTTTTAACTTTGTTAAATCTTTTAAAGTGTGCAATTTGGTATGGACTTTAATAAAAGTATCTTGTAAAAGATCGTCAGTAACTGTAGTGTCTTTTACTTTACTTAGGATGAAAAACTTTACATCTTCGGCATATTTTGTCCAAACTTGATTTGTAGTCATACTATAAATTTACGAAAAATGTTATTACGAAGTTTAATGTGATTTTTAAACTTCGTAATAACAGTTACTATTGTTGTTTAGCAGTTGCAGTTATTACATGTGCAATCTACGCATGTGCAGTTTGCACAACTTCCTGTTTTACATCCTTCGCAATTACAAGTACACTGATTTTTATATTTCATAATTATTATTTTTTAAGTTCATATAGTAGACTTTTATTTGTTTAAAAAGATGCATTTATGATGAAAAATATTTTTGCAATTCTTTTCTAACAGGAATAGGTTTTATTGGAGAAATATTTGTTCCTCCAGTATTTCCTTTTGGTACCCAGATATTTGTAAAGAAAATTGATGCAATAATTCGAGAAAACTGTCCTAATATTTCCTTTGAATTTTTAGTTTTAATACCAAAAACTAACATTTTATAATGCGATAAGGTATGACGGAATAAATGCTTTTGTCCCAATATATGAGCATTTTCCAAATGATAAAAAGACACTTTAAAACTTTTGTTTTTAAGTGCCTTTTTAGATAATGTTAATTGACGATAAAATTCTTGTCTTCGTTGTGTTTTAGTCATGATTTTTTACAATCAGACTAAATTTTACATGAAAAGATGCAATTAATGAATTTTTATTAGGTTAATATCAAATATTAAAACAGATCCAGCTGGAATACCTTGTCTTGGAGTTGAACCATAAGCTAATCTTGATGGAATCAATAAAGTTCCTTTACCACCTTCTTTAAAATATGTAATACCTTCTGTCCAACCTTGTATAACTTGTTGTAAATTGAACTTTATACCAGATGAGTTTTCTTCAAAAGTTTTTCCGTCTAAAAAATAACCCTTGTATCCAACAGTAACAGTTGAATTTGTTGTTGGATTAACACCTGTTCCTTCTTCGTTTATAATATAGTATAAGCCAGAATTACTTTTTGTAGCTGTTAAATTGTTGTCGTCAATATACTTGATTATATCAGCTTCGTTTTTAGCGTCGTAGTTAATTGAATCGTCACTACTGCATGAAATAAATAATGTAATCAATAATAGATAAAAATAAGTTTTCATAAATGTCTTTAATGTAGATTAGTTTACTTTTTCTCCGTTTACGTATGTAGCAATAACTTTTGTATTTGGTATTTTACTTCCGTCTACAGTCATAATATCATTTTCTAGAATGATAAAATCAGCTACTTTTCCTACTTCAATACTTCCTTTTTCTTTTTCTTCAAAATTTGCATAAGCATTCCATATAGTCATTCCTTTTAATGCGTCTTTTCTAGTCAATGCATTATTCATTTGGTAACCTTTTTCTGGGTATCCTTTTAAATCTTTTCGAATGGTTGCAGCATAATAAGTGTATAATGGACTTACGTGTTCTATAGGAAAATCTGTTCCTAGTGCAACTTTTCCATATTCTTTTAATAAATCATTATATGCATAAGCACCTTTTATTCTTTCAGCTCCTACACGATCTTCAGCCCAATACATATCACTTGTTGCATGTGTTGGCTGTATAGATGGTAATACGTTTTTAAAGAAATGGAAATCCTTTAAATCTACTATTTGGGCATGTTCTATACGCCAACGACGATCTTGTTTATTTTTTAAAACATTATCATATGTTTTTAGCATTACATAATTAGCAGAATCACCAATAGCATGAGTATTCATTTGATATTCTGAAGCAGCAATTCGCTTTGCTAAATCTTGTAAATCGTTGTAAGAGTTTACTAAAGCTCCAAAATGTCCTTTTTTGTCTGAATATTCATCTTTTAAAGTAGCTCCTCTTGAGCCTAAAGCTCCGTCTGAATATACTTTTACAGAACGAACATTTAAACGATCTGTTTTTACAACTCCTTTGTTTAAGTAATAATCTAGATTTTCTTTATTATTAGAAATCATAGCGTAAATACGCATTTTTAAATCTCCTGTTTGTTGTAAACTATCGATTAATTCAATTACTTGTTTGTCTAATCCAGCATCATCAACAGTTGTTAACCCTAGATCAAAACAAATTTTTTGGGCATCTTTTAATGCTTGAATTTGTTCTCTTTTTGAAGGTTGAGGAACTTTAATAAAGTTCATAGCGTTATCAATTAAAACACCAGTTAGTTTTCCATCTTTTTGTAAGAATTCTCCTCCTTCTACTTTTGTGTCAATAGTAATTCCAGCTAAGTCAATTGCAGCTTGATTAACCAACATGGCATGTCCGTCAATTCTACGAATGGCTACTGGAATTTTTGGAAAAAGGTGATCTAATTTTTCTTTAGTAGGGAATTCTTTTATTTCCCAATCATTTTGATCCCAACCACGTCCTGTAATAAATGAAGTGTTTTTTTCTTTTTGAAATTTAACTAACTTTTGAAGTACTTCACTATAACTTTTAGTACCGACTAAGTTTACTTTTTGTTGTTGTAAACCTAATCCGTAAAAATGACAATGCGCATCAATAAACCCTGGATATACAGGTTTGTTATTTGCGTCTATAGTTTGTAAAGTAGCATATTTCTCTTGAATCTCTTTGTTGCTTCCTACTGCAATAAATTTACCATCTCTTATAGCGAAGCTCTCTGCTTTATCAAAATTAGTATTTACTGTGTATGTATTAGCATTGATAACTATTACATCTGCTTTTTCTTGTTTTTTACAAGAGAATAAAATTCCTGTTAAAACTAGGGGGAATAGTATTTTTTTCATTCTTTAATATAATTATGAAAATATAAGGTTGTTAAGGTTTTAAAGTCTCGTTATTGTATAAGTATTTGTCCATTAAATATACGATACTAGTCATAGAAGCACTTCCTAATTCTAATTCACGTTTGTTTACTTTATCAAAAGTATCAGTAGCTGCATGGTGATAATCAAAGTAACGTTGAGAGTCTGGTCTGTATCCAACTAAAGTTACATGGTCATCTTTTAAAGGTCCAATATCAGCACCACTACCTCCTTGTGTTAAATCGTGTAGGCCATAAGGAGCTAATAATTTTTTCCAACTTTGTAATAATTTTCTATTCTTTTCATTGGCATCTATTGAAAAACCTCTTGGTGTATGACCACCTGCATCAGATTCTAATGCTCCAATATGTATTTCGTTATTTTGTTTTGCTAAGCGTGCATATTCTGTAGCTCCTCTTAAACCATTTTCTTCATTCATAAAGAATACGATACGAATGGTGTTTTTTGGTTTGATGTTGTTCTTTTTTAATAAATAAGCAACTTCTAATGATTGTACAACTCCTGTTCCATCATCATGAGCACCTTCTCCTAAATCCCATGAGTCTAAGTGACCTCCAATTACCATAATTTTATCAGGGTTTTCGCTTCCTTTTATTTCTCCAACTACATTATGTGAAGGAGCGTCTGGTAATGTTTTACAGCTTTGTTTAAAATAGAATTTAATATTTGGATTTTCTTTTAAGTGCTTGCTTAAGTTTTCTGCTGCTCTTGAACTAATAGCTGCTGCTGGAATATATTCTGATTCTGGAATATCTCCATAGCCCATAGAACCTGTATGTGGATAGTCATCAATTCCATTAGTCATTGAACGAACTATAACTCCTTTTGCTCCAAATTTACCAACAATTGATGCGCCTCCATAACGTTGTCCAACACATCCTCCATAAGCTTTAAATGTTTGTATGTGAGTATTATCGAAAGCTCCATTAAAGAATACGATTTTACCTTTAGCTTTGTCTCCTAATTTTTTAGCTTCTTCTATACTTTTTACTTGAATAACTTCAGCAGTTATTCCGTTGTCAGGTGTTGCTATAGATCCTCCTAAGGCACAAATAGGTACATTTACTTCTTGTCCGTTAAAAGTGTAATTTGCTACTTCTTTTTCACCTCGTACCCAATGAGGAACCATAACTGGTTGTAACCATACTGAGTCTAAGCCAACATCTTTCATTAATTGTTCACTCCAAACAACCGATTTAGCTGCTCCTTCTGAACCAGATAATCTGCTTCCGATATTTTGAGTTAAATCACGTAGCCATTCATATGATTTACCTTCTGTTAATGCAGTATTGAATATGTGTTTAATCTGTGCTGAGTCTATTTTTTCTTCAGCAGTTAAACCTTTTGAGATTACTATTTTTTCTTTTTTTTCTGTTTTGCAAGCAATTACAAATAGCCCAGAAATTAATAGGAGAGTTAGTTTTTTCATTTATGACACTTTTTTAAGTGCCATAAATGTAAGTTTTATATTTTAAAATATTAAAAAATTGAATCAAACTTCCAAGTTGCACCTCCCATTACTTGGAAACCTTGCACGTTAAAGTTGTTGAATCTTTGATAGCTGTTATTTAATACGTTATTAAGGTTTAGGAAAACTGAAAAAGAATCACTGAAATTATATCCTCCATTAAAGTTTACATCGAAATAACTTTTTAAATTAATTGTATTAAATGTTTGTGCTGGTAATACGTCGAACAATTTTCCTTTTCGTTCTCCAATAAAATAAAGATTTGCTCCAGCATACCATTTTTCTGTTTTATAAGTTCCAAAGATTTCTCCTTGCATTTTAGGAGCATTCCAAGCTTCTAACTGATTTGTTAAAGTAAATGAGTTGAATTGCCCATTGAATCCTACAGTTAAGTTTTTAAAGCCATTGTAAGCTACTTCTCCAAAGAAGTTTAGAAGTTTTATGTCGTCATAAACAGTAGTGAAAGAGTTTCCATACTCATATCCTAAAAAACTAAAGGCGTTGCTTCCTGCGGTATTACTTCCGTTTGATTTTGACTGGTTCAAAGCAAAGAAAGGATTGTTCTCTATATTTGAATAACTAGCTTTGAAGTTGTAACTAAATTGTGCGTCTAGTTTTCCTTTAATACCTCCAAAAACTGAATATTTTGTGTTTTTTAATAACAAGTTTTGTGTTGGTGATACGTAAGGATTTTGCTCTACAATAGATTGATATGAAGTTATATCAACATCACCACCAGCCCCAACAAATACATTTGCAAAATCTTTTACAACAGGGTAGGATAGTTCAACATCTGGGTAAATTAAAAAGTTGTTCTTACTGTTTTCTAAATCCATTGCAAAATAACTTTTAGCTCCAATTTTAATAGCTAAATTTTTCACATTGAATTTGTATGTAGGGTGCGCACCAACAACAAAGAAACTATGTTTTAATTGAGTTTGTGAGTCGTATGCTTTGTCAAATTTAGTTCCTAAATAACTTATAGTAGTATTTAAACTTAAGTCATTTAAGTCACGGTGAATTATTTCACTTAAACGAAATTCAAAAAGTGCATTCCCGTCTATAAAGAATTCATTACTACTCAAAGCATCTGAGAAATAGGTGATAGAACCATTTGCTTCTTTAAAATCAGTGTCGTCAAACTTAATAGTTCCAAAAACTTTAAAGTTGTTATAAGCCTGTTCTTCTTCTATAGCGCTAATAGTGGCGTCTGTAAAAGTAATGTTGCCAGGTAAACCATACCAATTGTATTTATTTCGTTCTGCTTTTACACCTGCTTTCCAGTTAAAGAAACGTTCTTGTTGTGCATAAAATAAATTAAGACTAGCGTTATAAAAAGTACTACTTAATCTTGTGTTTTCAACAGGGTCTGCTGATAATAAAAATTTGATATGTGCTCCGTATTCACTATTAAATCGTTCATTGCGCCTAACATATGCTTCAAGATAAGGTGCAATTTTATTAGCCAAACCTATTGAGAAATAATTAGGATATAATCTTTCTCGTTTTCCTAAGTTAATTTTTTTCATAGTCCCGCTTTTAGGTATAAAAGTAGAAGCTACTGGCACAGAAAAGATTTGGTATTTTAACTCTTTCTTTTGAGTTTCTTTAGTGTGCTTAATTATTGGCTTTTGCTTTATTTTAAAAGCATCAGTAATTTTAGGGACATAAGAAGTAACTACATTAACTACTTCCGTTTTTATTATGGTGTCTTTAGCTTTTTCGGTTGCTTTTTTCTCTTGTGCATTTGCAATTAATGTTACAAATAAAACAAGGAAACCTAAGTGCTTTTTCATTAATCTAATCATTGAACTTTCTTTTGTTGTTAACAAATTTTAGTTTTGGGTAGTTACTGATTCGTTTGTTTTTGCTTCTTTATTCTTAATGTTGCTAAGCTCGTTTTTAGCTTCTTCCAACACATCTTTGTATTGTGTAAAGTTTTTGACAATGTTTTCTAAAATGTAAGTAGCTTGGTAAGCATCTTTTAACGCATAATAGTTTTTTGCCATTATAATATAGCTTTTTACTCCCCAATACTTATAAGAAGAGTAGTTGGCTATTAAATCTTGTACAGCTTTATTGGAAGCTTCATAATCTTTATGATCATTTAAAAAGAATGCATTGTAGTACAAACTTTCTGCTTTTAATGCACCTGTTGCTTTTTTGCTGATTTCAAGGAAGAACTCTTCTGCTGTTAGATAATCATTAGTTTTGAAAGCTGAACGAGCTATGATTACTTTAGCATCTTCAATAATATTTGCGTCTACTTTACCGTTGCTTAATACTTTTTCTGCATAGTTTATAGCATTGTTGTAATCTTCCTTTTTATAATGCCCTTTCATCAAATTACTTTGCGCAAAAATGATGTTTTGAGGGTAATTTGCTTCTTTTTCTAGTTGCTCTAAGACTAACATTCCATTATCCCAGTTTTCATCCTCTAAATAGATTTTAGCAAGTTTTGTTAAAGATTCTTCTGTATACTCACTTTTATCCTGACTTATTACATAAGTGTAGTGAGGAGCTGCATTTTTAAATTGATTAATGTTGTTATAGGATTGTGCAAGATAGAAGTGTGCTTTTAAAGCATGTGCTCCATTTGGAAATGCCTCAAGATATTTGTTAAATCCTTCAATTGCTTTTGTGCTATTATTTTCTAAGAATTTATTTTCAGCAGATTGGAAAGTAGCATTGTCTAATTCTGCATTACTAACATTTACAAATTTTACATTTTTAACCCAAGCGGCATATTCATCAACTTTACCTATGTCAATGTATACATTTTTAACATTCGTAACCGCTTGTTTTGCCTCTTTTGAATTTGGGTGTTTTGCTACAATTTCTTTATATTTTTCTAATGCTTTTTTGTTGTCATTATTATTATAAAATAATAGTCCTTGTCTTAGAAGTACATTAGGAATATAGCTACTTTTAGCGTGTTTTGATAATAGTTTGTTGTATGTATTTTGAGCTTCTGTTGAATTATTAGCTGTTGTATAAGTTGTAGCTAATTGAAACATTGCATCATCTTGTAATTGAGAGTCTGGATAGCTATTGATTAAAGTTTTTAAGTTTTCAATTTTAGAATCACTTTTACCCATAAATCCATTACTCATAGCAATTTGATATTGAGCATAATCAGAACCAACACCTCCTTCTTGAACTACTTTATTGTATGATTCAATAGCTTCTGGATATTTCTTAGAAGCATAATAAGAATCTCCTAAACGATTAGAAGCATCGTCATTTAAATCGTTGTCATCTAATTTTATATCTATAAATTGCTGAAAGTGCTTGGCAGAATTTTCATAATCTTTCAACTTAAAATAGGTATATGCAATATTGTAATCTAACTTTTTAATTTCTTCTATTTCTTTATTCGTAACTAATAAAAAACTAGTTAAAGCTTCTTTATAGTTTCCTAATAAGTACTCTGTTTCTGCTAACCAAAACGTTCCTTTGTTGCTTACAATAGAATTCTCAGCTAAAGTAGCTTTTGAAAAATATGGTTTAGCTTCTTTTAATTTATTTTCATTAAATAATTGAATACCTCTGTATAAAGATACTTCATTGGCAAGATTTTGATTTTCTGGCGATTTAGACTCGTTTAAATAATCTAAAGCTCCTTGGTAATCCTGTTGATGTAAATAAGAAGTAATTAATAAATTGTTTATCTCACTTGTGTTAGGAGAGTTAGGATATTTTGCTATGAAGCCTTTTAAAACATCAGGAACGTTTTCATAAGGATTCCCCTGTTCGTAACTTAACTTTGCATAATTAAATAAAGAACTTTCAGTAATTTTTAAATCAAAATCCATTTCGCTAGCATTTCTAAATGCGTTTAAAGCTTCAGGTTTTTTTTGTAATTCTAAATAACATTCACCTAAATGATAATATGCGTTTTGAGCAACTTTGTTATTACCACCTATAATTTTATTAAAGTTACTAATTGCCTTTTCGTAGTCTTTTTGCTTATAATAAGCATATCCTAAATAGTAATAATCTGTATTTGTCCATTTTCCCTTCTTTCCTTTATAAGCTTTTAAATATGGGATTGCTTGGTCGTATTTTTTTAAATTAAAATAACTTTCTCCCATGATTTTAGAAATTTGAGAAATCTCTTTTTTGTCTTTAGTACTTTCTAGAAGTTTTTTTCCAATTTGTACTGACTTGTCAAAACGTCCAGCTTTAAAACTAATATCTAAGATATAGTAGTTGGCTTTAGCCTGATAAGTAGCATCATTTGCTAATTGACTTAGGTTGTCTTCCGCTTCACCAAAGTTTTCTTGTTTGTAAGCAACGTATCCATAGTAATAACGGGCGTCGTTACCATAAATAGGATTTCCTAATAAGGTTTTAAAACGAGATTTAGCATCTTTCAAATAATTAGAGGCTAAAAGGGCATAACCCATTTTGTAGTTTAACTCATCTCGCTCTGGTTGTGTTAAAAGTTTTTCATTTACTTTTTGATACCATTTTAAAGCATGTGCAGCTTTTCTATTTGCGAAATAATAATTACCTACATTTAAAAAAGCTTTTTCTTTTTTATTGTTGTAGGGATAATTTTTTACAAACTCTAGTACTTTTTCATCAGCATCATCTTGTATTAATTTAATTGCACACATAGCATCATAATAATCTGCATCAGCTTTGCGATTTTTATGTTGGTCTGAGTTTTTGGATACTTCCACAAATAAATCTTGAGCAGCAGCATAAGCTTTGTTGTTATAAAACTTTAATGCTTTGTGAAAATTGGAAGCAACGTCGGTGTTAATAGCTGATTCTTGTGCTATTAATGATGTTGAAAAGGCTAATAAAAATAATAAATAGTAGCTCTTATTAGAACAAATAAATCTCATATTTTTCAGTTATCTAAGTAGTATAACGTTTGTTTTTTGTTTTTGTTGGAAGACTTTTTATCAAAAGTAATAAATGTTATATAATTACGTAATAAAATTTTAGATTTGTAGAAACAAAACGATATATGGAAAGACCAGTTTTACACCTTGAAAACGCAGATATTTATCAACAAGACAGTTTAGTTTTGTCAAAAGTTAACTTTACTTTAAATAAAGGTGACTTTTATTACTTAATTGGTAAAACTGGAAGTGGTAAAAGTAGTTTGTTAAAAACTCTGTATGGAGACTTACGTTTGCAACGTGGTTTAGGTGATATTGTTGGTTTTGATTTAAAGAAAATTAAAGAAAAGGATATTCCTTTTTTAAGAAGAAAGCTAGGTATCGTTTTTCAAGATTTTAAATTATTAAACGATAGGAATGTTTTTGAAAATTTAGAATTTGTCTTAAAAGCTACTGGTTGGAAAAATAAAACCGACATGAAAGATAAGATTTATGAGGTTTTGGATAAGGTAGGAATGAAAGAAAAGTACTACAAAAAAACTTTTGAACTTTCAGGAGGAGAACAACAACGTGTTGCAATAGCAAGAGCTTTATTGAATAATCCAGAATTGATTTTAGCTGATGAGCCAACTGGAAATTTAGATCCTAAAACTTCTCTAGAGGTGATGGAGTTATTGAATGAAATTCATAAAAGTGGAAAAACAATTTTAATGGCTACTCACGATTATCAACTGATTGTAAAGTTTAAGCAAAAAACAGTTAAGTGTGAAGGTGGAGAATTGTTTGAAGTAGTGCAACAATCTGTTTAAAAAACAAACCCACTTCACAATGGAATGAAGTGGGAAAATTGCTATGAAAAACTATGAAAAAGAAACACTGCTGATGTTTCTCTTATTATGGAGACGTGTATAATTCTGATAACTTACAGTATTGGGAATATTTTAACATTATTTTATAATAAGAAACCCCTGAGTAAAAAATACTCAGGGGTTTACATTTTCTATAAAAAAGATTTTTTTAGATGTCTAAAGCAGCATTGTTATTTTTAACGGCCTCTGCTGATTCTGTTAAATGTGCTTTTTCTTCTTCGCTTAAGTTGATGTTAACGATTTTTTCAATACCGTTAGCTCCTAATACAACAGGAACACCAATACATAAGTCAGATAAACCATATTCTCCATCTAATAAAGCAGAACAAGGGAATATTTTCTTAGTATCGCAAGCAATTGCTTGAACCATTCCAGATACTGCAGCACCTGGTGCATACCAAGCAGAAGTTCCTAATAAACCAGTTAAAGTTGCTCCACCTACTTTTGTGTCTTGTTTTACTTGCTCTAAACGTTCTTCTGATAAAAATTCAGAAACAGGAACAGAGTTACGAGTAGCTAAACGAGTTAAAGGAACCATTCCTTTATCTGAGTGACCACCTATAACCATACCATCAACATCAGAAATAGGAGCTTCTAAAGCTTCTGCTAAACGATATTTAAAACGAGCAGAATCTAAAGCACCACCCATACCTATAATTCTGTTTTTAGGTAATCCAGTAGTTTTGTGAACTAAATAAGTCATTGTATCCATTGGGTTAGATACTACTATGATAATTGTATTTGGAGAGTGTTCAATTAAACTAGCAGAAACTGTTTTTACAATTCCAGCGTTAATTCCTAGTAACTCGTCGCGAGACATACCTGGCTTACGAGCAATACCTGAAGTAATAACACATACATCAGAACCAGCAGTTTTACTATAATCTCCTGTTGTTCCTGTAATTTTAGTGTCAAAACCGTTTAAAGAAGCAGTTTGCATTAAGTCCATAGCTTTACCTTCAGCAAAACCTTCTTTAATGTCAACTAATACAACTTCAGATGCGAAGTTTTTAATAGCAATGTACTCTGCACAACTTGCACCTACAGCACCTGCTCCTACAACTGTTACTTTCATTTTATTTATATTTTAATTGTGATGATTAATTTAAGATGCACAAAAATAGCGATTTGCCTAAGGATATAAAAAGAAAAGCCCATCGAAATTTCAATGGGCTTTAAATTGATTAGTTGTAGCTAAATATTTTTAAATCTTTTCCTTTTGAAAAATAAATCTTTTTCGCTGGCTTGTCTATTTTGTATTTAGGTTTGTTAACTCCAAATTCGTAAGTCTGAATTGTTTCTCCAGAGTCTTTGTTTACTTGAATTAATAACTTTTTACCATCTTTCTTACCATAGAAAAAAGCATTGTTTTTTGTAGCTTTAAATGCATTATGTCTTTCTCCATCCCACATATTTTGAGCTACCTTGTATACTTCAGTACCTAAAGCATGTTGTTTCATACCTTTGTTGTAGTAGTGGTCTCCGTGTTTTTCTAGATTTTGACTATTAACAAATGTATTTGTTTCTTTCAGGGTATATCCTGCTCCAGCATTCATTGCACCTATTCCTGCTATAGTAGCTCCACCAAAAGCAGTTACAATTGCCCCTGCATTTTTTAAATGACGTAAACCTTCTCCTGGTTGTTTAAAGTATTCTTTTTTAACAAGGTTTCCTTCAAGATTTACCATTGCATATTCCCAGTTTCCATTGATGAAATATCCGTTATCTCTTGCTTCAATAAGGTTAATATCATTTTTGTTATGAAAATCAATCTTTTTTACTTGGTCTTTACCAAGTCCTTTGTCTGGGTTTAAAATGTAAAGCTTTTTCTTACTCAAAAGAATTAGGTTATTGTTCTTTTTGTCGAAAGTAAGTTTGTCACTTTTTTCGTCTAGACTTATTTTGTAAACTCGTTTTTTCTTTCCTTTTTCAAAATATTCTATTCTGTAAGGAGTTACAAATATAGTTCCTTTGTCATAAGAAAATGTTGTAAACTCTTCTTCATCGTCTACATCGAAATCTACATTTTTGATTACTCTTTGAGGCTTTTTCCATATTTTTTTACCATTGTTGTCTACTAAATGCTTTTTGTTTTTGTAGTAAACTATATAACCTTCATCGGTTTTTTCAACACCTTTTACTTTTTTTCTCTTAAATTCTTTTTTCCAAGCTTCTTTACCTGTGTGATAATCGTATAATTTAGCTCCGTCTTTGTGGATTAAGAAAAGTTTTCCATCTACAAATTGATAATCTACGAAACCTTCGTCAAGTTTGATGGCTTTTTTCCATACTTCTTTACCTGTATTAACATCAAAAGCAATTAATTCTTTACCAATAACTTTTTTTCCTATTAGAGAAAGTCCCATGGTAAATCCTGCTTTTATAGCTCCTCCAATTAATGAGCTGCTTTTGTTTTCAACAGCAATTAAAGATTTGTTATCTTCTGTAAAGAATAATTTTCCTGCATCATATTTTTCTGAAACAATAATAGCTCCATCTTCTTTATTTACTAGGAATACTGTTTTTCCTGCTGAAAAAGCTATTCGATTATCATTTTGTACAAAATTACTTATAGATGCTCCTCCTGATAATAAGGTACCTAGTTTTTTGTTAGTTTTAATTGTGTTTTCCCAAAGGATGTTATCGTTTTCTATACTTACTAAGAAGAGTTTAGCTGCAGTTTTATCAGTTTTAGCGAAAAATAAAATAGCATTTTTCCCGAATACAAAATTGTTGGAAAATATACCTTTATAACCATTAGTTTTTTCGTCTATAATTTTATGACCAGTTTTAATGTTGAAAATTGTTTGACCAAATTTACCGAAAGGAGATAATGCTACTTCAGTAAAAGAAGATCCACCGTCTTGTCCTAAAGAATTAAGGCTTTTAATAAAACCTGTTTCTTTAAATTCCCATATTTTTTTTCCTGTTTCTCCATCAACTCCGTATACTCCTCCATCTGTTGTTGCAACGGCTATTCCAGTTAAATTGTGTAGGTAAACATCATTAATACTGCTGTCTAATGTAAGTGAGTAATCTGGTTCTTTTTGAGCATGTCCTAAAAAAGAGGTTAGGAACAATAAAATAAGTAATCTTGTTTTCATAATCTTTTTAATGTTGATAATTTCTTTTTAATAATTGAGTTCCGAAAATAAAAAAAAGAACTTCACTCATCAGAGTAAAGTTCTTTTTTTATTAAGATTTTTTTAACAAATAATTCTTATCTAAAGCTAAAAGCTATTCCAGCATTAACAGTGTTGTAATCTTGTAAAGAATAACTACCAAAAAGCTTGAAGAATCCTAAGCTAATTCTTGCTCCTATAGTAGTGTTAAAACTACTTGATTTAAATTCTAAGCTAGGTGGGGTTAGGGCTACTGATTCAGTCCCTCCGGCGTGATTAAATGTACCTGTGTATGTTCCAGCCATTCTTAAATCTGCATTACCGGTGTTGTATCCTATACCTCCAAATACATTAATTATAGGGAAGTTTAAAGAAGCGATTGCTTGAAAAGAAAAAGCTGATAAACCAAATTCTCCTGCACCGTTTTGAACCGTTAAAGCACCGGTAGTTTGGCTTCCAAAACCGTATTTTACATCTAAATTAGTATAAGCAGCTAATAAAGAAACGTGTAATGGTAATTTGTCTAAAGGTCCAAACCAGCTAGTTATTTCTTTCTTAAGTCCTATACCGAACATATTTATTTTTCCTCCATCATCACCAAATTTTGTTTCAGGAAAGAAACGAGCCATAACTTCAAATTTGTATGGTAATCCTAAACCTACTTGTACTGCAGGTGCTGGTACTGCTTTTAAAGGAAGGTCTCCAATGATTCCTCCTGGTAATTCAAAATCAGCAGTAACAACTTGTGGGGTTCCTCCGACATCTATAGTTCTAGTAACTGTAAAATTAGTGGGAGAGTCTGGTCCAGCAAAAGTTGAAGCAGTTGTCGATGTTGATGTAATTGAAGATCCAGGTCCTAAGGCTTGTTGAATATTAAAAGTTTCTTTTTCAGAACCAATAAAACTTCCATTTAATCCAATGGTGATATCGAAACCAAATTTTTTATGAACCTTTGCTGTATGATACCATCCTGAATTCATACTATTTATTAAACCTTCCATACCTGGATTGAAATATGCTTGGATAAGATTTCCTGCATCTTTTGTGCTACCTAAAATAGCTTGCTCAAAACCATCTTGAGCTTTTGCACTAAAAACTAAGCTGAAAACTGTTAAAAGGGATAAAGTAATTTTTTTCATGTTACTAAGTTGTTAATTAGGTAACAAATGTATAAAAAAGAGAATACTATTATGATTAAAATAAAAAAACTCAACCATTTTGGTTGAGTTTTTAATTTATAATATTTTAAAAATTCTAAGCATCAATATTAGCGTACTTAGCATTCTTTTCAATAAAATCTCTACGAGGAGGAACTTCGTCACCCATTAACATAGAGAATACTCTGTCGGCTTCAGCAGCGTTGTCAACAACAACTTGACGAAGTGTTCTAAACTCTGGGTTCATAGTAGTGTCCCATAATTGTTCGGCATTCATCTCTCCAAGACCCTTATAACGTTGGATATTAACACCACCACCCATTTTCTGAGCGATTAAATCACGTTGGTTGTCATCCCATGCGTACTCACGTTTTTGTCCTTTTTTAACTAGGTATAAAGGTGGAGTAGCAATGTAAATGTAACCTTGTTCTACCATATCTCTCATGTATCGGAAGAAGAAAGTTAGAATTAAGGTAGCAATATGAGATCCATCGACATCGGCATCACACATAATAACTACTTTGTGGTAACGTAATTTTGATAAGTTTAAAGCTCTAGGGTCTTCTTCTGTTCCGATAGTAATACCTAGTGCAGTAAACATGTTTTTGATTTCTTCGTTTTCAAAAACTTTGTGTTGCATTGCTTTCTCAACATTTAAGATTTTACCTCTTAAAGGAAGAATTGCTTGGAAATTACGATCACGTCCTTGTTTTGCAGTACCACCTGCCGAATCTCCCTCGACAAGGAAAATTTCACATTGAGCAGGATCTGTTTCAGAGCAGTCAGATAATTTACCAGGTAAACCACCAATGCTCATTACAGTTTTACGTTGTACCATTTCACGAGCTTTTCTAGCTGCATGACGGGCTTGAGCTGCTAAAATTACTTTTTGAACAATAGTCTTAGCGTCGTTAGGATTTTCTTCTAAGTAATCAGTTAGCATTTCTGAAACTGCTTGTGAAACTGCAGAGGTAACCTCTCTGTTTCCTAACTTAGTTTTAGTTTGCCCTTCGAATTGAGGTTCACCTACTTTTACAGAAATAATAGCGGTAAGTCCTTCGCGGAAGTCATCTCCTGAGATGTCAAACTTTACATTTTTTAATAATCCAGATTCGTCAGCATACTTTTTTAAGGTATGTGTTAATCCACGACGGAAACCTGATAAATGCGTACCTCCTTCGTGAGTATTAATGTTGTTCACATAAGAATGTAAGTTTTCAGAATAAGAAGTATTATATACCATAGCTACTTCAACAGGAATTCCGTTTTTCTCACCTTCCATAGCAATAACACTAGCTGTTAATTGCTCACGGGTAGAGTCTAAATATTTAACAAATTCAGATAAACCTTCTGTAGAATGGAATGTTTCAGCTATAAAGTTTCCTTCATCATCCTTATTACGTTTATCAGTTAAGGTAATAGTAATTCCTTTATTTAAATAAGCTAACTCACGCATACGAGTAGCTAATGTGTCATAGTTGTACTCTGTGGTTTGTTGGAAAATAGATCTATCTGGTAAAAAAGTAACAATAGTTCCAGTAAAATCAGTTTCACCAATAGTTTTTACTGGATATAATGTTTTACCTCTTTCGTATTCTTGTTGCCAAATTTTTCCTTCTTTATGTACTGTAGCAGTTAAGTGGTCTGAAAGTGCGTTAACACAAGATACACCAACACCGTGTAAACCACCAGAAACTTTATATGAATCTTTGTCAAATTTACCACCAGCACCAATTTTAGTCATTACAACTTGTAGTGCAGAAACTCCTTCTTTTTTATGTATTCCCACGGGAATACCACGCCCATTATCACGAACGGTGATAGAATTATCTTCATTAATGTCTACTGAAATAGTATCACAATGACCAGCTAAAGCTTCATCAATAGAATTATCAACTACCTCATAAACTAAATGATGTAAACCACGAACACCAACATCTCCAATATACATCGATGGACGCATTCTTACGTGCTCCATCCCCTCTAGTGCTTGAATACTATCGGCTGAATAATTATGCTTTTTTTCTTCGCTCATTTCTTAGAGTTAAAAATTAATTTGTTTTCTGATTGTTATTCTTTAAGATTCCTAACTGATTAAAATCATATGAGGAACAATATTTAATAACACAAAAAATAACCGCGTTTTGCGATTATTTATCCTTACAAATCTACAGTTTTTAAACTTGATAATAAAGTTTTTAAGCTGTTTTGTTTAAAAAATCATCAAAAATATATTTTATTAGAAAGTCTGTTAAAAGGCTTAAAAATGTGCTTAAAGTTGATAATTGATTTTTTTATTTAATTCTGAAAAACAAAAAGATGAATAAACTCTTAAAAAGAAGATTTTAGTTTGGAGAATATAGATGAGATAATTTAAAAATAGTCAAATAAAGAGAAATTAACTAAAACTTATTAAATAGTTGTGTTTTGGTGAGGATTAGTTAGTTTTTATTGGTTTAAGATTAATTAATTGTAAAAATTTAACATTTTTAACATAATATAATGTAATTTTTGTATGTTTGGTCTCGATATTAATAAATTAAATTTTTAAAAAATGAGAATCCCCCGATTTTTAGTAAAAGCCTTGTTGGCTTCAGTGTTATTAGTGAATTGTACTAATTCAAATGAATTAGATACCCCTAATCAACAAGCAGAGTTAGATGAAGTGAATAAGAAAGAAGTAGCTTTCAAGTTCATTGATTTAATGAAGAATCAAGATTTTATGAACAAAACAGTTAGTATGTTGGAAGCTCAACAGCCTAGTGTTGCGTTATCTAAAATTTTAGATGAAACAAAAAGTATAGTAGGTAATGAGGAAGCTTATAAAAGTTTATCTACTCAAACAACTACTTTAGAAGAAAGAGCAAATGCTGATCTTGCTCCAGAAAAAATTGAAATTTTAGAAGTTTGGATGCATAATCCTAAGAAGAAACTTGATTTTTCAAAAGTGTTATTTTCTTTTGCGCCTGAAGGAGAAGAAAAAAACTGGTCTACAGTAGAAGCTTATACTATTGATAAGAAGTTAGTTCTTTTAGATGCTAAAAAAGCTCCAGAGCAAGCGGTTATTGTAATTGAGACTAATGGTTTTGAGACTTTAAAAAAGGAAGTAGCTTATATGAATAAGTATCTTCAAGAAGAAGGTGTGCAAAATGAAAGACTAACTAAATCTAATATGGATTTTAGCCCAGTGTCACCAAGAAATTCAGGGTTAGAAACTACAAAATTAGATAAGATTAGATTGAATAATGATGAGGAGCCATGGATAAGTGGAGCTGCTGAAGTATATGCTATTACTTCTGGAATTAAAGATGCTGCAAATAAACCTGAAATAAAAGTGATTCCTATGTATTACTTAGATCACGATGGAACTGATTATTATCCAAATCAAATATTATTATTCTGGGATGATTATAAGTATCAAGCAGCAAATATCCAGTTATTTGAAAAGGATGATAATGTAAATTATAAGAGTTTAGTGTCGACTATTGTTAGTGGAGTATTCCAAATAATAGGTACTGTAGCTACACAGCCTTGGGTAAATGTTTTAGGACAAGTTGCTGGTGCAATTATTCAAGCTATGCCAGATCAATGGTATACTAATAATGATGATTATGTAGATTCTTTTTACACTATTGAAAAAAATAAAAACTATAACAATCATTATGGTGCAAGAGGAAATGCAAGGGTAAATTTATCTCCTTTCTTTGTTGCGTCTAATTAAGAATTTAAAAATTAAAATAACAAAGCACTCTGATATGTCAGAGTGCTTTTTTGTTTAAGAAAGTGTTAGTTTTTAAGCTTGTATCGTAAACCAATATTTAAAATGGATGTATAGGGACTCAATTTTTGAGGAAAAATAAAACCAACAGATTCTTGTGTTTTTGCCCCTCCAAGAAGTGAAATTTCTTTAGAGATTGATAAGTGGATTTTGTTGTTCAGTTTATAAATAAAACCAGCGCCTAAGTTGAAATTAAAATATGTTTTATTGTTGTAATCAGGTGTGATATTTTTCACAATTAAAAAACGATCTTCAACTGTAAAATTTAAGGCAATACCAGTGTTAAAGAAGTATTTTATGTTTTTAAAGAAAAAACGATTTTCAAACATGTAATTAAACGGAATGATTATGATTTTTCCTTTGTAAGAGAATGCTTTTTCAGGCGCTCCAAAGAATCCAGCAAATCCTGCTGAAATTTTTGCCTTATGATATTCAATTCCTGTGTTTAAATACTTAATTCGTAATGATAAACTGCTTTTTTTTGATAGAAAATATTCAGCACCAATACCAAAATGAATGTATGTTTTGTTATTAAGATTTTGGTATCCACTTTCTGTTATTAAATATATATCTTTTTTTTGTTGAGAAAAAGAAGTGGTTATGAATAAAATAAAGGGTAATAGGATTGTTTTTTGAGTTTTCATGGCTTATTTTTTAGTTGATAAATGAGGGGTGATCTGTCTTTTTGATTGGTTTTGAAATAGGATTAAAATGTGAATAAAATTTTTGGAATGATACCGGAAGCTCCAATGTCTTCTCTTAAGGCACCTTCTACTTTATAAGGAGAGTATTGAAGATTTAAGCTAAAAGTGATTTTTGTTTTGCGACTGAATTGATGATGCCAATTAACTCCAGGGCTGATTAATAAGGAGGAAACCATTTCATATTTTTCTTCATCTTTTCTTCCAGTGTATGAGGGGTTTCTGGCGTCAGTTCTTATAGTAGAACCACCAATTCCTAATGATATGTCTATTGTAGAATTATGTTTACTGTATAATTTCTTTTTTAGGTTGATAAAAAGATTGATCATCATTTTGCTTTTAACTTGCAGGGTATCAATAGTTCTTAAGTACAAGAAGTTTTGTTTTTGATTAGGAATCACAAATTGAAGTGCAAGCTCAATAGATTTTTCTTCTTTAATAGGAAAGTTTGCGTTTAATTCAATAAGAGGAGCTACTCCAAAATAAGTATTTAAATTTCCTTGCGGAATAAACAAACCACCACCTACTTTGAATACAATTCTTTCTAGGTAATTAGAAGAATCTTTATTTTGTGATTCTGAATCTAATCTAGTTTTTAAAGAGTCTTTTTTTACTTGACTTATACATGAAATTGTAATAAGTAAGGGTATTATTAAAAGTATTTGTTTCATAAATTTTGAACTTAAGATGTTTCAAAATTATTGTGATTACCACATTTATAGTTGTTTATAAAACAAAAATCAATATTTTTATTTGTGATTATCGCAAATAAAAGTATTGTTATATGTTTCAAGAGATATTATTGCAAAAAATTAAAGAGGGGTTGTCGGAAACTGATTCTCTTAATAGTGAAATAGCTATGGCATTAGATATTAGTTATGATGCAGCGCATAGACGTACGAGCTTGAAAAGTAAGTTTACTTTAGAGGAAAGTGTTTTATTAGCTCGTTATTTTAATTTGTCACTAGATAGCTTGTTTGGTATGTCAAATAGAAATTTTGTCTCAGTACAAAAGACAAAACAAATAACTAATGAAAAAGAGTTACAGTATTATTTTGAGAGTTCATATCAATCCTTGTTGCCTTTGTTAAATGCAGATAAAAGTGAAGTGTATTATTCGGCAAAAGATATCCCTATTTTTTATACACTAACTTCTGGTGTGTTGAGTAATTTTAAATTTTATGTATGGTTAAAACTTCTCGATAAAACTTTTAGGAATAAAAGCTTTGAGAGTTATCATCCAAATTTATCTACATTACAATCGGCAAAAAGACTGGGGGATTTGTATCGTGATTTATCTATTACTGAAATTTGGGATACAACTACAATAAATAGTACATTAAAGCAAATCCATTTTTATTATAAAGCAGGTCAGCTCTCGGTAGAAACAGCAATTGAAATTTGTAAGGAATTAAAACAATTATTAAATGATATTTCATTAAAAGTTGTTTCAAAAAAGAAATCTTTTAAGTTGTATTATAATGAGTTGTTGTTAATGAATAACAATGTGTTAGTTACAACACCTAAACAGCAAAAGTTGTTTGTTCCTAGTTCAATGCTTTCCTATTTTTCAACAAGTGATAAACAAACATGTTTAGAAGCAAAAAAATATTTTAATAAGCAATTGTATCATTCAAAGTTATTAAATACAGCGGGAGAAAAAGAGCAAAATGTGTTTTATCATAAAATGATGGAGAAAGTAAATGCATTACAAAAGCTAATTGAAGCAGAAAATGTTTTAGATTTTGAATAAAAAAATCCCACCAGATGGTAGGATTTTTTCAATTATAAGTTTTAAAATTTATTTAATAAGCATCTTCATGTACAGCTTTAATTGCACGACCTGAAGGTTCGTTTACGTTTTGGAAACTGGCGTCCCAAGCTAATGCAGTAGGTGTGCTACATGCTATTGATGGAACAGAAGGAACTGTTAAAGCTGCCGTTTCACTTGAAAAATGCTCTTCAAATATTGAACGATAATAGTATTCTTCTTTAGCTCTTGGTGTTTGAGTAGGAAAACGATGCTGTGCGTTTTTCATCATTTCATCAGTTACAGCAGTTTCAACTAATTCTTTTAAAGTGTCAATCCAACTGTATCCAACTCCGTCAGAAAATTGTTCTTTTTGTCTCCAAGCAACTTCTTCAGGTAAATAACTTTCAAAGGCTTTACGTAATACCCATTTTTCCATACGTTCTCCGTTAATCATTTTATCTTCAGGGTTAATACGCATTGCTACATCCATAAATTCTTTATCTAAGAAAGGAACACGTCCTTCAATTCCCCAAGCCATTAAGCTTTTGTTAGCGCGAAGGCAATCGTATTGGTACAGTTTATCAAGTTTACGAACAGTTTCTTTGTGGAATTCTTCAGCATTAGGCGCTTTATGGAAGTATAAATATCCTCCAAAAATTTCATCAGCTCCTTCACCAGATAACACCATTTTAATTCCCATAGATTTAATAACTCTTGCCATTAAGTACATTGGAGTAGAGGCGCGGATGGTTGTAATATCGTAGGTTTCTAAGTTATAAATTACATCACGAATAGCATCTAAACCTTCTTGAATAGTGAAGGTAATTTCATGGTGAATTGTATCAATGTGATCAGATACTTTTTTTGCAGCAGCTAAATCTGGTGATCCTTCTAATCCAATAGAAAATGAGTGTAATTGAGGATACCAAGCGTCTTTAGTGTCTCCACTTTCTATACGTTTAGCAGCATACTTTTTAGCAATGGCAGAAGTGATAGAAGAATCTAATCCACCAGAAAGTAAAACTCCGTAAGGAACATCACTCATTAATTGACGGTGAACAGCAGCTTCTAAAGCGTCACGTAGTTCATCAATTGATGTTTGGTTGTCTTTAACAGCTTCGTACTCCATCCAATCTCTAGAGTACCAACGTTGTAAACCGTCTTCACGAGTGTAGTAGTGACCTGGAGGAAATACTTCAATTTTGTTGCAAACTCCTTCTAAAGCTTTTAGTTCAGAAGCTACATAAAAAGTTCCTTTTTTATCCCGCCCCATATATAAAGGAATAATTCCCATATGATCACGGGCAATTAAGTATTCGTCAGTAATAGAGTCATAGATTGCAAAACCAAAAATACCGTTTAATTCATCTAAAAACTCAACGCCTTTTTGTTTATAAAGAGCAATAATAACCTCACAATCAGACTGTGTTAAAAATTTGTGTTTTCCGTTAAATTGTGGGCGTAACTCTTTGTGGTTGTAAATTTCTCCATTAGCAGCTAAGACAAAACGACGATCTTCACTAAATAAAGGTTGTTGTCCAGAAGCCGGATCTACAATAGCCAAACGTTCATGAGCCATAATAGCTTTTTCGTCGCTGTAAATACCGCTCCAGTCTGGACCACGATGTCTAATTTTCTTTGACATTTCTAAGATTTGAGGCCTTAGTTGTTCAGTTTTTTCTTTTAAATCAAATGCACATACAATTCCACACATAGTTTTATATTTTTAATTAGTATCTCGAAATAGAATCGAGAAACATATTTTGTTTTTTCGTTTATTATTTCGATACAAATAACCGAATGATGTTTTTTTTTGAAAACAATATTTGTTATTTGTGTTTTAAATTAAAACTTATAAATGCATATTTATGTTAATATGTAATCGTTTTATAGGTGTTTTGCTTTTTAAACTTACTTTTTTTGATTTTTTAGAAATAAACTGAAATAAAAATTTGGATTTTTAAAAATCTGTTATACATTTGCTTCATAATGATGAAACAATTATTAAATAACTGGTGGTGGAGAACTCATAACTTACGTTAGTGAGACCATACCGTTATATCCATAATACAACGAAAAGGCTTATCTCATGATAAGCCTTTTTTTTTTATAATAAAATTAAAAATGAATAAAATAAAGTTTACAACAATATCTAAACAACAATTAGCAGATACAATTACTCCTGTAAGTTTGTATTTAAAAACAAGAGATAAATATGCAAATAGTTTATTGTTAGAAAGTTCAGATTATCATAGTAAAGAGAATAGTTACTCATTTTTATGTATTGAGCCTTTAATAACAATTAAAGCAGAAGGAAATGATATTTCATTTTCATATCAAAAAAAGGAGTTAGAAAGAAAGGCTATAGATCGTAATTTTTATGATTATTTTGATAATTATAGTAGTTTGATAGATGTTGATTGTACTGAAGAAGTCAAATCGTTTAATGGCTTATATGGATATACAACTTTTGATGCTGTTCAATATTTTGAAACTATAAAATTGAATTCAAAAAAAGCACCATCAGAAATACCTATGTTGCAGTATAGTTTCTTTCGATTTATAATTGCAATTAATCATTTTAAAAATGAAATGATTTTAATAGAGAATATTCCAGAAGGAGAAGAATCTCGATTATCAGAAATCTCGAATTTGGCTAATTCACAATCCTTTGCAAAATATCAATTCAATTTTGAAGGAAGTGAAACTTCTAATATTACAGATGAAGACTTTAAAAATAGTGTAACAAAAGCCAAAGAACATTGTAAAAGAGGAGATGTGTTTCAATTGGTGTTATCACGTCAGTTTCAACAAAAATTTAAAGGAGATGAGTTCAATGTATATAGAGCATTACGATCTATAAATCCATCACCGTATTTGTTTTATTTCGATTATGGAAGTTTTAAATTGATGGGTTCATCGCCTGAAGCTCAGATAAAAATTAATGCAAAAGAAGCTATTATAAATCCAATTGCAGGAACATTTAGAAGAACGGGAGACGATGCAAAAGATACTGAGTTGGCAAAAGAATTAGCAAACGATCCTAAGGAAAATGCAGAACATGTAATGTTGGTAGATTTAGCTAGAAACGATTTAAGTAAGCACGCTACAAATGTTACAGTAGAAACCTATAAAGAAGTGCAGTATTTTAGTCATGTAATTCATTTGGTGTCTACAGTTACTGGGAAAATTACTGGAAATCCAATAGAAATTGTAGGAGATACTTTTCCTGCAGGAACTCTAAGTGGTGCTCCAAAATATAAAGCAATGGAGTTGATAGATACATATGAAAATCAAACACGTGGATTTTATGGAGGTTGTGTTGGATTTATTGGACTAAATGGAGATGTAAATCAGGCCATTGCAATACGTTCGTTTGTAAGTAAAAACAATACGTTGTTTTATCAAGCAGGGGCAGGAATAGTTATCAACTCGAAAGAAGAAAATGAGTTGCAGGAAGTAAATAACAAATTGGCAGCATTAAAGAAAGCTTTAGTGTTAGCAGAAGAAATATAAAACAAAGAGAAGAATTGAGAGATGAGATTCCTAATCTTACTATTGAGTCTTTAATATACAACATAGAAAAATGAAAATATTAATATTAGATAATTACGATTCGTTTACCTATAACTTGGTACACTATGTAGAAGATATAACTGGAGAATTACCTGACGTTTATCGTAATGATGAAATTTCAATTGATGAAATTAAAAATTACGATGCTATTATTTTATCGCCAGGTCCTGGAATTCCAGATGAGGCAGGTATTTTAAAAGAAACGATTAAAACTTACGCAGGAAAGATTCCGATTTTTGGAGTGTGTTTAGGTTTACAGGCAATCACAGAAGTTTTTGGTGGTGAATTAGAAAACTTAAATGATGTATTTCATGGAGTAGCTACAGAGATGAAAGTTTTAAAGGATGATTGTATTACTTTTAAAGATATTCCAGAAACATTTGAAGCAGCACGATACCATTCATGGATTGCTTCGCATACAAATTTTCCAGAAGAATTAGAAATAACAGCTATTGATGATAACGAAAGTATAATGGCATTGCGTCACAAAGTACATCATTTAGAAGCAGTGCAATTTCATCCAGAAAGTATCTTAACACCAGAAGGGAAAAAGATGATTCAAAATTTTATTAATTCAGTTGAAAGTCTAAAGCTTCAAGCTTAAAGCCATTGAAATGAAAAAAATATTAAATACGCTTTTCGAACAAAAACGATTGACTAAAGAACAATCAAAAGAAGTACTTATAAATATAGCCCAAGAAAAATATAATGCGTCTCAAATAGCTGCATTTATTACAGTATTTTTGATGCGTCCAGTTTCTGTAGATGAATTATCTGGATTTAGAGAAGCTTTATTGGAGTTAGCCATAAAAGTTGATTTATCAGATTTTAATACTATTGATTTATGTGGTACAGGAGGAGATGGGAAAAATACATTTAACATTTCAACTCTAACTTCATTTATTGTTGCAGGAACAGGAAACAAAGTGGCCAAACATGGTAATTATGGAGTGTCGTCTGCTTCTGGATCATCAAATATGTTGGAGTTTTTAGGATACCAATTTACTAATGATGAATCAGTATTAAAACGACAGTTAGATGAAGCAAATATTTGCTTTTTACATGCTCCATTATTCCATCCAGCAATGAAAGTGGTAGCTCCTATACGAAGAGAATTGGGAGTAAAAACGTTTTTTAATATGTTAGGTCCTTTGGTAAACCCTAGTGCGCCACAAAATCAATTAGTAGGGGTGTTCAATTTAGAGGTTGCTAGAGTATATAATTATATGTTGCAACAGTCTAGTGTAAATTACGGAGTGGTACATGCATTAGATGGTTATGATGAAATTTCGTTAACGGGTGATTTCAAATTGTTTACAAAAGAGGCGGAACAACAAATTTCGCCATCAGATTTAGGTCAAAAACAAATATTACAATCGGATATTTTTGGAGGAGACACAGTAGCAGAAGCAGCGAAAATATTTGTAGATATTATTAACGGAAAAGGAACAGAACAACAAAATAATGTAGTGTTAACAAATACGGCATTTGCATTAAAAACATTTGATAAAAATAAAAGTTTTGAAATTGCTTTTGAAGAAGCAAAAGATTCATTGTTTGGATTAAAAGCGAAAAAATCATTAGAAAAACTAGTAAGTTAAAATGACAATTTTAGATAAAATAATAGCGTTTAAAAAAACAGAAGTAGCAAAAATAAAAGCTGAAGTTCCTGTTAAGAAGTTGGTGGAGAGTCCAAACTTTAAAAATTCATCATTTTCATTAAAAAAATCTTTATTACAAGTTGGTTCAACAGGAATCATTGCTGAGTTCAAACGTCAATCGCCGTCAAAAGGAATTATAAATGATAAGGCTACAGTTGTAGAAGTTACAGAAGGGTATTTAGATGCTAATGTAGCAGCGCAATCTATTCTAACCGATACTTCGTTTTTTGGAGGTTCTATGGCGGATTTATTAGAAGCTAGAACAGTAAATCAAGTAAAACCAATTTTAAGAAAAGATTTTATTGTAGATGGTTTTCAAATTGTAGAAGCTAAAGCTATTGGAGCGGATGTGGTATTGTTGATAGCTGCTTGTTTAACCAAACAAGAATTGAAAAACTATGGACAGTTAGCATCAGATTTAGGTTTGGAAGTTTTATATGAGGTGCATACACAAGAAGATTTAGATAAAATAAATGATTTAGATAATAAGATTATTGGTATTAATAATCGGAACCTTAAAACTTTCGAGGTTGACTTAGAACATTCGATAAAGTTAGCAGGTCAAATTCCAGATACAGCTCTAAAAGTTTCAGAAAGTGGAATTTCAGATCCAAGAATTATTACTGGATTAAAAGAGCATGGGTTTCAAGGTTTCTTAATAGGAGAAAACTTCATGAAAACAGAAAACCCAGGTGAGGCGTGTAAAGAGTTTATCAGCCAAATTAGATAAGGTATGAAACTGAAAGTATGTGGAATGAAATATGTAGAAAATATCCAACAAGTAGCAGGTTTGCAGCCAGACTATTTAGGATTCATTTTTTACGATAAATCAAAAAGAAATTTTGAAGGAATTATTCCACAATTACCTAAAGGGATTAAGAAAACTGGGGTTTTTGTAAATGAGTATTTAGAAATAGTAATTTCTCTTGTTGAAGAATATAAGCTAGAAGCAGTTCAGTTACATGGAGATGAATCAGTAACTTATATTGAAAGTTTAAAAGAGCATTTACCAAAAATTGAACTTATTAAAGTTTTTGGAATTAAAGACGAATTTGACTTTGAAATACTAAAACCATACGAGGCAGTTGTTGATTACTTCTTGTTTGATACTAAAGGAAAAGAAAGAGGAGGTAATGGAGTTACATTCGATTGGTCGATCTTAAAAAATTACAATTCAACAAAACCGTTTTTTTTAAGCGGAGGTATTGGATTGGAAGAAATAAAAGAAGTACAAAATATTATTAAAACAGATTTACCAATTTATGCACTAGACGTAAATAGTAAGTTTGAAAAAGAAGCTGGTTTAAAATCGGTAAAAAAAATAAAGAAATTTAAAAATGAAATTTCAACCAACTAAAGAAGGATATTACGGACAGTTTGGAGGAGCATTTATTCCAGAATTATTACATCCAAACGTAAAAGAGTTAGAAGATAATTATTTGAAGATTCTTAGTTCAGAGGCTTTTCAAAAAGAATATAAAGATTTGTTGCAACATTACGTTGGAAGACCAAGTCCATTATATTTAGCAAAACGATTGTCTGAAAAATATGGAGCTACTATTTATTTAAAACGCGAAGATTTAAACCATACTGGAGCTCATAAAGTGAATAATACTATAGGACAAATTTTGGTAGCAAAGCACTTAGGAAAAACTAAAATTATAGCTGAAACTGGAGCAGGACAGCATGGTGTTGCAACAGCTACAGTATGTGCTTTAATGGATTTAGAATGTGTGGTTTTTATGGGAGAAACCGATATTAAGCGCCAAGCTCCGAATGTAGCTCGTATGAAAATGTTAGGAGCAAAAGTAGTTCCAGCTACTAGTGGTAGTAAAACATTAAAAGATGCAACCAATGAAGCAATTCGTTATTGGATTCAAAACCCAGAAACGTATTATCTAATAGGGTCTGTAGTTGGTCCACACCCGTATCCAGACATGGTAGCACGTTTGCAAGCGGTGATTTCAGAAGAAATGAAAGCCCAATTAAAAGAACAAACAGGAAAAGAAAATCCAGATACAGTAATAGCTTGTGTTGGAGGAGGGTCAAATGCAGCTGGAGCTTTTTATCATTATTTAGATGATGAAGAAGTGGAACTAATAGCAGTAGAAGCAGCAGGTTTAGGAGTTAATTCAGGAGAAAGTGCAGCAACTTCACAATTAGGAGAGGTTGGAGTAATACATGGAAGTAAAACAATTTTGATGCAAGATGAATATGGTCAAATAGTGGAACCTTATTCTATTTCAGCAGGATTAGATTATCCTGGAGTTGGTCCTTTGCATGCATATTTACATGAAACAAGCAGGGCTAAGTTTATGAATGCAACCGATAAAGAAGCGTTAGAAGCAGCCTATGAGTTAACAAAAATTGAAGGAATTATTCCTGCATTAGAAAGTGCACATGCCTTAGCTGTTTTACCTAAAATGGATTTGAAAAAAGAACAAACCATTATTATTAATTTATCAGGTAGAGGTGATAAAGATTTAGAAACTTATATTAAGCATTTAGAGGAGTAATCATGAATTCAGTAAAAAATATTTTTCAAGAGAAAAGTCAAAATCTATTATCTATTTTCTTTACAGCTGGTTTTCCAAAGCTAGATGATACAACTAAAATAATAGCCGAGCTAAGTTCAAGTGGTGTCGATTTTATAGAAGTAGGTTTGCCATATTCAGACCCATTAGCCGACGGACCAACAATACAACATAGTAGTTCAGTAGCCTTGAATAATGGAATGAACTTAGATGTAATATTTGAGCAATTAAAGTCTGTTAAAGATACTAATAAGACACCGTTAGTTTTAATGGGATATTTGAATCAAATTATAAAATATGGAGAGCATGAATTTTGTCAGAAGGTAAAAGAATGTGGTATAGATACTGTAATTATTCCAGATTTACCAATGATTGAATATGAGAATCACTATAACAAATTATTTGATGGTTATGGAATAACTAATGTGTTTTTAATAACACCTCATACATCAGAAGAAAGAATTCGTAAGATAGATTCTCTAACAAATGCATTTATTTATGTAGTAGCATCAGCTTCAATAACTGGAGCAAAAGGAGAAATTTCTCAACAACAAATAGATTATTTTAATCGAATAAATGCCATGAATTTACAAAGTAAGTTAATTGTTGGTTTTGGAATTTCAGATCATAAAACCTTTTCTACTGCTTGTGATTATATGAATGGAGCTATTATTGGTTCGGCATTTATAAAAGAGTTGGGGAAAAATGGAGTTGATAATATTTCAACATTTATTTCAGGTATAAAAAATTAACTGTTAAGAAAAACTTAAAGTTCTTAAAGACATTATTGAATGTTATAAATTAGTGGTTTATAACACAAACAATAATGTCTAAGAAACCTTTTTCCATACTAGCAGCATTTTTATGCTCCAGCTTTTTAGTAGCACAAAACACTTTTATTCGAAAACCAGAAATAAGTCCAGATGCATCTCAAATGGCATTTTCATACCAAGGAGACATTTGGACTTATAATTTTGGAAACCAACAACAAACAAGACTTACTATCCATAAGGCCTATGAAAGTAATCCAGTTTGGAATACAAGTGGAACTGAAATTGCTTTTTCTTCAAATAGAAAAGGTAATGATAACATCTTTACAACTTCCATAAAAGGAGGTGTACCTAAACAATTAACATATTATCCAACTGCTAATATTCCAACTGATTGGACTAAAGACGGGGATGTGTTATTTAATACAAGGAGAGTTTATAGAGGTCCAGAATGGGACGGACAAATGTATTCTGTTAATCAAAAAGGAGGAACTCCAAGCAGATTATTAACAGCGTATGGTGAAGATGCTCAATTATCACCAAATGGAAAGTTTATAGCTTTTGTAAAAGGAGCTTGTCGAATTGCTCGTGAGGACTATTCAGGTTCTGCACAAAGAGATATTTGGATTTATAATGTACAAACAAAAAAGTACAATCAAATAACCACAAGTAATAAAAATGATCATTCACCAGCTTGGGATGCTTCAGGAAATTTATATTATATAGGAGCTAAAAGCGGTCGCTATAATATTTATAAGCAATCAATTACTGCAAACGGAACTGTAAGTGGTTCTGCTACTCAATTAACATCACATAAAAAAGATGGAGTTCGTACATTTTCAGTAAGTAACAATGGAACAATTGTTTACCTAAGTGGAATGAATATTTTTAAATTAGAAAACGGAAAGGCTCAAAAAGTTAATTTAAAAATTTATTCAGATAATCGTTTTGAACAAGAAGTAACTAAAACAGTATCTAATAAAATATCTGGTTATGCTGTATCTCCTGATGGTAAAAAAGTTGCAATGGAGATTAACGGAGAAATTTTTGTTAAAGAAAATAATAAAGAAAAGAAACGTTCTAACAATGTAAGTAAACATCCTTTTAGAGATCTTAGTCCACAATGGTTAGATGATAAAACGGTAGTTTTTATGTCAGATAGAGATGGGCATTATGAATTATATAGTGTAGTTTCTAAGGATACGTTAGTAGGATTACAAAGAAGTTTAAAAACTAAAGTAACTAAATTAACATCGAGTAAAGAAGATGTTGATAATCCAATAGTATCACCTAACGGAAAAAAAATAGCTTATCAAGTAGGAAGAGGTACTTTAATGATTGCTGATATCAAAGATGGAAAAATTGTTAAGCCACAAGTATATTCAGATTCATGGGCGCCAACTGAAGATTTTTCTTGGAGTCCGGATAGTAAATATATCGCATATTCTCAAGAAGATTTAGATTTCGATAGTGAAATATTTATCCAATCAGTAGCAGATAAAAACAAGAAAATGAATGTTTCTATGCACCCTCGTAGTGATAGAAGTCCAGTATGGAGTGCAGATGGAAAGAAATTAGCTTTTATTTCTAATAGAAATGGAATTAATTATGATGTTTGGATGGTATGGTTGCAAAAAGAAGATTGGGAAAAATCAAAAGTAGATCATAAAGAAGGATCATATTATCCAGAAAAGAAAGAAGATAAAAAATCTGGTAAAAAAGGAAAGAAAGGTAAAAAGAAGAAAAAAGTAAACGTAAAGATAGATTCTGACAGAATTTTTGATCGTTTAGTACAAGTAACTTCTTTACAAGATAATGAGTTCGGACCAATGTTTAGTGCCGATAGTGAGTTTATCTATTTTTCAGCAACAAACCCAGCAACTAAAAAGAGAGGTTTGTATAAGATTAAGTGGGATGGAACTAAATCAAAAGCAATAAAAGGAGTATCAAGAGCAGGTGGTTTCACTTTAAATAACAAGAAAGCTTACTTTGTTTCAAGAGGAAGATTAAAACAAATGAATACTAAATCTGATAAAGTAACAGGTTTACCACATTCAGCTACGTATACTGTAAATAAAGAAAAAGAATATGCTCAAGTTTTTGATGAAGGAATAAGAGCTTTGACTGCAGGTTTCTATGATCCAGAGTTTCATGGATATGATTGGAAAGGTTTAGTTAAAAAATATAGACCTTGGGTATTATCAGCATCAACTCAACAAGATTATTCATATATGTATAATTTATTGTTAGGACAGTTAAATGCAAGTCATATGGGGTATAGAGGAAGTGCTCCTAGAAACACAAGCGAAAAAATTGGATTGCTAGGTTTAGAAGTAGAAAATGCTAAAGACGGAGCTCGTGTAAAATATGTTTTAAATAATACAGTAGCTAGTAAGTCGAAAAGTAAATTAAATGTCGGAGATGTAATTACTCACGTTAATGGACAAAAAGTTCAAAAGGATACAAACTTTTATGGTTTATTAAAAAATACTCAAGGAAATGAAGTCTTATTAACTTTAAAAGGAGGTAAAGAAATAGTAATTCGCCCGCAAAGCTCAATTAGAAGAGCACAATATGAGGCTTGGATAGAATCTAGAAAAAAACTAGTAGATCAATATTCAAATGGACAATTAGGATATATACATATTCAAGGAATGAATACTCCAAGTTTTGAGCGCTTTGAAAGAGAACTAAAAGCAAGTGGATATGGAAAAAAAGGAATTGTAATTGATGTTCGTTATAACGGAGGAGGATGGACTACTGACCGATTAATGGCTGTTCTAAATGTAGATCAACATGCGTATACAATACCAAGAGGAGCAGCAAAAAGCTTAAAGAATAATAAAAAGTTTACAAAAAACTATCCTTTTAATGAACGTGCAATTTTATCGGTAAATACAAAGCCAGTAGTAGCTTTATGTAACGAGAATAGTTATTCTAATGCAGAAATTTTTTCACATGCATTTAAAAATTTAGGATTAGGAAAATTAGTTGGACAACCAACATTTGGAGCTGTAATTTCTACAGGAGGAAAAGGCTTACAAAATGGATTTATTCGTATGCCATTTAGAGCTTGGTTTGTAAAAAAATCAGGAAAGAATATGGAGAATGAAGCGCCAGCTGTACCAGATTATTTAGTAAAGAATGCACCAGGATGGAAAGAAAGAAATGAGGATGCACAATTAAAGAAAGCAGTTGAGGTTTTACTAAAAGATTTAAAATAATTAAAATACTTATACTTTTAAATAAAGAAAAAGCATAGAATTCAATTCTATGCTTTTTTAATGTTTTAATATTTAGCTTTTAGTTAAAAGGTAGTAATTGAAATAACACCAGTAGCACCTCTAACTCCATACATAGTAGCATCAGCTCCTTTGATAATTTCAATAGATTTAACGTCATTAGGATTAATTGCTCCTACAGCAGATTCTGCAATTACTACTTTGTTAAGAACAAATAAAGCTTGATTAGAACCATTTAACGTACTTACACCTCTAATAACAACACTTCCATCAGGTAAAATCTGAAGTCCTGGAACTTTTGCTCTCATGTAAGAGTAGATATCAGAATAGTTAAAACGTTCTTTGTTTTCTTCTTGAGGCTCTTGCTCTACTATATGATCGTTTGTAATTTCTGTTCCCTTTTTCTTAAAGTTTACATTAATAAAACTATGATCATAATAAGCTATTTCTGTAAAACCATGAGCAGGTGAGAAAAACATAATCTTTTTTGGTTTTTTCTTTAACTTAAGAGTGTAAAAACCTTTGGTGTTTGTTCCTTTCTTCTGTTTAATATTATCTACAAAAATACTACAGTTAAAAACTGGTTTGTTAATAGAGTCTTTCACATAGCCTGAAATAACAATATCTTCTTTTTTTTGTGCATACGAATGAACAGAAAAAAGTATAGATAATAACAGAATACTTAATTTAATTTGTGTTTTCATATTGTTTACTTTTTTATAAAAGTAACATTTTTAAAGCATTAAGACAAATAGAGGGTAGCGAAAATATGGAACTATAACTTCTTATAAAGCTTTTCTTATGACTATTTTTGCCTTATGATGGAGATAACGGAAAAAGATTTATTAGAAAAGTTAAAGTCAAATTTTGGATATGATAGTTTTCGATTAGAACAACAAAAGATCATCGAAAATATACTAAATAAAAGAGATACGTTGGTTATTATGCCAACAGGTGGAGGAAAATCTATTTGTTATCAATTACCAGCATTATTCTTCAAAGGTATTACCTTGGTTATTTCACCATTAATAGCATTAATGAAAGATCAGGTCGATAGTTTAAAAGCTAACGGAATACCTGCAACATATTATAATAGTAGTCAATCAGTAGAGGAGCAACAAAAAGTATTTGATGCTATTGTAAATAAAAATGTAAAATTGGTATATGTAGCTCCAGAAAGTTTACCTCTGCTGCAAAATATTTTAACCCAATCTTATATAAGTTGTATAGCTATAGATGAAGCACATTGTATATCGGCCTGGGGACATGATTTTAGACCTTCATATAAGCAATTATCATTTTTAAAAAAGTCACTACCAGAAGTGCCAATTGTAGCACTAACAGCAACAGCAGATAAAGCTACACAAGAAGATATTTTAGAGCAATTGGCCGTACCTAATGCGACTAAATATGTAAGTTCATTCAATAGAAAGAATATTAGTTTAGAGGTACGTCCGGCAAATGATAGGATTAAGCAAATAATTCAATTTATCAATCGACGTCCCAAAGAATCGGGTATTATTTACTGTTTAAGTAGGAAAGCAACAGAACAATTAGCATCAAAACTTAAGCAGAATAATATAGACGCAAAGGCATATCATGCTGGGTTAACTTTTGAAGAAAGAGCAAAAACACAGGAAGATTTTATAAAAGATGATGTTACTATTATCTGCGCAACAATAGCATTTGGTATGGGAATAGATAAGTCAAATGTACGTTGGGTAATTCATTATAACATGCCCAAAAACATAGAAGGCTATTATCAAGAAATTGGACGTTCTGGGCGAGATGGGTTACCTGCAAATGCGTTGTTGTTTCATAGTTATGCTGATGTAATTCAATTACGACAATTTATAGCTAATACAGGGAATAAAGAGGTACAAGAAGCTAAATTAGATCGGATGAAGCAGTTTGCTGAGGCAACTGTTTGTAGACGAAAAATTTTGCTGAGTTATTTTGGAGAGTTGATAGAAGAAAACTGTGGAAATTGTGATGTTTGTAAAAATCCACCAAAGTTTTTTGACGGAACCATCATAGCACAAAAGGCATTATCGGCTATATATCGATTACAGCAAAAAGAAGCCATGGGTACAGTAATTGATGTACTTAGAGGAGCTAAAAATGCAACGGTTTTAGATAAAAACTATCAAATATTAAAAACTTATGGGGTAGGTAATGATATATCTTGGAAAGACTGGCAACATTATATAATTCAATTAATAAACCAAGGATATTGTCAAATAGCATTTCATTTAAATAATACATTACAGTTAACAGAGTTTTCAAAAAAAGTACTTTTTAACGGAGAGAAAATCCAGTTAACAATTCCGAAAGAAATAAATAAAGAAGAAAAGTTAGTAAGAACTAAAGTTAAACGAACAACTAAGGTGGTTCGAGATACTTTATTTGAACGCTTAAGAAAATTGAGATATAAGATAGCACAAGAGGAAGATATAGCTGCTTATTTGGTGTTTAGTGATGCTACGTTAAGAGAATTAGAAAATGAAAGACCACAAACGGATAGTGAGTTTTTAGCTATAAGTGGGGTAGGTCAGCGAAAATTAGAAGTGTATGGTGGAGAGTTTATGGAAGAGATAAGAACTTTTTTACAAGAAAAAAAGCGAGGAAGAAAAGACACAACATTAGAAACATATAATTTATATAAAGAAGGCTTTTCAATTGAAGAAATTGCAGAGAAAAGAGGTTTAAAGTCACCAACAGTATTTTCCCACTTATCTAAATTATACTTAGAAGGAAAAGATGTAAGTTTAGATGAGTTTATATCAGCAGATGAATTAAAGTTAATAGCCAATGCAAAAAAAGTGTTGAGAAATGAAACAGCGTTAAAACCTTATTTTGAGTTTTTAGGAGAGAAAATTCCTTATGAACAAATAAGGGTTGGACTTACCATTTTACAAAAGAAAAGATAGTTTTAAAAGCAATGGAAGATTCTCAATTACCAATAGATTTAACAAGTAATGAAGCTTTAAAATTAAAAGAGCAAATACTTAATTTAGAAAAGGAAATAAAAAAAGTTAGAGAAAAGTTATTGCCTTTTGAACAATTATTGCGAAATGCCATAGCTGATTTAATTGTAGAAGAAAGAGAGTTGGTAATTCTATACAAAAAACAGAAAAAAGCAAAAAAAGAAAAACGATTAGAACAAAAACGTAGAGGAAAAAATTATAAAGAGTCCAAAGGATTAAAAGTAGTACAAAAAGAAAAAGTTAGCATAGTTAAAGAAGATATAAAGGAGAAAAAAAGATTGTATAAAGAAGCAATGTTATATGTACATCCAGATAAGTTTTCAATGAATGGAGAAGAAGAAACATTGGCAACAGATATTACAACTAAATTAATAGAAATCTACCAAACTGGAACTTTAGAAGAATTAAAAGAGTATCATTCATATATATTTAGTGGGAATTTAGGAGTTAAGATACCAGAAGGCATTATACCTAAGTCAGAAACGAATAGTAATAACTATTTAAAAAGTGAACTTGTACGTTTAGAAAAAGAGTTAGATAAATTATTAAATAGCTATACAAACAAAGTTCTAAATGAATATGACAAACCTATGTTGTTTGTAGATGAATTAAAAGCATATTATAAAGACAGGATTTTTAAGCTGAAAAAGAGAACTCGAACAAAATAAAACGACATCCAATTATTTAAGATGCCGTTTAAATATTTTTTTATTCAGTTTTCAATTGATCCATTTCTTTAATAAGGTCATCTAATTTAGAAATTTGAGTAGCGTATAAAATTTTAGTAGAAATATTATAAACTACAAAGCCTATAACAGATACACAAACAGCGATAAGAAAACCAACACTAATCATTTTTAATAAAGAAGTATCGCTAGAAATGAACTTTGAAAGAAAACTCTTTTCTTTAAGGTTATAAGCAAGAATAAATATTGATAAAACAGCCACAGGAATCGCAAAAACAAAAAGTTTTTTAGTCGATTTCATAATAATACTAATAATATATCTGTATTGTTTTAGGTAAGATAAGTTGTCAGATTTAACATCAATTCCTTTAAATTTTTTCAAAAGGTTACTGTTAAAAAAGTACAAGCATAAAATTAAAAAAGCAGCATATAAACCAATGATGACTTCAGAAAGTAATGTCATTCCTATTACAACAATGATGGCCATTGGAATAAGCCCTTTGTTGTCAATTTCATAAGTGCGTTTAATCTTATTGATAATAGATTTTGATTTCTGATTGTATAAATTATTTATTTTAGGAGCAATTAACGATTGTTCGTTAATAAAAGCTTCAGTCCATATTTTCTCAATTGATTTTTCCATCTAATAATATTTTTAATTGTTTTTTAATTCTGTTAATACGTACACCAATATTGTTAGCGCTAGTTCCAATAATTGCTGCAATTTCTTTGTTAGGGTTTTCTTCTAAATAAAGCAGGATTATTGCTCTATCTAGTTCCGACAATTTTTTAATAGCATCATATAACAAATTCAAATTTTCATCTTCAAAAGCAGTGTTTTTATCAGTTTCTTCATGAAAAACTTCAATAGTATTAGCTCTTCTTTTGTTTTTTTTAGAAAGCGTTAAACAAACGTTTAAAGTAATTCTATATATCCAAGTAGACCATTTTGATTTATTTTGAAAAGCATCTCTACTTTTCCATATCTGTAAGCAAGCTTCTTGATAAAAATCTTCGAAGTCTTCTTCAGAGTCAGTATAAGCCCTACATATTTTAATAATAATACCTGCATGAGGTAAAATAGATGTTATATAAAAATCGTTACTCAAAATTGTTTTTTGTTGATTAGTAAATCGAGAATTTAAATTATTACAAGAATAAAGAAAAAAATAAAAATATTTTATTTTCAGAAATTATTGAAAGTTAAGAAAAAAGATATATATTTGCAGTATGAAGTTAGAAGACGCGAAATTAAAATACATTCATACTTGGGGTAGTTTGGCAACAAATTGGGGTATTAACAAAACCATGGCACAGGTACATGCGTTGTTATTAGTATCTACAAAACCATTATCTGCCGATGAGATTATGGAGACTTTAAAAATATCTCGTGGAAATGTAAACATGAACGTAAGAGCTTTGATTGATTGGGGAATTGTAAGTAAAGAATTAGTAGTAGGAGAACGTAAAGAGTTTTTTGTTGCAGGGAAAGATATCTGGGAATTATTTAAGCAGGTAACAAAAGAGCGTAAGAAAAGAGAGATAGAACCTGTATTAAAGGTTTTAGACGATTTGAAAAATGGAGTAGAAGAAAGCTCAGAAGATGCAGAAGAATTTAAAAAGCTAATGAATGATCTTTCATCAGTAACAACAACAGTAAATGGTATTTTAGATAAAGCAATTAAAGCAGATGAACATTGGTTGTTATCTAATTTTACTAAAATGATAAAAAAGTAAAAAAATTTACAAACAAACTTTCAATAATTTCTGAAAATATGAAATGTATAGGAATTTTAATACATGTTAATCGAGTAATTGTATGGGCTACTTTAATATTATATGCTACTATTTTCTTAGGGTTATGTGCTCAAATAGTATTAGGGTGTTCACAAGTTTTAACAGGAATAGTTTTATTAAATTTTATAAAAAACTTCTCGAGAAAAAATCAGAAAAGGATTAAGTTTTATTGGGGTTTTGTAATTACTTATGGGATTCTTTGGTTGACAGGTTTTATAAATTTTTATGATGATTTATGGTTTGTTGCTATGATTGTTTTGCCTTTAAGCATTGCAGGTTATTTCACTTTCATTTTAGAATCAATAAAGAAAGAGCTATGAATCAAGTAACCTATATAATTTATGTTTTGTTATCAATTCTTATTGTAATTAAGGTTGGAAATGAATGTTATAGTAATGGCAAAATTTACATCTTAAATTATTTTCCAAAGGATGTAAACTTCGGTAATGGAATCAATAAATTGCTAAGAATTGCTTATTATTTATTAAACATTGGTTTGGTTATATGGAGCCTAAATTCAATGAAAGAAATCACCGATTCTACAGATGTTATAAAAGAGATTACTAATAGATTAAGCTATGTATTCTTAATAGTAGGCTCTCTTCATTTTATCAATATTTATACAGTCTATTTAATTCATAAACATTTAAAGAAAAAGTAATATGGAAATTCAACTAAAAGAAAACTGGAAAAAAATTAAAGAACATTTTAGAAAAAGCAGACAGGAGAATATGTATGTTTCTATAGCATCAGTTAATGCTAATAATGAGCCTACAGTAACTCCAATAGGTTCTTTGTTTTTAAACGATGATCAAACAGGTTTTTATTTTGAAAAATTTGCAACCAAGCTAAAAGAGAATAAAGAGACAAACAAAAATATATGTGTACTTGCGGTAAATACCAATAAATGGTTTTGGTTAAAATCATTGTTTTTAGGTAAGTTTCTAGAATATCCAGGAGTAAAGTTATATGGAGAGTTAGGAATTAAAAGAGATGCAAATGAAGTGGAATTCCGAGCAATGCAACGTAGAGTTAGGAAAGCAAAACTATTAAAAGGATACACATATTTATGGAAAGACATGAGTATGGTAAGAGAAATAAAATTTACAAAAGCAGAGAAAATAAATCTCGCAAGAATGACAAGAAAATTATAAATCACTAAAAACAGTAATATGAACACTTCATTAGAATTAATAGCTTATATCATTTATTTACCTATTAGTATAGGACTTACAACATTTGTGTCACAGCATTTATTTAAAAATAGTAAAATATTTATGTTGGATATTTTTCATCAAAAAGTAGAAATCGCAATGGCTACTAATAAACTTTTTAAAATAGGTTTCTATTTATTGAACATAGGTTTTGCTTTGCGAATTATAGAAATATACAGCTTAACAGGTTATAAAGATTTAGTAGAAACACTAAGTTCAAAAATTGGAGGTTTCTCAATTTACTTAGGGCTTGTAATGATTTTCTTTATTCTGTTTTTCTTAAAAGGAAGAAAAGCAAGTAAAGAAGGTAATTTAAAAATTGAAAAAGAAAAGTTATGAAAATAGTAATCGCTGGAGGAACTGGATATTTGGGAAATTTGCTTATTGAATATTATAAAAAAGAAAAAGAAAATCAAATTTACATTTTAACTAGAAAACAAAAGATAAATGTAGATAATGTTAATTACGTACAATGGGATGGAGTTTCTAAAGGTTATTGGACAGTTTTGTTAAATAACACAGATGTGTTAATTAATTTAGCAGGAAAATCAGTTAATTGTAGATATCATCAAAAAAATAAAGATGAAATTTATAATAGCAGATTAAACAGTACAGCCTTACTCTGTGAGGTAGTCCAAGAATTAGAATTTCCACCAAAAGTATTTATTCAGTCTTCTTCAGCGACTATTTATGAACATTCAGAAAATAAATTGATGACAGAAGAAAAAGGAAAAATTGGAACAGATTTTTCAATGGATGTATGTAAAAAATGGGAAGAAGTATTTAATAGTTATAAGTTTAAACAAACTAAAAAAATTATCACAAGAACCTCTATAGTTTTAGGTCAAAAAGGAGGTGCTTTTCCTATAATGAAAAAAATGGTGGAATTAGGTTTTGGAGGAAGACAAGGGAAAGGAAATCAGTATATAAGTTGGATTACAGAGAATGATTATGTAAAAGCTATTAACTTTTTAATGCATGAAAAAGAAGGAGTTTACAATGTTTGCGCTCCTAATCCAATACAAAATTATGATTTTCAGAATTTATTGAAGCGAAAGTTAAACATGTCATTAGGTTTAAATGTTTCAGAAAACTTGCTTAAAATAGGAGCAAAAATTATAGGAACAGAACCAGAATTATTACTGAAAAGTAGAAATGTATACCCTGAAAAACTATTAGAGTTAGGTTTTAATTTTACTACCAAAACTTTCAAGGAATTTAAAATATAATTTATGGCAGTAATTGTATTATTTACAAAGATAAAAGCAGTTAAGAAAATAGTATTTGATCTTTCTCGTAGCATAGAACTTCATAAAATAGCAACCACACATACAAATGAGAAAGCTATTGCAGGGAAAATAGAAGGACTTATAGAGTCAAATGAAACTGTTACTTGGAGAGCAAAACATTTAGGAGTATATCAAAATTTTACCTCAAAAGTAATAGGGTGTAAAGAATCGGAATATTTTGCAGATGAAATGATTTCAGGAGCTTTTAAAAGTTTTAAGCATGAACATTATTTTTGTACTAATGAAAGTGATTCAACGATATTAATTGATGTTTTAGAGTTTAAATTACCTTTCGGTTTTCTAGGTAAATTAGTAGATGCTATTTTCTTAAAAAGGTATATGACTAATTTTTTGAAAATTAGAAATAAAACAATAAAAGAGTTTGCTGAAACGAATAAATGGAAAGAAATATTAAATTAAAATTATGAGTTTTTTAAAAGCAGAATGGAGAAAGTTATTGATGGTAAACTACCAAATAGACCCTGAAGTTTTAAAACCATTTGTACCTAATGGAACAGAATTAGATTCGTATAATAATAAATGCTATATAAGTCTAATTGGTTTTATGTTTAAAAATACAAAACTGTTGGGGCTTAAAATACCATTTCATATAAATTTTGAAGAAGTAAACCTACGCTTTTATGTGAAAAGAAAAGAGAATGGAGTTTATAAAAGAGGAGTAGTTTTTATTAAAGAAATAGTGCCAAAACCAGCCATAACTTTTGTTGCAAATACAATTTATAATGAGAATTATGAAACCTTACCAATGAAGCATGAATGGAATGAAAAAGATGGGAATTTAAATATTTCTTATCAATGGAAAACTGGTGAAAAATGGAATCTAATTGAAGCAGTAGTTAAAAATGAACAGCTTGAAATGAAAGATAATTCTGAAATAGAGTTTATTTCAGAACATTACTGGGGTTATGCAAAAAATAAAGCTCAAACAACAGAATACGAAGTAAAGCACCCTAAATGGAAATATTATCCTTTAAAGAGTTACAATATTAATGTAGATTTCTTAACTAGTTATGGAAAAGATTTTGAATTTTTAAATGAATTACAACCAGCTTCTGTTTTTTTATTAGAAGGTTCAGAAATATCGGTAGAAAACAAAACAATACTATGAGTTATATAAAATACAGAGGTTGTAAATAACCTCTGTATTTTAATAGTAAATTAGTTTAGTAAACTAAAACCTTATCAGTTTTAATAACAGCTTCATCAGGTAAAATTTCTATTTGGAAATTTTGAGATTTAATTAAATCAATGATGTTTTCCTCAAGTAAATTCTCAGATCCTTCAATCCGAAGTACATTATCAATATCCTCAATATCAATAGACCATTTAAAAATATAAGGATGCTTATTAAGTATAGATTCTAAAGATTGAACTTTTTCTTCTGAATCAATATTGGTTTGAAAAATTAGTGGTTCCATAGTTTATTCTATATCAGTTTTAGATGAGGTACCTTGTTCTGGATTCATTTTTCTTTCAAGATATTCACTGTAATATTTATCGCCTTCTTCTTTCCAAAATTTGTCATAGTGTTTCCACTTAGAAAAATCTGTTTTACCGTTCTTTTCACATTTACATTTATGATGAGATTTTTTGCCGCTACCGCCACCACAGCCTCCAATTAAAATTCTCAAAAGGATAAATAAACCAACGGCTTGCCAATAAGTAAGTGTAGTAAACCCAAAAATTTCAGGCATTAACCAGTTCCATAACCACATTATAACAAAGCCAAATAAAATAGCTAAACCAGTAATGAATATACCTCCAAAGATGATGATAGCTGCAATTTCTACGGGCGATTTTTTTCTAAACTTATGAGTGAAAAAATTTGTCATGATTCAATAATTTTATGTTTTTGTATTTCTTGTTCTATTTTTTTATATAAAATTCCAATGGCTCTGTGCCTTCTAGACATTAGTGTTCCAATAGGAATTCCAGTTTCAGTTGATATTTCTTTATATGTATAACCTTCAAAATCTACTGCGATAATAATATCCTTGTAAGCAGGTTTTAAATGTTCAATACATTGTTTTAAAATCGATATCATTTGATCAGAATTGTAATAATTTTCAGATTGATTAAATGCATCAACAAGGTTTAATAAACTTTCATCAGAATCTAGTTTGTCAGATTTTTTAGGAGCCCTCATTGTATCAATAATTTTATTTTTTATTGATCGATATACAAAACTAGCTACGTTATTTATAGGACCATATCTGTCAGCACCAGCAAATAATTTTAAAGCTACATCTTGAATAATATCTTCGGCATTTCGATTAATCGTATCACTTATTCGGGTATTGATATACCTTTTAAGTGATAGATATTCTCTACCAAAAAAATCCTTAAGCTTTTTTGTATTCTCTGATTCCAAATTATTTAAAAACCTTTTATGAAGAGTCTTCGTTTTAAAAGACGATGTTTTTCTAATTTATTGCATTTAAGACTATAAATTTTATAAAAAAATAGAAAATAGCTATAAATCATTTATTGTCAGTGGTTATAGGAAGCTGTTTTAAACGTAAATAAAAAAGCCTCACAAATTAATGTGAGGCTTTTCTTGCTATTGTATATATTAGAATATTACATGTTTCTTCTATATTGTCCACCAACTTTAAATAAAGCTTGTGTAATTTGTCCTAAAGAACAATACTTAGTAGCTTCCATTAATTTATCAAATAAGTTTTGATTTTGAATAGCAGCTTCCTGTAAAATAGCTAATTGTTCTTGAACTTTTTCTTCATTAGCCTTATTTAATAATTCTTTAGTTTGAATTTGGAATTGTTTTTCTTCCTCAGTTGCACGAATAACTTCTGCTGGTTGTACAGTAGGAGATCCTTTAGAACTTAAGAAAGTATTTACACCAATAATTGGGAATTCACCGGTATGTTTTAAAGTTTCGTAATACAAACTTTCTTCCTGAATTTTAGAGCGTTGGTACATTGTTTCCATAGCTCCTAATACTCCACCACGTTCGGTAATTCTATCAAATTCTTCTAATACAGCAGCTTCTACTAAATCTGTCAATTCTTCAATAATAAAAGAACCTTGAATTGGATTCTCGTTCTTAGCCAATCCTAATTCTTTATTAATAATTAACTGAATTGCCATAGCTCGTCTTACCGATTCTTCTGTAGGTGTTGTTATAGCCTCGTCATAAGCATTTGTATGTAAAGAGTTACAATTATCGTAAATAGCGTATAAAGCTTGTAACGTAGTACGAATATCATTAAAATCAATTTCCTGAGCATGTAATGAACGTCCAGAAGTTTGAATATGATACTTTAACATTTGAGCTCTTGGGTTGGCATTGTATTTATATTTTAATGCTTTTGCCCAAATTTTACGAGCTACACGACCAATTACTGAATATTCAGGGTCAATACCATTAGAGAAGAAGAATGATAAGTTTGGTCCAAACTTATTAATATCCATTCCACGAGATAAATAATACTCTACGTATGTAAATCCGTTAGCTAAAGTTAAAGCTAATTGAGTTATAGGGTTTGCACCAGCTTCAGCAATATGATACCCAGAAATAGAAACTGAATAGAAATTACGAACTTGTTTTTCAATAAAATATTCTTGAACATCCCCCATTAAGCGTAGAGCAAATTCAGTAGAGAATATACAAGTGTTTTGAGCTTGGTCTTCTTTTAAAATATCTGCCTGAACAGTTCCTCTTACTTGTGCTAAGGTTGCAGCTTTAATTTCAGCGTATACATCAGCAGGTAAAACCATGTCTCCAGTTAAACCTAAAAGCATAAGTCCTAAACCATCGTTACCTTCTGGTAAATCACCTTGGTATTTTGGTCTTTCTAAACCTTTAGAGTCATAAACTTCTTTAAACTTAGCTTCAACTTGTTTTTCTAACTTATTTTCTTTGATGTATTTCTCACAATTCTGATCGATTGCAGCATTCATAAAGAAACCTAATAACATGGGAGCAGGACCATTAATAGTCATCGAAACAGATGTCATTGCGTGACTTAAGTCGAAACCTGAATATAATTTTTTAGCATCATCTAAACAGCAAATAGAAACTCCAGCGTTACCAATTTTACCATAGATATCTGGTCTGTGCCCAGGATCGTTTCCATATAAAGTAACAGAATCAAAAGCAGTAGATAAACGTTTAGCAGGCATTCCTAAACTTACATAGTGGAAACGTCTGTTTGTACGTTCTGGTCCACCTTCTCCAGCAAACATTCTTGTTGGGTCTTCTCCAGTTCTTTTAAAAGGATATAATCCAGAAGCATATGGGAATTCACCAGGAACATTTTCTTGTAAGTTCCAACGTAATAAATCGCCCCAAGCTTGATATTTAGGTAATGCTACTTTAGGAATTTGTGAATGAGAAAGTGACTCAGTATGAGTTGCGATTTTTATTTCCTTATCACGTACTTTAAATGTATAAATAGGATTTTTATATTTCTGAACTTTTTCCTGCCAGTTTAAAATAATTTCCCAGTTATGTGGATCAAGATTTAATTTTACTTTATCGAACTGTGCAATTAAAAGTTTAATAAAATCTTGTTCGTCATTTTGGGTTTGCTTTAAAATTTCATCTTCGTTCAATCCTGTTTTTATAATTTCAACAGAAGTATTGATGATAGATTCAATTGTTTGGTGAATACCATATAATTTCTGAGCAACTGTTACTTGACCATCAACTTTTTTATCATAAGCTCTATTATTTTCTGATATTTCAGATAAATAACGAACTCTACTAGGTGGAATTACAAATATCTTTTCAGACATTTCTTTAGTAATTTCCATGCTAGATTTTAAATCAGCACCAGTTTTTTCAACTAACTTATCCATAATACGCTTATATAAGGTATTCATACCAGGGTCATTAAATTGAGAAGCAATTGTACCAAACACAGGCATGTCGTCCATATGAACATCCCATAAGTTATTGTTACGCATATATTGCTTTTTAACATCGCGTATAGCATCTAAAGCACCACGTTTGTCAAATTTGTTTATGGCAACTAAATCAGCAAAATCAAGCATGTCAATTTTTTCTAACTGAGTTGCAGCTCCAAATTCAGGAGTCATTACATATAAAGAAGTATCAGAGTGTTCAATAATTTCAGTATCAGATTGTCCAATACCAGAAGTTTCTAAAATGATTAAATCAAATTCAGCAGCTTTTAAAACTTCAACAGCTTCATTTACATATTTAGATAAAGCTAAATTAGATTGACGTGTAGCTAATGAACGCATATATACTCGCTCATCGTTAATAGCATTCATACGAATACGGTCTCCTAATAAAGCACCACCTGTTTTACGTTTTGATGGGTCAACAGAAATTAATCCAATTGTTTTATTTGGAAAATCAATTAAAAAACGACGTACTAATTCGTCTACTAAAGAAGATTTTCCAGCTCCACCAGTACCAGTAATTCCTAAAACTGGTGTTTTTGAATTTTTATTTTTTTCATGAATAGCTTCTAAAGTTTCTTTAGCTACTTCAGGAAAGTTTTCAGCTGAAGAAATAATACGGGCAATGCTTCCAATTTCTTTATCGGGTAGGTTGTTTATTTCTCCATTTAATTTATCTCCAATGGCAAAATCAGATGTTTCTACCAAATCATTAATCATTCCCTGTAAACCTAATTCACGTCCATCATCTGGAGAATATATACGAGTAATCCCATAATCCATTAGTTCTTTAATTTCCTCTGGAAGAATTACACCACCACCGCCACCAAAAATTTTGATATGGCCAGCACCTCTTTCTTTAAGTAAATCGTACATATATTTGAAGTATTCTGTATGACCTCCTTGATAAGATGTCATTGCAATAGCATTTGCATCTTCTTGAATTGCACAGTTTACAACTTCTTCAACACTTCTATCATGACCTAAATGAATTACCTCTACACCAGTAGATTGTATAATTCTACGCATAATATTTATGGCAGCATCGTGTCCATCAAATAATGAAGCAGCAGTTACAATTCTAACTTTATGTTTGGGTTTATATGGTGCTATTTGTTCCATTCGTAAATTAACTTAAATTTTGGGTACGCAATTTACGGAAATATTAAAAAATAAAAGGATTTACTAAGAATAATAAAAGTTAATGTTGTTAGGGAATTAAACTAAATGATTGTTAAAGTTTATATAAAGTTAAAAATGAGCATACTTTTTAAAAGTATTGCTCATTGTAAGAGGTAATTTTTTGTAACAAAACCAAGTTTAGAGCAACTTACTATAAGAAAAAAAGCAATTGAATGGAAATTTTAAACCAGTTATCATTATTTAGTTATCTATTAGCATCTTTTTCAGCTATTATGATAGGTTTTTTATTTTTAACCTTGAAGATAAGAAAACAAAAAGGAAATGTTTTTTTAGTATTGTTTTTATGGGCTTTAGGATTTAATATAATAAGCGATTTTCTTAATGACGAAGAATTAGCGAATGTTTTTAATCATATTTCAATAGAAATTAATAGTTACTTATTTATAATTCCCTCATTATTTATTTACATTATAATTGTTACGAAAGAAAAAGGAGGTTTCTGGTGGTTGTTTTTGTATTTACCAGGTATCCTTTTGAATTTGATACCCTTTAAAGACCTCGAGCTAGAGGAAGTTTTACATGAACTGGTATTTCTTTTTATGAATATTCCATTGTTAATAATTGCTTTTTATTTTTTGAAAAGGTATAGATTGAAGTTAGAAAACTATTACTCATATGTAGAAAATAAAACACTTTCATGGATTAAAGTAATTATGCTTACTATAGTTGGGTTACATATATTTATGTTTTTAAGTGGGATTTTATTCATAAATGAGGATAGTGAATTTATAGAAGTACAAATCGAATTTATCATAAGTTTAGTTACCTTTTTTATTGTGTATTGGATTGGTTATAATGGATTTCAGCAAGTAGCCTATATAAATGATGTTTCTGACAAAATAGCTAAAGTACAAGTAGAAAAAGAAGAAGTAATAGAAGAAACTGTAAAGAAAAATAAAGAGATTGATGCTCTAAAGTTTAAAGAGCTTTATACCAAAATAGAAAAAGAAAAATATTACAGAAACCCTAATTTAACAGTAAAACTTTTATCAGAGTTGTTAACTGTAAAAGAGAGAGAATTATCTAATTTGATAAATGTATGTGCAAAAAAGAATTTTCATCACTTTATAAACCAACTAAGAGTACTAGAGTTTAAAAGGTTGATAGAATCTGATAAAGCAATGCAATATTCAATTTTAGGGCTGGCAAAAGATGCAGGCTTCTCTTCAAAATCAACTTTTTATAAGGTATTCAAACAAATAGAAGGAATGACCCCTAGTGAATACAAGAGTAAATTAAAATGTCCAAGTAAACTCACATAAGAAGTGTTTGGTTGAATACTTCCCTAATTTAATAGAAATTTCTAGTTTTTTAAAAGTAAGTCTTGTATGTTGCGCAGAAGTTTTAGAGCTTGGAAGTAATAAAAACTAGATAAAGCTCGTTTTTGTAACCAAAGAATCAGTGTTGGGTAGACTGATTTATAACTTAAAATATCAATTTCATTGAAGAACTTTGAACTTATATCACTGTTATTTGATTTGTTAACAGCCTTTTCGGGTATAACTATTGGAATTCTTTTTATTACACTAAAAATAAAAAACCAAAAAGGAAATATTTACTTAGCGCTTTTTGTGTTGAGTTTATCAATAGGATTTTTAGAAGATCTTTTTGAGGATGAGAATTTAGGAATACTATCGGATAATATAAGAATAGTGATAGAAACCGATTTTTTTATCATGCCTTCTATATTCCTTTATGCTTTAACTGTGGCAAGGAAAAATATATCATATGCTTGGTTACTACTCTATTTACCTGGGATTTTAATGAATATTATTGGTTTTTCAGATTCTGAAGGAGATGAGGTTTTACAAGGTTTATCATTTGTTGTACTAAACTTTTCATTATTGTTTTTCTCTTTTCGAGTATTAAATAAGTTTAAAAAGAAATTAAAGAGTTATTATTCTTATATAGAAGATAAAAGTATTTCATGGGTTAAAATAATTGTAATCACAACTATCATAATACATTTCTATATTCTTTTTGAAGGTGTTTTAATAATGGTGTTTGATAATCATCCTTTAGAGGTGTTTTTAGAATTTATTCTAAGTATGCTTACTTTTTTTGTGGTGTATTGGGTAGGATATAATGGATTTCAACAAATTGGTTACATTAATGATGTTTCAGAAGCGGTTGCCTTAGTAGAAATTCCTGAGACAGATAATCAAGATAATAATAATTCACAACTGAAAAGTGTAGATGATGTAAATTTAGAGAAGTATAAACGTTGTTGTGAACAAATTCTAAAGGAGAAATATTTTACTAATCCAGATTTAACTTTAAAACTACTTTCAGGCTATCTGTTCATAAAAGAAAGAGAGTTATCTGAGCTTATAAATTCATGTGCAAAAAGTAATTTTCATGGTTTTATTAATAAGTTTAGAGTAGAAGAATTCAAGAAACTATTAAGTTCGGACAAAGTTGTACATTATTCAATATTAGGATTAGCAAAAGATGCTGGTTTTTCCTCAAAATCAACATTTTACAAGGTGTTTAAAGAGGTGGAAGGAGTCACTCCGAGTGAGTATAAAAACGGGTTAAGAAGTCCGAATACGTGTTCTAGGACTTGTTAAAAAGAATTTTTTTAATCGTGTAGCGTTTCTTTGCTGACAGGTAATTGTAACGTTATTTATTGAAGGGATAAAGTTACTTTTTAGAAGTACATGTCTAATTTTAAAAACAAATCACGATGAAGAAAATAATAGTAACCATAATTATACTTTGGTTGGGACACGCTCCAGCACAATGTCAAGAGATTTCTAAACAAATTTTTGGTAAATGGCAATTAAAGCAAGTAGAAGCAATGGGACAAAAAGGAAGTCCTATGGAAGTTTTTGGAGTTGCAGAAGCCTATCAAGAGTACCAAAAGCCTAGTAAGTTTACAGGTTTTTTAGGTGAAAAAGTAAGCGGAAGTTTTATTGTTGATGATAAATCAAAAACAATTACTGTAAAAGCAGGGGAAGATGATGCTGTTTTTAAAGTAAAAAGTTTTACTGCTCATAAAATGGTACTAGATGTAGCTACCGAAGAGGGAATTCTGACCCTACATTATCAGAAGAAATAACAGTTGTTTAAAGTTTAATAAATCTAATATTTAACTCTATTAACTAGAGTGAAATTATCATTAGTCTTACGTCATGTTTATGTTTTAAACATGATGTAGGATAGGATAACTATAGCCGTCAACCAACCAAATTAACGTTATAGTCACTTAAAAAAAATCCACTATGTCTCTATTTTATGAAAACCCATTGGTTTTACAATTAATTGTTTATGCTTTTATTATTTTTTTCTTTTGGGGATTAGAATTAGTACTGTTCTCTCAGCAGATAAAACAAAAAGCACTTCATTCATTATTAAATGCAAAGTTTATAATATTTGTGTTGCCGGTTCAAATTGGGCTTTCTACCATAGTATTTATGGTAGCGAATTGGACAGTTAAAGAAAAATGGGGTTTACTTTACCAATTACCTTTAGAAGAGTTTTCAATATTACACTTTATTGTAGCTTTTATATGTATTGATTTTTTTGATTATTGGTACCATGTAATGATGCATAGAGTTCCACTTTTTTGGAGGTTTCATCAAATACATCATAGCGATATGGATGTAGATATTTCAACAACAGTTAGAGAGCATCCTGGAGAAACTACTGTAAGAGTAAGTTTTTTAATAGCTATAGTTTTCGTTTTAGGAGTTCCAGTAGAGTTCTTATTAATCAAACAATTTATTCAAAGTTTTATCAATTTAACTTCGCATTCAAAGGCAAAATTGCCAGAAAAGGTAAACAATATTGTATCGCTTTTATTTGTAACACCAAATACACACCACATACACCATCACTATGTGTTACCGCAAACAGATAGTAATTATGGAGATATATTTTCTATTTGGGATCGATTGTTTTCAACATTCAGTAAAATGAAACAATCAGACATTGTACATGGAATAGATACCAATATGGATGTAGAGGAAAATAAAGATTTTAAAAATTTAATTACTCGTCCGTTTGATGAAAACAGAGAGCATTCAACTAATCCTATTTATAAAAAAGTAAAGTTAAAAACGGTAAAGTAGTTTTAGGATGAAGATGAGGTTAGTAGTAGTGTTTATTTTCATATACACTGCATTGAGTGCACAGACAAAAGTTAGTGGTAAAATTTTAGATGAGAATAATGAACCTTTACCTTATGTAAATGTTTTTTTTAAAGGAACTACTATAGGGACAGTAAGTGATGAAAATGGTGAGTTTTATATACAAAGTACTAAAAAACAATCAGTAATATCAATTGTTTTTCTAGGTTTTCAAACTCAAGAAATTGAATTGAAAGATAGGATAACGAATGGAGTAAAGGTTACGTTAAAAGAAGATAATACCACTTTAGAAGAAGTAGTAATTGTTAAACGACCAAAAAAGAGAGTAAAGAAAGAAGAAAATCCTGCGTATAGAATATTAAAAGAAATTTGGAAGAGGAAGAAAAAAAATGGACTTTCATTGGTTAGGTCATATCAATATGATCAGTATAATTCAAGAGAACTTGGTTTTGGAAATATGGATAGTGCTTTTGTTCGTAAAGTTTTACGTAAAAAATTTCAAGACTTAAAAGAGAATGTGCAAAAAAACCATGATAATGATACTTACTATTTACCAGTAGAGTTCATAGAGAAAAGTGAAAAAGTTTATGGGAATAATTTATTACACAAAGAAAGAAGAGATGTTGAAGGTGAACGAAAAATAGGAATACATCAACTAGGGAAATATGTAGATAGAGCTACTACTATTTTTCAAGAGATAGATGTGTATAATGATAATGTATTTATTTTAGATAAAACCTTTATTAGTCCAATTTCTACAACAGGGTTTGGAAGCTATGATTATGTGCTTTCAGATAGTTCAACAGTAAATAATAGAAAAGAATATACCATTCATTTTTTTCCTCGACAAAAAGGAGACTTGGTATTCAAAGGTCACATGAAAGTTGCCGATAAAAGCTATGCTTTAACTTCTATTGATATGGAAATTTTAAAAGATGTAAATCTGAATTTCGTTAGAGACTTATCAATAGAAAAAACATTTTTATTAAAAAATGACAGTATTTATTTGCCGAAAACAAATAAATATAAAGGAGAATTCACTTTTTTGACAAAGAATAATAAGGAAAAAGGCATTTATCTAGTAAAAAAAGAAAAGTTCTCAAAATATGTTTTTGATAGAGAAAAATCGGCAGATTTTTATGATGTAAAAATAGTCCAAAATTCAGCCAATCAATTTAAAAAATCTGATACTTATTGGAATACAAAGCAAGATGAAGCAGCAAAAAATACATTTAAGCTTGTAGATAAAGTAAAATCTAGTAGTAAAGTAAAAAAGATAACGGGTACCATATATACGTTGTCAGACGGTTATTTTACACCAATTACAGGAATACAGTTAGGAAATATATTTACTACAACTGCAAGAAATGATGTTGAAGGAATTAGGTTAAGATTAGGTTTTAGAACTTTTAGAACTAATAATGACCGAATGAAATTATTAGGTTATGGAGCTTATGGATTCAAAGATAAAAAGTTTAAATATGGTCTAGAAGGTAGGTATTTGGTTTCGTCAAAACCAAGAATCACTATTGGAGCAGCTTATATGGATGATGTTGAACAAATGGGGTTTACGAGATTTAATGAAAGAGATTTAATACCACAGCCAGACAAAGGCCCGAAAGCAGTTTTTGTAAGAGGAGATAATTATTTTTTAGCGAAAGTGAAAAAGAAAATGTTCCGATTTGATGTGGAGGTAGCTAAAAACTTTAATATGGGAATTAAGTTGGCTCATGAAAAAATATCATCAGCAGATCCAAAACGTTTTTCTATGGCATTTTTTGATGAGAAAAAGAATCAAACAATAAATGTAACCAAAGATGTGTATTCTGATTTTTATTTAAGCTATCAGCGAGGAAGAATAACAGAAGGTTTTGGAGTTGATAGACAGTTAGGAACAAAGTTATATCCCAAGTTATTAGTAAATTATAAAAAGGCTTATAAGGGAGTTTTTGGAGGAAATGTAGATTATGAAAAGTTATCAATTTTATATAACCACCCAATACCAGTAGGAAAGTTTGGAGTATTCGATCCAACTATTATAGCAGCAAAAACATTCGGAAAAACACCTTTGTCAGTATTAACAGCGGTGCCTTCAAATCAAACTTATTTCTTAACTCCTAACACATTTGCATTGTTAGATTATTATGATTTTGTAGCAGATAGTTCAATTGAAGGTCATTTTGAACAGCATTTTAATGGTTTGATTTTTAACCGTATTCCTCTAATTAAAAAATTAGGATTGAGAAGTTTACTGACTTTTAGAGCAGTTTATGGAAGTATTTCAAACAAAAATAAAAAGATAAATAGATCAACGATAAAATATACAGCACCAAACAGAAAACCATATTTCGAATATGGTTTTGGAATAGAAAATATAGGTTATGGAAATTTGAGACCCTTACGTGTTGATTTTATTTGGAGAGGAGATTTTAAAAATGTAAACGGACCAGTAAGCCCAGGTTTTGGGATACGAGTTGGTTTTAAAACATCATTTTAACTTATGAAGACAAAAATTGAACTAATAATTATAGTACTGTTTTTAGCAAGCGCTACATTGTACGGACAAGAATATATTTATGATGTAAAGGTTTTTGGAAAAAAAATAGGAACAGTTACAGCAAATAGAATTCAAAAAGGAACTAAAACAGTTTATAAGACTAGTTCCTTTTCATCAATTCGCTTTTTTGGAAAAAAAGAAATTTCAACTTTTATGGAAACTGTGTATGAAAACGATGTTTTGCAAAGTAGTTTTTATGAAGTGAAAAAAAATAAAAAAACTAGGGAAAAAGCGGTTTTAGAATATAAAACGGATAAATATTTTATAGTAACCGATGGTAAAGAAACATATCATGATAAACCGATATTTATGAGTACTATAATGTTAACTTATCATAAGCCGGAAAACAACGAAAGAGTCTTTGAAGAGGTAGGAGGTTTTTATAAAACCATGGTGAAAATAAGTGAAAATAAGTTTGATTTAATTAACCCAAATAGCAGGCATAAAGATACTTATGTATACAATAAGGAAGGAGTTTTGAAAAAGTGTATAGTTCGAAAAACCTTATTCAATTTTGAAATGATTTTAAAAACGGAAAAAAAGCAATTAGGAAAATTATAAATAATGGATAAAGCTCCAAAACTTTCTTTTTTCTAAATAATATAGATTCGTTTCGTTTAAATAAGCTTCACGTTCAAAGCTTAAGTTTTTATAAGCTAAATGGCGGTTTTTATAAATAATCAACTTAACTAGCCATTCAATAATGTAAAACAAGAAAAAGAAAATAATAAGTAATTCTTGTTGTTGTCTTAAATGAATTTTTTCATGATTAATTAACTCGTAGTTATACCTTAGATCTTTTCTTTTCAAAAAAATAAAAGGATATAAGGTTAGCCCAATGAACCCTTTCGGGATGATATGTTTAGAGATAAAAATCATGATAAGATTATGGTGTAAAAGTAACCATTTTATATCTTATAAGAATGAAAAGAGTGTTTTTAAGTAGTAATCTTTTCTATAAGAGAAGCCACAATGGGGTTTCTATTATTCTTATCCCATACAACCGAAAGTGTTGTGCGTTGAGGTATTTTATGGAGCTCAATAAACTTTACGTTCATGTTGTATCCTTTTTGAAGTGACTTAGGAACAATAGATAAACCAAAGTTGTTTTCAACTAATTTATAAATAGAAGCAGCATGAATTGTATTATGAGAAACAATTGGAGTAAAGCCACTTTCATCAAATATTTGCATTATTTTTTCATAATAAGACGGGCTATAAGAAGGGTCAAATAAGATAAAAGATTCATCTTTTAATTCTTGTAAACCTTTAAAGTTAGAAGTGTTTATTGGATGGTTTTTGGGTAATACTAAGCAAAAAGATTCTTTTAAAATAGGTTTAATATTTAAACCTCTTGGAACTCTATCTAAACGTACAAAACCAACGTCAATGTCATGAGAAAGTAAACTTTCAATTTGCTTCTGATTGTCCATTTCTTTCAATCCAAATTGTACATTAGGGTGCTCTTTTTTAAATTGAATTAATAAATTAGGAATAATGTCTTGCATAGCAGAACCAACATAACCAAATTCTAGTTTACCTTGTTTGCCATCTTGAAGAAGCTTCGCATAGTCTAAAATGTTATCTAAGTTTTTAAGGTTTCTTGTAAGTTCATTTTTAAGATATAAACCCGCAGAAGTCAATTCAACTTTTCTGTTATGTCTCACAAATAATTCGACACCTAAATCGTCCTCCATTTGTTTAATTTGTCTACTTAAACCAGGCTGTGAAATAAAAAGACGTTCAGCAGCTTTTCTAAAGTGTAAGTCTTCAGCAACAGCCAAAAAATATCTAAAGTGTCTTAATTCTATTTGATAACTCATAGTTATTAATTGATGATTTAATTGATATTGTTGGTTATCAAAATTAAAAATAACTTTGTGAAAAATGAAATAATAGACATGTTTAAATACGGAATAGATCACTTAACGGTAGACAAAGTAATTGCAATTGCCGAAGGAACTTTAAAAGCAGAAATAACATCTGAAGCTAAAGATAAAGTAAATGTATGTAGAGGGAAGGTTGATAAAATGGCAAATTCTGATGCCGCTATTTATGGTATAAATACAGGTTTTGGTCCATTATGTGACGTACAGATAACACCAGAAGAGACAAGTAAGTTACAAGAAAACTTATTAATCACACATGCGGTTGGAGTAGGAAATCCTATAGATAAAAAGTTATCTAAAATCATGATGATATGTAAAGTACATGCGTTATGTCAAGGATTTTCAGGAGTACGTTTAGAAATGATAGAACGTATCGTATATTTTATTGAAAATGATTTATTGCCAGTAGTTCCAGAGCAAGGTTCAGTAGGGGCTTCTGGAGATTTAGCGCCATTATCTCATCTATTCTTACCATTGTTAGGAGAAGGAGAATTTTGGGTTGGAGATAGTATAGAATCAGCAAAAAAAGTATTAAAAGATAATGGTTTAGAGCCTTTAATATTACAAGCTAAAGAAGGTTTGGGGTTAATAAACGGAACACAGTTTATATTAGCACATGCTATCCTAGGTTTGAAAAAAATGGAGTACCTATTAGATTTGGCTGATGTTGCTGGAGCTATGACTTTAGAAGGCTATTCAGGTAATGTATCACCATTTAGAGAAGAGTTACATAAAATACGTCCATTTGAAGGAAATTTAAAAGTAGCGGAACGTATGAGAATGCTTTTAAAAGATTCTCAAAATGCAGAAGATACTAGTTTCCCAAGAGTACAAGATCCATATTCTATTCGTTGTATGCCACAAGTACATGGAGCATCAAGAAATGCTTACAATCATTTAAATGAAATGGCTGAAATAGAAATGAACTCTGTAACAGATAACCCAATTGTATTAAGTGAAACAGAAGCGATATCAGGAGGGAACTTCCATGGACAACCTTTAGCAATGGTGTTAGACTATGCATCAATTGCAGTTGCGGAGTTAGGTAATATTTCAGACAGACGTTCATATTTGTTATTAGAAGGAAAATACGGTTTACCTAGATTATTAACTACAGCTGGCGGATTGAATTCAGGTTTTATGATTCCTCAATATACTACAGCAGCTTTAGTAACAGAAAATAAATCATTGTGTTTTCCACCGTCGGCAGATAGTGTACCTACGTCATTAGGTCAGGAAGACCATGTTTCTATGGGAAGTATTTCAGGAAGAAAATTCAACCAAATTTTAGGGAATTTAGATAAAATATTAGCAATAGAGTTTATGTATGCTGCACAGGCAATGGACTTTAGAAGACCAAATAAGTTTTCATCAATCATAGAAGAAAACTTTAAACTAATTAGAAATAAAGTAGCTAAATTAGAAGAAGATAGAGTATTAAAAGATGATATTAATGCTTTGGTAGTAATGGTTAAAAATCAAGAATTTAAAGTAGCGTAAAAAGAAATTATTATGACATTCAAAGAACAAATACAACAAGGAATTCCAAATGAATTACCAGAAATTCCAGTATACGATTCATCAATAAACAGAGCGCCTAAGCGTAAGGAAATTTTAACCGCAGAGGAGAAAAAATTAGCGCTAAGAAACGCATTACGTTATTTTGATAAAGAACACCATGAGGTATTATTACCAGAGTTTGCTGAAGAGTTAGAAAAGTATGGACGTATTTATATGTATCGTTTTCGTCCTACTTACAAAATGCATGCACGTGATATTGAAGAATACCCTGGGAAATCGTTACAAGCGAAAGCTATTATGTTGATGATTCAGAATAATTTAGATTATGCGGTAGCGCAACACCCACATGAGTTAATTACTTATGGAGGAAATGGAGCAGTATTTTCTAACTGGGCTCAATATTTACTAACAATGAAGTATTTGTCTGAAATGACAGATGAACAAACTTTAGTAATGTATTCAGGGCATCCAATGGGATTATTTCCATCTCATAAAGACGCACCAAGAGTTGTGGTTACAAATGGAATGATGATACCTAATTATTCAAAACCAGACGATTGGGAGAAATTTAATGCTTTAGGAGTTACTCAATATGGGCAAATGACAGCAGGAAGTTACATGTATATAGGTCCACAAGGAATTGTGCATGGAACAACAATTACAGTATTAAATGGATTTAGAAAGATAGGAAAATCGCCAAAAGGAAGTTTGTTTGTTACTGCTGGTTTAGGAGGAATGAGTGGAGCACAACCAAAAGCTGGAAATATAGCAGGATGTATTACAGTTTGTGCAGAAGTAAACCCTAAGATTACACAAATACGTTTAGATCAGGGGTGGATAGATGAAAAAATTACCGATTTAGATGAATTAGTTAAGAGAGTTAAAGAAGCTAAAGCAAATGAAGAAGTAGTTTCAATAGCTTATTTAGGAAATATAGTTGAGGTTTGGGAGAAGTTTGCAGAAGAGAATGTACATATTGATTTAGGATCTGATCAAACATCATTGCATAATCCATGGGCAGGAGGATATTATCCAGTTGATCAGTCATTTGAAGAATCAAATGATATGATGGCAAATAATCCAGAGTTATTTAAGGAAAAAGTACAAGAAACACTACGTCGTCATGCGGCAGCTATTAATAAGCACACAGTTAAAGGCACCTATTTCTTTGATTATGGGAATGCATTTTTATTAGAAGCGAGTAGAGCAGGAGCAGATGTAATGAATCCAAATCCTACATTAGGTAGAGAGTTTAAATATCCAAGTTATGTACAGGATATTATGGGGCCTATGTGTTTTGATTATGGTTTTGGACCATTCCGTTGGGTATGTGCTTCAGGAAAACCAGAAGATTTAGCTAAAACAGATGAAATTGCTTGTAGCGTATTAGAAGAAATAAGAAAGAATTCGCCAGAAGAAATTCAGCAACAAATGGCTGACAATATTCAGTGGATTAAAGGAGCTCAAGAAAACAAATTAGTAGTAGGGTCTCAGGCACGAATTTTATATGCAGATGCTGAAGGAAGAATGAAAATAGCACAAGCGTTTAATGATGCTATTGAGAGAGGTGAAATAGGACCAGTTGTGTTAGGTCGTGATCATCATGATGTATCAGGAACAGATTCTCCATACCGAGAAACTTCAAATATTTACGATGGTTCTCGTTATACCGCAGATATGGCTATTCACAACGTAATTGGAGATAGCTTTAGAGGAGCTACATGGGTCTCAATCCACAATGGAGGTGGAGTAGGATGGGGTGAAGTTATGAACGGAGGATTTGGCATGCTTCTTGATGGTAGTTTAGATGCATCAAGACGCTTAAAATCAATGCTTTTTTGGGATGTAAATAACGGAATAGCACGTCGTAGTTGGGCAAGAAATGAAGAAGCAGTTTTTGCTATTAAACGTGCCATGAACGTTGAACCTAACTTAAAAGTAACTTTACCAAACTTAGTGGATGATGCATTATTAGAAAATGTATAAACCCTAAGAACATGAAGATATCGAGATTACTTTTTTTACCAATGATTACTTTGTTTATTGTTTCTTGTAGTAGTATAAAAGTGGCTACAGATTACGATACTAAAGTAAATTTTAATGACTATAAAACATTTGCGTTTTATAAAACAGGAATTGATAAAGCACCTATCTCTGACTTAGATAAGAAGAGAATTATGCGTGCAGTTGAAGCTGAATTAGTAGCAAAAGGAATGACTAAATCATCTAATCCAGATGTATTAGTTAGTTTGTTTACCAAATCTAGAGAACGAATCAATGTCAATGATGTTAACTACGGCTGGGGCTGGGGTTATGGTTGGGGCTGGAATCCATGGATGTGGGGAGGTGCCAATCGTTTAAATGTAAACCAGTATACTGAAGGAACATTATTTTTGGATATTATTGATGCAAAGAATAAAGAGTTAGTTTGGCAAGGAATTGGAACTGGAGCATTAAAAATTACCAATATGGAGAAAAAAGAGGCCAGAATTAGAGAGTTTGTAAAAGAAATTATGGCAAAGTATCCTCCGGGAAGTAAGAAGTAATTTTATAAGATAAAAAAAAGGAGTTTTAAATATTTAAAACTCCTTTTTTATTAATATTAATTACCTTCCATTTCTAAAGAGTACATACTAAGCACTTTTATATAATCCATAGTTTTTTTACATTTTATAGAGTTTGGTTCAAAAAGAGTAGTATTGTAAATAACTCCTCCAGTATAAGAATCACAACAAGGAATACATCTCCAAATAGTTTGACAAGTTTGATTAGCTAATTCCTGCATTTTAGAATAGTATTGTTGCATTTCTAAACTACCGCAAATAAAACTGTAGTAACCAGTACAGCCTTGTGGGAGATCAAGATAAGTCTGTGTCATCATATTATTTTGAGCAATGGTATAGGTTTCTTTTAAATTATTTACTGTAATGCTATTGTAATGTTTCTTATTGTTAATTTTAAAAGAACTGATATTAGGATTACCATTATTTAGAATGACAATATTACCTTGATTTTTCCTGGCCGCGATAAGTACATTAGAATTTTCTGATTTTAAGAGATAGTAATTATCATAAGGCTCATTTGTATTTTTAATAAGTTTATTGAAAGATTCAATACCAATTAAATCAATGGTGTTTTCTCTAGTTATTTTTTGAAGATGATTATTTTTAGCATCATAACTTTTAGCTAAAATAGGAAAGCCTTTTTCTTTCCAAGAATCATAGTTTTTTATAGATGAAAGAGGTAGTCCAAAATAAAGTTTAGGCAATTCTTTTAAAATACTAACTATGTTTATTTCGTCTTCTGGATAAAGAATTTTGTAGTTTGTTATGAAACTTTCCTTAAAAGAAGCTTTAGGTAAAACATCGTCTTTAATAATTTTGGTTTTCAATATAAGATGGTCTTCAAATACAAATGAGGCTTTTAGCATAACATGATCTTCAAAAATATTATCAGATAATATAAAAGCCTTGTCATTTAAAGATTCTTTAATAATAACGTCATCTTCAAAAATGTTTTTCATAGCGTAAAACATTTCTTTGTCTTGCAGAACTTTGTTAAAAGAGGCGGTAACTTTTCTAATTAAAGGAATGTTTTCAACTCTTCCAGAAGTAATAATTTCCTTTTTCTCGTTTTCTAAAACATCAGAGTCTGATGTTTGACAACCTATTAATAACGAGTAACAAATAATAGGTAGTAGAAATACTTTTTTCATATGTAATAAATTTTATTTGTTGTTAAGATTTCATTTTTAATGAAAAAAGCGAGCTTTTTACTTCCGTATTAAAGAAGTTTATTTCCAAATAAAGTAGTCTTTTAAAAAAATGTTAAAAAAAAATGTAACAAACTATTAATCAAATCTACTGATATGTAAATCATTAAAATTACAAAACCAAAAAGTATGAAGTTAGTTATAGAGAATTTGACAAAAACCTATAAGAATGGCGTAAAAGCTATTGATGGTTTAAATTTAGAAATCGGAACAGGAATGTTTGGATTATTAGGACCAAATGGAGCGGGAAAGTCTTCATTAATGCGTACTATTTCTACATTGCAAAGTCCAGACTCTGGAACTATTACTTTTGGTGATATCAATGTTTTAGAAGATAAGATGGCATTACGAAAAGTATTGGGGTATTTACCACAATCGTTTGGAGTGTATCCAAAAATGTCAGCAGAAGATTTATTAGATTATTTCGCAACATTAAAAGGAATTGCATCAAAATCTGATCGAGAAAAATTGGTGAGAGAAGTATTAGAAATTACCAATTTATATGAAGTACGTAAAAAATATGTAGCAGGATATTCAGGAGGTATGAAACAACGTTTTGGAATAGCGCAATTATTATTGAATAATCCAAAACTAATTATAGTAGATGAACCAACAGCAGGATTAGATCCAGCAGAGCGTCACCGATTTTTAAATGTGTTAAGAGAAGTTGGAACCAATTGTACAGTTATTTTTTCAACGCATATTGTGGAAGACGTTAAAGAGTTATGTAAAGAGATGGCAATTCTAAACGGAGGACGTATTTTAAAGCATACAACTCCAGTAGAAGCTACAAAAGAAATTGAAGGACAAATTTGGACTAAAATTATTGATAGAGAAGAGCTAGAGCAAACGGAAGCTACTTACAATGTATTATCTTCAAATTACAATCAAGACAATACATTAAATGTACGTGTGTTTTCAGAAACAAAACCAGCTGAAGACTTTAAAGAGGCTACACCACAGTTAGATGATGTGTACTTTTTAGCATTAAAAGAAGATCAACCAGTAGCAGTTTAATCAAATTCTAAACTAAGAACACATGTTTTCTACAATATTCAAACACGAATTAAAATACTGGTTAAAGAAACCAGTTACTTACATATTTACAGCTATTTTGTTTTTAGTGGCTCTTTTTTTATCGTCAAGCTCTGCAGGTATTTTTGACTTTTTTACTGTATCTACAGGATCTTCAATCATTGTAAACTCACCATCGGCAATTAATGGTAATTTTAATGCTATGGCAATAATTTTATTCTTTTTATTTCCTTCTATTATTGGGGTTTCGGTATATAGAGATTATAAAAGTGAAATGCATTCAATTTTATATTCTTACCCATTTAGCAAAGCGAATTATTTATCGGCTAAGTTTTTAAGTTCTTTTGTAGTTGTACTCTTAATTATTTTAGTTGCAGGGATTGGTTTGTTTTTAGGTTTTCGATTGCCAGGAACAAATCAAGAAATAGTTGGAGCTTTTAATTTTTCAGCATATTTGCATTCTTATTTAGTATACATTATACCAAATGTATTATTATTTGGAGCTATTGTATTTGGAGTCGTTACATTCACTAGAAACATTGCTGCAGGTTTTATAACAGTAGTTTTATTAATGTTTGTTCAAGGTGTAGCGGAAAGCTTTTTGTCAAATCCAGATAATCGTTTTTGGTCAGCTTTATTTGATCCTTTTGGATCACAAGCTGCAAATTATTATACGCGTTATTGGACAGTAGCAGAACAAAATGAATTAATGCTGCCTTTTAAAGGAGTCATCATTTATAACCGATTATTATGGTTGGGGATAGCGAGTGTTATATTAGCAGGAGTTTATAAGTTGTTTTCATTTACTCAGAGTGCATTTACATTTAGTTTTAAAAAGAATAAAGGAGAACGTATTATAAAGCATAACTTTGGAGGGATTACTCGTATAGAATTACCTAAAGTTGCTTATGATTATTCATTTATAAATGATTTAAAAACTACTTGGAAATTATCAAATGTAGATTTTAAATATATCTTCAAGAGTTGGCCATTTATAGCCATTTTATTAGTTGGTTTGATATCATTATTAGTGTTTGCTCGAACAGCAGGAGAATTGTTTGGAACTAAAACATATCCTACTACTTGGCAAATGTTATTATTACCAGGAACTGTATTCACCTTCTTTATAAATTTATTAACTTTTCTATATGCTGGAATGTTAATACGAAGAGGAGAAATAGCAAAAACCAACCATTTAATAGATGTGACTCCAGTAAAAAACTGGACACTTTTAGTGTCTAAATTTATTGCTATTCTAAAAATGCAGATTGTATTATTAGGAGTAATTGTTGTGGCTGGAGTGTTATTTCAGATATATAAAGGGTATTATAATTTTGAATTAGGACACTATTTTTATGAGGTGTATGTACTAATGTTTATCCATTTTGTTATCTGGGCATTCTTGGCAATGTTGATTCAAACATTAATCAAAAACCAATATTTAGGATTATTTGTGCTGTTAGTTTTGTTAATAGGATTACCATTATTATCGTTAGCGGGAATTGAACAATCAGTATTTAAGTATAATCAAGGTTCTAATTACCAGTATTCTGATATGAATGAATATGGGGCTTCATTTAATAGATATTTTGCTTATAAGATTTATTGGTTTATAGGAGGTTTGATCCTATTGGTTTTAGCAAAGTTATTTTGGATGAGAGGAGTAACATTTTCTTTTGCAGAAAGATTAAAAATAGCAAAAGAACGTCTAAATTATAAAGTAATAGGGGTTTTATCTGTTTTGACTCTTTTGTTTTTCGGTTTAGGAGGAAGAATCTATTATGAAAACAATGTGTTAAATACACGTTTATCATCGAAAGAAAGAGAGCAATTAAGAGTTGACTGGGAGAAGAATTATAAAAAGTATGAAGGAAAAGCCCAACCTAGAATTGTGGCTGTAAATGTAGATATGAATATTTTCCCGAAGACAAGAGATTTTAAATCTTCTGGAACTTATAAAATGATAAATAAAACTAACGAAGCTATTGATAGTGTTTTCTTAAATCATAACGACTATCCAAGTACATTTGAGTTTAATAAACCAAATACGTTAGTGCTGGAAGATACAGTTCAGAATTTTGATATTTATAAATTCAAAACACCAATACAACCAGGAGATAGTTTAGAGTTGAAATTTACGGTTCATAATAAGCCAAATACATTTTTACGAAACCATTCACCAGTATTAGAAAATGGTACATTTATAAATAGTGGAATTTATCCGTCATTAGGCTATGCTTCAGGAGGAGAATTAAGAGATGATGAGACTAGAAAGAAGTTTGGTTTACCAAAGAATGAATTAAGGCCACATCCATCAGATAGCACAGCTTTAGGAGATACTTATATTTCTAAAGATTCAGATTGGATTGATTTTGAAGCCACTGTTTCAACATCAGAAGATCAAATAGCTATTGCACCTGGATATTTACAAAAGGAATGGACAAAAGATGGACGTCGTTATTTCCATTATAAAATGGATAGTAAGATTCTAAATTTTTATGCGTTTAACTCAGCTAAATACGAGATTAAAAAAGATAAGTGGAATGATGTAAATCTTGAAATTTATTATCAAAAAGGGCATGAGTATAATTTAGATAGAATGTTTAAAGGAATAAAAGCATCGTTAGATTATAATTCAAAAAACTTTAGTCCATATCAACATAGACAGGTTAGAATTATTGAATTTCCAAGAACAGAAGGAAGCTTTGCGCAATCATTTCCAAATACGATTCCATTCTCAGAAGCAGTTGGTTTTATTGCTGATGTAGATGATACAGATGAAGGAGGAGTTGATTATCCATTTGCAATTACAGTTCACGAATTAGCACATCAATGGTGGGCACACCAAGTAATTGGAGCAGATGTTTTAGGAGCAACTATGTTATCGGAAAGTTTATCAGAATACGTGTCGTTAAAAGTATTAGAACACGAATATGGGAAAACGAAGATGCGTAAGTTCTTAAAGAAAAGCTTAGACGATTATTTACAACAACGTACTTTTGAGCGTAAACGAGAAAAAGCATTAATGTATAACGACGGACAAGGGTATATCCGTTATCAAAAAGGGTCTTTAGTATTTTATGCTTTAAGCGATTATATTGGAGAAGATAAGCTAAACAATGCTTTAAAAGAATATGTAGAAAAGGTTAAGTTTCAAGATGCGCCATATACTACATCAATTGAAATGGTTGATTACATAAAGAAAGCAACACCAGATAGTTTACAATATGTAATTAAAGATATGTTTGAAACCATTACTTTATATAAAAATAGAGTAACTAAAGTAGAGTCTAAAGAGTTAGAAAATGGAAAATACCAAGTTGATATAGAGTTTGAAGTTTCTAAATATCGTAATGACGAAAAAGGAAAACGTTTTTATGGTGAGCAAGCAGGAGATACTTTAACATATAAAACTGAAAAAATGAAAAAGCCAGTATTATCTGTTAAGTTAGCTGACTATGTAGATATCGGTATTTTTGGTGAAGAAGAAGTGGATGGAAAGAAAAAAGAAGTAGAGTTATATTTGAAAAAACATAAAATAACACAGATAAATAATAAAGTTTCAATAATTGTAGATAAAAAACCTGTTGAAGTAGGAGTAGATCCTTATAACAAGTTAATAGATACAAAGTCTGATGACAATAGAAGAAAACTTTAAAATACTACTTACGTAAAAAATAAAGCGCCTTGTTATAATAACAAGGCGCTTTTTATTTTAAAAGGTATCTAAATTATTAATCAATTATAATTTTACTGTCATGTGGAAACTCTTCCTCTAATCTCTCTTTTCCTTTATTGTACATTTTTTCAAGCTCTTCTTCGTCAATTTCTCTTTCTTGATATTTGATTTCAAGGTCAATTATAAATTCAAGTTCTTTCAATAAAAACTTATAAGTATCAATAGAGCTATAGTTTGCTATTTTTCTCAAATTGATTAAACTACTAAAAATGAAATTATGGCTATACTCAGAGATGTTTTTAGAAACAACTTCGTTAGAAATAATATTTTCCATTAAATCAGGATAAGGAATAGGGTTGTCTAATTTTAGTTTATTAATAAGGTTAGGGGTGTAACTAGAATCTTTTTTAATAGTATCAATATAAGTCCCTAACCCTTTTGTATAATCAAAAGTATTATCAATAATATTTTTAGCAGATTTTAAAAGTTTAACAGTATCAGCTTTCTCTTTTTTAAGGTTTTCTCTATTTGATAAGTTAACGGCTAATAGAACACCGAAAAGAGTAGCTAGAAGAGTTGAAACAAAAGATAGCGTTTCTGATTTTTGTTGTTTCTTTTTTAAAAGAATTAAAAAGCCTATGCTTATTAAGCTAATAATGATTAAAATGAATGTATATCCCATAGAGTTTGTAAAATGTATTCAATAGTACTATATATAGGTGTATTTAACAAGCTTTTTGTTACATGGAGTTATATTAATAATAAAAACAATTATTTTTGCATTCATGCATAATAGAAGAGTAGTTCTTACTGAAGAAGATTATTACCTAAATGAACAGGGGTATAGAGTATTTACAGAAAAATATCATTTAAAAAGAGGTTATTGTTGTAAAAATGGCTGTAAGCATTGCCCTTATGGATACGATAAAAAAACAGATAGCTTTAAATAAAGTGACATTTATAAAATAACTGTTTCTAAAAAATATAAATTAAAGAGAAATGAAAAAAATTATAGCAGTAACATTCGTTGTTTTATTAACAGGATGTGCAGAGTTACAAAAGGTAGTAAATCAATTACCACAAGGAGGAGCATTATCTCAAGAGCAAATAGGAAATGGTTTGCGTCAAGCATTAGATAATGGAATAAAAAACCAAGTAAAAAAACTAACAGCAAAAGATGGTTTTTATAGAAACAAATTAGTGAAAATTGTTTTGCCAAAAGAATTGCAAGCAGTAGATAAAGGGTTACGTAAAATAGGTTTAAGTAATTTGGCAGATGAAGGGCTGAAAGCGATTAATAGAACAGCAGAAGATGCAGTAAAAACAGCAACACCAATATTTGTAAATGCAGTGAAAGAAATAACATTTAATGATGCGAAAAATATTTTATTAGGAGAGAAAAATGCTGCTACAGTTTATTTAGCAGGAAAAACAAATAGAGCATTATATAGTGAATTCAATCCGGTAATTAAAAACTCTTTTGCTAAAGTAGGTGCCGATAAAATTTGGACAAACTTAATTTCAAAATACAATAGTATACCGTTTGTAAAAAAAGTAAATCCAGATTTAACAGATTATGTTACTACGCAAGCTCTAAACGGAGTTTTTACAATGATAGAAGTAGAAGAAAAAGGAATACGAGAAAAAGTAGGTTTACGTAATACAGCATTATTACGTCAAGTATTTGCTTTACAAGATAAAAGATAAAATAATATATATTGTTTCTTAAGAGCCTATTATGAAATTTGATAATAGGCTCTTTTTTTTGTAATAAGGTTAAATCGTATAAAAAGCATAGGGAAAACACTAAGAATTAAATACGGTTGCTTTTATGTTGTTGTAAATCAAATATTTGTGTATATTTATGGTCCTAGTTAATCAATTACAAAATGTCAAGAGTTAATCAATTACAAAGGTATAGAGAGCATCTAGAAAATAGGTACCGTAAATTGGTTGAGAGAGCTAATGATTACAAGTATGAGGATGAATGTAAAAGTGATCGCTCTGCTTTTAAGGCAATGAAAGTTTTAGAGAAGCTTAATAGAATTAAATATTTAGATAAGGACCTCTCAAGTTCTGTTGTGTAAATCTAGAAAATAGTCAAAGGCTTTTAACAACCTGGTTCCATACCAAGAAAACATTTCACCATCAACAAAAATTATTTTTGCGTGGTTTGTATGTTCTCTTAATTCCTCCTTGTGCTTATTTTTAAAAGGATAAGGTTCGGATGAGAGTAAAATAAATTCAGGGTTTCCATCAGAAATAATGTTTGTTAATTTTACTTCTGGGTAACGGCTTTTAGAACTATAAATATTTTTAAATTTATTTAGTTCTAAAAGATGGTTAATAAAAGTAGTGTTTCCAGCAACCATCCAAGGATCTCTCCAAATAAAATAAGCTACTTTTTTTTCATCCCTATTTTTAATGAATTGGGTAAAGTGAAGTAATTTACGATCTAATTCAGAATTAATTTCTAAAGCTTTTTGTTCACAAGAAAAAATTGAGCCATATTGAGTTATTAACTCTTTAGAATCATCAAGGGTAAAAATTTCAGAAACATGAGTTGGAGCAATACGTTCACAAGCTTCAACAATTTCTTTCGTGTTTTCTTCCTTGTTGCAAAGAATAATATCGGGATTTAAACTTTTTATTTTATCAAGCTTAATAGTTTTAGTACCACCAACAATAGTTTTTTCTTTTCTTAAATGAGTTGGATGTACACAAAACTTAGTAACTCCAACAATATTCTCTTCCAATCCCAAGTCAAAAAGCAATTCTGTTTGACTTGGAACTAAAGAGATAATTCGTTTTGGAGTTTTGTTTAATTCAAAAACTCTGTTTATTTGGTCTTTGAACTTCATAAACTAGTTTAAAATATCCTCCATTTGAGTTTGTAATTCTTGGGCTTTTTTAGCAGCAGCTTCAGCAAAATCTTTTTCATTAGAAGCATAAATAATACCTCGTGAAGAATTGATAAGTAATCCAACAGTTTCATTCATACCATATTTACAAACATCTTGTAAATTTCCTCCTTGTGCTCCAACACCAGGAACTAATAAAAATGAATTAGGAATAATAGTTCTGATGTCTGCTAAAAACTCTGCTTTAGTAGCACCAACAACATACATTAAATTTTCAGCATTATTCCAAGATTTAGAAGTTTCTAAAACTTGTTTATATAATTCAATACCATCAACGTTTTTAGTTTGAAAGTCGAAAGCTCCCTGATTAGAAGTTAAAGCTAGCATTATAGTGTGTTTGTCTTCAAAAGCTAAAAAAGGCTCAACAGAATCTTTTCCCATATAAGGAGCTACTGTAACGCTATCAAAAGCTAAATCATTAAAAAAGGCTTTCGCATACATGGTAGAAGTATTTCCAATATCACCACGTTTAGCATCGGCAATAGTAAAAATTTCAGGATGCTTATCGTTAATGTATTGTATGGTTTTTTCTAAAGCTTTCCAGCCTTTAATACCATAAGCTTCATAAAAAGCAGTATTAGGTTTGTAAGCCACACATAAATGATGTGTTGCATCAATAATTGCTTTGTTGAAGGCAAAAATAGGATCTTCTTCTTTTAATAAATGAGATGGAATTTTATCTAAATCTACATCTAATCCAATGCATAAAAACGAGTTTTTTCGTTTGATTTCAGATACAAGTTGTTGTGTTGTCATGAGTTGTTGTAAAAGTTGTACAAAAGTACACTTTTTTGCCACTTTCTGTTATCTTTGTTATAGATGTTTCAATATATTACAAACAAAATACTTTACGGCTTTTTAACGCTCTTTGGGGTGGTTACAGTAATATTTTTACTGTTTAATATTTTACCTGGAGATCCAGCTCGTATGATGTTAGATCAAAGAGAGGATACAGAGCAATTAAACAATATTAGAAAAAAATATGGTTTTGATAAGCCAGCATTTACACAGTACCTCTATTATTTAAATGATGTTTCTCCACTTTCAATTCACAGTAATAATAAAGAAGATTATACTTATTTAGCAGAAAAAAAGTACAATGCTCAAAAACTGTTTTCTGTTGGAGAATCAACAATAGTTTTAAAATATCCATATTTAAGAGAATCATTTCAGAAAAACGAAAAAGAAGTATCTGAGATTATAGCAGAAACTTTGCCTAATACAGCGATATTAGCAGTGTCGGCAATTGTAATAGCTTTGGTGTTAGGTATATTTTTAGGAGTTATTTCAGCGCTTTATAAAGATTCTATTTTCGATAGAGTTATAGCTGTGATAAGTACTTTTGGAATGAGTGTACCTTCGTTTTTTTCAGCAATTTTATTTGCTTGGTTTTTTGGATTTGTATTACATAAATATACCAATTTAGAAATGACAGGAAGTTTGTATGAAGTAGACGATTTTGGAGAAGGAAGTTATATTCAATTAAAAAATTTAATATTACCAGCAATAGTTTTAGGAATACGTCCGTTAGCAGTAGTAATACAGTTAATGAGAAATTCATTACTTGAAACATTAAGTCAAGATTATATACGAACAGCAAAAGCAAAAGGGTTAACTATGGTTCAAGTTGTAAAAAAGCATGCCTTGAAAAATTCTTTGAATCCTGTAATAACAGCAATTTCAGGTTGGTTTGCTTCGATGTTAGCAGGAGCAGTTTTTGTAGAGTATATTTTTAACTGGAATGGATTAGGGAAAGAGATTGTAAATTCATTAAATACACTTGATTTACCAGTAATAATGGGAGCGGTACTCGTAGTAGCAACTTTATTTATAGTCATCAATATTTTGGTAGATGTTCTTTATAGCTGGTTAGATCCGAGGATTAGATTAAATTAAATATGAGACTTTTTTTATTAATAATAGGTTTTTCAATTTTAGGAAGTTGTGCAGTTTTTCAGCCAAAAGAGTTTAATACGGAAGCTTTAGAAGAAAAATTAGTTACAGTAAATAGAGATAGTATAACTTTAAAAGAAATTATAAAAAAGAATACATCAGAAAAACAGTTTGTACAGGTGTTTGCTACCTATTGTCCGGTAAGTCAGGATAGTTTTGAAGATGTTATAGCTTTTCAAAAAGAAAACCCATCAATTGATTATGTTTTTTTGTCAGTAGATCATTCTTATCACGACTGGAAAAGAGGACTTGAGAATATAAAGGTAAAAGGAAAACATTATTATATACCTAAAAAAGGAAAAGGAAAATTAGGACAGTTTTTAAAACTTAAAACAATACCTAGATTTATGGTATTGGATAATAAAGGGAATATTATACTCTATAAAACATCAAGTCTGTCAGAAAGACTTAAAAGTAAAATTAAATAGTTTATGGTCAAAAAAGTAATGTTGTTATTGTTAGTAGGATTGATTAGTTGCACAATGGAAAGTCCAACAACATTCTCCAAAGAAGCATTAGAGGATGTGTTTATTACTTTAAATAATGAAGAAGTTACTTTTGATACAATTCTAACTAAGAATAAAGGAAAAAAGATATTAATAGATGTTTGGGCTTCTTGGTGTATAGATTGTTTAGAGAATTTACCAAAAGTTAAAAAATTACAAAGAGAGAATCCAGATGTAGTGTATTTGTTTTTATCATTAGATAGAGACTTGAAATTATGGAGAAATAGTATAGAGAGATTAGAAATAAAAGGACAACATTACTATATGAAATCTGGTTGGGAAGGAAAGTTTGGAGACTTTTTAGGTTTGAGTTGGATTCCTCGTTATGTGCTGATAAATGAAACAGGGGGAATTGAAGTTTTTAATGCTACAAAAGCAACAGATAATTTAATTATAGAGGGCTTAAAAAAATAATGTATTTTAGCTGTTTAATAGCTAAGTAACTTGTTAAAAAAGTTTTTAAAATCTATTTTTTACAAGTTAGAACAATCTTCAGCTTAAAAAGAAATCATTAATGTTTTTAGTATTGAAAGTATAACGTTGATACAAAGATTTCTAAAAAATAATATTTAATATAAATAAGAAGAATAGTGAGACAAAAGATAGTTGCAGGTAACTGGAAGATGAATAAAAACCTTGAAGAAGCAAAACAACTAATCAAGGGGATTAAGAAAGAAGTAAAGAATTCTGAAACAGAAGCAAGAGTAATAATAGCACCTAGCTTTGTGAATTTAAATACTGCAATAAAAAGAACGAGAAAATCTAAGATAGAAGTAGCAGCACAAAATATGCATCAAGCAAGCAGTGGTGCTTTTACAGGAGAAGTATCAGCAAATATGTTAACCAACTTAGGAGTTAATATTGTAATCTTAGGACATTCAGAGCGTAGAGAATACTTTAATGAAACAAACGATTTATTGGCTAAAAAAGTAGATGCAGCTTTAGAAAATGAATTGGAAGTTATTTTTTGTTTTGGAGAACAGTTAGAAGAAAGAAAATCAGGAAATCACTTCAAGGTTGTAGAAACACAATTAAAAGAAGGATTGTTTCACTTAGGAAAAGAAAGTTTTTCTAAAATAACTTTAGCTTACGAGCCAGTATGGGCTATTGGAACAGGAGAAACAGCATCACCAGAGCAAGCGCAAGAAATGCATGCTTTCATTAGAGAGATCATGGAGAAAACTTATGGAGCTGAGGTGGCCAACGATATTTCTATTTTATATGGAGGGAGTGTTAAGCCAGGAAATGCAAAAGAAATATTTTCAAAACCAGATGTAGATGGAGGTTTAATAGGAGGAGCTTCATTGAAACCTGAAGATTTTGTAGCCATAGTAAATGCAATCTAATGGATAATATTTACATAGAATATACATTTGAAGTAACACCTAAAGAACCAGCTACTGAAATTTTAATAGCAGAGTTAGGAATGATAGGTTTTGAAAGCTTTGTTGAAAACGATAATGGAGTAGTTGCTTACGTTCAAAAGGAAGAATGGAAGGAAGATATATTATCGGAAGTGTTTATTTTAAAGTCTGAAGAGTTTACAATAAATTATAATCACAAAGAAATAGAGCAAACCAATTGGAATGCAGAATGGGAAAAGAATTTTAATCCAATTCAGGTAGAAGATTTGGTGAGTATACGAGCGCCTTTTCATGAAAATCCTAATTTACAATATGATATTGTAATAGAACCAAAAATGAGTTTTGGTACTGGACATCATGAAACAACACATATGATGGTGCAACATTTAATAGATTTAGATGTTGAGAATAAAAAAACATTAGATATGGGATGCGGAACTGGAATTTTAGCAATTTTTGCTGAAATGAAAGGAGCTAAACCTATCGATGCAATAGATATTGATGCTTGGTGTTATGAAAACTCTCTAGAAAATGCAGAAAGAAATGGGTGTAAACATATTTCTGTTTATGAAGGTGAAGCATCGCTTTTAGAAGGAAAAAAGTACGATTTAATAATAGCAAATATTAATCGTAATATCCTGTTAAATGACATGAAAACATACACCGATTGCTTAAATGAAAAAGGAGTTTTATTATTAAGCGGGTTTTATAGTGAAGATATTCCAATTATTGATGCTGAGGTGTCTAAGTACGCTTTAACATTAAAAAAGACCATAGAAAGAAATAATTGGGTAGCTTTGCAATATCAAAAATAAAGCAAATGAGTACGATAGAAAAGATACAGGAAGAGCTGGATGTTTTAATTCAAGAAACAAAAAAGCACGAAATTATTTTGCATAATGATGATGTAAATACTTTTGACCATGTTATTGACTGTTTGGTAGATGTATGCGAACATACATTAGAACAGGCAGAGCAGTGTGCTGTTTTAGTACATTACAAAGGTAAATGCGCGGTAAAAACAGGAGAATACAAAGATTTAGAAGCAAGATGTTCTAAATTATTACAATTAGGTTTATCTGCGGAGATCGTTTAGTATGGAAAATGTTTTTAGGTATTATGAGTTCTCAGAATTTATAACAGATAATTCAGGAGCTTTTTCAGGAAATGAAATATGTTTTTCAATATTAAATGAACAACATTTTTTAATTTTTGAAAAAAATAATGAAGCCTACAATTTGTATGTTTCTAAATACGACTCAAAAAAAGATATAGGTGTTAAACCTCCGGAAATACTGGAAAGTTTGATAAAAAACTATGATAAGTCTGTGCCAGAACATCGGGTAGTTCTTAGAAAATATTTATATTAAAAAAACTCAAAAAAACTTTTTTTGAGTTTTTTTTTGTTTTTATGTGACCCTTCAAAAAAAACTGTGTCATAATAGTGTAAATAAGTAATTAACTCTTTTAGAGAGCTAACCCTTAAAGTGAATAAACCCTTAAATTAAAACCTTCTCCGAGTAAACAATTATGTTGAAAGGAGAAGATTCCTCTAAAAGAAACAATATAAATAATAGTAGTAGTTAGTTTTTATACTAAGTTTGGTTAGACGAAAGGCCTTGGATGTAAATTCAAGGTCTTTTTCATTGTAGAAATGATTTAAAAAAGAAAAACTCATCTAAAAGATGAGTTTTTTTGTATTCGTTTTTTTCTAAATGCTATTGTTCTTTTTTTCTTTTAACTAAGGTTAAAGTGAAAATTAACCCACTTAAAAGAAAAGTGATTAATAAATTAGTCCAAACATTATTTGAAACATTATTTTTATAAGTGAACTTAGGTAAGTTTTCGTAATCTTTTAAAGTGAATTTTTGCTCTTTAAATAACATTGGAACTAGATAGTTTCTCCATTCATTAGAGAATTCGAAAACTTGTTTCTTGTATTCGTTATAATGTTTTTCAGAAGTTCCTGCGATACTGTTTAATGATTGTTGCATTAATATTGCAGGAGAGAAAAATTTAAAAGAATTTACTAGGTTTTGCTGTTTTTGTAATTGAGAATCATATTCAGCAAGTAAAGGCTTTGTTTTTTCTTCCATAACTTTTTCAGAAGCAAAATAATTATGCCAAAAACCAAATTTATCCTTATTAGTTTCTTTTGCTAGTTCTGGATGACTTCGTAAATAATCACTCATAATTTTATCTTGCTTTTTCTCGTTTTCCTTTTTTATTTGACGAATCTCATTAATCATTTTTAAACGAGAAGGAGTAGGGAATAGCGAGTTTCCTATTTGATTTATTGTAGCGGGTAGTACTAAAACAATTAATAACCAAATACCAATAAGAGTTAAAGCATTTTTAGAAGAGTTATTGATTTTTATATTCACAGTATAAGCGATTATAAACCAGAATAAGTTATATCCAGCTATCATTAAAAGTACTTCGATTAAATTAGTAAAACTATTAAGTGTATTAGTTGAGAAGATGGTAATAGTAGTAATTAAGGCAATAAGAGTGATTAAGGTAAAGATAACATACCTAATAGCCATTTTTTGTAATAACCATCTAGTAATAGAAATAGGTTGTGCATTTAAAAGTTGTAATGTGCCTAACTCTTTTTCTTTAGATAAAACATTAAAAGAAAAACCAATTATTAATAGAGGAAGTATATAGATGATAACAAATGCTAAATCAAAATTCCCTAGTAATAATTGAACAGGATTTACCATGTCTGAATAATCTAAGGCAAAGTTATTTCCATAAGCCTTAGGGCTTTTAAAATGTGTGTACATATCACTTTGTCCGGTAGCTAAAAAAGAAAAGGAACTAGGTTTCATTATAGCTAAACGAGGGTGACGATATCCTATAGTCATTGGTTCTGAAGGCAGTTGCCAACGAGGAAGACTTACTTTTTCTCCTTTTTCAATTTTAGATAGGTTAAGTAGCATTAAGCTATCTTTTTTGTGTAAATCTTGTTGCATTTTAGCAATGTCGCTTTCTCTTTTAGTTACATTTTTTGTCCCATTATACGTGGCAAAAGCAAATAAAAGTGAAATACTAAGTAGAAGTAAAATAAGCCAGTTACTTCTGTTTAATAATTTTATCTCGTAACGTAAATTATTAGTAAACATAATTTATATTTTTTTTGAATAGATAATTAATCCTATTATTGGAAGCACTAACCATAAAACTAAAAACAATATGTTTTTTGTGTTTTCCTTTAATATTAATGATAGTGTAGGTGGAGTAAAGTTGAATTTAGGAAGTTTTTTAAACGTTTCAGCTTTCATTTTATAGCTCCAATCCCCAGTTTTAGAATTGTCTTTAAAATCATAGTTTAAAAACTTTTGAGTTTCTATTCTATATTTTTCAGCAGCTTTGGTGAATTTCCAGTGTAAATTATCGCTTGTATTTGTAATATCCATAGATAAAAAACGCAAAGCAATAAATGGAGAAATGAATGATAGATTTTGATAAACACTATTTTGCCTCTTGGCAGTATTGTGTAATATATTATAATGCTTTTCGTAAATTTTAGCTTCATGCTCTTCACCTTTTTGCATTCGGTAGGCATCATAATTAAAAGGTAATTGACTTATGCTGTCAACTCCATACTCTTTTAGGGTTTTTTGTTCTAGTTCTTTAGCAGCTTTATTCCATGGATTGTGACCGTCTAATCCATTTTTCCTGTCATTACTAATACGAGCATTAAATTCCGATTTAGAAGGGTAAGGATGATTGGTATTGGCAAAGTTTGTAGCTATTTTAGGAGTTACAAAACTAAATAGAATCCAGATAACTAAAGAACTAACTAATGAAATCCCAGAAGATTTACTTCTTATAGAAATAAGTAAAGTAATAGAGGTGATAATTAAATAATATATCAAGTAAGAAATAAAAAGAGTAAGTAGGCTAATCCAACTAAAAAAACTTAAGCTATCTAGGTTTGATAAAACTATACCGATTATAAGGAATACACAAGTAGTTAAAATGAAAATAGGAATGTATATGGCTAGCCATTTTCCTATAACAAGTTTTGTAGGGTGAATACCTTGGCTTTTTAATAAAGAAAGTGTTTGATGTTCAATTTCTTTAGTATGAGAATTATACCCAATTAGAATAATAATAAGAGGAAATAAGTATATTAAAACAAAGTTGATGGATAACGTACTAAAACGAGTTAAACTAGTTTGATCACTTGCTTCGCTAAAAGAAGCTTCATTTCTATTATGAGCTTCTAAAAAAATAGAATTCCCTGTATATTTAGTTACGCCATAATCAAATAGAGATAAAGCAAATTTAGGTTTAAAAGCATAAGTACCATAGTGTGCGGCAGAATGCGGATTTTTTTCATCTTGGCTTTCCCAAATACTACGTTCTTTGTTGGTAGACTCTACATATTGCTGATTACTTTTATTGTATTGATTAATACTTGTAATAGTTGCGATAATTAGTAAAACAAAAGAAATACCTAGAGTAATTTTAAAACGTCCATCTCTTAATAGTTCTTTAAGTTCTTTAAAAATTATATGTTTCATGTTAATCCATATTTTTAAAGTTCATAATATCTAGATAAATAGTTTCTAACTCTTTTAAAGAAAATTCAGAAGAGTTTGAATAATTTTGTAATATTCCAGAACGCATTATGCCTATATGTGTACTAACTTCTTTAGCTCTAAATAAATCATGGGTGGCCATTAAAATAGCTACATCATCATTTTTCATTTTGGTTAATAGCTCCATAAATTCATTGCTAGATTTTGGGTCTAAACCAGAAGTAGGTTCATCTAATAAAAGAACTTTAGATTCTTTTGCTATTGCCAAAGCAATTCCAACTTTTTGACGCATTCCTTTAGAAAAAGTTTTTACATGTTTTTCATGAGCTTCTTCTTGTAGTCCAGCTTCAGATAAGTATAGTTTTAGTTCTTGTGTGTCAAAGTTTTTTCCAGAAAGTTTAGTAAAATAGTCTAAATTTTCCACAGCAGTTAGTGTAGGATAAAGCATTAAATTTTCAGGAATATAAGTAAGGAAGCTTTTGGTTTTAATTGAGTTTTGAGTTACGTCTAATCCATTAATTTTTGCTTCACCAGATGTTGGCTGAATAAAATTTAATAACATATTAATTGTAGTGGATTTACCTGCTCCATTAGCTCCTAAAAGGCATAAAATTTCACCTTCTTTTACTTCAAGATTTAGATTTTGAACAGCTTTGAAATCACCATAGCTTTTGGTTAAGTTGTTTGTAAGTATCATTATGTATTTTGATAAGTTAATTCAATAAAAGTGTTAATGCAACTAAGTTGTAAAATTAAATAAAAGATTTGTAAGTGCAACTTAATTGCGTTAAATTTGTAGTTATGGGTATAGTTAGAAAAACAGCATCGGTAAAGTTTGTCTTAAGTATTTTTGAAGAAAGAGAGAAAGCTGTTTCTGTAGTAGCTTTGGTGAAGCTTTTAAAAGAGAAAATGAATAAAACTACAGTATACAGGATTTTAGATAGATTAGAGCAAGATGGAATTATTCATTCTTTTTTAGGAAAAGATGGTTTAAGATGGTATGCTAAATGCCAAGGGTGTTCGGCAGATCATCATTTAGACGTGCATCCACATTTTCAATGTAAAGACTGTGGTGATGTTGAATGTTTACCTGTAGACGTAGTTATACCTTCTGTTGAAAATAAACAAGTAGACTCAGCAGAAATTATGTTGGTTGGTAAGTGTAGTAATTGTCTCTAAAAATCAATAAAAAATATAAGATGTAGAAAATTTTATAATTCTTTTTAAAAAGAATTGATTTTAAATTTATTTATACTATATTGTATATGTCTTACAAGACGTTGTAAGACTTCTTTTTCATAGCAATTTCCCATTCAATTCTTTTGAATGGGTTTTTTATTTTTAGATTTCTTGATTGTCTGTTTTAAGTTGTTGGTTTTTTTCGCTACGTTGTTTATACTGGTTTAGTATTTCAACGAGTTCGCTTGAAGGAATTTTATAAGATGTTTGAATTCCACCTTCATTATTGGCTATTAATTTGGATAATTTTTTAACATTCTTCCATTTTTTATGTTGATCAGAGTAATCAAATAGAATCATACGACTATTATGTAGTTTTCCTAATTTAAAACTTGTAACATCTGTCCATTTGGTGAAAGTACTACGATAAAGGCTTCTTACTTCAAAGCCTTCATTGTTTAACTTTAAGTAAGAAGAATTAGGTAGTAGTTGAATAAAAAAGACAACTATTCCAAGTCCAAAAAACATAATTTGAAGCCAAGCTACTAAAGATTGTTTTTCTAACATTGAAATTCCTATGATAACAAAAGCTGTACAAATTATAATTAGTATAATGCTTTTGAGTTTGTTTTGTTTGAAGATTCTAGTTTGATTTTCCATAATGTAGTTGATAATATTTTATACAATTTGATACTGAAAAACTCATAAGGTTTTACAGTTGTTAAATTGTATAGTTTTGCTAAGGTTTACAATTTTTGTTTAAATATAATAAATAATTGTATATTACATATGGAGTGCAAAAGGAAGATGTTGAAATGTTTAAGTATGTTTTTGAACTTGTAGTTGACTGTTGTTGAATTAAGAAGGGTTTATTTATTTGGTGAAAACATATAAATCCAAATTAAACGGGATAATTTATAATTTACGCCTATCAATGCTAGTGAGATTAAAATAATTAAACCAAAACTGATAAACCAATCGATGTTTAAAATTAACCTAGAAATTATAAAAATAGCTATGCTTTCTGCTACAATTAAACCATAACTAACATACATTGCCCCAAAGAAAAAACCAGGTTCTTTCTCGTAAATAAAATTACAATGAGAACAACTTTCTTCCATTTTTCCAATTTTAAATAAATTTAAAACAGAGTTTTTAAAAACTTTTCCCTTATTACACTTAGGGCATTTGTTAGAGATTAAAGAAATGATTGATTTCATTATTGTTTTTTTTGCAAAATTATACAAGTGTAACTTGTTAGCTATTATATATAAGTTGCTTAAATTTGTATAATTAAGACATTTGTTGTGATTTCTATTTTAAATATTGAGAATTTTAACTTATCGGAAGAAGTTGATAATTACTTTTATAGTAACGATTTGGGAGTGCATCTTAAGAAAAATGAACATCATTTTAGTACTCCTCATAGACATGACTTTTATTTGTGTGTGTTAATTATAGAAGGAGAAGGAAAGCATGAAATAGATTTTACTACATATGATGTAAAGCCAGGTCGTGTGTTTTTTTTAAAACCAGGACAATCTCATTTTTGGAGTTTTAATTCTTTAGTGAAGGGTTACATATTTTTTCATACTCATGAATTTTTTATGTTAAGCATGAGTGAGTTAAATTTAAATGAGTTCCCGTTTTATTCTTTAAACGAATCCTTCATAGATTTACCTGAAGGGAAAATAGATTTTTTTAGTCAGGCTTTTATGAGTATTAATGATGCTTACTATAGTAATCAAATTTTTAAAAGGGCATATTTGTTAAGTATGGTAAATCTAATTTATATAGATTTTTTAAGGCTTTTTGAGGAAAATAGTGAGCCAAAGCTTAAACAATCGGTTAATAATTTGATTCTAGTTTCTAAATTAGAGAGCTTAATCGATTCAAATTTTAAAGAACATAAAAAAGCTACATTCTATGCTGAAAAACTTCATCTAACTGTAAGGCATTTGAACAGGGTTGCTAAGGAGGTTTTAGATAAAACAATTACAGAAATGTTGTATGGTAAAGTAGTTTTAGAAGCAAAAAGGCTTTTGGTTCATTCGGACGAACAGTTATCTGAAATAGCTTATGATTTGGGTTTTGATGACTACTCTCATTTTTCTAAGTTTTTTAAACTTAGGGCAGGGGAGAGCCCATCATCATTTAGAAAAAGGTATTTTAAAACCTAATAGCAATATTGTTAGTTAATAAATTTTGTTCCTAAAACTTGAGATGCATCCATAACAATCATATTGGCAGTGTTGTCATAATCTTTAACTATTAGTTTTAACGAGTTTAGTCTGTTAACGGGTACAGTAACAACTATCATAAAATTAGATTGTGTTAAACTCAAGTTATCTCCTTTAAAAATAGTGCCGCTAACTCCAATTTTGTCATTAATTAATTTACCTAATTGATGTACATCTTTTTTAGATGTAATATGTACAACTCTACCATTTGGTCTACCAGTTAATACAACATCAATCATTTTTGTGGTAACATAAATGCTTATTATACTCCATAAAGCAAGTTCTATACTATTAAAAACTATGGCTGTTGCCATCACAACAAATGAATCTAAAATAAGGATAACTGTTCCAGTTTTTAGGGAAGTTTTAGTAGTAATAATGCGTGCAATGATAGTACCGCCACCAGCAGATCCACCTCCTTTAAATATTAATCCAATACCAGTTCCTACTGAAATACCACCATATAAAGTTGCTAATAAAGTTTCTTGACTTAAAGCAGGTATTTTAAAGAAATGAGTGAAAATATCAATAAAAAAACTAATAATTATAATAGCAATAGTGCTCTTTATTGCAAAGTATTTGCCTAAATATCTAGTGCTAATAATTAGTAATGGAATATTTATTATGGCAAATAATAAACCTATGGAAATGTTAAAGAGTTTATTTAAAATAATAGATAACCCTCCAGTTCCACCCATAGCAACATTATTGGGGCTTAAAAAAGCAACAACGCCGAAAGCCATCAAAGCAGAACCAAGAATAATAAAAATATAGTTAATGATTTCTTTTTTCATGTTGTTTCAAAATAAGTCCACAAAATTAAAATAATAACCTGTTAGAAATAGAAAAAGTATTGGAAGATTTCATAATTGACGTTTTGAGTTAAATAATTACTAAGACGAAAATCAAATCAATTATGGTTTTGAGTTTTTATAATTAGGTTAACAGTGTTGATCTTTTATTTTTTGTTGACCGAATTGTTGACTTTTGAAATCAAATTGTATCAAATTAAATGAACTTCTAAAAACGTGAAAACCACATAAATCATAAGACTTATGTGGTTTTTTAAGAGTTTAGATACTCTTTTTTGTGACCTCGACAGGATTCAAACCTGTAACCTCTTGAGCCGTAATCAAGTGCGCTATTCAGTTGCGCCACGAGGCCGTTTTGCGGGTGCAAATATATGAATGTTTTTTAATTCTAAAAAATAAAAAAACAGTTTTTTTTGATTTTTTATTTGACCTATGAATTTACTTCTTCGTCAAAGTCATGAATTATTTTTTGAGCATCCTCAAAATCAGATTTATAGATGAATAAATCGCTTGAAGCTCCAGTAGTTCCAAAACCAGCAAGTCTTCCAGATTCTTTATCGTCTTTTATTAAAGTTGCTATTTTGGCTTGGTCAAGTAAGTATGCAAGTCTGTTAATTAAGATAGAAGTTCCTGTGTAAACCTTTATATGTTCTTTCATAATAATAAAAATTTTAATCCAACGAGTTTATTGTAACAAAGGCGCGCCATCCAATAATTGCTAATTGAAATTTTGAAGCCTTAGAAATATCCAATTCTTTTTTAGTAAAAGAAGGTAAAAGAGCTTTGTTAAGTTTGGCTAAAAATTTAAATACTAGTTTTTTCATTGTAAGTTGATTGTATATCAAAAATACTGAAAAAAAATTAGTTTTATTCTAGGGAATGAATCAATTCATTCCCTAGGAATTGTTAGGTAGTTGTTTTACTTTTTCTTTTTTATCAATTTTTAGTAATGCACCTAATAGGTGTTAAATATTCAAATAAATTACTAATGTTCTTTTTGGGTTAGACTGGTAATCCCCACAATAGTTTTATAATCCTATTAATCCCTATTTTGTGGGGTAAACCAGTGCTAATTAACTTTTTCTTTTCATAACAGTATCAATTTCTTTTTCAATAACAAATGTTCATAGCATTTAAAATCTTTTCATAGACAAGTTTTTATTTTTTCTTCATGTTTTTAGCAGTTTTTATGGTTTATATAAAATACTTTAAAATCGGTTTGTAATTTTTCTTCTTTATTACTGAACTTAAACTCCCTAAAAATAATATTGTGGTTTTAAGTTTTGATTAAAAGAATAAATGAGTAATCAGAGTAACAATTTTTATAGCAATAATAATTAGTTTTAAAGTGATAACAATCATTAGTTTTTCTGTGTTTTTTGGTTAGTTTAATTAGTTGATTTCTTAATTGTTTTTCGAATATATGAGAAAGGAAACTATAGCACCAAAGCTTTTAAAAAGAAATAATCAAATTGAATTTTAAATTAAAGTTTAAAAAGTTATTTTAGTTTAAAGTTGTAACTTTATTTTCTTTGTTGTTGTTTTAATTTGTAATGTTTTAGTTTGTTTATTGTTTTAAAATGTAATAAAATAAAGGGCTTTTTTTTCTTGTTTTAAAAAAGTAAAGGAAAATGTAGATCGAAAAGAGAGGGTTTTTAAGGTTTTGATTTTTTGAGGGTTTAAAAAAGTATAAAAAAAGTAGTGCTGTCAAGGAGAATTTAGAGCTTGTGTATTTTCGAGTCAAAGCGCTATCTTCGCAAAAAAAAATATATGAGTTTAGTTTATATAATCTTAGGATTACTGTTGTTGGTACTTGGAGGAAATTGGTTGTTAAAAGCAGCAGTAGGTCTGTCATTAAAACTAAACATACCAAAAATAGTTATTGGTATGACTGTTGTGTCTTTTGCAACGTCAGCGCCAGAGTTAATTGTAAGTGTAAAATCAGCTTTAGAAGGTGCTACTGGGTTGGCAGTTGGAAATGTAATAGGTTCCAATATTGCAAATATAGGTTTGGTATTAGGAATTACTGTTATTTTATCAACAATTGAAGTTGAAAGAAGTTTCTATAAAACCGATTGGCCAGTAATGATGATTGCTTCTGTATTATTGTATTTTTTTATAGCTTTTGATAATATAATTCAGCAATATGAAGGGATAATCTTATTCTCTATGCTAATTGTATTTTTAATTTACTTATTACGTTTTCAAAAGACAGCGGTAGTAGATGAAATGCCAGAAGATGATGAAGAGTTACCATTATATAAAATAGCACTATTCTTAGTAATAGGAGGTTTAGGATTATGGGGTGGATCAGAACTTTTAATAGATGGTTCGGTAAGTTTAGCAAAGAACATGGGAGTTAGTGATGCAGTAATTGGGGTAACTGTTGTTTCAGTAGGAACAAGTGTGCCAGAGTTAGCGGCTTCTATAATTGCAGTTATAAAAAAGGAAAAAGCAATTTCATTAGGAAATTTAATAGGGTCTAATGTGTTTAATATCTTGGCGGTGTTAGGTATTACGGCAATAATTACTCCTGTTGAAGTTAAACCAGACGCTTTAAGTTTAATAAATAATGATATCTATTGGATGTTGGCTATTTCATTTATAGTATTACCATTGGTATTTTTTCCAAAGAAATTACGTTTGAATTGGAAAGACGGAATCATTTTACTAGGAGCATATATTTTCTTTGTATATCAAACATTAGCATAAAAATAAAATCCCGCATTTGCGGGATTTTTTATGAATTCAAAAACTAAAAATCTAATTAGATTTTTGCGCTTTTTACAGTATCGATAATTCTACCAGCTACTTTGTATGGATCAGCATTAGAAGCAGGTCTTCTATCTTCTAACCAACCTTTCCAGCCTTGCTCAACGGTAATAATTGGAATTCTAATTGAAGCTCCACGGTCAGATACACCATAACTGAAATCGTTAATAGAAGCAGTTTCGTGTAAACCAGTTAAACGTTGATCGTTATATTCTCCATAAACGTCGATATGTTCTTTAGCAACAGGTCTAAAAGCTTCACAAACTTTTTCATAAGTTTCCTTGCTTCCACAAGTTCTTAATAAAGTGTTTGAAAAGTTTGCATGCATACCAGAACCATTCCAATCACCTTTTACAGGTTTAGGGTGATATTCAATGTAGTATCCATACTTTTCAGTTAATCTATCTAATAAATAACGAGCTACCCATATTTCATCACCAGCTTTTTTAGCTCCTTTAGCGAATAATTGAAATTCCCATTGTCCTGAAGCTACCTCTTGATTAATTCCTTCAAATACTAAACCAGCAGCAATACATAGGTCAGCATGCTCTTCAACGAAATCACGTCCATGTGTGTTTTTACCACCAACAGAACAGTAGTACATTCCTTGAGGTCCAGGGTATCCTCCAATAGGGAACCCTAAAGGTAATTGAGTATGAGTATCCATAATGAAATACTCTTGTTCAAAACCAAACCAAAAATCATTATCATCATCATCAATTTTAGCACGAGCATTGGATACGTGTGGGGTTCCATCAGCATTTAATACTTCAGTCATTACTAAAAATCCATTCTCACGAGCTGGATCAGGATAAATAGCTACGGGTTTTAATAAACAATCAGAATCTCCTCCTTCAGCTTGTCTTGTAGATGAACCGTCAAAAGACCAAATTGGACAGTCTTCTAATTTACCACTAAAATCTTCAACAACTTTAGTTTTACTTCTCATGTTTTGAGTTGGATAATAACCATCCAACCAAATGTATTCTAACTTTGATCTAGTCATGATTTTTGTTTTGTTATTGTTTTTGAATTATTTACAGTGCAAATATGTGTTATTTTTTTTATACCCTAAAATTTTTAGGGGTATTTTTAAAAATGTTAACTTTAATTTAAATTTAACCCTCAAAAAAATAGGGTTAAATATATTTTTAATACTTTTGAAGTGGTTTAATGGTAAAAAAGTAAAAATGTCTACTATCCGATTTAGAGCTTTAGAACAAACATTATATAGAAAACCAATTTTGGTTGAAGAAAAAGGAAGAAGATCAGAGTTATTTGCGCAAAATGTTTTTAATGAACAAGCTATGCGTAAACACATGACGAAAGAAGCCTATAATGCAGTTCAAAATGCAATTGAACTAGGAGCTAAAATAGATAGAGGAATTGCAGATCAGATTGCGCTTAGTATGAAAGAATGGGCTTTGTCAAAAGGAGCCACACATTATACACACTGGTTTCAACCATTAACAGGAGCTACTGCAGAAAAACATGATGCCTTTTTTGAACCTATAGATGGAGGAGGAGCTATGGAGCGTTTTGATGGAGGACAATTAGTACAACAGGAACCAGATGCTTCTAGTTTTCCGCATGGAGGAATTAGAAATACATTTGAAGCACGTGGTTATACAGCTTGGGATCCAACTTCGCCAGCTTTTATTTATGGTACAGCTTTGTGTATTCCAACTGTTTTTGTAGCATATACAGGAGAGGCATTAGATTATAAAACTCCATTATTAAGAGCGTTACATGAAGTAGATAAAGCTGCTACGGCAGTAGCAAAGTATTTTGATAAAAATGTAAATAAGGTAAATGCTACTTTAGGTTGGGAACAAGAGTATTTCTTAATAGATATGGCTTTGGCAAAGTCACGACCAGATATTAGTTTAACTGGACGAACATTATTAGGACATTCGTCAGCGAAAGGGCAGCAGTTAGATGATCATTATTTTGGAACTATTCCCACTCGTGTCTTGAATTTTATGCGTGATTTAGAGCAGGAGAGTTTAGTATTAGGTATTCCTGTGAAAACGCGTCATAATGAGGTAGCTCCAAATCAATTTGAATTAGCTCCTATTTTTGAAGAAGCGAATTTAGCGGTAGATCACAACTCTTTATTAATGGATGTAATGAAAAAAGTGGCGGAAAGACATTCTTTCAAGGTGCTTTTTCATGAAAAACCATTTGACGGAGTAAATGGATCAGGAAAACATAATAATTGGTCTTTAGCAACAAATACAGGAGTAAATTTATTAAGCCCAGGAAAAACACCAATGCGTAATTTGGAGTTTTTAACCTTTTTTATCAATACAATTAAGGCGGTAAATGATTATGAAGAGTTATTGAGAGCTTCAATTGCGAGCGCTAGTAATGATCATCGTTTAGGAGCAAATGAAGCGCCACCAGCAATTATATCTGTTTTTATAGGTTCTCAATTATCTTCAGTATTGGATGAATTAGAAAATGTAACTAAAGGTAAAATTTCCCCTAAAGAAATGACTGACTTAAAGTTGAATGTAGTAGGGAAAATTCCAGAAATATTGTTAGATAATACCGATAGAAATAGAACATCTCCTTTTGCATTTACAGGAAATAAATTTGAATTTAGAGCAGTAGGGTCAACTGCAAACTGTGCTAATGCAATGACTGTATTGAATACTATTGTAGCAAAACAGTTAATTGAATTCAAAAAAGAAGTTGATGCTTATATAGATAAGCATTCAGTTAAAAAAGATGATGCGATTTTTAATGTTTTAAGAGAATACATAAAAGCATCAAAAAATATACGTTTTGAAGGAAATGGTTATGGTAAAGAATGGGAAGCTGAAGCAAAAAAAAGAAAGTTAAGTAACCACAAAACTACACCAGAAGCCTTACAATCTAAGATATCAAAATCTACTATTCAGCTATATGAAGAAATGGGTATAATGAATGAAGTTGAATGTAAGGCTCGTTATGAAATAGAAATTGAAGAGTATAGTTTACGTTTACAAATAGAATCTAGGGTGTTGGCTGATATATCTAGAAACCATGTAGTCCCAACAGCTATTAAATACCAAAATATTTTGGTAGATAACGTGAAAGGATTAAAAGAAATTTATGGAGCTTCTTTTAAAACAATAGCAAAAGAACAAATGACTCTTATTGAGTCAATTTCAGAGCATATTGAAAAAATAAATCATTTAGTAAGTTTAATGATTGAAGAAAGAAAGAAAGGGAATGCAATGAGTAATTCAGATAAAAAAGCATTTCATTACTGTAATAAAGTAAAGCCTTACTTTGGAAAAGTACGTTATCATTGCGATAAATTAGAGTTGATGGTAGATGATAATTTATGGCCCTTGGCTAAATATAGAGAATTACTTTTTACAAGATAAATACGATGGTGTTTATAGAAATATCTTGTTTATAAAAGGGGGAAAACCCCTTTTTTTTATGCTAATTATAAAATAAAAATTCTCTTTCTTTCCCCTATAATTCCTTGTTTTTTTAATTTTTCAAAAAACGAAAAACAAAGCTATGTTGTTGATTACTATTTTAATAAAAGCTTAAATTTTGTATATTAGCTATGTTTAAACACGCAAACTATATATAGTTTTTAGTACTACCTTTATAACATTATAATAGGTTGATGAAAATGAAAAGATGACACACCTCAGTCATATCATTTTACCCTAGTAATTTTATTCTACCCCAATTTTAATAGCACCCCATAATCGTTATAAGCTTATTTGTAGCGGATAAATATGGTGTGTTAAAAATTTAACTAACGTATTTTAAAATTATTAATTATGAAAAAATTATTAATAGTAGCTTTATGTTTAGCTACAGGTATGGCATTTTCGCAGGCTCGAAATGTTCAAACAAATCAAGGAAATGAAGGAGCTATAGCTAAAAAGGCTGGAGTATCAGAGCATGCAATGGAGAGGCCTTTCCAAGAAAGACCAACATGTCCAGAGTGTGAAGTAGTACAAGCAGATTGTGCTCCAGATGGCTTTATTCCAGCAGATAAGAATAAGGTTAGTATTCAGCAAGTAGGTGATAACAATGAGGCGAAAGCAACTCAAAGTGGTCACCGTAATATGTCATTAATAAGACAAAACAATACTGCTGGTAGTGTTGCGCCACCAACAGGTAATTTAGCTTCAACAGATCAAGGAGGTCAAAGAAACGGAGCAAATATTAAGCAATATGGTGATGACAATACATCTCGTATTTTCCAAAGAGGTAATGATAACTATGCAAAAGTAGATATAGGAGTAGGGCATGCAGAAGGAAACTTAACATATGCTTTACAAGTAGGAGATGGGAATAAGGCTTCTCAAAAACAGCGATATGATAATAATAAAGCTGCTTTATACCAATGGGGTAACAACAATTCGGTTGTTCAAGATCAGTCTAGTGGACCAAATGGGTCTAGCGGTAGTGAGGCGTTTGCTAATCAAGTAGGAGATGGTAACTCTATAGAGCAAAATCAAACAGGTTCTCATAACTATGCGTCTGCTTATCAAACAGGTAATAATAATGAGTCTGAAGAAACTCAGGTAACAATTACTGATGATCCAACAGTTTGTAATATTTCTACTGTTAACCAAGTAGGAGATGATAACAAATCATGTGTTGATCAAGATTCACAAGGAGGAAATAACTGTAGTTTAGTAAATCAGTTAGGTAATCAAAACCGTTCTCAAGTAAATCAAACTGCTTTACAAGGAGGTAGTAATGCTTCATGTGTATTGCAAAAAGGTAATATGAATACAGCTCAGGTTACTCAAACTGGACCAGGAGGGATATAAGATTTTTATATGGGGTGAGATTATTTTCTCACTCCATATTTTATATAATTTATAAAAAAAGAAAAAATGTTAATATTTAAGAGAGTACTTATAGCTTTTATGTTTATGATTTTTGCTACTGCTGTTCAAGGGCAAGATGAAAAACTACCAAGTTATTTTTCTAATGAAGAGTTACAGTTGAATAACCTAAATATAGTTGGCGATTTCTCGTATGATTTTAAGACAAAGTCAAAAGAGGTAGTAAGTACAATTTCGTTAAAGCAGATAGGTGATGAGAATATAGCAAAAATAGATGATAGAGCTTCATTAGGGAAACACAAGGTTTATCAAATAGGTGATAGAAATAATTACCAATTTATAAATTATAGAAATACAATGTCTATAGACCTAGGAATTTTACAAACAGGAAATGAAAACTCGTTGAGAATTCAAGGAACAAATTCAATATTTAAAAACCTAAAAATAGCACAATTTGGAGGTGCAAGAATGAGTATAATTAATTATTAGTGTTTAATAAATGAGTTAGAAGGAGATGAAAAGGAAAAATTTGTTTTTAGTTTTAATTAGTTGTTTTTGTTTGTCTTATATGTATTCTCAAGAATTTGGTAAACGAAATGTAAAAGGAAAAATAAATTTAATTAAAGTAGACGATTTTTTAACATTAACAGCTCTGGTAGTAAATGAAGAAGCGTTTTTTATAGATAAGCTTAATTATAATTTTGTAGCTCTAAAAAAAGGAGTTTCTGGAAATTATTCTAAGAGTGATCAAACAAATGATTTTTCTTTGAAACCCAGTGAAGAAAAACAGCTATCTACTATAAAAATAAACGTGAAAAAAGGAGAGGAGTTGAGGGTGTATTTATTCATTAAATATGAAGATAAACTAATACATCGAGATACATTGTTTTTAGGGCAAAAAATTAAAACTGTAAAAAGAAAGCAAAAAGTTAGTGAACAACAATACCTAATTAGGGGAATTGTAATTGATGAAGCAATTACAAGAATAGGTAAAGATTATCATGATTTTTTTTATAAAGAGTATTTAGTAACGGGTAAAAATTACCCCTTTATCATAAAGATAGTTGAAAAACCAGCGCTTGGCCGAAGTAGTATGATATCAGTAGAAGCAGATGGAAAGAAGGTGCATGAGTTTTTCGCAAGACCTACAGAAGATTATTTAAAGTCTAATGTGGTGTATGCAATGAGGAAACTAAGAAGATATAACCAAACAAGGAAAACAACTTTCCAAAATAAAATTTAACCCAATTAAAATATTATTATGAAGAAAAAATTACTGTTTATTTTGTTTTTTATAACAAGTTTTGTGTATTCACAAGATTTAGTTTACCGTCCAATAAGTCCTTTTTTTGGAGGAGATACATTTAATTATCAACAAATTATAGCATCGGTAACAGCACAAAACGATTTTACCGAGGAAGATGATAGTCAAAGAGATGTACCAACGAATTTAGAAAATTTCACTAATAGTTTAAATAATAGACTGTTGAGTTCTTTGTCGCAAAGTTTATTTCAACAACAATTAGGAAATACGAATTTAACAGTGGGTACCTACACTTTTGGAGACTTGGTGGTAGAAATTACACCAGGTACTAATGGTTTGAATGTAAGTATACTTAATGTTACTACAGGAGAACAGACACAAATTACAATCCCTAACGGTAACTAAAAATAACTATGAAAAAATGTATAAGTATAATTTACATGTTAATATTATGTGTATTAACAAGCTGCGGAACTTATTTTAATCAACCATTAGTACAAACTAAAGCAAGAATAGGAGAAAATACATCTCCAGAAGCCTTAGCTAAAAGTTTTTTACCAGCGAATAAAATTATTGTAGGAGTTTATAAATTTCGAGATCAAACAGGGCAATATAAACCTGTACAAAATGGATCCACATTTAGTACAGCAGTAACGCAAGGAGGTACAACAATTTTATTAAAATCATTGGAAGAGTCGGGTTGGTTTAGACCTATAGAAAGAGAAAATATAGGGAATCTTTTAAATGAGCGTCAAATAATTAGAAACACAAGGCAGGAGTATGCAAATGGAAAGAAAGTAACGATGCCACCACTACTCTTTGCGGGTACAATTATAGAGGGAGGAGTTGTTTCGTATGATTCTAATATAATTACAGGCGGCTCTGGTTTGCGCTATTTTGGTGTAGGTGCATCAAATCAATATCGACAAGATCGAATAACTGTTTATTTAAGGATTGTTTCTACTTCAACAGGAGAAATTTTAAAGAATGTTTATGTTTCGAAAACAATACTTTCTCAAGGAATATCAGCAAACTTATATCGCTATGTTTCCTTAAGAAGACTATTAGAAGCTGAAACTGGAGTAACAAAAAATGAACCTTCTCAGTTAGCGGTAAAAGAAGCAATAGATAAGGCAGTTGATTTATTAATAGTAGAAGGAATCGTAGATGGAATATGGCAGCCTAAAGGAGGGAAGCCGGCTATAGATTATATAAAAGAAGTATATAGGAAAGAAAAAGAAGAGGCTCAAAATACAAAGCTGTTTAATAGAAAAGAAGAAAAAAGAAGAGAGAAATTTGCAGTAGGAGCAAGTATGGGTGCTTCAAGAATCAGTGGAGATTATGCTAGTCCAACTTATCAGTTTGGATTCGATTTAAAATTTAAATATATGTTTGAAGACCCAAAATTTAATTTTTGGGTAACCTTAGGGAGGTTTGAATTAGATAATAAAAGAACCTTTCATGAAACATTTATAACTTCAGGACTTAATTTCGAATATACAATCTTACCTTATGAAAGATTTACACCTTATATCTATGGTGGAATAGGGTCCATATCAAGGGAAAATTTAGAAGATACTTTTTTTAAATTCCAAGGTGGACTTGGAGTAGAATATTTAATTACAAACAAGGTTGGGCTTTTTGTAAATGGAGAATACAACATGTTGCTAAGTGATAATTTAGATAGGCAAATAGTTGGTGAGAAAAACGATTTAGTATGGCGTTTTGGTGCAGGTATTAATGTCTATTTTTAAAAGAAATTTAGATGAGAAAAGTAATAAAAATAATAAGCTTGCTATTAACAACACTTGTTTTTGTTCAATGTGGAGAAGATGGTACTATAGGGTTGATAGAATACGGAGACTTAACAGGGAAAGTTGTAAAAAAAGATGGTTTTGTACCTTTAGAAAATGTAAAAATAACCTTATCACCTACAAATAACACAACATTTACAGATGCGGAAGGGAATTTTAAATTTGAAAGAATAGAAGTACAAGAGTATTCTGTGCAAGCAACTAAAGAAGGATATTTAGATAAGTTTGAAGGAGCTACAGTAACTGTAGAAGCTGTAGTTAATGTAGTGTTAGAGTTAGAAATATCAACAGCATTAAATAAACCACCTACAAAACCAGAATTATTAACGCCAGCTGATGGAACTGAAGATTTACCAAACGAAGTAGAATTAACATGGGAATCGACAGACCCTGAGGAAGATGAGCTAACTTATGTGCTGGAGCTTAGAAATGATTTTAATAACGATGTAACAAGAATTGCAGATATAAAAGAGAAAAAATATCTATTGTCAAATTTGAAATATGGCGGAAAATATTTTTGGAGTATAGAAGTAACGGATGGAATAAATGCAGAAGTAGTAAGTAGTATTCGGTCGTTTACGGTAAAAGAAGATCCAGGGAATCGATATTTTTATGTGAAAAATGAAGGTGGAAATAATGTAATTTATTCATCGAGCTTTAATGAAACCAATAATGAAGTTTCAAATACAGTTCAATTAACCGATCCTAATTTGAATTCATGGAGACCAAGAAAAAGTAACGTAGCAAATTTGATCGCTTTTTTAAGAATAGATAATAATGAAGCACATATTTATACAATGAAAACCAATGGAAATGATGTTCAAAAAGTAACATCAACAATACCTGTAGCTGGTTTTAATTTAAACGAAATGGATTTTTCATGGTCACCAGATGGAAGTAAATTATTGTATTCTAATTTTGGTAAATTATATTCAATAAATAAAGATGGTAGTGGTTTACAGAATATTTATGAAACAACCGGTGGAAGTTTAATAACGGAGTGCGATTGGAGTAGTGACGGAACTAAAATAGCTATAAAAACCAATAATGCAAATGGATATGATGGGGCTATATTGGTTATTGATATGGATGGGAATGTATTAAGTACAGTAATATCAGGTGTTGTTGGAGCTATGGGAGGAATTAATTTGTCAGCATCAGGAAATAAATTATTGTTTACAAGAGATATTTCAAATCATCAGGCTACAAATTATAGGCAATTAGATACTAGGTTGTTTATTTACGATTTCACAGATATGAGTTTTACAGATATTTCAAATGTTGAAAAGACAAGTGGAACTAACGATTTAGATCCACGATTTTCACCAAATGAAGCAGAAGTTATTTTTGTAAATACATCTAACGATGGGATTTCACAAAGAAATATTATGAGAACAAACTTAGTAGGAAATATAGAACGTAGAATGGTGTTTACAAATGCAATAATGCCGGATTGGGAATAATGCTATATAACTATCTCAAAATTAAAAAGCGAACGTTAAAAAACGTTCGCTTTTTTCTTGGTATGAAATTAAGAAAAACTAACTTTGCAGTAACAACAACACAACAAATGAGTAACGAAATATCTAAACGCTACGCGCAACGCGGAGTATCGGCATCTAAAGAAGATGTTCATAATGCTATCAAGAATATTGATAAAGGATTGTTCCCAAAGGCATTTTGTAAAATTGTTCCAGATTATTTAACAAATGACGATGATTACTGCTTAATTATGCATGCAGATGGAGCAGGAACAAAATCGTCATTAGCATATATGTATTGGAAAGAAACAGGAGATATTTCTGTTTGGAAAGGTATAGCGCAAGATGCATTAATAATGAATATTGATGATTTATTATGTGTAGGAGCAACTGATAATATTATGTTATCTTCTACAATAGGACGTAATAAAAGTAATATTCCAGGAGAAGTTTTGTCGGCAATAATCAATGGGACAGAAGAATTAATTTCAGAATTAAAAGATTTTGGAGTAACAATTCACTCAACAGGAGGAGAAACCGCAGATGTAGGAGATTTAGTTCGTACAATTATTGTAGACTCTACTGTAACGGCAAGAATGAAACGTGCAGATGTAATTGATAATGCCAATATAAAAGTAGGAGATGTTATTGTAGGTTTGGAGTCTTTTGGACAAGCAACTTATGAAAAAGAATATAATGGCGGAATGGGGTCTAATGGACTAACATCAGCTCGTCATGATGTATTTCATAAATATTTAGCTGAGAAATATCCTGAAAGTTTTGATGCTTCAGTACCAGAAGAATTAGTGTATTCAGGAAATACAAAGCTTACAGATGAAGTTGAGAATTCGCCAATAGATGCAGGGAAGTTAGTCTTATCACCTACAAGAACTTATGCGCCAATAATAAAAGAAATATTATCAAAATTTTCTTCAGATAAAGTACATGGAATGATACATTGTTCAGGAGGTGCGCAAACTAAAATATTACATTTTGTTGATGACTTACATGTAGTAAAAGATAATATGTTTCCAATACCACCATTGTTTAAGTTGATTCAGGAACAGTCAAAGACAGACTGGAAAGAAATGTATCAGGTATTTAATTGTGGACATCGAATGGAATTGTATGTATCTGAAGAAGTAGCAGAAGAAATTATAGCAATTTCAAAATCATACAATGTAAATGCGCAAATAATTGGAAGGGTAGAGGCTTCAGATAAAAAGAAGCTAACTATCAAAAGCGAATACGGAACATTTGAATATTAAAATAAAATAAATAAAAAAGCCTTAGAGAGTTCTAAGGCTTTTTTGTGTAATAAGTTGAATTATGTTGATTATTCTATTTTATTAAATATAAAATCAATAGAAAATTCATCGTTAGAAATTTTACATTTCAATTGTTGATTCTCCATGTAGTAATTAATTTTTTTAGGAAATTCATTTTGTTCATTTTCAGAAACAAAAGAAGTATCGGTTTGTTGTGTAAATTTAAATAATGTAGGTTGCTCATTCACGCCTACAATTTTTAAATGCAAGATATTTTGAATCGAAACAATGCTCAAAGTTTCTTTAAAAACGGTATCGTTTTCTTGTAGTGTAAAACCAATTCCAGTTAGATCTTTATTCCAAAATTCAAAAGTTGTTTTGGTAGGTTTTTCGTTTAAACGTTGCCATTTTCCTTGTAACCAATTAGGTTTTTGGGTTTCTTTTTGACAAGAAAAAAGTAGAATAGAAAAAAGTATAATTAGATAGTAACGCATATTTTTGCTCTTAAAAGACATAAAGATAGAGATAAAATTCGATAAAAAATCGTAAATTCGCACCCCAAGAAAAGATACAATGCTAGATAAATTACAGATAGTTAAGCAACGTTTTGATGAGGTTTCAGATTTAATCATTCAACCAGATGTTATTTCTGATCAAAAACGTTATGTGCAATTAAATAAAGAATATAAAGACTTAGGAAAGGTTGTTAAAAAAGCAGACGAGTACAAAGGTCTTTTAGATACCATAGAAGAAGCTAAAGAAATTATTTCTGATGGAAGTGATGCAGAAATGGTAGAAATGGCTAAAATGGAAATGGATGATGCAAAAGTTAGAATTCCACAATTGGAAGAAGAAATTAAATTTTTGCTAATACCTAAAGATCCAGAAGATGGTAAAAATGCTGTAGTAGAATTACGTGCGGGTACAGGAGGAGATGAAGCAAGTATTTTTGCTGGAGATTTATTTAGAATGTATACGAAGTACTGTGAAGGTAAAGGTTGGAAAGTATCTACAGTAGATTTTTCTGAAGGAACCAATGGAGGATTTAAAGAAATCCAATTTGAAGTTTCAGGAGAAGATGTATATGGAACTTTAAAGTTTGAAGCAGGTGTACACCGTGTACAACGTGTACCACAAACAGAAACACAAGGACGTGTACATACTTCGGCAGCAACTTGTATGGTTTTTCCAGAGGCAGAAGAATTTGATGTAGAAATCAACCCAAAAGATGTTCGTATTGATTATTTCTGTTCTTCAGGGCCTGGAGGTCAGTCGGTAAATACAACTTACTCGGCGGTACGTTTAACACATATACCTACAGGATTAGTAGCGCAGTGTCAAGACCAAAAGTCGCAACATAAAAACAAAGAAAAAGCATTTAAAGTATTACGTTCTCGTTTATACGATTTAGAGTTAGCCAAGAAACAAGAGGCTGATGCAGCTAAACGTGGTTCTATGGTAACATCGGGAGACCGTTCAGCAAAAATTAGAACATACAATTATCCACAAGGTCGTGTAACCGATCATAGAATTGGATTAACTTTATATGATTTATCTAATATTGTTAATGGTGATATTCAGAAAATTATAGACGAATTAATGCTAGCAGAAAATACTTCCAAACTTAAAGAGTTAGGAGAAACTATCTAATAAAAAAGACCAATCAATGATTGGTCTTTTTTATTTTGTTATTCCTTGTAAAACAGGAGAATAAATGGTATCTTGTAAAGATATTAATATTCTATCCGTAATAAGGAGAAAATCTACACATCTATAATACTATTTTTCTGAAGCCCCTCAGGTATTCATAGTTTTCTTTAAGTAAAGCATTTTTATTAGAATTTTTAATTAAAAGAGTAAGTCATTATATCAATAACCCTAAGTTGATAAGGTTATTGAAGTATTAACCCATAAATAAATTAGATATATGTTAAAAATAATAGTAAAAGAAGGCGAGAATATTGACAGAGCTTTAAAACGTTATAAACGTAAATTTAGAAATGTAAAAATTTTACAAGAATTAAGAGAGCGTAAACAGTTTACGAAGCCATCAGTAGCAAGAAGAGCACAAATACAAAAAGCAGCCTACAGAGAAAAATTATTAAAACGAGAATAAAAAGATAATTCAGGAGGATAATAGATTAGTTTAGAATGTTTGTAAATACATAAATGGGAGTATTTTACGAAGTATTTCTTAATTTTGTTTCATGCAGAGTTTTATTGATTTTATTAAACAACACATTTTTATTTCAGAAGAAATTGAAGCGGCAATAAAAAGTGTTGCCGTGGAAAAAGAGTACCTTAAAAATGATTTATTGGTCGAAGAAGGAAAGACTTGTAAGTATTTATATTTTTTAACTGAAGGAACAGTAAGAGCTTATTTGTATTTAAAAGGGAAAGATATAACAAATTGGATTTATCCAGAAAATTCAGTGTTTACTTCTTGGCATAGTTATATTTTAAGAAAACCTTCTTCAGAATATATTGAAGTTACTAATGATGCTAAGGTAATTGCTATTTCTTATGATGATTGGCAGGAATTATATCAGAAATATCCTAAATTAGAACGTTTTGGACGTTTAATAATGGAAGAACAAATCGGGTTAATTGACGATTTTTATAAAGGATATTATTTCTTAACTGCGAAAGAAAAATATGAATTATTAATTAAGGCATATCCTAAGATAATTCAAATAGCAAATTTAGGACATATAGCTTCAATGTTAGGGATTAGTCAAGAAACATTAAGTAGAATTCGTGGAAAATAAAATAGGCTTCCTTATTTAAAAGAAAGCCTAACAAGAGCTGAGTTCTATGAGATTAAAAAACTCTTACAACATTAAACCCAAAAGATATATCCCCTTTGGTCCAATCCCCTTCAGCCTTTGTTAAGAAAGCGCTGTCGTTGCTTGCCCTTGCGTTGGAAAATAATAGTTGAAAAACATGACCCCCTGTTTCAATATCAATTCCCAATGTTAAAGGATTTTTATAAATAGAATTTTTGTTTCTACTAAAATTGTGAGCATAATCTAAGTTAACACTCATACGCTTACTTACTTTTAATCGACCACCAACACCCATTAAAAATTGATTGTGTGTATTGCCACCAGTAACAGTATGGTCTTGTAAGTTTTGACGAACAAACGAAGGAGCGATTTCGAGAGATAAATTTTTAGAAACTCTTCGTGAAGCAAGTAATTGAAAAGTATAACTCATACGGTCACCAAATTTTAAGTTAGGATATTTTTCCTTTTTTAATTCAGAGTTAATATCCGCACTAGCATACCCTACTAAGTTTAATGGAAACTTGCTTGATTGCTTTGTAAAACGAACTTTTGCAGTACCAGAATAAGTTTTTTCAAAACTATCTCTACTTAAACTTAATTGAACTCCTTCCCAAAAGCTATAAGCTAATTGAATTTTAGTGTTTGCTTGATCTAATCCAAAAAACTCATCAACACCATCTTTTAAAGAACCAAAACGATGGGCAACAATTAAGTATAAATCGCCTTTATCTGCAATTTTAGTAGATTGTAAGTTTCCAATTTGCATTGCTTTAAAAGCAGGTAAAGCAAATAGTTTTTCATTTTTAGTTTCATTGTCTAATTCATCTAATAAATCGTCTTGAGCAAAAGTTTTTATAGATGTAAAAACAATTAAAAAAGCTATGATGTATTTTATTTTAATATGCATTGTTCTAATTTTAATTCGTCTAATAAATCATCGTATCCTATAACACGACCTTTAATTTGTATGTTGTCATTTTCTTTTATGGAAAGTCTAGCATCAGTATTTTTAAACTGGCAGTAGATTTGATTTTCTAAGGAGATACCGTTTTCATCAATAGCGGTTACTTTGCCAGACAGTTGTACAATTTTTGTGTTCCATTCAGAAAAATTCTGACTTACTTTTTGTAAAAAAACTGTCGAGCTTCCTTCAAAGTCTACGTTTAACTCTTCAATTGTTTTATGAGGTTTGTAAGCGTACTTGTATGCTGAATATCCTCCTATGAGCAAAATGAAGAGTACAACCAAAAACTTATTTCTTTTCAACCAATTCATAAGCTATAGAAATGTTTATTTGCTCAGCTATTTTCTTGCGAACAATACTTGGTATTTTAATGCCAAAATCTTGAGGTTGTACAAAGAATTTAGAGCTTAACATAATTTTATTGTTCTTTAAAACAACCTTGGCAGTAGTGTTTACTTTTTTCTTTTTTCCACGAACCGTAATAGTTCCTTTTAAGGGAAACTCTTTTGAGTTTGATAAATTTTCTAAAGAAAACCCTTCTAATTTTCCTCTAAAAGTAGCTTTTGGGTATTGATCACTGTCCATATAGTTTTCATTAAAATGCTCTTGCATTAAAGCAACTTTAAATTTAAAAGCAGTAATAAATAGTTGTGCAGCAATATCGCCAGTATTGGTTTTTAAAATAGCAGTAGAGCTATTATTAGTAGCTTCTACAGGTTCAAATGCTTCTACAGAAGCTTTAAAATGTGTGCTACCAGTTCTGGTAAAATATTTTTGAGCAGCAATTGATTGACTAAGCAATATAATTGCTAGGATAATTATTTTTTTCATGTAATTACGTTTTGTATTTTGAAACGAGTTGAATTATTCTAAAAAGCCATCAGCTTTCCATTTATCAATAAGTGCTCTTTTTTCAGCAGTAACAAGTCCACTTTGAGGCATTGGGCTTGCGGCATCGTTCATTCTAGCGATTAGAGTTCCAAACTGGGCAGAGTTTTTAACTTGCTCGTATGTTTCTAAGATTAATCCTTTTCTTGGGTTTACAGAACTGTGACAGGTCAAACAATTATTATAAATAATAGGTTGTATATCTTTATTGTAAGTTACTGTTCTGTCAATAACATTAGGTAATGGTATTTCTGCCTTTGTACAACTAACCATTAAAGCTACGATTGAGATATAAAATACTTTTTTCATCTTTTTAATTTTGAACATCAATATTGGTTACGTTTTCTATTTTGTTTTCTAATGGTGCTACGGTAATTTTTTTACTAATGCTTAAAATATCACCTTGATTTGGAGCGCCATCACCAGTTTTATCGGCAATAACAGTTAAGTAATATTCTCCAGGATGTAGATAGGTAAATAAGAATGTGTCTTCTTTGTTTTCTAAACTTGGAAAATGTAATAGTGTATCAAAAGCAGCAGAATTAGAAGTTAAATAACCGTTAGTGTCTGTTAAAGGATCTTTTGAGAGGTATACTAATAAATTAGTATCGGTAATTTGACTGTTTCTGGTTAGGTTAACTGTTAAAGTACCTAGTCTAGGGTGATCGGTAATTTGATATGGATCGCCAGATTGAGGTGCTAATTCATAAATGTTATTGTTAGCTTGTTGTGCTAAGAATGTTGCAGATGTTGCAGCTTGTTCACCTTGTTTTACATATAAATTTTCTGCTTTAAACCCATCAGCAAAATCTAACCCATCATCAATAGTGTTTTGAGGATAATTAGTAGCACTTGCAGCAGCTTGAGCTAATTCCATATGCATTTTCTTCCCTTTGAAAGTCATATGACGTGTTGGAATTCTACTCCCTAAATTACTAGTGTATGAGTTAAAGTATAAACTGTCATTTTTAAAACGTAGTTCAAATGACATAATATTTTTATTACCAATGGCATCTACAAAACGGTAATATTTACCTTCAGAATTTCTGTCTTCTACTTTGTCTAAAACAAAATAACTAGTTCGGTAAATACCACTTAATAGTCCACCATTACGCCCCATGATAGTTCTTTTGCCTTTGTAATTTGTTACAAAAAATGAGGTAAGTAGGTTTCCTAACGAACCACCTTCATGAATACCGTGAATATGTGATTTTGAGATGGCTCTATAATCCCATGCAAACCAGTCATAATCATCGGCAATAACTCTATTGCTACCTACCCAGTGACCTTGCATTTTTTCAAAAAAATCAAAACCATCAGTATTAATATCGGCAGGAATAACTTCTGCTATAGGATCAGGAGTAGGATTAGGTGTTGGAGTTGTTCCTCCTGTAATATCTCTAATTGCATCTTCACAACTTGCAAGAGCAAGTGTTATACATAACCCGAAAAGGATGTGTCTTTTTTTCATAATTTAGTTTTTGTTATTGTTTTCTTACCCAAATTTCAATTAGAGGTTTGTGCATGATATAGCTTGTAACTTCTAATGTGTCTTTGTGTTTAATTTTAATCTTAAGATTGTCAGAGTTGGTTTGTGTAGCTCCTGAAATGGCATCGACAAAAGTGTCGTCCTTATAGGTTAAATTGTTTAAAAAGATGTCTTTATCAGTACCAGTTTCTCTAATAATAGTGGTGTCGTCGTTATAATAAATAACTTTACCAACAAGTTTGTTAGCCTGTTTCTCTATTTTATAAGTGGCCTTATAAAAAGAACTTTGAACATCCCAGATACCTAAAATTCGCTCATCTATTTGAGTAGAACACCCAATTAGAAAAATTAATAAACCAAATAAATATCTCTTCATTTTTAATTCTGAATAATTACGGAGACAAAATTGAGAAGGTTTGTAAGAAAGATTTTTGACCTATGTCAAAATCATCATAATGAGGTGTTTTTGATTTAAATCAAACTAAAACTAAAGATGCCAGTGTACATTTGAACAAAATTTATTTAGGATGAAAAAATTAATGTTACGTTGGAATATTGATAAGCCAAGAGATTTAATTATAATATTTATAGTTTTTTCAATTACAGGTTCTACTTCAATAACTGTTGGGCGTCCAGTTTTAAAAGCTATAGGGATAACCTTAGAAAATATGCATGCAGTTATTTACTATCCGTTGTTTATACTATTAAGTTTTATATGTTATCAAGTTTTTTTGGTCTTGTATGGATGGCTTTTTGGACAGTTTAATTTCTTTTGGAATATGGAAAAGAAGATGTTAAGAAGATTCGGTATCTCTATTTAAATTTTCTTTTTTATATTTAAGAATGAAGAAAACTATTAAATGGCGAACCTTAATTGCATTAGTATTAATGTACATTGCTATATTAATGAACTGGGAATGGGCTTGGGGAGTCTTGTTTATGTTCTGGGTTATTCCCGATCTCTTTTCTGGAATAACTTACTTTATAGAACCGATTTCTAAAAAAGAAAACCCTAAAACATATTGGGTAATTATTATTAGCTGGATTTTTATGGCATTATTCTCTTTGTCAACTTTAGTAATAGATTATCCAGGATATACTTATTAGTTATGAATGATTTTTCTATTGGGGCTATTTTTAAGAAATATAAATGGAAAATTTCGTTTACTTTTTTACTACTAATTTTAGAAAATATATCTAAAGTACTACAACCTTTGGTTTTAGGTATTGCTATTAACGATTTAATTAATGGTAGTAACAAAGGACTGTGGTTATTTACAGGTTTGTATTTAATAGGTTTTGCTATTGGTACGATACGTAGGTATTACGATACTCGCGCTTATACTTTTATATATACAAATGTAGCTTCAGAAATTGCAGAAACACAAAATAAAAAAGGAATAGAAGTGTCTGCTATAGCAGCAAGAAGTGCTTTAGTAAAAGAACTAGTAGATTTTTTTGAGCATGATGTTACTCAGGCATTCACGTCGGCAATTAGTGTAGTGGGAGCCTTGATAATGTTAGCGGTATTTGATTTATGGATTTTTGGCGGATGCTTGTTAACTATAATCGTTATCATTTTAATTTATACCTTTAGCACCAAACGTATTTATAACTATAACATAGGTTTAAACGATGAGTTAGAACATAGAATAAATGTGTTAGAAACTCGTGAGCGTACAGGTATTTTTAATCATTTTAAGAAAATAGCAAAATGGTTAGTTAAAATGAGTGATTTAGAAACGGTTAATTTTTCAATCATCGAAATTGTATTGTTTATACTAGCAATTTATGCATTGTATGCTTCTGCAAGTGCTGTAAATGCTACAGCTGGTGGGATTTTTTCGGTACTTACTTATGTTTTAGAGTTTTCAGGAGGTGTGTTTATGCTTCCTATTATATTTCAACAAATAATTCGTTTGCAAGAAATTAGTACAAGGCTAAAAAATATTTAAAAATTGAGTAGGAACTTAAGAACATACCTAAATTTATTAGGACAATCAGTATTTTACTGGACTATAACATACATGCTATTCATCACAATTCGCTTTTATGGAATAGGGGAAGATGAAGGGTTACCTTTAATAGACAAAACAAATATTCCTTTTTATGTAGCTTTACAGTATGCAGCATTTTTAGGGGCTTCTATAGGTGTTTTTTATTCATTAATTGAATTTGTATTTGATACTTATGTGTCAAAACGAACAGCATTGTGGTTTCAAATTTTATCCAAAACATTTATTTATTTTATAGTTTTAATTATTTGTGTTTCCATAATTCGAAAGTATTATCAATATGACAATAATTTAGAAATTCCAGTCATAAAAAAAGGATGGTGGGTAAAGAGTAAAACATTTTGGGTAACAGTATTATTCTTTGTTTGCTCATCATTGGTGTTTTCTATTCTAAAAATGGCGACAGAAAAACTAGGTCCAGGTGTTTTCCTTAAAATGTTATTGGGTAAGTATAAAAGTCCACAAGAAGAAAAACGAATATTTATGTTCTTAGATTTGAAAAATTCTACACCCATTGCAGAAAAATTAGGGCATTTGAAGTACAGTCAATTTATTCAAGATTGTTTTTATGACTTGAATGAATTAGTACCTAAATACGAAGCAGAAATTTATCAATATGTGGGAGATGAAGCGGTGTTAAATTGGGAATATAAAAAGGGATTGGCTAATAATAACTGTGTGTCATTATTCTTTGATTTTCAACAAAAGTTACAGTCAAAAAAAGACTATTACAATCAAAAATATAATGAAGTCCCTGAGTTTAAAGCAGGTTTGCACGGAGGTACTTTAATGGTGGCCGAGGTTGGAACTATAAAAAAGGAATTGGCATATCATGGAGATGTTATAAACACATCTGCTAGAATTCAGGCTGAGTGTAATACGTATAATGTACCAGTTTTAATCTCAGAAAATTTATTGTCAGATTTAAATGTTAAGAATCCTTATCTAACCAAAGTTTTAGGAGATATCCTATTACGAGGTAAAAAGAATAAAGTTAACTTATATACAATATCAAAAGCATGAGAAAATGGAAAACGATTATAGCGTTGTTTTTATTGATTTTGGCAGTGCTTTTTGAGTGGAATTGGTTTTGGGCATTTTTTATTTTTATGGGACTAGTTAATGTGTTAAGTAGTAAAAAAATACATTTTGTAGAGGAAGTATCATTAGAAGAATCGCCAAGATTGTATTGGACAATGGTGATTATATGGTCGTTTTTAGCTTTGTTTTCTATTTTAAATTATTTGGATATTTTGACCTAAATCAAAAGAATTCAGTGTTGTTTTATCCAATTTTGTAGTAAATTTAAACAACATGAAAAATTCAACATTATTACTCAGGAGTTTACTCGTTATAGCAATTATAACAGGTTTTGCTCATTACTTCTATTATAACTACAATGTAGATGGAAGTTCAAGTGTTATATCATTTTTTTCAGATACTTTACAGTGGGAAAGTGTAGAATATTGGTTCTATGTTTTTAACGATTTAAGTTTGGTTTATATAATAGTTCCTTTCTTTTTAATAGAGCTTATTAGGTATGCTTTTTTAAGAAGATTAACTAAAGATTTAATATTAGATAGTGTAGCCAATGTACTAACCTTTGGAGGTTTCTTTTTAATAGAAATAATTTTAGGAATTTTAGCAATTACTAAGGTGTATTATTGGGTATATAATAATTTAAGTTTACCGCATTTAGATGTCAATTGGGCAACGATTATAGCTTGTGTGTTATTGGCTGATTTTGCTTATTACTGGGAGCATAGAACAATGCACAGAATAGGTATAGGTTGGGCTACACATACGGTACATCATAGTTCCCCACATTTTAATATGTCAGTAGCATACAGATTTGGACCTTTAGATGCTATTATGCCTATTGTTTTTTCATTGCCAATTGTAATGCTTGGTTTCGATCCAATTTTAGTTCTATTATCAGAAGTATTTGTACAAGTGTTTCAAACTTTGTTACATACAGAAATAATTGGTAAATTAATAAAGCCAATTGAACTAATATTTAATACGCCTTCACATCATAGAGTTCACCATGGTTCAAATAAACAGTATTGGGACAAAAACTATGCAGGAATATTAATTATTTGGGATAGAATGTTAGGAACATTTGAACCAGAAGAAGAAAAGGTGGTGTATGGTATTTCAGAGCCTTTAAATAGTGTTAATCCTATAAAAGTATTTTTTCATGGACTCACTAGATTGAATAGAAAGCTAGGTGAAGTAAAAGGATTCAAAAATAAAATGTTGGTATTTATAAAACCCCCAGATTGGATGCCAAAAGAGAATAATTAAAAACAAGAAATTATGAAATTATTTTTAACACTAATAGTGTCCATTCTAACTTATTTCGGATTACAATATTATCAAACAGGTTCTCTTATAACTTGGGTAGTGTTAGTTGTTCTTTGGACTGTGATTGATTACTTTACTTATAACAATCCTTTTTCATGGAAAGATTATATTATACTAGTTGTAATCTTATCAATTGTAGAAATAGCTACCTTATATAATTATTTTGGAACACTATAAATTAAAAAAAATGAAACAGCTATTATTAACCTTTTTATGTTTAGTAACATTGATTTCATGTGCTCAAAATAATGACGAGATTGTTGGAGTTTGGACAGTAAAGAATCAATATTATGAAGCAGAATATGAAGTTGTAGAATATAAAGGAAAGTTTTTTGGGAAAATTCATTACTACAATGATGGTAAAAATGAATACAAAGGAAATAACGAAAAAAAAGATTATTTTTTAACAGATGTAGAAAAGAAAGGAGAGAAATACGTTAATGGAAAAATGTATTTACCAGGAGGAGCGTATTATGAAGTAATTTTTACATTAAATAATAAAGATAAGTTAGAAGCATTAATGACTGTTGAAGGTCAGCCCTATAAGGAAACTTGGAAAAGAAAGAAGAAAAAGTAAAAAGCTTGTTATGAAAGAGAATTTAGTAAAGAATGAATTTGTAGTATTGAATATTAAAAGTTATTAGAAGTATGAGTTCAACATCAAAAAATAATAATTCAGCCACAGGAAATATGATGCATGTATTGCCAATAGAAGCATATACATCTCAAGAATGGTTTGATTTAGAAATGAAAACTTTATTTAGTACTACGTGGCAATTTGCTGGATTGATAGAAGATGTGGCTAACCCAGGAGATTATATTTCTGTACAAGCAGGACTCAATAATATTTTTATTGTAAAAGGTCGCGATCATCGATTAAGAGCTTTTCACAATATGTGTCGTCATAGAGGAACACAATTATTAAGAGCCGTAGGAAAAGCACAAAAAGCAATTACATGTCCCTATCACGATTGGACCTATGATTTAGAAGGGAAATTAATTAGTGTACCTAAAAAAGAAGAAGAGTTTCCTGATTTATGTAGTAAAGAATTACACGATTGCGAATTAAATTTACATGAGGCTTCCGTAGATATTTTTAAAGGCATGTTGTTTGTACATCCAGAAAAAAATGCACCAAGTATTATGGAGTTTTTTGGAGAAGTAGAACCTTATTTAGGACCTCATATACCTGAAGAGTTGGTAGAGTATCAAGAAAAAGAAGGAGAGGCATTTTATACAAAAGAGATCAAAGCAAACTGGAAAATTATTGTTGAAAATTATATAGATCATTACCACCTAGCACATTTGCATGAAGGAACATTAAATATGTACGATCATGCCAATGCAGAGTTTGGTTGGAAAGGACCTCATTATTGGTTTTATGAGCCGTTGGTTCCAGATTATTTAGCAGATGTTGATAATGCATCGCCACAACCATTAATAAGTAGTGTTCCAAGAGAAAAAATAGGCGCTTATGTGCCGTGGTTATTTCCTAACATAGGAATTACAGAAGGAGAGGCAGCATGGAATACTTTTCATGCAATTCCTTTAGCAGCTGATAGGACTTTGGTAGTAATTCGTTCGAAAATGGAAAATGCAAGTGAATGGGAATTTACCAAACAGTATACCAAATCGTCTATGAGTAAGGTATGGTTGCATTATGGTAATAAAGGGAAATATGAAGGAGATGCCAGTGATCCTATGGCATCAGGAGATTTTATGCAAGAAGATGTATATGCTTGCGAACAGCAACAAAAATCATTAAAATCACCTATGTTTAGTGTAGGAGCAAGGGCGCAAAGAGGAGAGTATGCAGTTATGCGTTTTCAGGAAGAAGTAAAAAAATGGATGAAGAAGAACGGGGCTTTTGATTAAAAATATATGAGAGATGAAAAAAATATATATACTATTATTGGTGTTGCTTACCGCTTGTAGTTCGGTAAAAAAAGAAGAAGCGTCTAAGTTACCGTTGCTTACTGTTACCAAAATTGAAAATGGTAAAGATGGGTATACAGCTACTTTAGAAGATAAAAAAGGAGGTTTGTATACATGTACTATTAGTATTCCAAATTTAGAAGATAATTATGTGCGTGTAGAGGTTGGAGAAAAGGTAAGGATTGAAGGAGAGTATGCGGAGAGTTATCCAGTACAAATTTTTGCAAAAAGAATTTTCAAAGTTGAATGATGAGTAAACCATATTCTTTAAAAGTTATAGAAGTAAAGAACGAAACCAAAGAAGCAGTTTCGGTATCTTTTGATGTTCCATATGAATTGTATGAAACATTTAACTATAAGCCAGGTCAGTATATAACCTTACAGTTTAATTTAAAAGGAGAACAGGTTCGTCGATCATATTCTTTATGTAGCTCACCAGCAAAGGAAGAGCCTTTACGAATAGGAGTAAAAAGAGTAAAAGATGGTTTAGTTTCTAATCATATTAATAATGAGGTTAAAGTAGGAGACTATATTGAAGTGTTGCCTCCCGATGGACGCTTTTATGCAGAGGTAAAAAAAGAAAATTATAAAACCTATTATTTATTTGCAGCAGGGAGTGGAATTACCCCAGTACTATCTATCTTAAAAACAGTTTTATATACAGAAGAAAGAAGTTTTGTATATATGATTTATGGGAATAGGAGTCAGGAAACTATTATGTTTGAGGAAGAGTTAAAACACCTTGAAGAAACATATAAAGATCGATTTTTTCTGGTTCAAACTTTAAGTAGACCTAAAAGCAGTTGGAGTGATTTATGGAAAACATCTAATAATAAATTTAGAAAAGGAAGAATAGATGCAGCAAGTATTGAATGGTTTATAAATGAATATCCACCCTATGCTCAGAATGCAGAATATTATGTTTGCGGACCAGGAACAATGATTGATAATACGATTAAAGGTTTGGAAAATATAGATGTCCCTTTTGATCGAATTTTTGTAGAGAGTTTTGGAGGAGGAAGCACTATAAATGAAATTGAAGCTGTAGAAAATGCTAGTTTGGTAACTTATTTAAAAGGTGAAAAAATAGAAAATACCATACCAAAAGGAAAAACAATTTTAAAAGCATTATTAAACGATAATTATGAACCGCCTTATTCATGTGAAGGAGGAGTTTGTTCTACTTGTAAATGCAAGGTGAAAAAAGGAAAAGTACATATGAAAAAGAATTTAGCATTAACAGACAAAGAAGTAAAAGAAGGCTATGTACTAAGTTGTCAAAGTATTCCTTTAACAGAAGAAGTCGAAGTGGTGTACGAATAGAGACCACAATTTTTTATAACTCTTAACTTATAACTCCATAAGTTTTATACCGTTTATTACAAATATCTGCCGTTTATTACTTAAAACGACCGCTGGTTACTTTTGAGTATATAAATGTTAGAGTCTTATTTAATTTAGCCTCAGATTAATTTAGAATGCAGTGTTTGTTTATAATAATTTGTTGATTTTCTATTGTAAGATTTAAAGATTAGGACAAGCTTTTTAAATAAATTGTATAAGCAACTCTGAGTTAGTTTTAAATGTGGGGTAGATATATGAATTCAATATAGCTGTTTTTTGTTATACAATAAGTATTTCGGGTAGTACAATTTAAATCATATACAATGATAATAGCATTAAATTTAGGAAGGGTAGCAAATTGAAAAACTCCTTTATTTACCTCGTAGTTTCATAGCTACAAAAAAGGCTGCTAACCCCGTTTTATAGCAGCCTTTTTACTTATTTTCTGTAAGCTTTATATTTTAATAATTCCTATTTAAATTTATAGGTAAATTTTGTTTTTAATGAAGATAACACTTTGCTTATAAGGGAAATTAAATTTTTGCATATAACTAAAATGTTACTTGTTCATTTAATTAAAATAATAGTTTGCTTCTAATAAAAATAATTTTTGTTTTAATAAAAGTTCTTTTTTAATCAGAACTTGCCATTTTTTGTTGAAATGTAAATACAATAAATTCAGCAGGTCTTATTGGGGCAACGGTTATCGATACCTTCATAATTCCATTAAGAATATCCTCTTCAGTCATTGTACTACCTAATCCACATTCAACAGAAAAGGCATCTTCAGGAGTTGCACCTTGCAAACCTCCTTGTTTCCAAATTCCATATAAAAAACTACTAATCATAGATTTTACAGATTCCCAAGTACCATAATCGTTAGGCTCAAAAACATAAGCCATCGCTGCTACTTTACAAGATTGCTCCAAAAATATAACGGTTCTTCTTACCGAAAGATATCTCCAGTCTGGGCTATTCCCATCTAATGTTTTAGCTCCCCAAACCAAAATTCCAGCTCTATTAAAAAAACGAATTGCATTAATAGATTTTCCAGAAACAATGTCAACATTTAAAACTTCTTGTTGAGCATTGGTTAAGTTTATAGGTAAGTTAATAACATCATTCATGGCAACATTTGCGGGAGCTTTCCATGGACCTAATTGATTGTCGGTTCTGGTAATTACTCCTGCCATTCCACCACTTGGAGGCAATAAGTTCGCATCAGACAATATATATGTCATAATAGTACTATAAATAGGACTTGCTGCTATTAACAAACTGTTGTACTGATGTGCAGTTAAAGCATGTTCACTAGATGTAGTTCGAATAGTATTAATGATAGCATTAACAGATTCGTTTGGATTATTTTCAGGACTTAAAATCTCTTGTAGTTTGTTCAAGTCTCCACCAAATAAATTAGTGTAATTAATATCATTGGTTTTCTGAACCGTAGTTTCTACAAAAGGATAGTAAGCAGCTCCATAATCTAAGCCAGTGCTTCCAGTTGCATTTCTAAAAGCAGTAATGTCTTCAATATAAGTATTCGGATGAGGTGTTTTACCTCCAATAATATCAAAAATACAAATGGCAGTTTGCTTTTTTGAAGCTTGTGATAACATTTCTTGCATTAAAGTAGCATTGTTTTCTACAGAAAGCAATGTTGCTTCAGGACAAATGTACATGGTTGGTTCTTGTTCTTTTTTCAATAAGGCTAATCCTTTAGTTAAATCGTCAATTTGAACATTGGGATTTACAATTTGATTGCCAATTTGAGCAGCCTTTCCAGAGGTTGCTCCATAAGAACCAACAGATACGATATAAGCATTGCTACCGCCATTATCAAAAAACAACTTAATACTATTGTATAAGTAATAAATGGTGTTTGGATCAGGCACAATGGCGTAATAATCGTTAGCAATCATTATATGATTACTAGAACTTGGTTGACTTTCTTGCTTTACTAAATAATATTGCGGATTGTATTGCTTAGCAGGATTCACCGAAGATGGTGAAGTTGGTAAACAAAAAATCGCTTGAAATTCAGCAAATGAAGAAATCTTTGTAGGGACGTTGGTGTACGATTTCCCTTGGTACCAAGCTTGAGGAGTATATCCAATAAATGCTGGTACAGATGTAGCAACGGGTACTACAGAGCTTGGAATAGTATTTATTTCATTAATGTATACTCCTGGCGTTTTGATGGTTGATAGATTCATGAGGGACAATTGTTAATGTTGGTTAAAAGTGTTTTTCTATATTTTCATACGTAAAAAATTGTATTGATTGTTTAGTGTCTGAATCTAAAATAAAAAAAACAAGAAGCACACATGAAAAACCTTTCAAAAAAAAGGGGGAAAATCCTGTTTTTAATGAAAAAAGAAAGATTTATGCTGATTTTTAAGGTTTTTTATCTTTTTGTTCAAGTGTTTGATATTCAATTGGATAGTTGGTGTGGCTTTTATACCAAGTTTTTCTTCTCTTATTACAATTTTATAAAGTCTTAAAGCAATTTTTTAATTCAGTAGCATTGATTACTTGAAATTTGATGAAGAATTTATTAACCAGCTGCTATAGCAGTTTAATTTCTTTATTAATTATGTCAACTTTAACTATCCCAACAAAACCAGTAACGAGTAAATCAGCAGAAAGTATTGCCGAATTTCACAATAATTTATTGAAGATTGCAAAGGACGATGCTCCTTATGAAAATCCAATAGGAGAAGCAGAAGGATTAATTTCTTTTAATGGATATTATGCTCTTAACAATACAGGAGCCTTCCTTACTGTAGATACAAACTTATTGGTAAAAAATGGAGAGGTAACACCTCATGTATCATTAATCTATTCAGCAGATGGAACATCTTCAGAAGTTTATCATCTTACAGGACCAAACAGAGATTTTGAATCTGTAAATTGGAACGAAAATATATTAATAGCAAAAGCTACTAGCAACAGTAATGTTCCTAGTTTTACACTTGATTTTACACGAGAAGATAATAGTCAGGAAATTACAGCTTCTTTAAAAGGAAAGGTTACAAATGGAAAAAGTAAAACGCCTATAAATATTCAAGGAGCAACTTATAATAATCCTATCCCTATGGCAATGTATGCAGGGACTTATTATGAAGATAAGGGAAAAGGAGATAAAATATTAAAGATAGGAACAGACAATACCTTGCAATACAACTATACCAATATTGGAGGAGATGGAGGTCATCTACAAGAGGTGGATGTATTTATTTATAATTTAAATATGTATGTTTTTTCTTTTAGCACATTAGATGGGCTTTTTAACTACAGTATTATTATGGGAACTTCAGCAAATGGAGGTAAGGTGTGTAACGATCTTTTTTCTTTAAAAAATACAAAGCTATCAATTCCAAGGTCATTACAAATGGTAAAAACTGTTGAAAAGATGCCAGTAAGCGGAACAAATATAGCAAGTGAAGAGTTAGCAAAGTTCTCAGGATTCTATGAACTTTCTTCAGGAGAAAGTGCTTTTCTTTCTATAGAAGGAGAATATAAAACCAAATCGGATGGTTCAAAAGAGTATACGGTAACACTTGGAATTTCAGAGGTAGGTAGCAATTCAACACTTTATACTTTTGATGATACTATGACATTTGAAAAAAGTGGAAAAAGTTGGGTGTTAACAATTCCAGGTAATAACTCTAAGGATGATGTTTTAAAAGTAACGTTTACCCGTAAATATGAAAAAGCATATCCAAATTCAGGAAGTTATTATGGTTCAGTAATAAGTATTTCAGGTAGTTATAACGGAACTAGTTTTACAGGAAATACGTTATTAAATGTGGTTCCATTAATGGGATTTGCAGGAGCACCATTGAAACTAAATCAAACATCAAATGAAACAATTGTGATTAAAAGCAGCTCAGAAGTAGAATATAATGGGGTTCCATATAAGAATTTAACCGTAGTACCATTAATGTATATAGTTGGATTTATTGATAATTTAGGAAATGAGGTAGTACTTTCTTTAGGAACAGATGGAGGTAAAGGAAATACATGTATTACTACAGTGTCTAAGATAAAAGAAGTGAATGGAAAACCACAAGCTACACCAATAAGTGTTGAGGTTTATACAGCAATTCCAGATGGAGATTCAGGAGCACCAAAGCACTAGAAAAATATATAGTTTAAATTAAAACCCTATGCATAAAGAGTGTAGGGTTTTCTTTTGAAATAAATTAGAAGTTAAAGAAGAGCTAAAAAACAAATAGAAAAATGTTCGTTTTTAGGTTTTTGTTAGTTTTTGGAGAATAATGAAGTAATAAAGTTAAAAAACTGTTTAATAATAAGTTAATTGGATAATAAGCTGTTAAAAAAAACGTTTGTAAAAATAAAAAGCACCTCCTCTCTCAAAAAATTGTAACCATTAAAATTAATATAATATGGAATTGAATTTAGCATTGCTAAGTACAAAAGTTGCATGTGATGAGGCAATTAAAATTACACAAACAGAAAAAACTCTGTTAGAAAGAAGACTTAGGAATTTGGGAGAGTCTTTAGAAAACAAAACGGAGAAAACTGCAGCAGTAGCAGAAGGAATTATTAGTGTAAAAGCTATTATAGCGGGTTTTGAATCGGCTTTAAAGGTGATTACCGATGAGAAAGAAAAACGAAACTTGGAACTGAAAATAGAAAGAGAAGAAACCAAGTTGAAATCGTTAGAAAACAGGAATGCAAATTATAGTGCAATCAATGTATTGGAAGATCAAATAGATCACCAACAATTAGAAGCTCAAGTAGCAGTATTAACAGAAGCTATTTTGCAAATAGAAAATTACAAAGCTACCATAACAGTGTAGCTTAAAAGCAAAAGCCCAATTATTTTAATTGGGCTTTTTTTATGAGATATTAGTACAAATACTTTTAAAGAATAAAAATTATTGTACTAAAATTTTTCAAAAAATAAGTACAAACAAATAGTTGTGAGAAGAAAAATTGTACAAAATGATAGAAGCAATAAAAAAACATTTTAATATTCATACCCATGTAGTGAGTGGATATATAGGGAGTTCTATAAGCTTTGTAAACTCAGTATTGATTGGTCGTAGGACTTTGAATTTGTCACAACTTAATAAATTAATGGTTTTGTATAAAGCATTAGCATTGTCGGTTCCTGTAGCTGAATTATCTGGAGTCTCAGAATTTATAGAGAAAGAGAAGGAGGAGAGTATAGTTGAGTTAAAACAGCTTTTATGGCGAATAAGGAAGACTTTAGAAAACAAAAAGAATAATTTAAAAAAGTTGCAAGCAAATAGAGCGTATTGGTTACGAGGATTACATGCTTCCAATATATTATTGAAAGAAGAAACATTGAGTATAACCGATAAAAAATGGATTCGTTTGCGTAAAAAAGATTTAGAACTACAATTAAGAGAACATTCCTATTACAAAGAATTAAAAATGCAAACGGAAATTGTAGCTTTGGAACAACAGATAGCTAGTTTAAAACAGTTTGTTTAAGAAGATAAAACATTGCATTATCTCACAATGTTCTGCTGGTAAATATGAAAATTTAAGAGGTAGATTGGTATTTACCTGTTAGAAAAAATAATTAAAGCAATACGATGAAAATTTAAAATAGCCTTAGGTTTTCAGGACTCAAAAATGGAAAAGATCATAGGCGTAATTGAGTTTTAGATAAGTGAAAAAGTCTATTTTTGCATTTCTAAAATTAAAAATTATTATGAAAACAAAAATTGCTGTAATAGCTATGTTAGCTATTAGTTTTGGTGTTAAAGCCCAGTGGAATTCAACAGGGAATAATTTAACAACAGGAAGTGTTACCATTCAAGGAGGATCAGTAGGAGAACATTTTAAAAGAAGATTTAACTATAACGGAGGTGGATGGGCAAGAGATCTTATAGAGTTTGAAAACTCATTAATGTCTTCTGGTAGTTTTAGAGTTGGTTCATATGGAGGTTCAACTGATTATGTATACACTTATTTGGGTTATGGAAATTATGGCGATATTAAAAATTTAAGGATATATCCAAATGGTAATACAACTTTCGGAGGTGATGTTGGTATTGGAACTACGAGTCCAGAAGCAAAGTTGCATATAAGAAAAGCTAATACAGGGCAAACATCTTTTTTAAGACTGACAAACTCAAATGGAGCAATAAACGATACTGCTGATATAGATTTTTCAGTGACATCAGCTGTAAATATTCCAACTGCTAGAATTTCTGCAATAAGAATGGCTACAGGCGCACTTACAGATTTAACTTTTAGTAGTTATAATGCAGGATTAAAAGAAAGAATGCGTATTGATTCTAATGGAAATGTAGGAATTGGAACTACAAGTCCAAGTGTAAGGCTTGATATTTCAGATAATAAAGAAGACTATGTTTCTGTTATAGAAAATTCTGGTGTAGGTAATGCTAAAAGCACTCTCTGGTTGAAAACAAAAAGTACATGGACGTCATCTATTCCTTTAAAAATAACAAAAGGAACAGATGATAAAGCTATTTTTCAGGTAGGAGCGAATCAGATAAGAATTGGTGAAGGAACAATTAACCAATCTGACGAAACTTTTTTACTCCAAGGTAATTTTAGACTAGGTAATGGCGGAACTTATGATGATTTAGTTTTTAAAACTGGGTCAGCTTTTAGTGGAACAAATGGGGTTTTTGAAATTGCCCCAAAGACAGTACCTGGTAGTGGTATTGCAAAACAAACGACTTACTTTAAAAATGCAGAACATAGTTCAGGTAAAACAATACACAATGTAGTGGTTGATGGTAAAGTAGGAATAGGAACAAACAGTCCATCAGAGAAACTTGAGATTGTAGATAGCAATGCATCCTTGAGAATAAGAAGTACAAATTCGGCAAACAATTCCAGTCTTAAATTGGATTGGGGTATTAATCATGGATATCATATTTCATATAATCCTAATACCGCAGTCACTTATTTTGATTCTAAGCATAATGCTATATCGAATACACCGTATGGTGATGTATTATTTAGGCGTAATGTTGATAATGTCATGAAGGAAACGTTTGTTATAAAAGGAAACAGTGGTCATGTTGGAATCGGAACAGTAGATCCAGGGGCATGGAAATTAGCAGTGAATGGAAATATAAGAGCAAAAGAAATAAAAGTTGAAACAGGCTGGTCTGATTTTGTTTTTTATGATGATTATAAATTACCTACTTTGGAAGAAGTAGAAAATCATATTAAAGAAAAAGGGCATTTAAAAGATATTCCAAGTGCAAAAGAAGTAGCTGATAATGGAATTTTTCTAGGAGAAATGGATTCTAAATTATTACAAAAAATTGAAGAATTAACCTTGTATACAATTGAACAAGAAAAGAAAATAAAAGCATTAGAAAAACAAGTTCAAGAAAACAAAAAACAAAATTCTAAAATAAAGGAATTAGAGGTTTTAGTTCAAAAATTATTAAAAGAAAAGAACTAATCTAAAGCAATTTATAAACTTACAATGAACACCTTTTTAAGGTGTTTTTTTGTGTCAAAAATTTAGAAATGAAAATATTATGGGTTAGGTAAAAAAACGCTAATACATAATCTTAAAACCACAGTTGTTATTAAGATATTTGATAAACAAGTTTATTGAATTTTGACTAATTCTACTATTGGTATCTAACTTAGTTTCAATAAGGTTGATGCCATAATAAGATGAATTAATTTGAATGTTTGAATAATCTTGAAAATTGGCGGAAATCTGATTGAATTCTTTCAAATGAGATTTGTAAAAATAAATTTTTACCATGTTAAATACTTTTAAGTGCTTAGGTATTCAATTTAGATTAAATGTAAAGGGCAAAATGAAAAATAAGATAGGATTCTTAAAAGTATAGGTGAGAGACTTAAAAGTTAAGATAAAGATAATTGAAGTACTAAAGAGAAAAGAAAAGCGAACCGTAGTTCGCTGATAAATTATTATGAATTGGTTAATACGCATTGGCATAAACCAAAATCCCATTTTTCATCTAATCCGCAAGGGTCGAATGGAAAGCATGCACTACCACCATTAATAGATTGTTGTTCTTTTTTGTTCAAAGTTGAACCTAAGTTTGAAATGCTCTTTAACATAAATTGAATTTTTAATTTCTCAAATCTAAAAAGTAAAAATTAAGATTTGAATAAAAAATCCGTAAAAAAAGTAAGGTTTTACCTTGTTTATCTATAGTTAATACACAATATAAATAAAAAGACAAAGAATGCGAAGGAGAATGTAAATAGACTTCTCAGATACAAAATGTTTATTAATTTAAATTAACCCTAGGTTTTCAGAAATAATAAAATGTAGTATGAGTGCTAAAAAAAGAACCCACTCAAAGACTGAGTGGGAAAATTGCTATAAAAAAGAACTTAAGACGTCTCTTAAGTGGCTGCGAAATTAATTAGAATTTAATTGATGTTTCTATATAAAAACCGTAAAAAAAGTAAGGTTTTACCGTAATTCTTTAAGCTTTTAGATGCTGTAAAGGGAAAAGCGCCTAGGTATAATTGCAGTAGGTAAAAATAAATTATTAGCTTTTCTAATCTATACCAGCTAGTTATAACTAATACTATACATTATTCTTGTATGCGATAAATAATATAAGGAACAATAGAAATCCAAATTAGAACAAAAAACCAAATTCTTCCTTTTAAAATATTATAATCACTTAATAATTTAGACCAAGAATGTCCTACGACGTAATAACCGAATAAAAACTCAAACATTATTGTAAATAATAACCAAATAAGCCCAATAGATATTGCTTGATTGATAGATGCTGGAAAGAAAATTTTAAATAAAATCCAGTTGTATATAGTTAACAAAACAATCATACTTATAGAAGAGAGTTGATGAGCCTGAAGCTTATCAAAATAATTTACTAAAAGTTTTTCTCGAAAAAATCCGTTAGCTATGGCAATAATAATCATTGGAAACCATGCTAGTATATACTTCAACATTTGAATTGTTTTTTAATTAAACATCTCATTCTATTAGTAATAAAAATAATAAAAGAATGATGAAGCTTTTATGATTTTTATCACTTAACAGTTACCACAATGTCTATGTTTGGTTATTGGTTTTGAATGTAATTGGAAAAATGTATAAGTTAAGAGACGCGAAAACATTGAATATATTTAATTGCTTACTCTTAAAGATCAGAAAAGCTTATTGAAGTAATTGTGGTGAGTTAAAATAAATTATTGATTATTTTTATTATTCTAAACTTGAACCTTAAAAAGATGAATGCAACCGAATACTTATTAAAAGTATATCCTGAAAATAAAACTGAATTCATAATTTCTAATTCAACTCTTCTAGATGGTGGAAGAAGTTCCTTTTATTGTGAAAGTAGTGACATAAATTTATGGATTAGAATAGTTGACAAAGCGGTTGAGTCTGAGACTTATTATAAAGGACTTTGTCCAGGAGGATTATATGTAAATGATACTTTGGTTGAAATAAATTCAGAATTAGAGAAAATAGTTCTAAGTGTTTTAGAAAATGCTAAATTAGGTAAGGTTTATAATATTCAACTTAGTAAAGAAGATCAGAAAATATTTGGAGTCTCAAGTTATGCAGAGGGAGAAAGGAAAAGAATTAATGAAATAATAAATTTTGTTAAATCTGAAGAGTATTTGAGGTTAGGCAAAATAACTAGGCGAATATAGTTTCACAAAAAATCTTCATATACATAACAATACTTATTAAGTGTTGTTTTTTATGTCAAAAATTTAGAAATAAGAATTAAAGTAATTGTAGGGTTTGAGGTTCCTAAACTAAAAATTTCGTTGATGTATTGTCCAGAATAAAAAGGGGGAATGATTAATAAATGTCTAGTTTGTTTTTCTTAATGTAAAGTTTTGTTTACTTTTGTGTAAAAATAATAGAATATGAAAATACAAATATTACCAAATTGGTATAAAAAAATTGGATTAATCCTTTTCATTATTGCTTCTTTACTTAATGGAAGTTTAAACTTTCTTAATACTTCCCAAAAAGTAACGGAATTAGACAATGGAATACAAGGGCTTTTAAATGCTTTTTCTGGGGGAGCGTTAAATTATGGAATTGATTTTGTTGCGATAATAGCAATGCTAATTTTTATGGCTTCAAAAGAAAAGGTAGAAGACGATTACATAGATAAATTACGACTAGAATCTTTTCAATTTACTTTTATCATTGGATTGTTAGTTACAATTTTAATGTACGTTTTTGCTAAAGACTTAAAACTGACTTTAAATTTCTTTATATTTCCATTACTTTGGTCTTACATAGTAGTATTTTTTATCAAAAGAAAAATGTATTTATGAAAAACCTTGTAAAAGTAGAAAGAGCTAGACATAACTTAACTCAAGCAGATTTAGCAAAAGAATTAAATGTTTCAAGGCAAACTATTCACGCAATTGAAAAAAACAAATTTAATCCTTCAGTAATTTTAGCAATTAGAATGGCTAGATTTTTTGAAGTTACAGTTGAGTATTTATTTGATATTGAAGAATAAGTTATAATAAATCAATGAAAAAATGGTTTTCTATAATGTATAACTTTAACTACAATGGATTTGATTACATCTAAATCTACTCTGACTAGTTAAATACAGTATTTAAACGAAAATAAATATTTATTACAAACACCTTATAAAAGGTGTTTTTTTATATCCAAAATTTAGAAAGTAAAAAAGAAAAGCGAACCGAAGTCCGCTTATGAAATTTTTAGTTTATCATGGACAAGGATCAATGTATGCTAAACAAGTATTGATGTATCCTCCAATACATTCAAAATATTTATAGCATAATCTACGTCCACCATTAATAGAAATTTGTTCATCTTTTTCCAATAATGAACCTAAGTTTGAAATTTTTTCTAACATAATTTGAGGGTTTTAATTCATTAAATTTAAATAGTTAATAATTAAATCAATAAGAAAAAACAGTAGAAATAGTAAGGGCTTTCCCTACTTGATTAAAATTTAAAGAATAAAGGGGGTAATAAAAAAGAAAAAGCGAACCGAAGTCCGCTTGTAATGTTTGTTTAAAAAGGTATGCGAACACATACACAATTTTCATTTGGTTCATAACCAGTATCGCAAGGGTAAGGGATCTGGTCACATTCAATTGTTGTTCCACCACCGTTTATTCCACCAAGTATAGATAGTTGTTGAGTTTTGTTTAGAGTTGTACCAAAGTTTGAAATGTTCTTTAACATAATATGTATTTTAAATTTCTTCAAACATATGAATCACAAATAAAAATAAGGTGTAATAAGCCGTAAGATAAGTATGGTTTTACCTTGTTTAACTAAAATTAACAGGTGTGAAAAATAAAACAGAAAGTATAATAAAAAAGCGAACCGAAGTCCGCTATTATTTTTAAGGACATGGTCCCATGTTAACTGGATCCCAGTGTGGCGGACAAAAAAATATGTATTGTCCTTGAGGATTACAATATTTAAAACATTGTGAGGCTCCTCCATTAATTGATTGCTGATCTTGCTTACTAAGCATGTTCCCAAGATTTGAGATGTTCTTTATCATAATTTGAAGTTTAGATTTCTTAAATCTAAATATTTAAAGATCAATCAAATAATTTTAGTCCGTAAAATAAGTAAGGGAAATCCTTACTTGTATAAAATTGTAGTATGAATACTATAAAAAAGGCAAACCTAAGTCTGCCTAATTTTTTATGCAATCGGACAAACTCTAGAAAAAGTAGCCATTACTCTATCATAGCCTCTAAGGTTACCATTATCTAAATACCTTTCAGCTCTTCTAAGTAAACGATCACATCTTCTACCTGATGCTTCAGAAAGCCCCCCGTTAATAGATTTTTGCTCTGATTTGTTTAAGATTGTACCTAAGTTTGACATGTTTTTAATCATTATTTAAATTTTAAAATTAATTATTCAAATTAAATGATTAGTGTTAAGCTTATTTCTGAAAATTCATAAGTGTAACGTATAAATGTAAAAGCGAATAATAATAACAAATTACTTTAGCAAGAATTAAATGTTGTCATAGAAAAGAGGTTATCAGGAGTTAATAAGCTCTTTTCTTATTTAAGAGTCCAGCCCTTTTTTAAAAACTATATTTTTTAGTAGGGTAAATAAAAACTCAATCGTTTTATATGGTGAAATCAGCAATAATATAAAACAAATTACTTTTTAAGAATTTAATGTTATCAAAGAAAAGAGTTGTCTTGAGTTGATAACTTTTTTTATTTAAGAATCAGTTATACTACATAACATCTTTCTATAAATTGTAGTTGAAAAATATTATATAAGATTTCATATTTATTATTTTATATTTAAAAAACTTATGAAAACTACCCCTTTTTTCTACAACCCCTTAAAGTTAATTTATTTAACTACATTATTTCTGTTTCTTACAGGTTGTTCCGATGATTCTTCATTGCCATCTGATCAAAATCCTCCCCCTAATACAACGGTTGATGCAGATATAAATAAAGATGGAAAACTTAATATTTTAATCATTGGATCAAGTAAATCTATAAATTCTAGTGTTAGTGCATTCTCTTCAGATAAAATAGGAGAGGAGTTAAAGAATATTCTAACACAAGACGCGTCTCATAACTTAGAAGTAACTATTTCTTTTGAAGATATTTATAAAAGTAAAGTTGTTACCTATGGTTTAGGTCAAAGTGTGAATACATATAATGAAAATCATTATGCACATTCTTTATTACAATATTACTACTGGCCAGAAAATCAGGAAAAAAGATTTAATAATCTAGCAAGTAAAGATGCTAAAAAATGGGATTATGTTATAATTACAGCTGACCCATATATCATTGCTAAATTACCTGGATACTATTCTTTAGGTGTTCATAAAATTGCCCAAAAAGTTGCTGAAGGTGGTGCTAAACCATTACTTTTAATGCAGTGGTCTAAAGATGAAACTTTAACAGCTTCAATTAATCATTTTTCAGAATATACCTATCGTACAGCTGATGGTTCAAGCATAGAAACTATTCCTGCTGGATTGTCTTGGAAAAATCTGCCAAGTTCAAAAAAAGACAAAGCTACAACGCATCCAACTCCAAATGGAGCCTATTTAGCAGCAGCTGCTATCTATACTCATATTTTAGATAAAAATGCTACAACTTCAAAATATGAATACGATAACAGTATTGCAGATATTGTTTTAAAAACTAAAAATGAAGAAAAAAATAAGGAGCATTATTCAGGTAATCCTACTTTTATATCTCCCTTTATGAATTGTGATATAAGTGATAATGTATTAAACTACAACCATACAGGTACTAGTTCTGAAAATGGTATTTTAAATGGATTAAAATGGGTTTTTAACAAATCAAGTAGAACTCTTGTAAAGAACGGTACACCACCTATTAATTTTAATTATGGAAGGGCTAATACAAATTTTGAACCTAACAAACGTTATAAAATTGATCCAACTAAATTCGATTTTTCTTTTGGTTTCCCTATGCAAGACAATGGTAACCATGGAAATACATCAATGCTTTATGGTTTAGATAAACGTTATAATGAAACAAATAATAGTACTGATTTAGGTACTGCATTATATATGGTTAGAAAATCTGAATTACCAAATGCACGTGCTATACCTATTCGTACTTTATATGCGCAACTTAAAGAAGCGATTCCTTCTCAATCTGCTTATAGCGATAACTGGCATATGCATGGAAACTTAGATAAAGCCACAGCTGCTTATATGTATACTATGCTAACAGGTAATTGTGTGTTGGGTAGCGAGCCAACGGATAAAAACTCAAATAATTGGAAGGAGTGGATGTCTCAAAAAATTGGTCATGAAACAGCTTATAGATTAGCGTTTTTCAAAGGAATTAATTCTAATTGTAAATAATTCAAAAAAAGCCATCCTAAAAATAGGGTGGCTTTTAAATTTATGGATATAGGTTTCCAGTTTATTATTTCCAGTAGATGTTTCCTTTTAAAAAACTTCCATCATTCCATTTCAAGTTCATTCGATCACCAATACTATAATCTCTATAAACTTTTTGAGAATCTTCATTACCCCATTTCCCTATAATGTTTTTACCATTTCTAGGTAACTCAAATAATAGAGTAGCCAAAATATCTTGCTCTTTTAATGTTTTTAGTTTCTTTTTATAATCAGCTCCCAAAAAATCATTATAAATCTCTGGGATTATAGATTTCCAGTTAATGGCTTTGAATTTTACACCATCGTATTCATAGAAATCAAATTGTTCTATATAGCAGACGGGGCCGCAGCCCTCAATATATATTGCAATTAATTTGTTGCCATTTTTTAAATTCCAATAACACATTTGAACCTGACCTTCAAATGCACCAATCATTCTTAGGTATCCATTTTTTTTATCAAAAATATCAAAAGCATAGAGGTTTTTACTATCTCTTAAATCTTTGTAAGCATCTTCTTTTGTTAAGTTATCAGATGAATATCTCAAAATTTGTTTTCTTTTTTCTTTTGATAAACTCATCATGGAACTATCTGGTACCATTATAAAAAAATCAGCTATTGTTTGTGAAAAACTAGGGAGATTACTTAGAAGGATTATTAGGATAATTAATTTACGTTTCATTGCTTCAATCTTTTTTATAGCAAATATAATGTCTTGAGGTTGTTTTTTGTGTTTTTCTGATATAACAACTGTATTGTATTATTGGGACATCTTTAAAAGGTGTGCTTTTATATGGGAAATTTAGAAAGGTGAATCAAAATTAGTAAGGATGTTTTTTAAAACATTACATAGATTAAGTTTAGTTATTTATTTTTGATAAAAATTTAAGTTTATGAAAATTCAACTTCAACTTCTTTTAATCTTAGTTTTACTTGGAAATAATGTTTTTGGGAGCTTTGATATAAATGAGAATAAGTTCAAACAAAAAATAAAAAAGTCAAAATCTGTTATCAAAAATAAAGAGAGAGTGGTAGACTTTTGCAGAACTACATTTGAGAGAACGGTGAAAAACCTTGGTTTAAGGGGAGATGTTAAAGAATTTATCCAATTTTATGATACTAAAAAGCTAAATAATGTTTTTAAATATCCAAAAACAAAAATGGTGTTTAATAAAAAAGGACAGATTATTTCTTTTTCTAGTTTTTTAAAAAATAAAAGTATGTTTCATTCGCATAAAGTTTACTATGAGACAAATAAGATAAAAATAGTTTCAGATAAAGGTTATAACATTTCAAATTATGATATAAGAGGAAATCTGATATCAACTGTACGCTTTAATTCAGATAAGATTTATTGGAGCATGAAAATTGTCTATAAATATGACAAGAAAGATAGAGTGATTGAAAAAAAAATTTATGAATATGAAAGGAAAGATGATGAAATTAAAGAATTTGAAAGTGTTAAATTTACGTATGAGTATATTGATAAAAGAGCACTTAAAAATAATATTTTTAGAATAGCAGATTTTTCTCCTTCAATTCAAAAAATGATAAATAAAAATACTGTCAAAGTAACTTATATGATTTTAAATGGTAAAAAGAAAATCCAAGAAGTTTATCTAATTGACAAAAAAAGAAGAAAAATAGCAGATTATTACAGAAGTTATAATTATTTTAATTATTATTTTGTTTTTAAGAATGGAAAACTCATAGAAGAATATTTTAAAAATAGAAAGAAGAATTTTGTAAAATATTTTTACAATAAAAGAGGTTTAAAAATAAAAGAAGAACGAAAAGGAACTTATGAAAACGGTTATACGACTTATAGTTATGATAAATATAATAATCTAACATTTAAAGAATATCATCGTGAATATCCTTATGAAACCTTAACTAAGACTATGCATTCTAACAATAAGTTAGATAAAAACAATAATTTGATATTTAGTTCTTCAGATATTATTCGTAATGTAAAATATAAAGATCAGTATCAAAAAAATGATTATAGTGTTAAAAGAATATATTCTTCTCAAAAAGTAGTTTATTTCTAAAGGGATAAGAATGTTATAGTTATTCTTGTTTTTTTGGAATATAAATTACGTTGAATCAAAACTTCATAATAATTTTTTTGTTTTAAATTAGGGGTCAAAAGAATTGAAAATTGAAGAAAAAAGAATTAGAAGAGTACTTTAAGTCTAATAAAGAAGACTGGTATAAAACAGATGAAAAGGGTGATAAAAATTGGGACTTTGAAAAAGTTTCGGAATTTTGGCAGAGGATAAGAGACCACAAGATATCTAAAGGAGATTATGATTTCTCAGATTATATATTCCCAGAATTTGAAGATTTAGATAAAGAGAAAATTGAGAAAGATCTATTAGGAATTAATTTTTCTATAAACATTAGAGAAACTAAAACTATTTTTCTTAAAAAGACTAATTTTTTTAATGCTGTTTTTTTAGGGAATACAACTTTTACAAATTATTTGTTTGAAGAAAAAGTAGATTTTTCAAAAGCCGTTTTCTGTGAGCATGTAGATATTACAGATTGTATTTTTAATAAAAGAGTTGGTTTTAATCATTCAATTTTTCATGAAGGGCTAGGCTTAACTTATTCAGAGTTCAAAAGTAAAATTAGTTTTAGTTATGTAGAGTTTAAAGAATATGTTGTTTTTAATAATAATATTTTCAATGAACTTTATTTATGGGGTGTGAATTTTAAGAAAACCGCTTATCTATTAAACCTTATAATAAATAATGATGCTGTTTTTGGTCAAAATGTTTTCGAAGAGGAAGTAAATTTTAATGATATCCTATTTAAAAAAAATGTTGATTTCTCAGGTGTAGTAAGCGAACTTAAAGTTGTTTTTCATAAAGTAGTGTTTATTGGGAAAGTAAATTTTGATTATTCAAGAATAAAAGAAAAACTTCAAATTCTATCGTGCAGCTTTTTTAACAGATGTACATTTATCAATACAAAGTTGAGAAATCTTAATCTTGAAGATTTAAATAAATCCATTACAAAAGAAGAATATGCCCATTTCTTCTTTACTTATAAGGAAAATCTTAGTGATGAATTACTAGAAGAATTTAGAGGGCCCTTTTTACCTCCTAATTTGATTTTTGATAGTATTAGTTTTGATTCAGAGACATTATTTACAAGAATGGACTTGAGGGGAGTAGAGTTTTATAATTGTGATATTTCTAATATTAAGTTTAGTAGATGTGACTGGAATATTGATAAAAAAAGACTTGTTTTAAAAAATGAAATAAAAAACCATAGAGATTCTGAAGCTCACTATAGACAATTAAAGAAGAATTTTGATTCAGAAAAGAATTGGGAACTTTCAGGTTATTCTTATGTAAGTGAAATGGAGATGAGAAAGAAGAGGTTATGGAAAGAAAAAAAATATGTAGACTGGTTTATATATAAGTTTTACGACTTCTTTGGTGGGTATACGCAAGATTATGTTAGGCCTCTTTTTTGTTTGTTTTTGTTATTAATCGTATCCTCTATAATCTATTTCTTTATAGATTACAACTTACTCAAAGCTATTCAGAGAGGGTTAAAAGGAAGTATTCCTTATTTACAAATAGATATAGAAAAACCATTTAAAGGCTACTGGTTAATATGGAAAAATATTCAATTAATGTTATCTGGAACATTCATTGCTTTTTTCATTCTAGCATTAAGGAAGAGATTTAAACAGTAAAAAAATAATAAACAGGATTTAAAGCTCAATTACGCTCAGTATTTTATTTTTAAAGTTGATATATTTGCATCAAATGCTAATTAATATGAGTAAAAAGGCTATAAATAGACTTAAAGTAGTTTTAGCGGAACAGAATAGAACAAATAAATGGTTAGCTGAAAAATTAGCCAAAAATGAAACTACAATTTCTAGGTGGTGTACGAATGAAGTACAACCTTCACTTGAGACATTGGTAAAGATTGCTAAACTATTAAAAGTAGATGCTAAAACACTTATTAATTCAACTATAGACAAGTAAGATGGAAGTTCAAATTGACAATAAAAAGAATAAAATTTTTGCTCCACTTAAAGATAAGTGGCTTGTAAATACACCAGAAGAAAGAGTAAGACAAGAATATATTTGTCGTTTGGTAAATCATTATGGTTTTCAGCTTAATCAAATGGAGCAAGAAGTTACAGTAAGTAACTCTCAAAGAGGACAAGGACGTGCACAGGCGGATATTTTAATATGGAAATCAGCCAAAGACAAAACGGAAGAAAATAGTCCTATTATTGTAGTAGAGTGTAAAGCTGAAAATATTACGGTACGTGAAGAAGATTATTTTCAAGGAATGAATTATGCTTCTTGGGCTGGAGCAGATTTCTTTGTAACTTCTAATTTAAAAGAGACAAGAATTTTCAAAGTAGTAAAAGGAAAAATACCTAAACGACTTGATGAAATTGTTGATATTCCTGATAGCAAAACAGTTGGAAGTCAAAAGAAAATAGAAGCTTTATTAAAGCAAACCAAAGCATTTACAAGAGACGAATTTTCTAAGCTATTGTTTACTTGTCATAACATTATTAGAAATAACGATAAACTTTCTCCCGAAGCCGCTTTTGATGAAATAAGTAAAATTCTATTTATTAAAATTAGATACGAAAGAGATAATAATAATGCTCAAATTTTCTCTAAAAAACAGTTCGTTTCCGATAAGGAATCATACGATAGACATAAGTCGAAAGATAGCCGACCTTTTTATCAACAACTTTTTGAGAGCACTAAAGAAGATTTTAAAGACGATGACCTTTTTGCTGAAAACGAAACTATACGAATTAGAGAAAATAGCTTTGAAGCAATTGTAGAAAAGTTAGAAATTTATAATCTTTCTACTACTTCAGATGATGTTAAGGGTATTGCATTTGAACAGTTTTTGGGGAGAACTTTTAGAGGAGAATTAGGACAGTTTTTCACACCAAGAACGGTAGTTGATTTTATGGTAGATGTACTTGACCCTCAAGAAGGTGAAATAATATGTGACCCTTGTTGTGGTTCTGGAGGTTTTTTAATTAAAGCTTTTGAATTTGTAAGAGCTAAAATTGAAAATGAAATACAAGCTGAAAAAGAAAAAATAAAAGCGAAATACTTTGATGATGCATTTGATAAGCTGTCAGAAAAGAAAAAAGCCGAAGTAGAAATTACAGTAAATGATTTGTTTCATAAATTAAATCAAGAATTAGATATAAACAACGAAAAAAGTCGTTTACGTGTGTTGTCTTATGATTGCATTTTTGGTACTGATGCTAACCCAAGAATGAGCCGTACAGCCAAAATGAACATGATTATGCATGGTGATGGTCATGGAGGAGTACACCATAATGACGGTTTATTGAATGTAAACGGAATTTTTGAAAACCGTTTTGATGTTATATTAACCAATCCTCCTTTTGGAGCTCGTGTAGAAAAAAGCTTAAAAATAACTGAAGCTGATAAGTATACAGATGAAGCAAGAATAAAAAAATATACAGAAAGGTATAAAGAAGATTATACCAATGCTTTAAAACAAATAAACGACAACATAGGTAAATCTTTATTAAGCTTATACGATACAGGTAAAATGAGTACTTTAACCGAAGTATTGTTTATTGAGCGTTGTTTGAATTTATTAAAGCCTGGGGGTAGAATGGGAATAGTATTGCCTGAAGGTGTTTTAAATAACAGTAACCTTCAAAAGATACGTGAGTTTGTAGAAAGTAAAGCAAAAATTGTATTAATTACTTCTATACCACAAGATGTATTTATTGCCAGTGGGGCAACCGTAAAACCAAGTCTATTATTCTTTAAAAAATTTACCGAAGAAGAAGCAAAAGATTACAATAAAATAGCCTTAAATGCTAAAGTTGAAATAGAAGAAAAATATGCATCTGAATTAGCACCAATAGAATCTAAATTGGGATTAAGAGGTAAAGAAGCCCCAAGTGCTGAGGAAAAAAAGCAATTGCGAAAAGATTTAAAAGTAATTAATGAAAAAATAGTTAATGAAATAAAAACACAAATAAAAACGGAATTTGACTATCAAATACCCATTGCCGAAGTAGAAAAAGCCGGTATTAGTACTACAGGAGCTAAAATTGAAAATGAATTAGAGCCTTTAGCTAAGGAATTTACTAACTATAGACTTGAAAATAAACTTTGGAAAGAAAAAATAGATAAGGTAGACTATCAAATGCTTGAGGATGGTTCTTTTTATAGAATTCCTATTGTAAATAATTTAGCTAAAGAACCTGAAATATTTTATGGAAAATAGTATGAATTATTTAAAAACAATTCCTTTTTCAGAATTTGTATTGTGGGATGTGAAACGATTTATGAAAGAAGGTATTTCTTCTTCTTTTCCAGTCGTACTTCTTGGAAAATATATCAACCAAAGAAGTGAAAAAATTAAATTATTTGATTTTCCAGAAGAAGAATTTGGTATTCTAGGAGTAAATAATAAAGAAGGAATATTTGATGCCTACAGAGAAAAAGGAGAACAAATAAATCAAGCGTATAAGAAAGTAAAGCTACACGATTTGGCTTATAATCCTTATCGTATAAATGTAGGTTCTATTGGTTGGAAAACAGGAAGTCAAGAAAACAATTTTATAAGTCCAGCTTATGTGGTTTTTGAATGTTTTAAAGGTTTGAGTTCGGAATATTTATATAGAATGTTTAAAACAAATACATTCAACAAAATAATTAATGACAATACCACAGGTTCTGTAAGACAAAATTTAAAGTACGACACTTTAAAAAATATAAAAATCCCACTTCCACCAAAAGTAGAGCAAGATCGAATAGTAAAAGTTTATAACCAAAAAATTGCTTTAGCAAAAAATCAAGAACATCAAGTTAAGCAACTAGAACAAGACATAGAAAACTACCTTTTTGATGTTTTGGGAATTGAGAAATTGGAAGAAAAAGAAAGTAAAAAAGGATTGCAGTTTGTGAATTTTAAAGAACTAGTTGACTGGAATAGTTCTAACAAAAATATTACAAAATATCATTCGTCAAAATATTCTTTAACTTCAATATTGATTAATGAAACAATTGCAGAATCAGTTTTTAGAGGAAAAAGCCCAAAATACGACAAGGATTCTAAATCATTTATATTAAATCAAAAGTGTAATAGGTGGAATTACCTAGAATTAGAATACACTAAAAAAGTAAACGATAATTGGTATTCAAAAATTGACAAAAACTTCTTCACAAAAGAAGGTGATATTTTGATTAATTCTACAGGAGAAGGAACAATTGGACGTTCAACATTTATTTCTAAAGAAAATGAAAATCTTCTTTACGATAGTCATATTCTATTATTAAGACTTGATAAAAGTAAAGTTAATCCTTTGTTCTATTCATACTTATTCAATAGTAAATATGGGCAAAATCAAGTTAAAGATATTAAATCTGCTCAATCAACAAAACAAACGGAATTAGGAGTCAATAATTTGAAAAAAATTCTTTTTCCATTACCTGAAAACATTGCAACCCAAACCCAAATAGCCAATCATATTTCGGGGTTAAAAGCAGAGATTAAAACCTTAAAAAAAGAGGCAGCCCAAAACCGAAAAGATGCTATTGCAGATTTTGAAAAAGAAATATTTAGTTAGATATGAGAATTAAAAGCTTAGAAATAGAAGGCTATAAGGTGTTTCAAAACAAACAGAAGTTTAATTTTGGAAAAAATCGCCATTTACTTATTGGTATAAATGGTTCTGGTAAATCTACAATTATAGAAGCTATTGCATTAATATTTTCTAACCTAAAAGATTATTTAGAAGATAAGAAAGAAGATACTCTAGATTTTATATTTACAGTTGAATATTCTTTTGAAAAGAAAACAATTTTAAAAGAAACAACAACGACTAAAGAAGAAACGATTGAAATAAAACTAATTAGGTTTACAAACATTAATGGCTATTATCAATACTATGATAATGATGTAGAAATTACTAATAAAAAAGAAATCTATAGTTTATTACCAGATAATTTAATTTTCTATTACGCAGGTGCTTGTTTCACCTTAGAAGAGATTATAGACAAAACAGAAGATTTACAAGCAAATGATCTTTACCAAAGAACTAATGTGAAGGAGATAAATAAAGTAATTGAAAGTATAACTAAGAATCTTATATATGTTAGAAAAGAATACTATCCTATTCTTTTTGCTTTAAATTATATTAATAAAGAACAAGTTCTTCCTATAAGTAAAGAAACATTTACTATTGATAACATTAGATTGGAGTTTCAACAATACAAATTTACAGCCAACAAAGATTATAGTGATTTATTCAGGCTAACAGGTTTTTTAAGAACATATTTAAATCACATTTTAAAAGAAACTAATGGTGTAGAATATAATGTAGAAACCAAAACTCCTTATATAGATATAAGCTACCATAATGCAATAATTAGTTCTATAGAAAAGTTAAATATTTCTCATGATTTAAAATATAATAAATCTCGATTTTTAGTTTTTCACTTTTTTAGTTTACTCTATCGCATTGGTTTTATTAAGAAACTTGATATTACCATAAGAGACAGTCAAGGAGTTGTATATTCTATAAATGATTTTAGCGAGGGGGAACAACAGCTGATTGTGTTGGACTCTATAAAAAATAATATTTGTAGTGATAACACTGTATTGTTTTTAGATGAACCAGACGCATACCTACATCCCCAACGACAAAGAGAATTGTTTCCATATTTAAATGAAATTTATTCAAAAGATTATTTGCAAATAATAACTACAACACATAGCCCTTTTGTGGCTCAATCATTTGATAATGATGAAATATTGCTTTTAAATGAAAAAGGTGACAAAATTGAAATTGGAGAAGGTTTAATTAGTAATTCTGCTATCACAAAAGAGATTTTTCGAATAAATAGTGATTATAAAATAGAAATTGAAAAACTTCTAAATGAATTTAAAAATTTAGTTAAAAAAATAATTTTAAAGGAAAAGAATGTTGATGATAATTTTTTCAAATTACGAACTAAATTAAATCAATTTGGGGAAAGTTTGAGGTTTATAACAAGTTTTGAAACAAGAAAGATAATTTCTAAAGGAATAGAAGTAAATGAGGAAAATTAACAAAGTAAAAGCTCCTCATTTTTTAAAAAAGAATTGGAAAAAATGGGGGCTTGAATGGAAAAATAAATACAAAGACCCTGATCAAAAGAATACGTTTAATTGGAAGTGTAATAGAGAAGAGTTAATCATAGATTATTTAGCCAAATCAACTCAAGACCATTGTTCTTTTTGTGATATAGACAATATTACCATTGGTTCTGGAGCAACAATAGAACATTTTAAGCCTAAATCAAAATATCACAAGATAGCGTATCATTATAATAATTTATTTAATTGTTGTAATGAGTGTCAAAAGAAAATAGATGATTATAGTAATTTATTGCTAAAGCCTGATATCGATAGTTTTTCGTTTGAAACTTATTTTGAAATTGATATTTATACAGGAAAAATATGCCCCAATATTAATGCAACACCACAGAACCAAAAACGCGCAGATGAAACAATAAAATTATATAGATTAAATTATGGAGAAAAGCCTAGGCTTAGGTTAAAATCTTTAGAAAATTATTTAAAATCATCAGGATTAAGTATTAATGATTTTTCATATAGATTTTTTATTGAGGCATATAATAATATTTAAAAAATCACCTGAAACGACACCTAAAAAACAAAACCCTTATAAACATTGAGTTTATAAGGGTTTTTTAGTGGAGACGCCGAGAATCGAACTCGGGTCCAAACAAGCAGCTCAAAGGCTTTCTACATACTTAGTTTTGATTTAGTTTTCGACTAAAAGCTGATTCAAAACCACCCACTTTTAGCTTATCTCCTTAAATTTCGAAAACTTATCGGAGTGCTAAGTCTTCTATGTTTACTTTTACGATGCCCAAAAATGAAACGCCGTAAACCAAGGCTTTTCGTGGACATAAAGCTTGCGCACCTTGTGCGCCGAGGCTAATCTTACTATGATTCGGATTATGCAGCTAAAGCGTAGTTATCTTCGCCGTTTAAAAAGTTGAAATAAGTTTAACGAGTTGTCATCTCACTCCTCGGTATGCTTACATTATCACTGGCCTTGCTGTCAAAACCAGTCGTCCCCAATATGTCAAAGAAAATACGTATAGCTCAGCAAAAAATATGCCTTTGTCTATTTTCTAAAAAGAAAGTAATTGCAATTCTTTTTACCGTTGAAATTAACGGGCAACAAATATATGAAAATAGTATTTGTTCAATAATTTTAAAACAAGTATTTTCGCCTAAATTGTAATAATTTAAAACAATTACAATCAATTTGTTTAATTCTATACAAAAAACAACAATGAAATTCGGAATCATCAAAGAACGTAAAAATCCTCCAGATAGAAGAGTGGTGTTTTCACCAGAAAAATTAAAAGAACTAAAAGAAAAATTTCCATCAGCTGAGATTAAAGTAGAAAGTTCTGATATTCGAGTTTTTAACGATGATGCTTACCGTAACTTAGGTATTGAAGTAACAGACGATATGTCTGATTGCGATGTGTTATTAGGAGTAAAAGAAGTTCCTTTAGACGCATTAATTCCTAATAAAAAATATTTTTTCTTTTCACATACCATCAAAAAACAACCTTATAACCGTAAGTTGTTAAAAGGAATGTTGGAAAGAAACATTGAAATGTTTGACCATGAAACTATTGTAAAAGAAAATGGAGCACGTTTAATTGGATTTGGACGTTATGCTGGTTTAGTAGGGGCTTACAATGGTTTTAGAGCTTTAGGGATAAGAGAAAACTTATTTAACTTACCAAAAGTAGAAACCTTAGCAGATTTAGATGAAGTAAAGGCTGAGTTAGATAAAATTACCATACCAAATATTAAGATTTTACTTACCGGTACTGGAAAAGTAGCGCAAGGTGCTAAAGAAATTTTAGATCACTTACAAATAAAGCAAGTGAGCGATGCCTTGTATTTAACAGCCGATTTTACAGAGCCTGTATATTGTATGGCAGATGTAATGGAGTATAGCAAAAGAAAAGATGGTAAAGTAGGAGACAAGTACGAGTTTTATAAAGATGCTACCGGATACGAAAGTAACTTTATGCCGTATGCTAAAGTAACAGATTTCTTTATTGCCGGTCATTTTTATGGCGATGGAGCTCCTTATTTCTTTACCAGAGAGGACGCAAAACAAGCAGATTTTAGAATAAAGTATGTAGCGGATATATCATGTGATATTGATGGACCAGTTGCTTCTACCATAAGACCTTCAACAATTGCCGATCCGATTTATGGATATGATCCAGCAACAGAATCGGAAATTGATTTTAATGATGAAAAGGCTATTACGGTAATGGCTGTAGATAATTTACCATGTGAATTACCAAAAGATGCTAGTGAAGGTTTTGGTGATATGTTTTTAGAACACGTTATTCCTGCATTTTACAATGAGGATAAAGATGGTATTTTAGAAAGAGCTAAAATGACTACCAACAATGGAAAATTAACCGAACGTTATTTATATTTACAAGATTACGTAGACGGAAAAGAATAAAAATAAAGCCCGCTATTTGCGGGTTTTTTTATAGCCTAAAATATATGTTGCCAGACAAACAGTTTTTAATTGATACTGCAAAGATGAAAATGCCTTTTGGAAAATATAAAGGAACCTATTTAGTTGATATTCCTGAGTATTATCTGGTTTGGTATAAGAACAAAGGTTTTCCTGCTGGGAAATTGGGGAAGATGATGGGATTGGTATACGAAATGCAGCTAAATGGTTTAGATGATATTTTACGTAAACTTAAAACTCAATTTTAATTTTTTGTGCAGAACATTTTATTACAAAATAGATTCAAAAAAAGAGCGCTTTTTAAAGCGCTCTTTTTTATATGGAGTTTAAATGTAAACTTTTTTTATTTTAAAGAAACATTATAAGTTAATCCAGCAGTAAAGGTAGTTGAGTCACCTAAGTTTCTTCCATCTATTACTTTACCATATCCTAAACTAACACCTAATTGAGGAATAATGTTTTTGTATACAGTCAATCCAATTCTTGTATAATCTACATTTGTTTCAGGAAAGTTTCCATTAAAACCAGGACCACCAATATCAACTCCTTCTTCAGAGTTTGAGATGTCTGCCCAAGCTTCAACATAAATAAAGTCACTTGCGTATCCAATTTTACCCATAGTAACAAAAGCATTTGGTACTCCAAATTTACCACCAGGAGTTAAATTATTATCAGCATCGGCTCTAAGGTTGTAAGCAGCTAAAAGTGTTGAAAAGAAACCACTTTTTGTGTTTAAGTGCAATCCAGCAGTTACATCAATACCAAAAGCACCACTTCCTAAAGATAAAATTCCGTTTGGCTCATATCCTGTAGGAATAACAGCAGTTACTCCAGTTATAATATTTAAATCTGCTTTTTTGAAAGTAAATTTATGAGCATTTAATTTTAAAGCGATTGAAATATCTTGTAATTCAGACATTGAGCTTTGTCCATTTACTGGATCAGCAAGACCACTTGTGTTTTCTGCTGAAATAAAAGGAAGGTTAACAACAGCAGATAAACGGTTTGTGATACCATATTTTGCATAAAGAGAATATATATTCTGATTTATCTCATTATGTGCTGGTACAGCATCTACTTTTACATCACCTAAATAGAATTTGTCGTATGTACTTTTTGAATAAGAAGCGGTTACAGATAAGTCACCTTTTTTAGGAGTAAAACCATCAAGTAATCCTTGTGCGTTAGAAACTGTTGAAATACTGATCATTGCAAAAGCAGATAGTATTAATCGGTAATTATTTTTCATTGTTAATTAATTTGATATTCCCTTTTGTCGAGATAATACACAATGATTACAGTAAAATTAATGATTCTTTTCACCTAATTTTTTTTCAATACAATAGACTGTAATAATACCAAGTGTATAAGCGATTAAATCACCTATGCTAAATGTATTTCCTATAATAATGTTAGCTGTTTTAGAATTGCCTAATCCAATCAAGTTAACAAAATTGAAATACTGCAATGTTTCTACTATATAAGAGAAGAGCAATACTGCTATTGCTATGGTTTTAGGAGGAAAATTGAAAAAGGTTTTTAATAGATAATACAATAAAATAACGACCAAATAGTCTCCAAAAGTATATCGTATAAACCCTGAAGTTTGTGCTATTAATAATTCTGTTATAAACAATAATAGAAAAATAATAAGGCTTTTTATATGTAATCTCATAGCTAATTTTTAAAACGTCAAACCCATAAAAGGTTTGACGTTAGTTTTATAAAGTTTATTTATTCGTTTTGCCAGTCAATTTTTCTAGAAGCATACATTACTGAAGCCAAAATGACAAATAAACCTGTACTTCCTACCAATAAAGCATAGTTTTCTAATTGAATTATTATAAAAATAAAAGAGTACAAAGCAATTAATGAAAGTGCAATAAAGATTGGAAATTTAATGCCTTTTAAAATAGATTTTGAATATAGCGATATCAATGCTACCACGCTTATTCCAGCAATAATATAAGCTTTTAAAAAGCTACTATGCTCAGAGATTGATATTAATAAGGTATAAAACATGGTTAAAGCAATTCCTATCATTAAATATTGAAAAGGATGAATAGAAATTTTACTCATAGTTTGAATTAAAAAGAATACTAAAAAGGTTAAAACAATTACTAAGAAACCGTATTTGGTTGAACGCTCACTTTTTTGGTATTCATCCACTGGAATCATAAAGTTTACCCCAAAAGCGTATTCTTTTAAATTAGGAATACCACTGAATGATTGTTGAGAGAATGGTCTGTTAATATCCAATACTTTCCATTTTGCATTAAAACCATCGTTAGTTATTTTGTCTGAATTCTGTGGTAAGTATTCTCCTAAGAAATTAGCAGTTTTCCAGTCAGACTTTATTTGAACATTGGTTTCTTTTCCTACTGGAATAAAACGAATTTGTTTACTACCGTTTATGTTCATTTCTAAACTAAAATTGACATTGTTTTTTAAAGGTAAATCATCTTTTTGTAGAAATTTACTTTCCAGTTTATGTAAATCTAAATAGTTTGATCTTCTGTTCTTATTTTCATATTTAGAAGTAAAAGAATAAGAGTTATTGTTGAGTTTCATTTCTACCAAACTATTCACACCTTTAAGGTTTGAAGTTTCTATAATTAACTTGGCTTTATTCCATAAAATATCTTCCTCTTTAATGTCTAATTCACTAAAATCGGGGGTAGTAAAATCACCAGTAATGTTTATTTGACTTTTGTAAACAGCTGTTTTATAAATCCCTCGTTTCTTTTCTTCAGGATTTATGGTAGAATTTATGTTTAACGATTCAGGAAAAAAATAACCATAGTTAATTTCTTCAATCATTTCAGTCTGTAACTCTTTAGTTTGCTGATTTAAAATCGATTTTTTGTGATAAGTTTTATAAGGGATTTTTAAAATTGGTCCATATAAAAGCACCTCTTTTCCCCATTTCTGATTTATCTCTTGTACTACTTCCTTTTGCCTATGCATTCGTTCGTTAATCAAACTTTTTATAAAGGATAAAGGGATTAATAAAATTAAAATCAAAAAGCCAACCATAGCCATTCTAGCAGTTATTGATGTTCTAATCCATTTAGCAAGTTTCCCACTTTTGTTATTTATTGTTTCCATAGTTTATTATTTTTAAAGAACTTTGAAATTCAAAGTAAATGAGTAAAAAAAATTATTTATTATTAATTAGCTTTTCTAAAGCTTCAATATGTTTTTTAAATTCAAGTTTTCCTTCCGCAGTAGCATAGTATCTCGTGTTTGGCTTTCGTCCTATAAATTGTTTTTCTACTCTAATAAAGCCTACTTTTTCTAATGCTTTTGAATGACTTGCTAGATTTCCATCTGTAGCGCCTAAAAGTTCTTTTAGCGTTTTAAATTCAGCATATTCATTAACCATCAGAACCGACATGATACCTAGCCGTATTCTATGATCAAAAGCTTTATTTATATTTAGAATAATGTTTTTCAAAAACTATATTTTTTGCGAAAATAAGCAACTATTTTTTATCGTATTTAAAATACATAACTAGTCCGTAAACAATATGCATTATACCAAAACCTAACACCCAAAACCAAAAACCATATCCGGGAAAAATAGCGCAAATTAAACCTAATACAATTTCAGTATATCCAAGGTATTTTATATCACCTATGGTATATTTAGAGGCATTTAATAGAGCCAAACCGTAAAATAAAAGCATTAATGCTCCGGTTTGTCCGTAACGTTGTTGTTTTAAAATGATAATGATGTATATAGCTCCTGCTATTAAGGGAATTAAGAAGCTTGTTAATAACCTCTTCGTAGTTGCGTCCCAAATTTTTTCGTTGTTCTTTTTAGCTTTTCTAGTGGTTAAAAAGATGGCGGTAGAAATACTAAGGAATCCAACGATAAGTAAATCGGAAATAACTAAACGAAAGATTCTACCATCTAACATTAAATAACCTTGTTCGCTATTTTGAACTAACCAATAGGCAAATGAAGCTCCAATTAAAGCGTAAATTCCTGCAATAATCCCAGATAATCCGCTTAAAGAAATAAATCGAGAGGATTTATTCATTAAGTTTTTAATTTCTGTAATGTCTTTTAAATAATCTTTTTCACTCATAGTTTAAAGAACTTTGAAATACAAAGTAAATGTATTTATTTTAATTTGACAAATAAAAAAATGCTGTATTTTTAAATTATGAAACCAGCTGAAGAATATATCTTAAAACAACAGGAGCCATTCAAGTCTATTTTATTGCATTTACAAATTTTAATAGAAACAAACTTTGAAGATGTTGAATTACTATACAAATGGAAGATTCCTTTTTATCACTTGAAAGGGAAGCCCCTGTGTTATTTTAATGCAACTAAAAAAGGATATGTAGATGTTGGTTTTTATTCTAAAACTCCACTTACCGTATATAATGAGTTCGTTGTTTCAGAAAAAAGAAAAGCCGTAAAGTCACTTCGCTATAGTAGTTTGGATGAAATTAATAGCGAAGTGTTAATTGCTGTTTTAGCTGATGCTTATAGAATAAGAGAATAAAAACTATTTAGTTTTAATTTTATATTGAAGCGCTAATTCATTTTCAACATATACATGGAGGTTTGTATTTTGTTTAGGCTTTTTTAAATAAATGTTAGTAACAAGATTGTCGTTTTTAATTTGAGCAGTTCTAACTTTATTTTCGTAAGAAAATATATACTTAATATTCTCTACGTTTTTTTGTCTTTTAATTTTTAAGTGAATTTTCTTTTTATTTTTTACATCAATTTCACCAATGCTTGGACCTACAATTTCGATATTATATTTTAAATAAGCAGCCTGATAAAATGGCTCGTAACAGAATTCTTTCAACGGTTTTTGATTTAAAAACTGCTGCCATTTTTTAGCGGCTGGAAAATGAGTTAATCTTAATTTTTCTTTTTTTGCATTGAAAAAATTCAAATCAACATTTTTTTGTACCACACCATTATAGATGTATCCAGAACCATAGGTAGTGTCAAATAAAAGCCATTTGTTGTTTATTTTTACTGCATTCCAAACGTGATTTTTATTCGTAGGGATGTAACCAATTGTATTGATAGAATGTTTGGTGTACCCATAGACGAGTTCATTTTCTATTTCCATTAAATTACATAGCTGACTAAATAATAGAGAATAATCTAAACAAACACCTTTTCGTTTTTTAAAAACATCATTAATTAATTTTTGTTGCATTCTTTTTTTAGTCCTTTTTAAATCGTGTTCACTCGAATAATAAATAAACTCAGGACTTTTTAAGGTTTTGGTGCTAGGTAAATCGTATTCTATATTTAGACACATCCATGTATAAATAGCCCTAACTTTTTCAATTTTAGTTTTAAAATCATAATTGATTCTTCCAGCTAAATCTTCAATAGATTTAGGTTCTTGATACGACAACATAATTTTATCAACCGTTTCTAAATCTTGTGAAAAGAAATTTAAACTGTAGAAAAAGATACATAAGGAGAAAGCAATTTTTTTCATAGGATAGCATTTTGCTTTCCAATATAGTAAATTTAGATTAAAAGAAATTCAATTGCGACCTCTCCATCAATAAGTAAAAAAGCTCTTTTGCTATTAGCAGGAGGAATTATACTAATTTGAGCAGTATTATTTTTAAAAGTAACTTCTGGTTGTTTAACATATCGATCTCCAATAAAACCAAAGTGAATTCTTTGAGTAGGTTTTACATTTTTTAAAGTAAGTTTTACCGAAGAATCAGCATTTCTCTTTAAAATTCCAGAGCTTGGTTTACTTAAGATATAATCTTTTTTAAGAAAAGGAGAATTATAAATAGGTTGGTTAAAATATTCGTCTATTGTCATTCTTTTTACCCTAAGTTGCCATACAGTTTCTTCTGGATAATGTGTAAAGAAATACTTGCTCTTTGGAATGTTGAAAAAATAGTTATTAAAATTACGTTGCCATTTTCCATTGGTAACTGCTCCAGCTGCCCATGTAGGATCTACATATTGCCATTTGTTATTAATTTTAACAGCATTCCAAGCATGGTTTGTGGTACTTCTTATACGACCAATATCGCGAGATGAATTTCGTACATAGCCTTTGATAACTTCGTTTTCAATATTTAAAAGCGTACAAACTTTACTAAATGTTTGGGCATAACCTTCGCAAACAGCACTTCTACTAGCTAAAGTTTTTTTAACAATATTGTCTTTTATAGCTTTTAGCTTAGCTTGTTTATCTGCTTCATCTTTATATCGAAAACCTATTCTTTTTTGTTTAGGGTTGAAATATTCATCTAAGTTATATCGAATATTTTTGGCTAACCAAATAAAAACAGCTCTCACTTTATCTTCATCAGAAGTAAAATCAGTGGCAATTTGAGTTGCTAATTTTTCAGCAGTAATATGTTTTGGGTAAGTTTTTACTGTATTGTCTACAGCAGAAAAGTCTTGTGCCGACAGGGACGAGACTGTAAGAAAAAGGAAAAAATAAAGTTGCTTCATACTATGAGTTAAAACAACTTTATTTATCAAAAATTGTGCCTATAAATTATTTATAGTTTTTCTTATCGAAGTTAAGTTGGTAAGTAACTTTTCTAAGTAGTCAAGATGTAACATATTTGCACCATCACTCTTAGCATTAGAAGGATCAAAATGAGTTTCAATAAATAATCCATCTACATTATTTACCACACCAGCTCTTGCAATAGTTTCAATCATATCTGGTCTACCACCAGTAACACCACTCGATTGGTTTGGTTGCTGTAAAGAATGGGTAACATCTAAAATAGTAGGAGCGTATTGACGCATCGTAGGAATACCTCTAAAATCAACAATCATGTCTTGGTATCCAAACATTGTACCTCTATCTGTTATCCATGCTTTTTCATTACCAGCATCGTGTACTTTTTTAACAGCATGTTGCATTGCTTCAGGGCTCATAAATTGTCCCTTTTTTAAGTTAACTACTTTACCAGTTTTTGCAGCAGCCACTACTAAATCGGTTTGACGTACTAAAAAAGCAGGAATTTGTAAAACATCTACATATTCAGCAGCTTTAGCAGCATCAGATGCTTCATGGATATCAGTTACGGTAGGAACATTAAAAGTTTCAGAAACTTTCTTTAAGATTTTTAAAGCTTTTTCGTCACCAATTCCTGTAAAGCTATCAATTCTACTACGATTTGCTTTTTTAAAACTCCCTTTAAATATGTAAGGAATTTCTAATTTATCAGTTATAGAAACTACTTTTTCAGCAATTCTTAATGCCATTTCTTCACTTTCAATAGCACATGGGCCAGCTAAAAGGAAAAAGTTTTTAGAATCGGCGTGTTTTATATTGGGAATAAGGTTTAAATCCATGATTAAAAATTTTGAACAAAATTAAGAAATTAAATTGGCTATCTTTAGCCTTTTAAATTAAATAAGATGAAAAAAACAATATACACTGTAATGGCTTTAGCAGTGCTAACAGCAGCTTGTAAAACAACTAAAAATACAGATGCTAAAGTGACTGAAAAAGTTATGGAAGCTCCTAAAAAAGAATTACAAAATCCAGTTCACATAGATTCTTCTTTGGTAAGAAAGCACTTATATACGTTGGCGGCTGATGATATGGAAGGACGTAAGCCTGGAACTCCTGGAATGGAAAAAGCTACGCAGTATATAGAAAACGAATACAAAAGAATTGGTTTAAAACATTTTGATACTTTATCAACTTACCGTCAGAATTTTACACACGATGGTATACTAATGAGTAATATTATTGGTGTGTTAGAAGGAACTACTAAAAAAGATGAGTTTGTAATTGTATCAGCACACCACGATCATTTAGGTATGAAGAAAGACGGAGAAGGTGATCGTATTTTTAATGGAGCCAATGACGATGCTTCTGGTGTAGTGGGTGTATTAGCTTTAGCAGATTATTATGCAAAAAAAGGAAACAACGAGCGTAGTATTTTGTTTGTATGTTTTACAGCTGAAGAAATGGGCTTAGTGGGTTCTAAATATTTTGGAAAAGATATAGATCCATCAAAATTTGTAGCTGGAATAAACTTAGAGTTAATAGGAAAGGAGCCAAAAACAGGACCTAAAACAGCTTGGTTAACTGGGTTTGAGCGTTCAGACTTTGGAAAGATTATTCAGAAAAATTTAGAAGGTACTGGATATAGATTGTTCCCAGACCCATATAAGAAATTCAATTTATTTTTTAGATCAGATAATGCTTCTTTAGCACGTTTAGGTGTACCATCTCATACTTTTTCAACAACACCTATTGATGTTGATGCAGATTACCATAAAGTATCTGATGAAGCTGAAACTTTAGATGTTGGTATTCTTACTGAAACTGTAAAAGCAGTTGCTAAAGGAACCGAAAGTATTATTAATGGAAAAGACACCCCAACTAGGGTTGTTATTGAAGAAAAATAATCTATAAAAACATTTTTTTTAAAGAGCTTTTTTTAAGGCTCTTTTTTTATGCTTTTTTCTTAATGAAATCAGGGTTTATTTGTTGTTTTGGTAATTTAAGTGTGTTTAAATTAATTATGTTGTTAAAATTATATTAAAATTTTAGTATATTCGCAAAGTTTTAATTAAACCCTTCAATATTATGAAAAAACAAATTTTAAGCTTAGCTATTGTATTTGCTATGTTTTCGTGTTCCCAAAACGACAATTTAGAAGTTTCTGATCCTCAAGGAGATGTGCTTTCTAAAAAAGAAATTAATGCAATTATTAACAAATCTTTAGAATCTACAGGAGATTTTGATTGGACTTCTCAGCAAGTAAATACAATTTGGAGTGCTGTAAAGCATGGAGAAAATATTTTAACTATTGGTTATGGTACTTCAAAAAATAACTTTGCAAGAAGTGAAGAAGCCAATACGATTAAAAATGATTTAATTGCTTTGGTAAGAAATCTAGAAGGAACTTCTGCAAAAGGAAGTTCTGAATTATACGTTGATGAAAACATCAATGTAATAGATATTAAAGTAACTAATAAAGAAACAATCGGAGTTTTATTAAAAGATAGCAGAGTACGCTATATTGAACCAAGTGGTTATAGTTTTATTGATGAAAATAATCAAGCTCGTTCATCATCTTCGTCATCTGGAGGATCTGGATGTGGTTATGGAACGGCTAATTTAAGTTCTAATGATTATCGTACAGTATCGCCAGGAGCAAGAGTACCTTGGTCTTTTGATGCACACAATATTCCTCAAGCATGGAATCACAGTACTGGTGCTGGAATTACAGTTGCTATTGTTGATTCTGGATTATCGCCAGAGCAAAAATGGATGAACCAATATTTTAACGATGGCGCTTCTTCTGGAAGATTTGTTCAGAAATATGGAACGTTTGTCGATTCTTGGTGGGCTTGGTCTAATAACTACGATGGTGTAAACGATAAGTGTGGTCATGGTACAAAAATGGCTGCAGTAGCTACTGCTCCTAGAAATAATGATAACTTACCTGTTGGTGTAGCATATAATGCAAACTTAGTTTCTTATAGAGCTGTTGAAAATGTGGTAATTGACGATTATCATGAAAAAAGAGGTATTGTAGAAGCTTTAACTGCATTAGCTAACAGAAGTGATGTAAAAGTAATATCAATGTCGTTAGGATATCCGTTTAGCATTGGTAATGTATCGGATGCTATAAAATATGCACATAGTAAAGGTAAAATGGTATTAGCAGCTGGAGGAACTTCAACTTCTTTTACTACTTGGTATGGAGTTATCTTCCCAGCAAGTATGTCTGAAACAGTTGCTGTAACTGGAGTAAGAGAAGGACAATATAATAAGTGTGATGTATGTCATTCTGGTTCTAAAATAGATTTTACAGTTCAAATGCAACGTACTAATGGAACAGACAATAAAGTTCCTGTATTAAGTTACTATAACGGACAAGCTAATTATGTAGGTGGTTCATCTGTAGCAACAGCAACAACTGCTGGTATTGCAGCTTTAGTATGGGCGAAACATCCAACTTGGACTCGCGCTCAAGTATTACAAAAAATGAAAGAGTCTGCAGATTTCTATCCAAATAAACACTCTGATTACGGATATGGAAATATTGATGCTTTAAAAGCAGTTCAATAAATTAAAATCAACTAACTAATCTTCAAAAAGTCTCGTTAATTCGAGGCTTTTTGTATTTTTATCAGGCACGTTTTTTGATAGCTAATCAATAAATTTTTTAAATTATGAGATACTTAACATTTCTTTTCTTATTCGTTTTAATAAGTTGTTCTTCTACAAAAGTGGTATATGATTACGATAGTCAAACAAATTTTACAGCTTATAAAACCTTTAATTTTTTTGAAGATGCTGGTAAAGGTTTGAATGAATTAGATGTAAAAAGAGTAACTAACGAACTAACCAATAAATTAAAAGCTAAAGGAATGCGTTTTGCTGATAATCCAGATATTTTTATCAATATCGTATCTCAAGAGCGAGAATCAGAAAGAAGAAATACGATTGGTGTTGGCTTAGGTGGTGGGGGAAATGTTGGTTTTGGAATTTCTGGTGGTATTCCTATTGGAAGTAAGAAAATAAATCAAGAATTGATTATTGATTTTGTTGAAAGTAAAAGTGATGAACTTGTTTGGCAAGGAATAGCGAATAGTGAATTGAAACAACGTAGTACACCCCAAGAACGCGTAATGCATTATAGAAAAGTAATTACAGAAATATTAAAGGGTTATCCACCAAAAAAAGCCTCTAAATAATATAGAGGCTTCCATTACAACACACTACTAAAATACTAATCTAAAGTTAGGTTTTTAGAAATTTTTCTCCAGTCTACTATTTTAAAATTCTGATGTAAACTGTCTTTGTTTTGAGTATTTGCTCCGTCTTGAGCGATGAAAATACCTTTCGGATATTTAGTCCCTAAGTTAACTGAGGTAACATCAATTCCGTCTGTATCGTAAGTTCCGTCAATAATGCTGTCTTTTAACGAGAAACTATGTAAGTATTTATTACTAACCCTGTCTATTACAGCATAACTATTGTTTCCTTGTGAAGAAAGAATAATATAACCTTTTCCATTTCCTGAATCGTATAAAGTAACTCCTTCAAAATCTGGATGCATATTTTTATCTTTAGTACTAATTACTTCAGTAGGATCTATAGGGGTATCAGGTTCTGCATTAAATTTCCATAGGGCAGTTTCTTCCTCTCCGATATAAACCTTTGCGTAAAAATCATCGGCAACAATTCCTTCTCCTTGACTTTTTAGCGCAAAACTTCTGACTAGTTTAGCATCAATTTTACTATTATTTTCAAATAGTTCCCATTGTTCTATACCTCCTTCTTTTCCTACTAAGAAAACATATATTTTAGAAGTTTCTTTGCTTTTGTACATGCCTAATCCATAAACTTCATTTAAGTTAGATGTTATTGGTCTTGCTGAAACTTCTTCTAATTCTCCAGTAGGTTTTACGATTAAAATAGAAATTGTATTATGTGTTCTGTTACTTGCAGTAACTACAGAAACAGTTTCGTTGTTCAATACAAATCCATCTCTAATATCAACATTGTTTACACGTCCTATTTTGTAGGAGTATAAGCGTTCTCCTTCTAAACTATATACTTCTAAACCTTCTTTTTTATTAGTACCTATGATTGTTGATTTTGAAACATCTTTTGGATTGATCCAAACACAAGGATCATCGGCAGCATCGTCGTAAGAAGTAACTGGAGTTGTTTCAGCATCGGCTGTTAACGCAATTATAGGATTGCTTTTGGTTGTTTGTATGATTGCTTTTTTTTCTGTTTTACAAGCTATAAATAAAGTAGTTGTAATAATTATTTTTAAAACGATTCTCATTGTTAGAAGTTATATTTTAATCCAATATTCCAGTTGTAGTTATAGAATTCGGCTTGTCTAGTTTGGTTTTTAGTTCCTTGGTAGAAACGTAATTCTTGGTTGGTTAAGTTTTTAGCTTCAGCAAAAACGCGAAGCTTTTTAGTAATGTTATAGGCAGCGTTTACATCTAAAAATAATTGCTGATCATAAAATACATCAGTAAAGGTGTCTTTTCCATATTCAGAAATATAATCATCTGCAAAGTTTAACGATGTCCTTACCGATAGTTTTGAAGTTTCATAAGCTAGTGAAGCATTAAACATATTTTTTACGGCACCTGCTAATGGCAAACCATCGTTTCTGTCAGCAATTCCATCTGTTTTTGAATCTGTGAAAGTATAGTTTCCATAAACTGTTAGGTTTCTTAAAAAGCTAGGTAAGAAGTTTAATTTTCTTTGTAAAGCTATTTCAAAACCATAGATTTCAGCTGTACCTCCGTTAAAAGGTCTTGTTACATCATAAACATCTGTAGTTCCATTTATGGTTATCGATTCTTTTGAAATTGAATTGTAAATAAATTTATCAATGTCTTTGTAAAAAACTCCTGCTGATATAATTCCTACGTTACTAAAATAATGTTCAAACATTAAATCTAGGTTCATAGATTCGGTTGGGTCTAAATCTGGATTCCCATATTCTGCTTCTATATCGTCACTATTGATATTTCTATAAGGAACTAAATCGAAATAATTAGGTCTAGCAATTGTATTAGTCCAAGCAGCTCTTAGTATTGTATTCTTATTTACTTTGTACTTAGCATGAAAATTTGGTAACCAGTTCGTATAGTTTTTACTTCCCGAGGTTCTAGTTGCGTCGTCTATTGTTTGAGCAGTTTCAACATCAATAGCAAAACCATTGTAATCAATCGTTGTTTTTTCAGCTCTAAGTCCAGCGATAATCGAGAATTTTTGACCTAATTTTTGTTGTAGCATTCCGTAGAAAGCATATATGTTTTCGTTGGCATCGTAATTTTCAGGAACAAACTCATCCAATACAGCTTCACCATTTGCCAAAATAAGACTTCCTAAAAATTCTTTTGAAGTAAATAATCCCGATTTATAATTGTTTCCTGCTAAGAAACCATTTACAGTATAATCGGAAGTAATTGTAGCATTCATAGTTGGAATCTGACTTTCTAAATCATATTCAAAGAAATTATTATCTCTTAATTTTTCCTTGTATTTGTGCTTGAATCCAAATTTTAAAGAATTCTTATAAGTTCCTGTAGCGTTAATTGGTATTAAGATGTTGAAGTTAGAGCTAATTTTACGCTCTTGAGTAAAACGTCTTTCTTGAGTCACTTCATCATATACAAATTTAGAAGGATCGTTAAAGTCGTTATTTGTTGGGATTAAACTAGGAAACTTTGCTCTTGAAAAGTCTTGAGTTACTTCAATATCATCGTTTTCAAAACGAATATAACGCTCGTTTGGACGTTCTTCTTTTGCTTTTGAAATTCCCGTTTTCCAATCCAATTTGATGTTTCCAAAGATGAGATGTTCACCTCCCAAAGACAATTTATATACACTTTGTTTTTCTAAACGTGTATTATCGTTGGTACTGTTGTTAATTCCTCCTTTGGTTTGTCTTCGTACTTCAGCTTTTGAAATTCCAGCAGCATTAGGCTCGTCAATTTTTCTAAAACGTAATCGATAACGATTTTCAAAGTCGTTTCTTTGGTTGTACATTGATTTAAAGAAAAAAGTATTGTTACTGCTAGCATTCCAATCTAAGTTTACAGCAACACTCATTCTATTTCTTTTTACATCGTATCGTCTAATATCGTGTTCACCAATGTAGGTTTTATTGTTTTCTTGTTCCCATTCAAACTCTACGTTGTCTGATCCATAATCGTTAGAATTGTATGAAGTATTGATTACGTATCCTAGTTTTTTATTGAAAATTCGATCAGCAACTAAAGCAGAAAAATTATAATTAGGCGAATTTCTTACTGGATTACGACCGTATGATCCTGTAAGGAAAGCTCTAAAAGTACTAGGAGCAGAACGTGTTATTAAATTTACAGAACCTCCAATCGCATCTCCTTCCATATCTGGAGTTACTGCTTTGTTAACTTCAATAGTTTGAATCATATCAGAAGGAATTAAATCCATTTGAACTCTTCGGTTATCTCCTTCTGCTGAAGGAATTCGATCTCCGTTTAAAGTCACTGAATTTAATTGAGGAGCTAAACCACGAATAATAATATCTCTAGCTTCTCCTTGATCGTTTTGCATTGAAATTCCTGGAACACGTTTTAAAGCATCTCCAATATTAGCATCGGGAAATTTTCCAACCTGATCTGCAGAAATAATGTTGGTAATATTGGCTTTGTTTTTTTGTTGATTTAAAGCTTTTGCTTGTCCTTTTCCAATACTTCCTTTAATAATTACTTCTTCTAGCTTATTCATTTTAGGAGCTAGCGAAAAGTTCTTAATTAAAACGCCATTTTGTATAGAAACAGTTTCTTCAATTGTTTGGTATCCTATAAATGAAATTGAGATTACATGATTTCCTTCTGGAATGTTTAAAAGCTCATAGTATCCATTAAAGTTACTTGAAATACCAATTTTTAAGGATGGTATTACAATAGTGGCACCAGGTAAAGGAAGGTTACTTTCGTCTAAAATCCTTCCTTTTAAACTAGATTTGTCCTGTGCATACCCCCATAAGCTCAAAAGACAAATACTAACTAGTAGTAGTTTTTTCATTTTGTATATAATTGATGTTGAATTAGTTCATGCAAAACTATTTATCAAAAAGAGCAATTGGATTTTGAAATTGTTAGTAAACTATTACGAACTTTTAATGAAAAGATTAATAGATTGTTAATTTGTTGAATATTTTCTAATGTTTAGTTTAATTTTAAATTACGTAAAAATTACTTTTTAAAAACATTCACTATGGCATATAACGAGTTTTTAACCGATAGGATATCGCAGTTTTTTAATGAGAAACACGTATCCTTTTATGAGAAGAAAATGTTTGGATCGCTTTGTTTTATGGTTAATGATAAGATGTGTGTTATTGTAAACAAAAACGAATTAATGGCTCGAATACATCCTGATATTTATGAGGAAGCACTAACAAAAGAGGGCTGTGAAGATATGAGCTTTAGTGGAAAAAGAAAACCTGTAAAAGGCTATGTAATATTAACTGAAGAAGCTTTTGATTTAGATGAAGATTTACATTATTGGTTACAATTAGCTTTAGATTATAATCCATTTGCAAAAGCTAGCAAAAAGAAAACCTCCAAATAATGGAGGTTTGTATTTTATATTAAGATTGGTTGTTAGAATCGGTAACGAACACCTAAACCAAAATCAGATTGGAATCCGTCGTAAAAACCACTAAACCCAATTTCCGGTCTGTAATCTAAAGAGATGGCTAGTGGAATATCGAAGTTGTATTCTATACCAACCACACCAGCAGCAAAAATGGCAGTACTACTATTTGCAGAAGCTATTCCTCCTCCAGCACCAGCAAACCATTGGAAGTTTTGTTCTAATGCCCATACCCATTGGTATAATCCAGTAGCCTTAAAAGCATCTCCTTTTCTAATACCTAAATCAATTTCTAATCTGTTGCTATCGCTTAATTTTCTTTGATAAGAGATTTCTCCTCCAAAACCATTATTATCTCCAAAACGTACCCCAATAGCATTTTCAGAAATGTCTTGTGCATGCATTGTAAATGCAGCTAAAAATAACCCGATAGTTAAAAGTATTTTTTTCATTTTTTTTCTGATTTAATGTTATGCGAATATAATAATTAACGGTTTACTGAAGATAATAGTATTGCCATAATTCCGTTAAACTAGTTTATTTTACCGTTGGTCATAATTCTGTTTCTAACCTTTTAGAATCAAACTAGTTTTGAGTAAAAATTCAAAATATACTATTATGATCAAAACGTTAAAAATATTAATAATTGCAGTACTTTTTTCAAGTTGTACATCCATTAAAGAGCATCCAAATACAATTATAAGTACTGATGTAACTAATTTTTGGGAGGCTTATGATAAAATTAAAAAAACAAAAGACTCTACTCAGCAAATTAATTATTTAAAAGAACTGTTTTTAGATAAAGGTACAGCCGGACTAAAAGCTATTATGGAAGCGAGAAGATATACGGCCGATTCTTATATGAAAGCAATACACAAGTATCCTAAATTTTGGGAAACAATTCGACCTAATACTTTAAAAATAGACGGTTATAAAGAAGCGATACATAATGGAATTGAACGGTTTAAGGGGTTATATCCAGAAGCAAGACCTGCTACAATATATTTTACTATTGGAGCACTTAAAACAGGAGGAACTACTATGGATGATAAAGTACTTATTGGTTCTGAGGTTGCCTTGGGTGATTTATCTGTAAACGCTTCTGAATTAAAAAAAGACTTTCCTAATTTGTTAAATCACTTTAAATTAAATGTTCCTGATAAAAGTATTGTGTTTGGTAACGTACATGAATATGTACATACACAACAGGATACTACTATAGCCAATTCATTATTGTCTAAAACATTAATTGAAGGAGTAGGGGAGTTTGTTGCTGAAAAGTCATTAAACATAGCATCGCCAAACGAAAGTATTATTTATGGTAAGCAACACGATAAAAAGATAAAGGATGCCTTTGTAAAGGAAATGTTTACCAAATTTGAAATCAGATGGTTTTGGTCTAATACTAACAATCAGTTTAAAGTAGGAGATTTAGGTTATTATGTGGGGTATGCTATTTGTAAAAGTTATTATGAGAAAGCTAAAGATAAGAAGCTAGCGATAAAAGAAATGATTGAGTTGGATTATTTAGATGAAGATGAGGTTTATAAATTTATAGATGCATCTAAGTATTTTGAAAAACCAATAGCTGTATATAAAAAAGAGTTTGAGCATTACAGACCTCGTGTTATTGGCATTAGCGAATTTGAAAATAATTCAGCAAAAGTTGATACTGCTATTAAAACAATGACACTTGAGTTTTCTAAAGCAATGGATACTACTATGGTAAATTTACGATTAGGACCTTTAGGTGAAAAGAATTTATTAGAGATAACTGATATTATAGGATGGTCTAAAGACAAAAAGAAGATTACTTATAAAATAGCTCTGCAACCTAATTTAAGGCAACAATTATTAATAACAGATATTTTTCGCTCTAAAGATGGTTATTTATTGGCTCCTTATTTAGTTGATATTACCACAAAATAAATACATTTACTTTTTTGAATAACTTCTAACAATAGCTATAAGAAATTTAAAGATGAATTATTTTTTCTCAAAAAAAGCAATACCTAATTACAGTGTGTGGGCAATTACATTAATGTCTTCATATGTGATGAAAATTAGTGATTTAGGGAAAAGTAGAGAGCTAATCTATTATCTGGTTTTAGAATGTATGCTTTGGTTCTTTATAGGAGTACTATTAACAGGAGTTATTCAAATTGGTTTAGAAACATTTACTAAAAACAAAAAAGTTACAGTTAAAGCCTTGTATTTAGTTTTGTTAATGCTAATTGCTTCTGTTATTTTTAATTATGTTTTTTGGCCTTTGATAGATTTGTTACATGAATACTTTTTGAATAGATCAAGTTACCATGGTAAGTTTGCAACTCGTATTTTTAATTGGCTTAATTGGATTATATGGTTTGTGTCTTTTACCGCATTTAATCTGTATACTGAGGTAAAAGAAGCTAAGATGAAAAACCTAGTTTTAGAGGCAACTTTAAAAGAATCGCAGTTAAATACTTTAAAAGGACAGATTAATCCTCATTTTATGTTTAATAGTTTAAATAATATTCGAGGATTAATGTTGGAAGATGTAGGGAAAGCAAGGCAAATGTTAACATCATTATCAGAAACGTTACGCTACGCACTTACTCAAAATTCAATTACAACCATTGCGTTGGAAGACGAATTGGAAATGGTAGAAAAGTATATTGATATTTCTAAAATTCAATTTGAAAATAGATTGCATTATGAGACTGTAATAGATAATTCATCTCTTAGTGTACAAATACCTCCAATGCTTGTTCAGATGCTAATAGAAAATGCTATTAAGCATGGAATTTCTAAATTAAAAGAAGGAGGAAGAATTTTATTATCAACTAAAGTAGATTCTGAGAAACTATTTATCAGTGTTATAAATTCAGGAGTTTTGAAAAAAGACAATAAAACTACTCAGGTAGGGGTAGAGAATATAAAGAAACGATTAGAGTTATTGTATAAGTCTAAGGCTATTTTTAGTTTAGAGGAAAGAGAAAAAGAAGTTGTTTCTATTATAGAAATACCATTATCATGAAACAGTTAAAAGCGGTTATAGTAGAAGATTCTCGTTTGGCTAGAAATGAGTTAAAAGAATTATTAAAAGAGTATAAGGAAATAGTATTGGAAGGAGAAGCTGAAAATGTAGATGAAGGCTTTGAATTGATTACACAAAAGAATCCTGATTTATTGTTTTTGGATATTAATATGCCAGAGAAAGACGGTTTTGAGCTTTTAGAAATGTTAGATGAAGTTCCTACAACTATTTTTACAACAGCTTTTGATGAATATGCTATCAAATCATTTGAATACAATGCTTTTGATTATTTATTAAAACCAATTAATCCGAAGCGTTTTGCTAAAACTATAGAGAAAATTGTAGAAGAGTATAGTAAAAATGATAGTAAAGAAGAAAAAACAGCAAATAAGTTAAGTCCAGAAAAACAAATTTTTATAAAAGAAGGAGAGCGTTGTTGGTTGGTGAAAATAAAAGATATAACTCTATTTGAAATTGTAGGAAACTATACTAGAGTGTTTTTTGAAGACAATAAGCCACTCATATATAAGTCGCTTGCGCAAATAGAAGAAAAGTTACCAGAGGCATTGTTTTTTAGAGCTAACAGACAGCAAATAATAAACATTAACCATGTAAAAAAAGTAGTGGCATGGTTTAATGGGAAATTAAAAATAGAAATGCAATCTGGAGAAGAAATAGAAATCTCCAGAAGGCAATCCTATATATTTAAAGAGCGTTTAAGCTTTTAAAAAACTTTATTTAACTGTTATACGTGTTCCTTTGCTGTGACTACTAAATTCAGGAGCATACATACTTTGAATTGTAGTAATTCCATTACTAAAGTTACCAGCATTATTTACTCTTACATCGTATTCGAAAACATATACTCCTTTTGGTAAGTAATCGAAAAAGAAGTTTGTAGCAGCGTCTTTAGTACTTTGGTAATACCCTAAACCGTCTTGCCACTTGTATTCTGATAATACATTTACAGGTTCAACACCACTAGCACGCATATCTTTCATGTGGATAAATTCCATGTTTCTATCAGAACGTAATACAATTCTTGTGGTAATTAAATCACCAACTTTTAATGAAGTTTTGTCGGTTATTTCAATAAGTTTTTTACCAGTATCTGAGTTTACTTTTTTAAATAATTTCTTTTCTAATTGTAAAGGTGTTTTTGCTGAAGTAATTTTATCTAAATCTTCAAAATATTGCCAATATAAACCTCCCCAAGCAATACCTTTTCCTTTTTTAGAAATGGTTACTTCACTCATTTTTTTAGTAATTTCAGAAGTATTCCAAGAAGTTTTAAAATAACCTGTTCCTGCTTCTACTTTTACTGCTGGCATTTTACTTGGTTCAATTTTAAGATCACCTAAAGTAACATCAACAGCATCGGTTACTGATATCCAATCGCTACCTTGTAATAACAATGCATACACTGCTTCTGAAGTTGCTTTGGTAGTTTTCCATTGGCTTACTTGCTTGTTTTTCAATAACCATATTTTTAAATTATCAATTGTTTTGGTGTCGTTTTCTATTTCTGAAAATGCTTCAATTAGTAAAGATTGTGTTTCAATAGGTGCTTGATACCAAAACCAACTTGGTTTGTTAGCCTTCCAGTACATTCCTAATTCATTAGAAGTAATACTATTTTCTTTTAATGATTTTAGAATTTTGTTTGCAATTGTTTTAGTTCCTGCTCTGTGCTGAATTAATGCAACCAATCCCTTACCGTACAAGTTTTGTTGATCCCAATATTTAGCTGTTTGATTTGTGTAATAATCAATAGCTTTTTTTGTTTCGTTACCAATTGTAATATCATTATAAAAACTACGCATGTATAAATACTGTAAAACAAAATAGTTTACATGGTTCTTAGCTAAGTATTCTATATACTTTTTCTCTCCATTTCTTTCTTTTACACGTTGTGCTTCTTTTAATAATTCTTGATATTGATTTTCTATTTCAAGGTCTAAAAACTGAACTGTTTTATTAATTATAGCATTAGTTTTTGAATCAAATTGGCTAATACCAAGATGCTTTAAATGTCCAAATCCACTTGCAATATAATTGGTGATATAACGACTAGGGTAGTGCCCTCCTTTAAACCAAGGAAAACCTCCGTTGTTCATTTGCATGTTTTGAAGTTTGTTAACTGCTTTGCGTTGTTCGTTTTTCATTTTGTTTAAATCAAACAACAATGCAATTCTTTTTTTCTGCTCAGTTTCTGATTGTGCATCTCGTAACCATGGAGTTTCTTGAATAATTAAGGATTTTAATTCTTGATTTTTTTCAAGGTTTGAAAGCAATGCTTCACTTGTTTTCCATTGATTAAATACTTCTTGAATTCTAGGATTAGAATTTGCAATATGACTTGCTAGAGTATTGGCATAGTAACGAGCAAATGTTTGTTCTGAACATTCGTATGGATATTCCATTAAATACGGTAATGCTTGTACTGCATACCATGCTGGATTTGAAGTAACCTCTAAAGTTAGTTTATGGTTTTTTAACGTTGTTGAGGTATGGTTTTTAAGTTTATTTAATGTAAATGTTTTTGTTTCATTTGAGCGAACCCACATTGGTAAGGTTTCTGTTACTAACATTCTGTTAGATAATACTGGTAAAGCATTTTGCTCACCGTCAGAAAAATCACCTGCTTTTGCTATTACTTTATATTGAACTGCTTGTACTGTAGTTGGAATAGTTAAATTCCAAGATACATTAGTGTTTCCATCCTTATTTACAGTAAATGATTGATTTTTTGTTGAATTATCTAACAAGCTAATTTCTTTTCCTGTAATGGCATCGCTAAGTATAAGTTGTGCCAAACCTTGTAAGTTTTTATCTGATAAATTTGAAATTTTTGCACTTAAGGTAATTTGATCTCCTTCTCTTAAAAAACGTGGCGCATTTGGAACTACCATCAACTCTTTTTGTGTAACCGTTGTTAAGGTTTTTGTAGCTGAGTGTAAGTTTTTGGTATGTGCTAATAACTGTAGCTTCCATTTTGTTAAAGCTTCTGGAATTGTAAAATTAAATGAAACATTTCCTTTTACATCAGTTGTTAAATGCGGATAGAAAAAAGCTGTTTCTTGTAAGTTTTTACGGATCTGTATTCCTTTTGAAAAGTCTTTTTCGTTATTATTATCTACCTTTTGAAATTCATCTTGAGAAATATTAGATACCCAACCACTTATCCCTTTTTCCAATGCCAAATTTTCACTTTTCATCATTGCTGGAGCAGAAGCTCGACCTTTTATTGTTTTTTTATCGCTTCTAGAAGTTTCATAGGCTGTTACTACTACTTCCTCTAAAAGATTATCACTTTCCATACCAATGAAAAGATGTTTGAAATCACGAACTGTTTTTTCTACAGTAATCATCCCAACAAAGCTAAATACTAAAACATCTCCTTTGTTTACTTTTATACTAAAGTTCCCATCAAAATCTGTTTCAGTTCCGTAATTGGTTCCTTTAATAATAACAGTAACGCCAGGTAATGGGCCGCTTTCGTCTTCTACAACTCCTGTAAGAGTTCCATCAAAATTAGTACGTTGAATAGATAAATTACTTAAGTATTCTCTATTAGCCCATCGATTATTTATAAAACTAAATCCAAACCAATTTAAACGATCATAACTTTGTTGTGGGAAACCATAGCTGGTTCTTCTATCTGAATAATTATGTATGTTAAATTGAGTATTCCCAAAACTTTGATTGGCTGTAGCTGTGTTATAGGCATGGTAAATTGGTTTTTCAATTGGATCGAATTGCCATTGGTGTGCTTTAAACTGATCTAAAGAAGCATCGTACATACTTGCCAATAATTCAGCAGCTAACTTATCTTTTTGTGTTCCTTTTATGGTAAATTTCCAAGTTTCGTTGGCACCTGGTTGTAGTTTATCTCTAAACGTATTTGTGATAATTTCTAAATCTGTACTTGGATATGGAACAGATATGCTTATTGCTTCTTGTTCAAATGCATTATAATTGGTGAAATAATAAGTGATACCAAATCCGCCAATATCCTCTTTAGTTACGGGGATCTTTATAGTTTTACTATTCTTATCCAGTTTTATGTAATAAGAACTGGTAATTTGATGTTTCTTTTCTACAAAAAGCATTACGGTAATATCTTCCGAATTAGAACTAACAGTTAGTATAGCAGTGTCTCCAGCTTTGTAATTTTCTTTGTCTGTTGTTACCTGTACTAATTTGTTATCTGAAGGAAGTTTATCTTTTAAAGAGTATACCGAAAAGAAATGCTTGTCGGTTACTTTTTGATCAAATTTATCTTTGGTATTTAACTCAACAACATAGTTTCCAGAAGTCCATTTTTTGATGTTTTTTAACTGGATTTCTTTTTCTTTTGCTGTATTAAACTTTGTTTCAAAAACCAATTTTCCTTTTTTCCATTGGTATACATTATCTTCGTTTTGATATGCCTCATGAGGAAACTTACTTATAAACTCTTTTTTTGGTATTATTTGATAATCTGGTGCTTTCCATGGACGTTTTCTTAACGGATAATTTGGTGCTTGTAGTTTGTATATTTTAATTGTTCCACTAGCCGCTACAAATTCGTCGTTTAGATTTTTTGTATCAATTTTAAATGAATTATTCTTAATGGATTTATCTATTGAATTCTCCATGTCAATAGCAGCAATTAAACTATGATAACCAATTTTTACTGAGGTACTAGCACTTCTTGTTTCTCCGTTAATATCTGTTACATCCGCGGTAACTTCATAGGTGAAAATTGGAAGATTATCTTTAGAAACACTTTCGTCTGCTAAAGCTTTAAATTTGATTGTAAAGTTTCCTGTATCATCTGTAGTACTTTCTCCGAAAGTTATTTCTTGTGGCTCTGAAACAAAACTTGGTTTGTACCAATACCACCATCTAGGATATTGTACTTTTCTATGTACTCTGTACACAACTTTTGCATCGGTTATATTGGAACCTGAATATGCTTTTGCAAATCCTTTTACCGTAACACTATCGTTTATTTTGTACGATTGTGTAATTGGATTAAAGTCTGTCTCAAATTTTGGACGCTTATATTCTTCTACAGCTATTCTTGTTGAATTTTTTCTACCTCCAACTTCTACTTCAATAGTGAAGTTTCCTGTAAGTCCTGTATTTGGAATTGTTAGAGTACTTGAAAAAGAACCAAAATCATTGGTTTTCAATTCTAAAGTTTTTATGATTTGATAATTAACATCATAAAAATTAATGGTCGCATTTTTATTAGTAACAACTTCAGATTTGTTTTTAAAAACCTTCATTGATATTCCTTTAAAATGAACGATTTGTCCAGGGCGGTATATGCTTCTATCAGTAAATAAAAAGGTTTGAATGTACGATTTATAATCGTCGTTATTTTTGAAACGTTTGTTTAAATAAAATGGTTTAAAAACTGCTGTGTCATTTTGATGACTTACGGTAGCTGTTACATTATAGTAATAGCGACTTGGATTGTAAGTAAACTCTCCATTATGATCAGTAGTGAAATATTTGTCTATTTTTTTCTCATAACGGTTAGGATTGTTAGTGAATTTGACTTTAGCATTTTTTATCGGTTTTCCTGTATTCCTATCAACTACTTGATAGGTTTTTCTTCCGTCATTATTTCTAGCTATTAACGCTAAATTTGTTACTTGAATATCAGCCGTACCTATAATTGCTTCTTCTAAGTTTTTAGAAGTTGAAGCGACTATTAAATAGTTTCCTAATCCTAGTTTAGGAATTACTACCTCACTTGTATGTTGTTGGTAATCGTTTTCATTTTTTAATTTTGAAGACCAAGAATTTACTTTTTTTAAAGTGTTGATTAATTCAATTTTTTCTTTTTTCTGATAACTCTTTTCTAATTTTTCTAATTCTGATTTACTTATTTCATAAGCACTGAAATAAACTTGATTTAAATTTTTATAACTTATTAATGTTTTAGAAAATTGGTTTGAAGGAATATTTTTTTCAGTAGTTAATTGAATTGTTTTTTCTAGTATTTTATTCTTTAAAGTACCGCATTTTAATGCTCCTTTACTTTTAGGAAATTGTTTTATAATATCATTGCATATAGCAAGCGCTTCTTTATTTTTAAATCGATATTCGGTGTTTTTTTCTGGTTTGTATAAATTACCTAGTTCATTATAAGATTTTGCTAATTCATAGGCGTATAAACCAGAAAGTTCATTGCCTTTTAGGTTATTTTGGGATGCGATTAAAGTTTCTATAAGTGTTTGCTGTTTATTACTAAAAACGGCATGTTGGTTTACAAAGGCTAAACGATGTAAATCAACATCAACTAAAGCTCTCTTGCTATTTTTTGTATGAAATTTGATTAAATCTTGATAGATTTTTAATGCATTAAATTGAAGTGATAATGAATCTTTACTTTCTAGTTTAAGTGAACTGAAAGTACCAGCATCGCTAAGATATTTTTTATTGTTTAGTTTAAATTGATACGCTGGCTTGGTAATATTTGTTTCTGTTGTTTTATAAAACTCTAATGCATTGTGCGCTAAAAAATCATAAAGCGTTGGTCTATATCTCTTAGAGCCTTTTACAATATTTAAAATATCTGAAAAAGTATAAATATCAATTTGTTGTAATTGTTTTTTATTTTCTAATGATTTTAGGAACGTTAAATGTATTTCTTTGAACAAAGTATTTAAATCCCATGTTCTAAAATCATTAGTGTCAACTTTTTCATTTGTTTGTGTTCTATTGTAAAACTTCCACCTATTTTGGTTGAAATATTGCCAGTAGAGATTGGCTAAGATGTTTTCTAAAAAATTGCTTGTAGGAAATTCACTTTGATCAATATGCTTTTTAAATTGATTGATGACTTTTAGTTGCGAATTTTCCTCTAATGTTAGAGAAAATTTACTCTTGTACAATAAGGTTTTAACTAGCTGAGGAGTATTCTTTTCTTTTTCTGCCTTTGCATAGATTTTCTCTACAACTTTTAAAGCCGATTTAGGTAAGTTTTCTAATTCAAACTTGTGAACTTCTTCCCACATGTTTTTGTAGTTTTTTTGAGCGTTTACAATGGTTGAAAATAAAATCACTAATATAATTGAGGTTAGTTTTTTCATAACTATATTCATTTAATTATTCAAAGCACTTAAATGTTTATGAACAATGCAATGGGCAATGTGTTAACACCGATTTTAAGTGAGTGAACATAACTATTCAAAGAGTTTCGATTTAAAGATACTTAAAGTATTTCTATTGGTATAAACAAAAAGCAAGCCATTTAGCTTGCTTTTTATATTTATCTATAGTATTTGTTTAATTACAAATTCACATCGTCTGTTAAGTTCGTGTTGCTCTTCTGAGCAATCTTCTTCTGTTTTACATTTTATAATTGGCTTTGTTTCACCATAACCAACAGCGGAAATTCTATCAGGTTCAATATCATTTTTCATAAAATACATTCTTACTGCTGTAGCTCTTTTTTGAGATAATTCTAAGTTGTATTTGTTATTACCTCTAATATCTGAATGTGTTCCTACTTCCATAACCATATCAGGGTATTTTTTCATGAGCTTGATAACCTTGTCAATAGCTTTTTTAGTATCACGTCTTAAATACCAAAGATTATAATCAAAGTTAATATCATCTGTTCTCACAACTAATTGTCCATTTTTAGGAACAATATCTTTTTCTTTAGCTATAATTTCTTTTATCTTTTTTTGTTTTTCTATTTCTAGCTGTAAGTTTTGCTTTCTTTTTAATTCTTTTTCTTTAGCATTTTGTAAAGCAATAGCTTCTCTTTTTTCTTTTTCTAGTTGTAAAATAGATTTCAAGCTCATTGAGGCATCGTTGTTCTTTTTTCGTTCCTTGTTTAAGCTTAGTGTTCTTTGTTCAGTTTTATAGCCTTCTTTAATTGCCTTTACAATGTATGTTGTTTCACAGGCAACAGTAAAAAAGAATTTACCTTCATTATCGGTATTAATTTCAGTGACTTTATTGGTTGTCTTATTACTTAGGATAATTGTAGTATTAGGTAAAATTTCTTCAGTATCAATATCAGTAATTATTCCTGAAATGTATTGTTTACAATCTTCAATAACTAAAGGTTTTTCTTCTACAATTTTATAAATGTCATCACTTCCTTTTCCTTCAAGTCTGTTTGACGCAAAGAAACCTTCTTTTGTATCTGAATTGATGTTAAAAGAAAAGTCGTCATATCCTGAATTTATAGGAAGCCCAACATTATCTGGTTTAGAGTATTTATTATTGGTTATTGCACTAACAAAAACATCTAATGAACCAAAACCTGGATGTCCGTTTGAAGAGAAGTATAATTTATCATCTTTACTAACAAAAGGAAATTGTTCTTTCTTTTCTGTGTTTATTGTAGCACCTAAATTTTTAGGAACTCCATAAGTATTATTATTGTGTATTGTTACCGAATAGATGTCAAACGAACCAAATCCATTAGGCATGTCAGAGGCAAAATAAAGTATTTTTTCATCATTACTTAATGCTGGATGCTCTGTAGAATACTCATTGCTATTAAAAGGTAAAGGAGTTATGTTTTTCCATTTTCCTTTAATGAGTTCTGCTTTGTAAATTTGGACGTGAGTAACCTTTTTATTGTCCTTTTTTCGTTTTCCTTTTACTAAGTTATTTCGGGTGAAATATGCTGTTTTTCCATCTTTGGTAAAGATGATATTTGATTCGTGAACTTTTGTGTTAATTGAAGAAGAGAAGCTTTTTATATTTTCTTCATCAATTTGATTGTCAGAAACCTCATAAATGTCTAAATAATTGTTTCCGGTCCAACCAAAACGTTTGTGATAACCTTCTTCTTTTTTAGGTGCTGCAAAAATTATAGAATTTCCTTTTTGAATAGCACCAAACTCTGAGTTTTCTGTATTGATATTTAGGTTTTCAATTTTATAACGTTTACCTATTGCAGCTATATTTTCTAAGTATACTATTGATTTTTCTAAATCGGATAATTGCTCATCTTTATAATGAGAACGGAGTAAATTATTTGCCTTATTATATTCTCCTTGTGCTTTAAGGGCATTTGCATACCTGAAAAAATAAGGTTCTTTTATAATTTTACGATAATCTCTAAAAAGTAGTTTATAATACTTTGAAGCCTTGTTCATATTATTTAAAAAATAATAAGCATCAGCTAAGTTTCTTATAGCTTCATAACTTTTGTTTTCTGAAATAGCTTTTTCATATAAAGGAATTGCTTGGCTATAAAAAGTTCTATTAAAATATTTATGAGCTCTTTTTAAATCTCTATTAATTTGAGCATTACTCAAACTAACGATGAATATGGTAATTAGTATGGTTATTATTTTTTTCATATCGATTTTTTAAAAGAATCTAGGAGATTTATCGTAGCCATTTTTTAGTCCTAATGTATCAAGATCATAAAGAACAAATACTTCATGGGTTCCTGAATTGAAGTTACTTAGGTTGGTAGTTGTATAATCGTAGGCATATCCGATTTTTAAACTACTACTTGCTCTTATATTAAACATAGCACTTAAAGAATCGTCAAATCGATATGATAAACCACCTTCTAATCTGTTGTTAAAAAGAACATTAATAGAAGCATCAACAACAAGAGGCGAACCTTTTACTGCCTTTACCAATGTTGAAGGTTTTAATTTAACTACGTCGCTTAATCTAAATACATATCCTGCATTTAAGAATAAGTGGATTTCTTCTCCTCCGATACTTCTTAAACCATTCTTTTCGGTAATGTGTTTTGAGTTTAAAAGGTTAGGAACTGAAAGTCCCACATAATATTTGTCGGTAAAGTAAAATGCTCCAACTCCAAAATTAGGAGATGTTTTATTTTGATTATCAAAAGCAGTATCGTTGGTTAATATCCCATTAAGAGGATCGTCATCTGGGAACCTAAAATCAGTAAAATTTGTTCTAAAATTAGTAAATCCAGCTTTTAATCCTAAGGAAAGTTTATGACCTTCACTTAGTGATAAAATATAAGCAAAATCGGCATAAACATTATTTTCTCTTAATACTCCATCACCAATATTATCTGTTATTAAAGATACTCCTACTTCAAATTTTTCTGTAATAGGAGTGTGTGCAAAAAAAGTATATGTTTTAGGTGCTCCAACAGCATTTGTCCATTGAGTTCTATGCATAAATCCAAAGTTAATTACTCCCGATTCATTAGTTGTATAGGCTGGGTTTATAACACTTTGATTGTACATATAATTGGTGTACTGTGGGTCTTGTTGAGAAAAAACGTTACTCAACGTACTGATAAATACAATTATTAAAAAGATCTTTTTCATATTCTTATTTACTTAAGTAAATTCTTCCTTGTTTAGCTTTAATATTGTCTCTGTTATAATTAAGAATATAAAAGTAAACTCCACTTGTAACATCGCTATTCGACATATTTTGTCCATTCCATTTAGGTGAATTGATGTTTCCTCTAAATAGCAGTTGACCGTATCTATTAAAAATTTCTAATTGATAATCTGGATAGAAATATCTGATATTTGGAATGTAATAGAAATCATTGACACCATCTCCGTTTGGTGAAAAACCATCAGGGATAAAAAAGTCGTAATCTTCAGGATTACAGTTGTTAAGTGTTACTTCAATAGGAGTACGTTCACTTTCACACCCTGAGTTTATATGCGTATTAGCTACATAGTATACAATACCCTCTTCTAATAAATCAGATTTATCTAGCTCTGTGCCTCCTGTTGAAGCATCGTACCAAATAAATTCATGACCAGTGGTATTGGTTAATGAACTTTCAAAATCTAAAAGAGTAAGATTTTCCAATGCGCATAAAAGCGTAGTTCCAGTTAGTTGAGGTTTAGGAGGATTGATAACTGTAACATTAAAAGCTAATCGGTTAACACTTTCGCATCCGTTTATACTTTCTGTAGCATAGTAAGTAACTCCATCTACCAAAAGCGTATCTGCTGCTAATAAATTACCACCTGATAAACTATCGTACCAAAGAAGAGTTCCTGAGTTAACAACAGCATCTAAATTCGCAAGAGTAGGTTTGTCTATACCACAAAACAAAGGTGTAGTATTTGTTGAAGTTACATTCTGAGGCGCGTGTATCGTAACTGTAACTGGAGTTCTTTTAGAGCTTTCGCAATTTGTATTTAAACTTGTAGCGCTTACGAAATAATCTTCACCATCAACTAGAATTGTATTTGGATCAAGTTTAACGTTGGTAGTGTTATCAGCGTACCAAGATAAGTTATCGCCACTTTTTATTTTTATGTCTGCTAGGGTAGGTAAATTTGGATGAAAATCTGAAGTACAAAATGTTTGATTGGCATCAAGTTCTGGTGCTTCTGGAATACCATCTATAGAGAAGTTTTCTTCGATTTCAAAGTCAAACTTTGTTCTACAAGGAGTAGTGTCGTTCTGAGTACTTTTTAAAACTACGTTATAAAAGCCTTTGTCTAAGTTAGTAATATCAATATTATAATTTGCTATTCCTCCACTAAAAACAATTGTATTTTCAGTTAATACTTTACCAGTAGCAACTTCGGTTACTTTGTAGTTTATAGTATAATCACCACTTGTAAGTTTCGGAGCATCAATCTTTACTTTTAAATCTGAAGCATCACATTTATTATCTATTGCTAAATCTAATTGAATATCATCAGGGATTCTATTAATAGTAAAATTGTAATTAATACAACTCAATCCGTTTTCAGTAGCTGGAGTGATTTTAAAATTAAAATCATTTTCTGTTATAGGGAATTTAGATAAATCTAGAGGAATAATAGCTTCTCCGTTTACAAAATTAATATCATAATTCGTTATGGTTGAAGTTGTACTGTTACTTGTTATTGTATATGTAACATTTTCAATATCATTTGATAAATTACCATCTTTATTGTAAAAATCATATATAGTTAAATCGATACTTCCACCATCATAACAAGTATTATTTAACTTAGCTTTTGCTTCATTAATAGTAAAACTATCTTCAACTACTGTAAATGAATTACAAATAATCCCTCTAATATCATCTATAGATTTTGTTCTTATAATATAGCTTCCTGGAGGTAAAGTGGTATTTGGTAATGTTATTTCAGGAGAATTGATTGTTCCATCAGGGTTAACAATATTAATATCTAATATCTTGTCAGTATGCATGACAGCATTAGTGGTAGCGTTTATTATTTCGTACTCTAAATTATAGGTCATCATAGAGTTTAGCGTACGATCATGTAAAATTTTTATGAATAATGAGTTTTCTCTACATTGGTTTTGAACAGAAAATTCACCTGATATTTTAGGAAGAATTACAGAAACAGTTGCAGTTTCTTCACCACAAACTCCATGTACAGGATATACAGTGTATTTAAAATCAAATTTACCTGACCCGAAATTATTATAGATTTCTTGAATGTTTATAGTAGCATCTAATGGGCCGCTAATTTGACCAGTTCCACTTTCATCTACCCATATACCATTTGAGTCGCCTCCAATAATGTAATCAAATAGATTAACATTGGTATAAGGACTTAAATCATCCGTATCACAAATTTCAATATTTTGAGCTGTTCCTGCATTAGCTGCTCTATGTACTTCTATAACTACTGTAGCTTCTCTAGCATTACAAGTATCAACTTTTTCGACCGTGTATATAAAAGTATAGGTGCCAACTCCTGCTGCTTGTGCATTAAAGAAATTGTTTGTTAAAAGTCCAGTAGGTGTACCAGCGGCAGGACTCCATTGTCCGTTAATGTCTGCACTTAAGTTAATTAAATCATTATCTAAAAACGTAAACAAGTCGACTGCACTATTATCACTACATGCATTTGCACCTCCGTCTACATTGTCTTCTCCTGGATAACCTCCAAGAAGAATAGTAACCTCTGCACTTTCGCCACATTTAGGATTTGTGTAGGTAAATTTATGTTCTCCAAATCGATTGATAGCCCATAAATTTACAATACCGGTAGTTTTGTTGATCACATGTTGATTGATTGGAGTATTAGCTGACCAAGTACCTCCATTTTCTGGAACTCCATTTAATTGGTTAAATAGATTGAAATTTTGATAGTTAGGATCAGCATCTTTATTACAAATTGTAATAGAATTATTTGCTCCGGCGCATTGTGAAAAGGCTTTATTTGAAATAAAAATAAAGCAAAATAAAAAAATAAGAAGAGTGGATCTTAATAACATCGTATATAGCAATTTATATTGTTATTTTTCTGACTACAAAAAAACGGAAATTTTAGTGATTAATAAAAAAAGAGGCCTTCTTTTTAAAAAGGATTATTTTGCTTTCTATATGCTAGTATACTTCATTATCTTTACGGAAATTTTAGGATATTTTAATGAATATACATTTTATAGCTATAGGAGGAAGTGCTATGCATAATTTAGCAATAGCGTTACAACAAAAAGGATATCAAGTAACAGGTAGTGATGATACTATTCATAATCCGTCTAAGTCGCGTTTAGAAAAGAAAGGTTTGTTACCAGAAGAATTTGGATGGTTTCCTGAAAAAATTTCTACAGACTTAGATGCTATAATTTTAGGGATGCATGCTAAGAAAGATAATCCAGAATTGTTAAAAGCTCAAGAATTAGGAGTTAAAATATATTCATACCCTGAATTTTTATATGAGCAATCGAAGAATAAAACCCGAGTTGTTATTGGAGGATCTCATGGAAAAACTACCATTACTTCAATGATTTTACATGTGTTAAATTATCACGATAGGGAAGTAGATTATATGGTAGGTGCTCAATTAGACGGATTTGATACCATGGTGAAGCTTACTGAAGAGAACGAGTTTATCGTTTTAGAAGGTGATGAGTACTTAAGTTCACCAATTGATATGCGTCCTAAGTTTCATTTGTATAAACCAAATATTGCTTTGTTGAGTGGTATAGCTTGGGACCATATAAACGTGTTTCCAACTTTTGAAAATTATGTTGAGCAGTTTTCAATTTTTACCAACTCTCTTACCAATGGAGGAATTATGGTATATAATGAAGAAGATGAAAATGTAAAAAGGGTAGTAGAGGAAAGTGAGCATCCAATAAAAAAATATTCATATAAAACACCTCCATATTTTATTGAGAATGGAACTACTTTTATAGAAACTGAAGAAGGTGATTTGCCTTTAGAAGTTTTTGGAGAACATAATTTACAAAATATAGCTGGAGCAAAATGGATTTGCCAGCATATGGGAATTGAGGAAGATGAGTTTTATGAAGCTATTGAGAGTTTTAAGGGAGCAAGTAAACGTTTAGAGAAAATAGCTGAAAATAATTCTACTGTAATTTTTAAGGATTTTGCTCATAGTCCAAGTAAAGTACAAGCAACTACAACTGCTGTTAAAAATCAATATAAAGAGAGAACTCTATTGGCTTGTTTAGAATTACATACCTACAGTAGCTTAAATGCTGAGTTTTTAGCAGAATATAAAGGAGCACTGGATAATGCTGATAAAGCAGTTGTTTTTTATTCGCCACATGCTGTAAAAATTAAACAGTTAGAAGAGGTTACTGAAGCGCAAATAGCCAAAGCTTTTGAGCGTGATGATTTAATAATCTATACAAATTCACAAGAATTTAAAGAGTTTTTATTTAAGCAAAATATAGAAAATACAGCTGTGCTTTTAATGAGTTCAGGTAATTATGGAGGATTGGATTTTGAAGAGGTTAAGGAACTAGTTTCTTAAACCTAATTTTCTTTTGTACCAATTAATACTAGTTATTCTAGAAATTATAAAATTATAATAAGACTTTAAATAAAATGCTTTAAATATTATTTTAATTCTTTTTATTAATTTAAGATAGAAAGTAATTAATTTTCTATTAAAACGAACAATTTTATTATTACCCAAGTTTTTAATTACTTTCATTTTAAATAATTCACTTTGAGGAGTTGAGGAGAATATTATTCTTTCAGGCTTGGACAAAACAAAAGAGTATAAATTTAATCCAGCTTCTAATTCTTTAGATAAGTATTTATCGTGTATTTGAGTATTAATACTTAATTTATGCCCTAATAAAAAATAGTCATAAGCTGCTCTTATGTTTATGTTTTTTAAAAGATAACCATAATCATTAATAAGTTTAGAGTATATGGTTAATTTAATTTGATTTTTAAAAGATAGAAAAGAGATGTTATTAATGGTGATTAAACTATTTTTTACTTTTTGATAATTAAAAAAAGAGGATTTTTCGTGTCTTAAAATTTCCTTGTGTATTTCAATAGCGGCAATTTTTTTAGGGTTGGTTATTCTAGGTAAATGTCTATGATCTTCAAATGACTCTGACATGGTATTGTTATACCCATTTTTTTTTAGTATTTGAAAAGCTAGTTGACAATGCTCTTTGTTTATCAAAAAATCAATATCCCCAACCATCCTTTCAGCAATATCTTCATATAATCCTTCTAGTAAATTCCCTGTACCTTTTAGAAAAATAGGGGTAATATTATTCGCTAATAATAAATCGTTTATTTCCTTAGCTTGAGCTATTATTTGCCGATTTCGTTCTCGGTTTAAATCAGTAATATGCTTCATATATTCTACCAAGTCATTTGGTAAATAATGAAGAAAGTTAGCACGTTTTAAATTACAATATAAGGCAGGAAATACATAATGTGACGTGCTTAGTTTTACTACATTGTCCCAATCAACATTTCCTAATTTTAATTCTTTCTCAATAATCTCTTTGTTCTTAGTCTCATGTGTAATTGTTAGGCACTTTCCAACAAAAAATAATGTTTCTTTATAAGTCATTGTTAAAGATTTTTGAAACTGTTTCTATCATTTTACTATTGTTAGAATACGTGAGTTGGTAACAAGGGAGTTTAGCAAACCACGTTAAAAAAATCTCTGCATTTTCAGCAATAGGAGATAACCAAGAATCTGGTACTAATTTCTCAAAAGCATCAATTTTTGATATTTCTTTTAAAATTAAATCACTATCCTGTTCATATTTTATGAAGATTAAAGCTTTACAAGGTGAGTGGGCAGTGTAATTTGAATTATTAGGAGGTAAATAACGTACGATTTTATTTAACCTCTTAAAATGATATTCAGCAGATGTTTTTAATTCTGGATAAATAGGGAACAGAGTTTCTAAACTGTTCTTTTTTATTGAGATGGCAGAAGGGAAACTATATACTTCTTGTTTTTTAGAATCAACAGGAACAAAGTCATCAGCTAAACAAGTAAAACCATTTGCTTGTAATAAGGCTAAAGAAGTGCTTTTTCCATTTCCAGAATCACCTAAAAACAACATAGATTCCTTACCATTGCTAATAGCTGAAGCATGAAATACACCAAGCCATTCATCTTCAGTTTTTTCATGGATATGTTCTACTATTTTCATAGAAAATTTTCCTTGAAAATAATGAACTTCATTTATATTCCAAGTATTAATTATTTCATTATTAATAGAAAAACTAATATAATCGTCATTGCTATATACTTTATAATGAAATTTAGCTTTTTGTTGAGTTTGTATTTCTAAGTGAGCAAATTTTGGATGAACCAATGAAACTTCAAAATCAGACAAATAATCAACTTGAATTATGATGTCATTTATTAGATAATATTTTTGGAAATAGAAAGATTTAGGTATTTCTAGATCTTCAATGTTTTTAATCTCTTCTGTATTCGTTTTCAATAAGTTTTGAATATCAGAAACCAAGTTTTCTGCTTGTTGGTAAGGAATATTTATAGAATTAAAAATATTGGTAACAATTTGAGTTTTATCAACTTTGTTGTCTAATAAAGTTAAGATTTCAGCAACTAAAGGCTCAACAACAATATATTCATTGTTGTCTTGAAACCAAACTATCGATTTATTGTCTATTTTTTTATGTATAATCATGTGTCGTAAAAATAATAAAACCCTGATTATATCAGGGTTTTATTATTAAAAATGTTATTGAGTTTAAAAACCATCACCAGGATCTTCTGGGCTTTGAGCTTGTGCTTTTTGAGGATTCAATATCATATAAGTTCCTAAAGCAGTTAAGGCCGTATATTTTCCATACTTACCTATTTTTTTTAATGCTTCTTTTCTAGATATATTGTTTGTATTCTTGTTTTGTTCTTTCATAATATCAAAAATTAGACGGGGTTTATTCTAAAATGATTTTCTTGTTAGTTTTTCCTATTTCTGATTTAATTTCAAAAATGTAAATGCCTTTAGCTAAAGAAGGAATTGTGATTGAAGATATTCCGTTAGATAAAAATGTTTTTTGAAAAACTTTCTTTCCTAAAATAGAATAAACATTTAAAGAGGCGTCTTTGGTTTGTAAACCAGTGATAGTTATTGTGTTTGTATTTGATTTGTATATGCTAACGTTTTCAATAGAACTATTCTCAGCTACAGTTTTTAAAACTGTAGTGTGTATATAGAATCTACCAATACCATCTAGGTTTTTGTCTAAAGTAACTTTGTAATTGTTTTCTAATAGATTGATGAATTTATTGTCAATTCGATCTTCCAAAAATACATTTACATTATTAGGTAAGTTTTTAGTATTAATTGAAAACTCTATTTCTTTACTTGAATCAGCTTTAAGTCCTAAAGGTACAACTGTTTTTTCTATGTCACTTAAAGGTAATGACTGTATAGCTAGATTTCGTCCGTCATTATTACTAACTAATTGAGAGTAGAATGTAAACTTAGAAGAAGTTCCGCCAAATATTGTACCATCATAACCATTATCAAATCCTTTAGAAGTTCCGTTGATATAGTATATGTTAGTTGATTTAGAAGACTTTCCTTGATTTGCAGTTATAGAAATTTCGGTTCTTGAACTTTTTTGAAATGTATCAGTTGTTTGATGACTTTGATTAGCAGTATTAAAAGTTACGTCAGTATTTGATCCAGCGCTAACAAAGAAAGCTTGACCAGGGGCTACTTGAAAACTACCGTGTGTTCCTGACATTCTTATATCATAACTATTAGTATCTTCATCCCACATCCAAACAGTTTGTTCAGATAAATTACCAGCATTATCAGTAAAAAATGTACCTAAATTAATATAAGAAGTAAATGGATTTCCAACTAAATTAAAATTGTTGGTTGCTTGAGTAACTACGTAATTAATATTATTAGAGTTAATAGTCCCTGTGAAGTTAATATCTCCAATAGAAGCTAGTTTAACTGATAAACCTTCTCCTGAAGAAATAGTACCAGTTGAAGCATTTGTATAATAATTCCAAGCAGTTCCATCGTTTTTATAAGGAGCAATTCCTATTCTTCCTCCACCAGAACCATTAGCAAAAGTATTATTAGTCCTTAAATCTTGAACACTTTCTCCTGAAACTGGGGAAGCAACTAAATACCAGTTTGTAGTTGGTAAATTTCTTTTGTAAGTAGCACTTCCTGTAAATGCAGCATTAGCTATTAAAGAAGCTCCAGATTCTATTAAAATAGAATTAACAGTAGTAGCTGAAGAAACCGTAGGGTAGTTGGTTAATCCAGCTGGAATAACTACATCTGCGCTATTAGAAGGTACAGCTCCTCCTAACCAGTTTGTTGTAGTGCTCCAGTTATTGTCGGTAGCTCCCGTCCATTTAATAGTAGATGCAAAAGAAGTATTATCTGTATTATCTCTACCAGGAGAAAATAAAACAGGGTTACTAACAATAGTAGAATGATCTACAAAAGAACCAGTAAAGTCAACATTTCTAGCAATAGATTGGTCGCTTCCTGCTGCACCATATACTTCGGTTAAAATTGTAGTTCCTGATTCATTTTTTATTATAATTGTATCTCCAGTATTATTCAATCCTAAAGCATTTGTACTAGCCAATTGAACTAAACCAGGAACAGTAACTAGAGTACCTCCACCAAAAACAACAATAGCTTCATTTGCAGGAATGATAGTTCCATTAGGGAAAGTATGTCTATCACTTGCTCCATCAGCCAAAACCCATCCAGAAATATCTAAACTAGCTCCACTTATATTGTATATTTCAACAAATTCGTCTTGACTTGTGTTTACAGTTCCGTCTCCATTAGCATCACCATTTGTAGGATCTGGATCGGCATGAATTTCATTAATCACAATAGGTACATCATCATCGGTAATGGTAACTGTGTGTTGTGATGTGGTTATGTCAGCTGTTCCAGAAGTTACAGCAATATTTAAAACAACAGTCTCGCTTAGAAAATCAGCATCATCATTAATGTCTAAAGAAATGTTTTGACTTCCATTACCAGTAAAAGTTAAAGAGCTAGTATTTAAAGTATAATCTGCTATAGCTGCTGTACTACTACCATCAATTGTTACACTTAGGGTTACGTTAGCGTTAAAGCTTGCAAGAGTAACTGGGATTAATGTGTTAACTGTAGCGTTTGTTTCATTAACCGAACTAGAAGAATTATCAAAGTTAACGGTTTGGTTAGCTGCATTTGTAACTGTGAAGGAAGATACAGAATAACCATCTCCACTACCATTTTCACTAAACTCAAATCCAACTTGAATAGAATTGTTTCCAGATACGTCTAGACTACTAATACTATAGTTTACAGGATCGCCACTTGAAGTTGCGCCAATAGAAGTATCAACTCTGGTTCCTCCATCTAAAATATAAAAATATGTAAAATTATCATCATTTGCTCCAGTATTAGAACCAATAGCAGAGATATTTATAGTTGAAATAGCAGATATATCTATTGATTGACTGGTAAATATACCTTGTCCTCCCCAGTCATTACTTACTAAGGCACCTCCACTAACTTTAAAAGAGTTTGCAGTACCATCGGTATTTGGTTCATTGTCATAAGATAAAGACCATTGATTTGGTGCGGTACCAAAGGGGCCTACAGTTGTAGCGCCAGCAGCGGGAGGGCTGACTGTAGTATGGTCGGCAAAACCATCATCATCATTAGAAAAATCAGCACTAAAAATTTGAGCTGAGGAAATTGTGGGGATAAAAATTGATAATAGAAATATTATCAAAAAGTAATTTTTTCTCATTATATAGTTTTTATGGTGTTCTGAATTAGTAAGTTATAAAAAATAAGTTTTAAATGAGATGCTTCTTTAAAATGTTAACAATTTGTTAAAGAAAAAGGCTTCAAAATATTTTTTGAAGCCTTTTTTTAAATTATTTATTATATACGATTAAAAACCATCACCAGGATCTTCTGGGCTTTGGGCTTGGGCCTTTTGAGGGTTTAATATCATGTAAGTTCCTAAAGCAGTTAAAGCGGTATATTTTCCATACTTACCTATTTTTTTTAATGCTTCTTTTCTTGATATATTATCTGTATTCTTGTTTTGTTCTTTCATAATTTTAAAGGTGAAGGGGATTATTCTAAAATAATTTTCTTAGACATATTACCTAAATCAGAGTTTAGTTTAACAATATAAACTCCTGAAGCTAAAACTGGTAATGTAATTTTACTTACTCCATTGGAGTTAATATTTGTATTAACTATTTCTTTACCAAGTATAGAGTATACTTTAATATTAGCTTTAGCTCTTAATCCAGTTACAGTAATTTCTTGTACATCTGATTTGTACATGCTTACATTTTCAAGAGAAGTACTAGGTGTGTTTAGCTTTTGAGCTGTAGTATGGATATAAAATTGTCCAATTCCTTTACTAGCATTTGTTAAGCTTACTGTATGTTCTCCTTCAGAAAGATTAATAAATTTGTTATTGATTCGATCCTCTAAAAAGATTTGAGTATCAGAAGGTAGGTTTTGTGAATTTACAGAGAAAATAATTTCTTTATTTCCATCACTGATAAGACCTACAGGAATAACCATTTTTTCAATGTTTGAGTTAGGTAAAGTTTGAATAGCTAACTTTTTTCCTTCATTATCACTTAATAATTCTGTAAATACAGCAAATTTATGATTTACTCCTCCATACATTTTAGAATCATATCCATTGTCAAATCCTTTAGTTTTTCCATCTATAAAGAACACTTTAGTAGATTTTTTATTTTTTCCTTCAGAAATAAATAATTCAAAAGAAGTCTTTGGTGCTTGTTTCATAAAGGTATCGGAACTTTGGTGACTTTGATTTGATGTAGAGAAAGTAACATTACCAGAACCACTAGCTTCTACAAAGAAACCTTGTGCTGGAGCTATTTGAATTGGACTAGCAGAATTATAGGTTACATATTGTGAACCATCCCATAACCATACAGTTTGTTCTGATAGTAGCCCTATATTAGCAGCTGTAAAAGTACTTGAATTTACATAAGAAGTATATGGATTACCAATTAGATTAAAGTTGTTTCTGCTACCTGTAGCAATAGGAAAGCTTACATTTGAAGTTTCTATATTCCCAGTAATTGATACATCTCCAGCAGTTGCTAATTTCATAGATACACCAGCTCCTGATACTAAAAGACCAGTAGTTGCATCGGTAGCATAAATCCATGGAGTAGCACCATTATTAGTAAATGCACCAATACCTATGTTACTTCCAGATCCTGTCGCAAAAGTATGATTATCAATTACATCTTGTTGTGTTTCTCCAGAAACAGGAGCAGATACCAAATACCAGTTGGTAGTTGGTAAGTTTCTTGAATAGGTTGTAGTACCAGTAACAGAAGCATTGGCAATTAATGAAGCTCCTGAAGCAATATTGATAGAGTTAACTGTTACTGATGATGAAATTGTTGGGTAATTTGTCATTCCATTTGGAATAGCTACATCAGAAGTAGTGACAGGAACTGAATTTGTATTCCAATTAGAAGCAGTATTCCAAGAGTTACTTGTTGCTCCAGTCCATGTAATAGCTGAAGTTTCTGTAATTGTAGGTACATCTATATGACTAGAAGTATTTCCAGCATCATCTTCTGCTTGTACTACAAAATTGTTAATACTGTTTTGAGTTAAATTAACATTAAAACTCCAAGAATTTCCAGAAACTGTATCTGAACCTAATGAAACTGAGTTATCAGCTGTTCCATCGTTGTTAGCGTCCACATAGGCATGTACCGTAACTCCATTTTCGGTATGTGAACCAGAAATTGTTTGTGTATCGGCGTTTATAGTTATAGCTCCAGAAGGAGTTGTTACTATTGGATTAGCTGGGTTAGTCGAATCTTCTGTAATTGTAGGTACATCAACATCGCTAGAAGTATTTCCAGCATTGTCTACAGCTTGTACTACATAATTATGAGTAGTGTCAGGAGTTAGATTTACTGATAAACTCCAAGAGTTTCCAGAAACCGTATCAGAGCCTAAAGAAGTTGAGTTGTCAGCCGTTCCATCATTATTTGCATCGGCATATAGATGCACCGTAACTCCGTTTTCAGTAAGTGTTCCAGAAATAGTTTGAGAACCAGCGTTTATAGTTATAGCTCCAGAAGGAGTTGTAATTATTGGATTAGCAGGACTGGTTGAATCTTCAGTAATTGTAGGCACGTCGACATCACTAGAAGTATTTCCAGCATCATCTACAGCTTGTACTACGTAATTATGAGTAGTATCAGAAGTTAGGTTTACTGATAAACTCCAAGAGTTTCCAGAAACCGTATCAGATCCTAAAGAAGTTGAATTGTCAGCCGTTCCATCATTATTTGCATCGGCATATAGATGCACTGTAACTCCGTTTTCAGTAAGTGTTCCAGAAATAGTTTGAGAACCAGCGTTTATTGTTATAGCTCCAGAAGGAGTTGTTACTATCGGGTTAGCAGGACTGGTTGAATCTTCAGTAATTGTAGGCACGTCGACATCACTAGAAGTATCACCACTATCATTTGCTTGTACTACAAAGTTATTAGCTGCATCCTGTGTTAGGTTTACAGAAAAGCTCCAAGTATTTCCACTAACTGTAGCAGAACCTAATGAGACAGCATTGTCAGCCGTTCCATCATTATTAGCATCAACATATGCATGTACAGTTACACCGTTTTTGGTATGTGTTCCAGAAATTGTTTGTGTTGCTGCATTTACAGTAATAGCTCCAGAAGGAGTTGTTACTACTGGAGTAGCAGTTGGTACTGAAGAAACACTAACAGTTCTTGTGTCATTAGCACTAGCAGCATTTTTATCTGTTGCAGTAACTGTAATGGTTCTATTAGATGTTCCTGGAGTTGTTGAGGTATTTCTATACCGTAACGATTGTAAAACTTCTTGTACAATAGCATTGGTTGCATTGGTATTAAAAGTAATTGTTAGTATAGTACCATTTGTAACAATACCACCACTAGCACTTAAAGTTCCAACAACAGTTCCATTAGCTAGGATATTTATGCCACTTATTGTAATAGCTGTTCCATCTCCATCTGTATCTGAAATACTGATTTCATCAGCTGCTTCTGCGTTAGCGGTAATTTGAGTAGCTAAAGTTCCACCATCCCAATCTGAGTCTCCATCTGAATCATTAACAGTTGCTGTAGCATCTATCTGAGTAGCTGAATCCCCTTCAGTGTAACCTAAAACAGTGTTTGCTAAAGATATAGAAGGATCTGTATTAGCAGAGAAAACTTTTACACCACTTTCAGGTACTGAGACATTATCAACTCTGGTAAATTCAGAAGAAGAATTAAAGTCTGTACATATTCTTATACTAAGTTTATTAGCACCTGTAGCTATACCAGAAATGTTTACCGTACCTGAGCTAGTATAATTTGAATTTAAATCACCAACTGTATGAGAACTACCACCAAATTGATTAGCTATTTGTGTCCAAGGTCCTTCGTCAATACTATATTCAACATCTATGTATTCACTTCCATCATGTCCTACCCATTCTAAATCTACAGAAATACTTACAGAACCTCCTACTGCAGAAATATCTAAAACAGGAGATTCCCAGCATATTTCTTCATCTATGTCTGAGAATTCTAGTTTACCACTTGAAGTTTTAATATAATCGCCTGTATTAAGCCCACTAAGATTACCATTAATAAACCAATTTACATCAGTAAAATTAGTACTATTACATGAATCTGAAGTTCCGCCTGGGCAGGCCCCAGAAAGTATTCCTTTATCTGCTGTAGAAAATGTTTCGCTATATTGGGAATACGAGGAAATGGTATAAATAAAAAATAAGATAAATAGAGAGAGATATTTCTTTCTAATTTGTGTAGTTTTTTTCATAATATAAGTTTTGTTTTAATGAGGATTATTGATCAATAAAAAGAAGAACAGGTGTAAAAAACCTGCTCCTCATTCCATTTCGATAATTTTTTAATTTCTTGAAGGAAATACACCTTGTGTACATATTATATAGTTAATTACCTGAACAGGCTGTATGTTGTTAAAAGGAGCATTATTACCAGTTGGGCTAACAGTAACAGTACCTCCGGAAAGAGATACGTTTACAGGAACGTTAAACGGTTTTAAACTGGCATCAGCTGTCTCAGTGCTATACATATTAAGTTCATTTTGATTTTTGTTAACTTCTCCTAATGATAATATAACATTGTTTCCAGGTTCTGACGTGTTTCCTGTTTCCGTACTCGCAGGAATAGATATAGAAGCACTAGCGGTAGCTGCTAAGCCAGTAACTGCTGCTGCATGAGTATGTGCAGGTAAATTCAAAAGAGTAAGAACTGTTGTTTCTGCACCAGTTCTTTGCCCTAGTCTCCAGTCATAAAGGCTTCCAGGATGTCTGCCTGGAGAAATAGCAACTCTACCACGGAAATCAGGTAAAGCAAAAGTAGTTCTACCATCTCCTCCATAAGTTGTTCCTAATATTGAGAATAATGCAGTATTAGAGGAGATTGCCATTAATTGACCATTACATATAGCCCATCCTCTAGGAGCAAAGTTTCCTGCAAACATTTTAACTTCTCCTAAAAAGCCTTCTTGTTGAGCATTACTTGTTTTAGTAGATAATAAGCAGATAAATAGTAATCCGATGAATTTCAATTTTAATTTCATAATAAATAGTTTTAGTTTGGTTAATGGTTTTTATATAATTCCTCACAACAAAGCTATTGGTCACTATTATAATTTTTTATTTAAAAGTATTAAGTGAAGTGTTTTAAGGAATGAGTGGGTGTTTTTTTGTAATAAGCGTTTTCTTTGGTTTTAAAAAGAACAGTATGTTAAAAGCATAAGATAATTTGTATGAACAAATTTTTCTATACGAGATACAAAACCAGTAAGAGATGTGTGAATTTTTGATTTTGAATTGATGAAGAATTCATATAAAAAATCAGAAAGAGAATATGTTTCTCTATAGGTTTGGGGGACGTTTATCGAATTATTTTCTTTGGGAGATAATAATCCAATAAAATTGTTTTTCATTTTCATATTAAACAAGTCTAGTTTGACTAGTCCAAATTTAATGTCAGGAGATTTAATTTTTGGGGTGTTTTCCCCCTAAAAGGCATGATGAAAACATCCTTTTTTTTAAAAAAAATAGGATGTAAGTGCTTAGTTTTTACACCAAAAGAAGGGTGTAAGTAGAATTAAAACAGTAAATAATTCTAAACGCCCAATAAGCATTAGGAAAGAACAAAACCATTTTGCTCCTGTAGATAAATGATTAAAATTATCAACAGGACTAACACTTCCAATAGCTGGGCCTATATTACCTAAAGAAGAAGCACAAGCACCTAAAGCAGAATATAAATCTAAACCAAAGAAAGCTAAGATTACTGTTCCAATAATGAAAATGAGCATGTATAATACAAAGAAAGAAAGTATGTTGAATACAATAGTTTGATTTACAGCTTTTCCGTCATAACGCACCGGTATAATTGCATTAGGATGAATTGATTTCTTGAATTCTAAAAAGCTGTTTTTTAGCATTACAATGTGTCGAACAATTTTTACTCCTCCAGAAGTAGAACCTGCCGATCCTCCTAAGAAAAATAATGAAAAGAAAATAGCAGTAACAAAAAAGCTCCACATAGTAAAATCAGCTGTTACAAAACCTGTAGTGGTTACTACTGATATTACTGAAAATAATGAATGCCTAATAGCGCTTTCTACTTTACCTAAAACCATAGGGTGGTTAATTGAAGTTTGTAATGCTGGGTCTTGATAAAAAATAATCATAACAGCAACAATAGAAGATATTATTAGTGTTCCAAAAAGGTAATATTTGAACTCTTCACTTTGAATTACTTTACTCACTTTTCCTTTTAAAGCAAAATAGGTAAGTACAAAATTTGTACCTGCTATGAACATAAAAAAGATGATGATATACTGTATTAAAGGAGTCCCATTCCAATGAGCAACACTAGCATTCTTTGTTGAAAAACCACCTGTGCTAACTGTAGCCATAGCATGATTTATAGCATCAAACCAAGTCATTCCAGCTACCTTTAAAAGTAAAAATTCTATAACAGTTAATAAAACATATATTAACCATAAACGCTTAGCTGTATCGGTAATTCGTGGGTGTAATTTATCTGTTGAAGGTCCTGGAGCTTCCGCCATAAATAATTGCATACCTCCAATTCCTAATAATGGTAATATAGCAATGGTTAATACAATTATTCCCATACCGCCAATCCAATGAGTAGCACTACGCCAAAAGAGTATTCCTTTGGGCATTGATTCAATATCAGTTAAGATTGAAGATCCCGTAGTTGAATAACCAGAAATAGTTTCAAAAAAAGCATTTGTAATATTAGGTATACTACCAGATAATACATAGGGAAGCATTCCAGTAAATGATAATGTAAGCCATCCTAAAGTTACAATAAGATATCCTTCTTTTTTCTGAATTTTCTTATTGTCAGGTTTATTAAAAAAATAAAAAACCAGACCTAAAGCAACGGTAATAATACCGGCATTTAAAATCCCCCATTTAGAAGGCTCATCATAATAAAAACTAAAAGGCAATGAAAGCCACATGAACAATCCATTAAGAATTGCTGTTATTCCTAAAAAACGGTAAATTAATTTAAAATTAAGATTCTCCATTAGTTGAATAAATCTTCTACTGTTGATATAGCTTCAGGCAAACAAAACACAATTGCTCTATCTCCACTTTGTAATTGGAAATCTCCAAAAGACATATGAGCTTTTCCTTCTCTAACAACACCACCAAAAACAGCTTCCCTAGGGAAACGTAATTCTTTAATAGGCTTTTTAGTTACTTTAGCGTTTTCTTGAACTTCAAATTCAAAAACTTCAGCATCGATGTTATGTAAGTTAGCTAATGCTAATATTTCACCTTTACGGATATGACGGAAAATATTACTTGCAGCGATTAGTTTTTTATTGATAAGTGTGTCTATACCAATTGTTTGAGAGATGTTTATATAGTCCATATTCTCAACCAAAGCTATTGTTTTTTTAACACCTTTAGATTTAGCCACTAAACAAGACATTATATTAGTCTCAGAGTCTCCTGTAACAGCTACAAAAGCATCCATTTCTCTAATATTTTCCTCTTCTAAGAGTCCTAAGTCTCTACCATCTCCATGAATTACTAAGGTATCTCTTAGGTCTTCAGCAAGATTTAAGGCTTTTTCTTTCTTTTTCTCTACTAATTTAACTTTAAAGTTGTCTTTACATAAGTTTCTAGAAGTTTTTCGCCCTATGCTACTTCCTCCTAGAATCATTACATTTTTTATATCTATTTGCTCTTTACCAATTATAGGGTGTAATTTATCAATACTATAATTAGGAACTGAAAAATATACCTGATCGTTCATTTTATATACAGTATCACCACGAGGAATAATAGTTTGAGCAATACCTTCTCGTTTAATAGCAATGGTAATAAAATCTACCAAGCTAAACTTGTCTTTAGCTTCTTTTACTGTTAAATCTAAAATTGGCGATTTATAACCAAGGGTAGTTCCCATGATATTAAATAAACCATTTTCAAATGCTACAGTGTCGTTAAACGAGGATTGATTTAAAAGAAATTTTATTTCTTCAGCAGCTAATTCTTCTGGAGAAATCATAAAATCAACACCGTAATCTTTAAAATTGATACAATCGTTTTTTAAAAATTCAGGGTTGTTTATTCTAGCAATTGTTTTTTTTACGCCTAAAGCTTTTCCTACTACTGAAATCGTAAAGTTTGTATTTTGACTTTCAGTAACAGCTAATAATAAATCGGCTGATTCAATACCAATCTCTTTTAAAAGTTTTATTGAGGTAGCATCTCCTTTTTTAGTAAAAACATCTAAATGATTATTGATGTAATTTAATTTATCACCATCAAAATCTATCACAAAGGTGTCTTGCGACTCGTAAGAAAGGAGTTTAGCCAAATGAAAACCAACGTCTCCAGCCCCGGCTATAATAATCTTCATATTTTTTATTGAAAAAGATAGAACGCAAAGATACTGTGCTTCTTTGGGTTGTGCAAAAAATGAATTATATTTATCGTTGCTATGTAAATAAATTTATATGAAAAAGATATCAATAAAGTCGTGGGCTATTGACGATATGCCGCGTAAAAAACTGATGCTAAAAGGAAAAAGTACACTTTCAAATGCAGAATTAATCGCAATTTTAATTGGAGCAGGAAATAAGCAAGAATCGGCTGTAGGCTTAGCTAAGAGAATTTTATTGTCTGTTGATAATGATTTAAATAGTTTATCAAAATTATCGGTACAAGCTTTAATGAAATTCAAAGGAATTGGAGAAGCGAAAGCAATTACAATTGTTTCAGCTTTAGAGTTTGGAAAGCGAAAATTATTCATGCAAAAAGAAGAAGAATTAAAAATTTATAGTTCTAAAAATGCCTTTAATATTATTCAACCTTTAATTGGTGATATTGAGCACGAAGAGTTTTGGGCTTTATACTTAAATAATTCAAATGTTGTGTTGGAGAAATTCCAAATTAGTAAGGGAGGTTTTACTGCTACCTTGGTAGATATTAGATTATTATACAAAAGAGCTTTAGAATTGTCGGCTGTAGGAATAATCGTTTGCCATAATCATCCATCAGGGAAATTAGAGCCAAGTAATTCAGATATTGAGTTGACTAAAAAGATTAAAAGTGCTGGAGCTACATTAAACATAAAATTACTAGATCACATAATAGTTACTGAAAAAACGTACTTTAGCTTTGCCGACGAAATGATTTTATAAATCTTGGGCTTTACAGTTTAACATTTACTCACTATGATACTGATTTATACTCATAAGGTAACACCAAGAGTACGTTATATTTTTAAGCATATTTTTACACGTATTTTACAAATTCCAATTGATTTTACAGGAAAGGTTGAAGATTTTGTAGCTTATAATGGTGCAAAATTTTCATATACCAATGTAGCCTTAGGAAAAGAATTCTTTGTAAAAAGTAATGAGTTGTTATTTCAACAAGGAGTAAGGGATATTGATATCAATGTTCAGAAGTGGGATGATGTTTCTTGCTTTTTTTTAACAGGAGAACAATCAGAAATACCTTTCGATATTTTTGCAGCTAGCTTTTATCTAATATCTAGATATGAAGAGTATTTGCCACATATAAAGGATAAATATGGTAGATTTTCTGCAGAAGAAAGTATAGCTTTTAAAAACAACTTTTTAGAAAAACCATTAGTAGATATTTGGGCTTATAAGTTTTTAGAGAAATTAAAAATTAAGTTTCCTGATTATGAACATACAACAAGAAAATATGAATACATTTCAACTATAGACGTTGACAATGCATTCGCATATAAGTATAAAAGTTTTGTAAGAACAATAGGAGGTTTTTTTAAAGATATTTCTCAATTTAAAATTTTCACCATTTGGGATAGGTTGGCTGTGTTATTCAGTATTAAAAGAGATCCGTTTAATACATTTAGCACGATTTTAGAATTGAAAAAAATATATAAAGTAAGAACTGTTTTTTTCTTTCTAATTGGTGATTATACAACTTTTGATACGAATGTATCTACTTCAAAAAGTAAGTTCAGGTTATTAATCAAGGATATGGTTGATTATGCACGTGTTGGTTTACACCCATCATATTATACCATGAATAATGGAACTTTATTAAAAAAAGAAGTTGAAAGGTTAGAGAGTATAACAAATGTACCAGTTAAAAGATCTCGTCAGCATTATTTACGAGTTTCTTTACCAGAAACGTATCAAAAATTAATTGACTTAGAAATTGAAGAAGATTATTCAATGGGATATCCAAATTATACAGGTTTTAGAGCAAGTACTTGCACTCCGTTTTATTTCTATGATTTAGAGTTTGAAATTCAAACACCTTTAAAAATATTTCCGTTTGCTTTGATAGATTCTACGTTAAACGATTATATGAAATTAACGGCTAAACAATCTTTAGGTAAAATAAGAGATTTAAAAAATGAAGTTAAGGCTGTTAATGGAACTTTTATAACTGTTTTTCATAATGAAAGTTTAAGTAATTATCAGAGATGGAAAGGTTGGACAAGGGTATACAGTTCTATGCTAAAAATAGTGAGAAGTTAAAAATTGATTGATGGATATAAAACACATTTTTTTTGATTTAGATCATACTTTATGGGATTTTGATAGAAATTCAAAATTAACATTTGAACAAATATTTAAGGAGCAGAGTATCAAAATTCAAATAGATGATTTCTTAGAAGTTTACATGCCTATTAATTTAAAATATTGGAGGTTATTCAGAGAAAATAAAATTTTAAAAAAGGATTTACGATATAAAAGACTAAAAGAAGCTTTTGATATACTCAAATATGATGCTTCAGATGATTTAATTGATAAGATTTCTGAAGATTATATTAAATATTTACCTAATAATAATTACTTGTTTGATGGAGCCTTTGAGATTTTAGATTATTTGGTACAAAAATATGAACTACATATTATTACAAATGGTTTTGAAGAAGTACAAAATGTAAAACTAAAAAAATCTGGAATTGATAAATATTTTAAAAAAGTAATAACATCTGAATGTATAGGAGTAAAAAAGCCAAACCCTAAGATTTTTGAATATGCTTTAAAACAAGCCAATGCTACGGTAAATAATTCAATGATGATTGGAGATAGTTATGAGGCAGATATTGAAGGAGCAGTTAATGTAGGAATGAGTGCTATTCATTTTGTAACCGAACCTAATATAAATAAAACTGTTACTAGTATTAATTCGCTTGCTCAATTAAAGCAATATTTATAGGTTTGTTGCGTTATAAGAAAACCAAATTATGATACTAAAAAGATATTGTTTATTCCTATTGTTAGGTTTCACATTCTTGTCTTGTGTTAAGGATGTAGATTTAGATCAAGTAAATGATTTTGATTCTAAACCTAAGTTTATTGCTTCATTAGTTTTTTTTAAAATTCCAGCATTAAGTTTTTTAGATAATACTAATACAGAGATAACTGGGCTTATTACTGATCGATCTAATTTAACAATAATAGAAGAAGAAGTTGTACAGGAAAATTTATTAGAAATTGTTTTTGATTTTGAAATAACCAATCCTTTTAATAGAAATATTAATATTAATATTGAATTTCTTGACGATTCAGATGTAGTTACTTACGCGGTAACTCCTTTATTAATACAAGCAAATACTCCAAAGTTTGAACACAAAGAAACGATTACAATTAGTAACTCTCCTTTGTTTTTAAATACAAGAAAAATAAGAACTTCTTTAGAGTTGATCACAACAACAGGAACACCAATAGATCCTAATGATTTAAATGAGTTTATTTTTAAATCTGCAGGTACATTTACCTTTAAAATATAATTATTAATGCGAGATTTTTTTAAACTAATTGTACTGTTAGTATGTGGTGTTTTGTCTGTAAATGGTCAAAATAAACCGTTATTATATGACTTTGATGAGATACCTCAGACAATGTTATTAAACCCAAGTGTTCGGCCTGGTTATAAAGCTCATATTGGAATTCCTCTGTTATCAGGAATTCATTTTAATGCTGGTTTGAGTGAAATTACAGTGGCTGATTTATTTAGAAATGATAACGTGGATTTCAATGTCAAGGTTAGAAATGCTATCGATAGAGTTTCAGTAGATGATTATGTGAGTTTTAATCACCAAATTGAAGTTCTAAGTGGAAGTTACAGGTTAAATGACAAAGATTTTTTAAGTGTTGGTTTCTATACTGAAATTGATTTTTTTGCAAATTATCCAAAAGACGCTATCGACTTAATTAATGATGGTAATGCAGCAAACTTAAATAGAACCTTTTTAGTCTCACAAGTAAATGTAAAAGCAGATGCATTAAGTGTTTTACATGTAGGACTTTCAAGAAAAATTAATTCTCAGTTTACACTTGGAGGAAGGTTTAAGATTTATTCAGGAATAGCAAATGTTACTTCAACAAATAATACAGGTAGCTTTACTACTCGCTTAGGACAAAATAATATTTATACTCACACAATTAATAATTTAAATTTTAATGGTTATAGTTCTGGATTATATTATGAAAATGATATAACAGCAAGTGATATTGTTGGTAAAGCTTTCTTTTCTAATTTAGGATTAGGTTTTGATATTGGTTTTAGTTATCAATTAGATCAGCAAACAAAAATAACAGCGAGTTTATTAGATATAGGTTTTGTTAATTATTCTAGTGATATAAGAAATGTTACGGCTAAAGGAGATTATACTTTTTCTGGAATAGAGTTCTTATATGATAGTACCAATACTAACTACTGGGAAAATTTAAATGATGATTTTAAACAACAAGTACCTTCAGAAGAAAATGAAGAAGCTTATTCTGTGATGAGGCCTATTAAATTTAATGCTTCTTATAAATACGGGTGGGGAAGAAGTAGAAATGAAGAGAATTGTAGTGACATGTCTTACAAAGAATATTACAATAATTCTATAGGTGCCCAATTGTTTTCTGTTTTCAGACCAACTGGACCTAAATTTGCTTTAACTGGATTTTATGAACGTAAATTATCAGGAAAAATCAATACTAAATTTACTTATACTATAGATGATTTCTCTTATACAAATATAGGTTTGGGATTATCAAGTAAAATAGGTAAATTTCACGTCTATGGTTTGGTAGATAATATATTTGGATTAGCTGATATAGCAGATACTAATACAGCTTCATTCCAATTTGGTATGAACTTAATTTTTAAATAAATATGAAAAAAATATTTTTTATTTTTTTGCTTTTCACAGCAACAATTTTTGGTCAAAAAAGTATTAATAATTATAAGTATGTTATCGTACCTAGTAAGTTTGATTTTGTTAAACAACCTGATAAGTATCAAACGAGTTCTTTAACTAAATTTTTATTTAAGAAATATGGGTTTGTAGCTTTTTTAGATAATGAAGAACTACCAGACGATTTAGCACAAAATAGATGTAAGGCTCTAATGGGAACGATAAAAGATGAGTCTGGTATGTTTAATACTAAAAGTATTGTAGAGTTAAGAGATTGTTATAATAATTTAGTTTATTCATCTAAAGTAGGTAAAAGCTTATTAAAAGATTATAAAAAAGCTTATCATGAAGCCATAAGAAACGCTTTTAAATCTATAGAGAAATTAAAGTATAAATACACTCCAGCAACAAGCGAAAAAGAGGTAGCAGTAGTTGAAAAAAACCAGGTTGTAGTTAAAACACCTAAAACTATTGAAGTTAAAAAGAATATAAAAACTAATGTAAAAGCTGTAGTAAACCCAATGCTATACGCTCAACCTACTAATACTGGATATCAAGTAATCGATTCTGATCCTAAAGTAGTTTTTAAAATATTAAAAACTAATGTAAAAGATGTTTATGTAATCCAAAATAAAAATGGAATCTTATATAAAAATGGAAATATTTGGATTGCTGAATACTACAAAGGAGAGGAGAATGTAATTGAAAAATATCAGATTAAATTTTAATTAACTTAATAATTATATTTATCACCCCAACGTTGTCTTAATAATTCTCTGAATTGATTTTCTCTAGCATTATTACCTGGCTCATAAAATTTAGTGTTTTTTATTTCATCAGGTAAGAATTCTTGATTTACAAAGTTGTTTTGATAATTATGAGAGTATTGATAGTCTTTACCATAGTCTAAATCTTTCATTAATTTAGTTGGGGCATTTCTCAAATGTAAAGGAACAGATAAATCACCTGTAGTTTTTACCAGATTTTGAGCTTCACCAATAGCCATATAAGAAGCATTACTTTTAGTAGAATTAGCCAAATATATAGCACATTGACTTAGTATAATTCTAGATTCAGGATATCCAATTGTTGAAACAGCTTGAAATGTATTATTTGCCATTATAAAAGCTGTTGGGTTTGCATTACCAATATCTTCAGAGGCTAAAATTAACATTCTTCTAGCGATAAACTTTACATCTTCACCACCTTCAATCATTCTTGCCAACCAATATACAGCAGCATTAGGATCGCTTCCTCTAATGGATTTTATAAAAGCTGAAACAATATCATAGTGTTGTTCACCAGTTTTATCATATCTAACCGTATTTTTTTGAATTTTAGATAAAACTAATTCATTAGTTATTTCTATTTCTTGATCTGCTGCAACCAGTAATTCAAATATATTTAAAAGTTTACGAGCATCACCACCAGATACCTGTAATAAAGCATCTGTTTCTTTTAAAGTAATTTTCTTTTGAGAAATGAATTCATCTTTTTTAATGGCTCTATCTATTAAAGCGATTAAATCATTTTTATCAAAAGAGTTTAAAATATATACCTGACATCTAGATAGTAGGGCAGGTATGACTTCAAAACTTGGGTTTTCAGTAGTAGCACCAACTAAAGTAACCCAGCCTTTTTCTACGGCACCTAATAAAGAATCTTGTTGAGATTTACTAAAACGATGAATCTCGTCAATAAATAGGATTGGATTTTTTTGTGTAAATAAACCTCCACTTTTCTTAGCTTTCTCAATAACATCTCTAACATCTTTAACTCCAGAACTAATTGCACTGAGGGTATAAAATGGTCGGTTGGATTCTTTTGCAATGATATTGGCAAGTGTTGTTTTACCAATTCCAGGAGGTCCCCAAAGTATTAAAGAAGGAATAATTCCTTGTTTAATATGATTGGTTAAAATACCATTATCGCCAACTAAATGTTGTTGACTTATATAATCTGATAGTTTTTGCGGACGTATTCTTTCTGCCAAAGGTTGATTCATTTGGTAAAAATAGAAAAGTTTTATGACAGATGTTCCGAAATTTTTGTTTGGATTTATTTTTGTTAATTTAGATATAATGAAAGAAGAAAGTCAATTAAAATATTCTAATAAGGTTTTTATTATTCCTTTTCTTTTTGTCTTTTTGATATGGTTTATCTATTGGATAGAAATTAAGTTTGGGTTTAATTTTAACAAATTTGGGGTATTACCGAGAAAATTAACAGGTTTAAAAGGGGTTTTAAGCTCACCTTTTATTCACAGTGATACAAATCACCTTTTTAATAATTCAGTGCCCCTATTTGTGCTCTCAACATGCCTTTTTTATTTTTATAAAGAAGTCGCATTGAAAGTTTTGGTATATGGAGGACTTGCAACTGGTTTTCTTACGTGGATTATAGCTAGGGAATCTTACCATATTGGGGCTAGTGGAATTGTTTATTTACTTTTTAGTTTTGTGTTTTTTAGTGGGGTTATAAAGAAGCATTACCGTTTGGTGGCAGTTTCATTAATAACAATTTTTTTATATGGAAGCATGATATGGTATGTATTACCTATTAAGGAAGGAATGTCATGGGAAGGACATTTGTCAGGGTTTATAATGGGGTTTATTTTGGCAATATTTTATAGAGGTAAAGGAATTACACAGAAAAAATTTGAATTTTCTAAAACTGAATTTGATGATATGTTTGATGAGGATGGAAATTATGTGCCTCCAATTGTAGAAGATGAATTAGAGATTGAAGAATTTAATTATAAATATATTTATAAAGAGAACGAGTAAATTATTTTTATTCATAAAAAAGCAGTAGTAATTACTACTGCTTTTTAATTTAATTATAAATGAATTATTCTATTCATCCCACCAAAGTCTATCAGTCATAGTAATACCTGAAGGTACATTAGAAGAGTTAAAATCAAGTTCAGATTGAGGATATAATCCTCTTCTGATATAATTTGCTAATGTAGCATTGTTAGGTAATGATAAGTAACCATTACCTGGATAAGAAAAATTATGCCTTCTCATATCAGTCCATGTTTCAAGATTCATTGTGAACATTGCTTTGTATTTTTCAGTCATTATTTTTTCCATTGTAACTGTACTAGCTGTTTCATTAGCATGTAATGTTTTGTAGGCATCAATTTGAGCGTTATAAGCAGGGATGTCGCCACCTTCAGCAGTTATTAGTGAAACTACAGTTGGTGTTACCAAGTCTAATTGGGTATTGATAGCAGCATTCAGAGCAGTAGCGGCTCTTCCCGGATTATTAGCTCTCATGGCAGCTTCTGCTTCGATAAACCTCAATTCAAAATAAGTAGCAATTAATTGAGGAGAAGCTTTTTTACCATAATAAGTACTTGGCCCTACTGGTGAATAAGATGCACCACCTGTTGGATCACCATTATTTTTACCAATATATCCTAAAACACCGCCATTTAAAGGATAATTAAAAGGTTTGTTGTCCCAGTAAGCTCTTAATCTAGGATCATTTGTATCTTTTAATAATGTCATAAATTTATTAGAAGCAACTATAAGATTGTTTTCATATAAAACATACCAAGGGTTTTGCCAGTTAGAAGTTCCATCGTAGTTAAAGTCAAAGTTTCCAGAATTATTCATGCCTAAATTAATAGCAGCATCAACATAACTTAGAGCTTTTGTAGCGGAACCAGAAGGATCTTTTTTACTTAGATGATTATGATATCTAGCTAAAAGTAGATTAGCAGCTGCTTTCCATTGATTAATGTTTCCTTTATAAATTATATCTTGACTACTATTTACTGGAGTTGAGGGTGTTTTATTAAAATCTGTAATAGCTCCTTCTAATAATGAAAAAATTGCATTATAAATACTTTCCTGAGTATCGTATTTTGGCTGAGAGATTAGTACCCCTTGAAAAGCTTCACTGTAAGGTATATTTCCATAAACGTCTGTTAATGCACCTAACATGGTTGCCATCATAACTTTAGCCATAGCTACGTGTTGCCATTGTTCAGATGCAGTACCTACTCTGATGATTTCATATGCATCTTTCATTCCTGTTCTATATGGAACGTTAAAAAATCCAGTAAAATCATTTGAGGTTAATTGATACCTGTCAGCATTGACGCCAATTGCATGATTACCAGCAAAAGTTTGAACAAATGTACCTGCATATCTATCCCAATTATATCCAAAAGCACCTGCAATATCTGCTTGTGCATTTGTAATAAGCAAGTCTAAATTAGCCTCGGTAGGATTGTTTGGGTCCCTGCTTAATTCATCCATAGTTAAATTAGAACAGCTAAACATTGTAACAATCATTATAATTGCAATTAAATGATTGTATGTGTTATTTTTTATATTATTATTTTTCATTTTTAAAAGTTTAATTTTAAGTTAAAACTATATCCTTTTGTAGAAGGAGCAGATAAAATATCATAACCTTGAGCATTACTTCCAGCACCAAAACCACTAGTTTCTGGATCATGACCAGTATAGTCAGTTTTTAACCATAAATTGTTTCCAATAACTGATAGTTTTACTTTAGAAAAACCAACTTTATTTACCACATCTGTTGGTAATGTGTAACCTAAAGAAACAGTTCTTAATCTCAACCAAGAGGCATCTTCCACCATTTCTTCTCCAACTCTCCTAAATATATCTGTATAATAGCTATTGGTTAGTCTTAAAGGGGTAGTATTTGGTTGACCTGTTACAGAATCAACTCCAGGATAAATGATTGTGCTATTTGCAGTAGGTACACCAACATTTGGATCTGTTGGGCTAGGGTACCATCTATTTTCTGTGTCTATATGTTTTCCTGAATATATCCAACCAGCTTTAGCATCGTTAATTACGTCACCTCCTTGTTTTACTTCAAATAAAAAGCCCAATTCAATTCCTTTATACTCAAAATTTCCATTAAATGTTAACATAAAGTCTGGATTAGTATCACCTAATACACCATTAGCCGTTGCTATTTGAGGAACACCATTTACAGTTATAACATTCCCATTATTATCTCTATCCCAAACACTACCAATAATAGTACCTGTAGACATACCTTTACGAGCTCTAATTGAGGTGTTAGACCACCATCCAGTTGCAATAGTTATTTCATCTATACCTGTAGGTAATTCTTCTACTACATTTGAGTTTTTAGTGAAATTAATGCCTAAATCCCAATTAACATTTTCTATTTTCCATAAGTTTTTAAAAGTTAATAAGGCTTCTATACCTTTATTTCGAACAATTCCTGCATTAGTTACAGTTGATGAGTATCCAGTAGAATTTGCTAGTGGAATGTTAATAATTTGTCCATCTGTTTTCTTATTATAATATGTAAAATCTAAACCAATCTTTCTACTCAGAAAACTAAGCTCAGTACCTATTTCAAATTCAGATGAAATTTCTGGTTTTAAATTTGGGTTTTTTTGACTATCACTAACTTCTGCTCTAGGCTGGTCTAAAGCATTTATGCTTATTTTATCAAAAGTATCATACAGGGAATATAGTGGAGCACTTTTACCTACTTTAGCCCATGAACCACGTATCTTTCCAAATGTTAAAAAGTCATTATCATTTATAAATTTAGAGAAGATAAGTCCAGCATTTATAGACGGATAAAAGAAGCTTCTATTAGAAGAAGGTAGGGTAGAAGACCAGTCATTTCTACCTGTAGCCGTTAAAAGTAAAAAGTTTTTATAATCAAAAGTTACTTCCCCAAATACTCCAATAGTTCTTTGTGCACTTTGATATGCGTTAACCTCATGATTAACATAGTTTGTTATGTTAACATAGCGAGGTAATACCTGTTCTTTTCCTAAAACATTTATTTGATCATATGATCTTTCGTTAATATTACCACCTAGCATATATGAAATATCTAAGTCATCATTTACTTTCGCGTCACCTGTAATAATTAAGTCTGAGTTTACTTGGTTGTATGTAGCTCTCCAATCACTCATATCTCCCTCTCTAGCTGTTGTGTTAACATCTGTAATAGGTCTAAATCTTTTTCTTATATCGGTATAGTTATCAACGCCAATTTTATAGTTAACTTTAAAGTAATCACTGAATTTATATGATACACCTAAATTTCCAAATACACGATTTACTTTATTGTTTAAAGGTGTTTCGTTAACTACCCACATTGGATCTGCTACGCTACCGGAAAACCAAGTTTTTTCACCCTGAGAATCTGCCCAGTTTCTATTTACTAAATCCCACATATGATGATAATAGATCAATCCTGAACCCCAACCGTTTCCACCATTTAGTCCTCCAACTGAATTTCTCTCTGAGTTGATATATTGCATTGCCCCTGAAAAGCTGAACTTATCATTTATGTCATATTGACCATTAATAGAAGCATTGTATTTTAAATAATCTGAATTAATTACAATACCTTCACTATCACTTCTAGAAAATGAAGCGTTGAAACTTCCTTTATCTCCTCCAGAACTTACTGAAACATTTTGAGTATTAGTATAGCCAGTTTTAAAAAAGTTTTGATAATTGTTTTTAAAATGTGGAATTAATTGTCCACCTACGTCTACTCTTGTACCGGTTCCATTTAAGTCAATAAAAGTACCAGCTGGAAATACTGGATTTGTTGAGTATGCTGGTCCCCAGTTCCAGTGAGTTACCGGACTAAAATCACCAAACCTACCTCTTGAGTATTTTTCGGTTAATTGGGTAAATTTATTTGGCTGACTAAATGCCATTGATGTTTTTACTTCAACATTTAAACGACCATTGTTTTCTCCATTTTTTGTAGTAATAATTACAACACCCGCAGAAGCACGTTCTCCATATAGCACAGTTGCAGCACCTCCTTTTAATACAGTCATAGACTTTACATTATTCATGTCAATGTCTGCTGCTCTATTGGTACCGTAATCTCCTCTTGCGGTTGAAAGAGTAGAGTTATCAATAGGAACACCATCAACAATAAATAAAGCTTGATTATTTCCTAATATTGAAGAATTACCACGTATCACAATTCTTGATGACGAACCAACATCACCAGAAGAATTTGTAATATTAACACCAGCAACTTTACCAGATAAGGCATTAACAATATTTCCGTCTGTATTTCCCTTATTTAGTTCATCAGCTTTTAACTCTGTTACAGCATAGCCTAATTTTTCTTTTGACTTTGATCTACCCAAAGCTGTAATAACTACAGTGTCTAGAACATTGTCACTTTCCATTGTAACAGTCATGTTATTTGAATTTGTAACTGTTTTTTCTAAAGTTTTCAGTCCTACAAAACTGAATACAATCACATCTCCTGTTTTAGCTTTTATAGAAAACTTACCATCAAAGTTTGTTTCAGTCCCTTGATTTGTACCTTTAACCATTATAACAACTCCTGGTAAAACGCCAGAATCGTCTAAAACTGTACCAGAAATTACTCGCTCTTGTGCAAATGAAATTTGCATTATCAACGCTAATGTTAACGTCAATATCCCATTTAATTTTGTTTTAATCATACGAATTTGAATTAATTAAGTTCAAAATTTAATGATTCAAATGACTATGATTTATGGTAAATTAATTAACGGTCGTATTACGTAATAAACGGTTGTTTTGGTGTAATAAACGGTTTAAGTTTTCGTACAAAATGAGAACAAATAATTCAATGAGTCTTTATTGAAGAAGAAATTAAATTATTTTAGTAGAAAAGGAGTTATCGTGTTTATTTTCTACTAATAATAGATAATTATTAGTAGTCATTATAATGATTTTATAAAACAAAAAAGTCTTGAATACTCAAGACTTTTTATTGTTGTATTTATATATTATGTTAACGTCTTTGTCTTACCGTTTCATAAAGAAACGCTCCACAAGCAACAGAAACGTTTAAAGAGCCTATTTCTCCTAGTAAAGGAAGTTTTGCTTTGTAATCTACCATCTTTAATACAGAATTGCTTACTCCTTTATGTTCAGATCCCATTACAATAGCAATTGGTTGCTTAAAATCAATATCAAAAATAGAATCTTCTGTTTTTTCTGTAGCAGCAGCTAGCTTAATTTCGGCAGCTTGTAATTGAAAAATTGCATCTTTAATATGATCTACCTTACAAATAGGAACTTTAAAAGCAGCACCAGCAGATGTTTTTATAGTTTCTGCATTAACAGGAGCACTCCCACTTTTTTGAATGATAATCCCATTAACACCTGTACATTCAGCTGTTCTAATAATAGCACCAAAGTTACGAACATCTGAAACTTGATCTAATAATAAGAATAATGGAGTTTTATCTGAGTTTATTGTGTTTTCGATAAGTGTTTCTAAGTCATGAAAATCTATAGGGGAAATCTTAGCAACAGCACCTTGATGATTATTATGTTTTGATAATCTATCTAATTTTTCTGTAGGAACTACACTAACAGATATTTTATTTTTTTTTAATAATTTATCTAATTGAAAAAATAGGTCTCCTCTAAGCCCTTTTTGAAGGTAAACTTTGTTAATAGAAGCATTACTTTCTATAGCTTCAATTATTGCTCTTATACCAAAAATAGTTGTATTTTCTTCCATGCTGCAAATGTAGTTGAATTTATTGTATAAAAAAACCACCTCGAAAAGAGGTGGTTAAAATTATAATATATTAAATAATATTATGGATTTTGATCTGAAGCAGAGATTGCATCATTTAAGTTAATTTCACTTAAAGGAATTTGGAAAGTAAGTCTTGGATCTCCTGCTAATACATTATAGTAAGCAGAAGGAGCCTGTAAGTGGTTAGATCCTGGGTAAACTCTAATTAAGTCATCACCCCATCTTTTTAAATCTAATAAACCAAATCCTTCACCCCATAATTCAATTCTTCTTTGCCATTTAATCTCATCTAATAAAGCAGCTCCTGTATTAGTTGAAAGAGTATAAGCTGTATCTCTAGTAGAAACTAAATCAAATAAAGCTTGTGCAGCACCTGAATCATTTCCAGCACCTAATAAAGCTTCAGCTTTGATTAAATACATTTCAGCAACTCTCATATAAGAATAGTCACCTTCGAAGTCAGTGTTGTCATAAAACTTATAGTTATAAAACTGCTCTGGTTTTCCTTCTTTAATGAATCCATTATCTGGACCATACCAAGCATTTCTTACGTCAGTAGCAGGTACTTTATCGTGTAATCTCTTATCAACAGTTCTGTGGTGACCTAACTGACCTGGGTAACCTAAAGTAGTACCAAAGTTAGCTTGGTTAGCAGCAGAATAAGACTGAATTTGAGAGAAGAAAGAAGCATAGTAAGAACTTAAATCAGCATTTAAGTCAGCTCCCCATAACCACTCTGGATTAGAGATAAATTGGAATCCATCAGTTAATTGACTAGCAGCTAAAGAAGCACCAGCGATAGCAACATCTGCCATGTTAGCAGCTTTAGTGTAATCTTTAGTTAAAAGATAGAATCTAGCTAAGAATCCAGCAGCTACATTTTGATTAATAGAAGTCTTATCAGGTCTTGCATAACCAGCTAAACCATCATAACCTTCTGTTAAATCTTTCTCAATTTGATTATAAGTATCAGCAACAGTTAATCTACCAAATCCTGGTCCGTTAATTAAATCAGCAGTTGGATCAATAATTGGAACACCTGCATCTGTTAAAGCAGGATTACCTTTTTGGAAAATTTGAATTAACTGTAAGTAAGAAAAACCTCTTACCACTTTAGATCTAGCTAATACGTATCTTAACTGATCATTTAATTGAGATGGATCGATACCTCCAATTAAACCAATAGTCTGGTTTGCTCCTTTAATAATTGTATAATAGTAATTCCAAACTAAACCAGCTTCAGTACCAGCGTCCTGAGTTCTACCGATAAATTTGTATACGTCATCATACCACCATCCGTTATCAATATCAATCATGTCGTTCCCCATAAGGTCCATCATGATATCAACAGATTTTTGACCGTAATCACTATGCCAAGTAGTACCTGCTACTTGGAATGTACGGATGTTGTTTACAGTACCTTGATCAAAAGAGTTTGCGATATCTAATAAAGCCTCTGGAGATTCAGCTGCTAATGCCGCGATATCAGCATCTGTTGTTACATTTAGCTCTTCTGATGATAAAAAATCTTTGCTACAACTTGACAACGAAAGAACTGCTGCCGTTGCTAAAATAAAATATTTTTTCATGTTAAATAATTATTTAATTATTAAAAATTGATGTTAACCCCTAAAGTATAGGTCTTTAGAGTAGAATATCTTACTGAGTTGTTATTCCCAGTTACACTTGCTCTTGGGTCAAACCCTTGAGTTCCATCAGCAGTCCATAAAGCTAAATTATTTCCAATAGCGTATATTCTTACTTTAGATAAACCAATAGTGCTGGTAATATCTTGAGGTATAGAATATCCTATTACTAAGTTGTTTAAACTAATGTAGTCAGATTTTCTTAAGAATAAGTCAGATTGGAAGTAACTTGTAGTTCCGTCAAAAACTCTAGGTAATGTACCAGTAGTATTGTCATACCCCCAAGTTTTGCTGAAATCTCTGTTAAAGTTACGTCCGATACCTCCGTCAAAACCGTCGTTGTAAACAGCATCATAAGAGTATCCTCCAAATTGATAGTTTAAATCAATAGCAAAATCAAAGTTTTTATAAGTTAATGTTGTAGAGAAACCACCATAAACATCTGGAAGAGCTGATTTACCAAGTAAGATTTGCTCAGCAACACTTGAGTCTTCAGTTGTTCCATTAGTTGGAGTAGTTCCATCAGCTTCAAATTCTTTTTCAGTAGCCCAAATAGCGTGACCATTAGCTGGGTTGATACCTACGTAATCTCTGATAAAGAAATCAAAAGCACTACCACCTTTAGTCCATCTGTAAATTCCATTATCAATAAACTCTCTTCCTGGTGCTAACTTAGTAATCTCATTTTTGTAGTGAGTAGCATTTAAGTCAACAGTCCAAGTTAAGTTATCGTTTGTAATAATGTCATAAGCAACAGATAATTCAACACCTCTGTTTTCCATGTCCATTACGTTTTCAGGAACAGAAGGGAATCCAGTTGAGTCAGGTAAAGGTCTGTTAAAAATTAAGTCAGAAATCTTTCTTACGAAATATTCAGATTCAATTCTTAATCTATTGTTAAGCATGTTTAATTCAAAACCTGCATTGAAGTTAGTCGAAGTTTCCCATTGTAAGTCTTTGTTACCAAATACTGTTTTCTCAGGGCTAAAGTTAGTACCATCAGAAGTAACAGTATACTGATCTTCATAAGGAACATAGTTTCTAGTAGCAGTTCCTGGGTAGAATACGATATCATTACCTTGAGAACCAATACTTGTTTTAATTTTTAACTCGTTAATCCAAGTTACATCACTCATGAAGTTTTCGTTAGAAAGTCTCCAAGCAGCACCAGCTCCCCAGAAGTTACCCCATCTGTTATCTGGGTGGAATACAGAAGAACCATCTCTTCTAAAACTAGCATTAAAATAATACTTGTTATCAAAGTCATAGTTTAATCTAGCAAAGTAACCTTCTAAGTTATACTCGATTGGTCCACCAGATACATTTCCAGCACCATCATTTTCAGCAAATAAATCAACAGAAGTATCTGTAGAAAGGAATTGTCTTCTTTTTTGAGCTCTTAAGTTTTTAAAGTCATATTCAGAAGATTCGTGACCTAAAAGTAAATCTACATTATGCTTATCAGCAAAAGTTCTTCTCCAGTTAATTAATTGTTGGTTTGTAGTTGTCATACCTCTTGTGAAGTTAACATCTAATCTACCACCTGGAGCCACACCACTACCTACTACTTTATTAGTATAGTTTGTAATGTTTGCATTTGTTAAATCGATACCAAAGTTATAAGTAAAGTCTAAACCTTCTAAAAGAGTTATTTTAGCATAAGCTCTTGTATAGAAGTTATCTCTTTCAGCTTCATTTATATTAAGAGTCTGTAATGCGTGAGGGTTAGAGAAACCTGAATAAGGTCTACCACTTGCAGCATTAGGAGAAACAACATCAGCCCAATCCCATTGAGGATTTCCATTGATATCTAAAGCTAATTCACCAGTATTGTGATCAACAGCGAATACAGGATAAATTGGTGCAGTATTTCTTACCCAAGCAAAGTTACCTGTAATATTATTAGTAAGAGTACCTTTTTGTAATCTATTAGAATAGTTTAAAGTAGTACCAATCTTAATTGCATCGTTAACTTGAGCGTCAACGTTAGTTTTGAATGTATAACGTCTGAAACCAGTATTTACGTTATAACCTTCGTTATCTTCATGTCCAAAAGACATATAATAGTTAGTCTTTTCAGAACCACCTGAAATACTTAAGAAAGTACTTCTTACTCCACTTGCATTAGAGAAAAGCTTTTCATTCCAATCTCCAGCCCATAAGTTTGCTCCTCCTCTAACTTTTCCAGTTACAGGATCTACAACATTTGTACGATCTCCACCTAAAGTGTTGTACACTAAACCAGCAGGTCCGTCGATTAATTGTTGTGAAGCAGTAATTCCTGCTTGTGCTTCAGTAGCACCACCAGCGATTTCGTTGTTTTTTAACATTCTGTGGTAAGCTTCGTAGTACTCACCAGGAGAAGTCATAACATCGTAATCAGCTACAGCTCTATCAGTAAAACTTGTTTTAACATCTAAGTTAACTTTGATGTTACCTTTTTTACCTTTCTTAGTTGTTAAGATAATAACCCCGTTCGCACCTCTGTTTCCATAAAGAGCAGCTGCTGCAGCATCTTTTAAGAATGACATAGACTCAATATCATTAGGGTTAATAGATGTAATTGACTCGTTAAAAGGAACACCATCTACTACATATAATGGAGCAGAAGAACCTGTTAAAGATCCAATACCTCTAAATCGAACACTAGGAGCAGCACCTGGTTGACCTGAGTTAGCGTATATTTGTACACCAGCTACCTTACCAGCTAAACCTGTTACGGCGTTACCTGAAGCTACTTTAGTAAATTCTTGTGATTTTACCTCACCAATAGAACCTGTTAATGATTGTTTCTTTTGAGTACCATAGGCAGTAACAACAACCTCTTCAAGTAAGTTGTCAGTTTCCATAGTAACATTAATTTGGTTAGAGCTTCCAACAGTTTTTTCAACTGTTTTCATTCCAACAAAACTAAAAACTAAAACCTCTCCACTCTTTACCTTGATAGTATAATTACCATCAAAGTCTGTTTCAGTACCTTGAGTAGTACCCTTTTTAATGACTGTCACTCCAGGAAGAGGGCCAGATTCATCGGCAACCGTACCTGAAATCGTCCTTTCTTGTGCAAAGGATATTTGCACAAATAACACTAATAGAAGTGTTAAAATTCCATTAAACTTTGTTCTCATTATGTAATTATTTGAATTAATTAGTCGCTAAAATCTTAATTTTATCTTAAATACACAATTTTTTAACAAAAAAAACGCCTTGAGAATTTCTCAAGGCGTCTATTTTTAATAGAAATTTTTATTCATTTCCACCATCCCACCATACTTTAGTGGTAGTATCATTTGGTCCCATAGCAGTAATTGCAGCTTCAACATTTGTTTTGTTTAAGTCAAATTCTGCTTGAGCATAAGCTCTTCTTCTTGGTATAGCTCTACCCTCAGAAGCTTCAGTAGCGTTTTGTAAAACTGGGAAACCAGTTCTTCTCCACTCAGCCCATGCATTTAATCCTTGTAAATACATTGCTAACCATTTTTGTTCTGTTATAGATTTTAAATAATTAGCTGCATCATATTGAGCAAAAGGTTCTGTGTCTACATAAGTTGTTATATCAGCTGAAGCTACACCGTATTGTTCCATTGATGCTCTAATTCCGTTTTTGTAAAAAGTTTCAGCATCACCACTTATCCATGTTCTAGCAACTGCTTCAGCTTTTAAAAACTCTACTTCAGCAAAAGACATTAATACAGATGGTGCTTTTTCATCTTGAAATGCAGTTCCAACGAAAGATACTTGTTCTACAGTTAATTCAGTAGCGTTGTCATTACTGTATCCCCATGGTTGACCAGCATATTTTTCTCCATTTACAGTGTATACTTTATATTTAGCCCAGAAATCTGCTGGTCCAACAGCTGTTGTTGCTTCAGATACAATAGGTTTAGCATAAATTGGTAAACGAGGATCATTGTTTTCACCTAACATATCTACCATAGTATTACTAACTGCATGATCAAGTCTGTTTTGATTTGTGAAAGATAACCAGAATGGGTTTCCGTTTAATTCACCACCAGCATATGCATAAATAGCATTGTCAGCATTTGAAGTAAAAGAACCAATAGTCATTCCAGCATTGAAAGCATCAGACCCCATAGTTGCATCAACATTAGATAAACGCATACCAGCTCTCATTAATAAAGAACCTGCTAATTTTTTCCATTTATCCATATCTCCATTGTAAATTAAATCACCTTGGATAGTTCCACTAGTAATTGCATTACCAGCATCTTTTAAATCAGCAATAATCCCTGTGTAAATTTGTTTTTGAGTATTATATGCAGGACTGAAGTTTTCACTTCCTTTTAAAGCTTCAGTATAAGGAGCGTGTCCCCATATATCTGATACATTCATAAATGACCAAGCTAATAAAATCTTTGAAACTGCGATTTGGTTATTATTAGCTCCAGAAACAGCTACAGTAGATGAAGTAGCTGGATCTGTATTTAAATTTATAATTTCTTGTAAATTGGCCATACCACCTGCATAAAGATTTGAGAAACCTGTTTGTTCAGTTTCAACACGCTCTTCATCAGTGTATGTTTTTCCTGCAATATATTGTGCATATGCAGATCCAAAACCATCGTAGTCTGCGATATCTAAAAATCGTCCTACTAAATCCTTTTGTGCAGAAGATAAAAGGTAAGAGGTAGGTACACTACTTGTTTGGAAAGGACTTACTCTATAGTCTTCACTAAAATCACTACATGATATAGTAAGTAAAGAAGAGATTAAGAGTAAACTTAATAGCTTAATATTTAATATTTTTTTCATTTTTAATTTTTTAGAATTTTACATTTAAATTAAATCCGATAGACCTTGTACTTGGAATTTGACCATTTTCAAAACCTTGAGTATTACCACTACCTAAAGTAGCTTCTGGATCAATATTAGGAGCGTTACTAGAGATTAACCATAAGTTTCTACCAACTAATGATAATCTTACATCTTGGAATGGAGTTCCTTTGATGAATTGTTTAGGGAATGAGTATCCTAAAGTAACTTCTCTTAATTTAACGTAACTAGCATCATATACATAATTTTCTCTTCTAACACGTAATGACTTAAAGTATTGTGTAGGGTTTGTATATGCGCTCACAGGGTTTCCATTTACGTCAACTCCTTCTACTTTTATACCTCCTCCATTAGCAACTGGATCTCTTAAAGGGTTTCCTTTGTCGTTAAGACCAGCTGTTCTTGAAGTTAAACCTGAGTAATCACCATATCTATTACTAACTGAATATATATCTCCTCCTTTTTGGAAGTCTACTAAGAATCCTAAAGTGAAGTTTTTGTATTTAAAGTTATTCATTACACCTCCAGTAAAGTCTGGCGTAACATTACCTACTACTTTGTTAGTTTCTCTAGCATAAGTGTAATTTCCATTAGTATCTACTTCTACAATACGTTGACCATTAGCGTGATATTTGAAACCATCAGTAACAATAGCTCCATATGCTTCACCAATTCTAGCGTTTACAGAAGGTCCCCAAGAGTTGATTAAAAGGTTATCACTTCCTTCAGCTAATTCTAAAACTTTATTAGTGTTTTTAGCCCAGTTTACGTTGATGTCCCATCTAAAATCATCGTTCTTAATAGGAGTACCGTAAACAGCTAATTCAACCCCTTTATTAGTCATTTTTCCTGCGTTAACCCAAGCACTTGTTATACCACTTGTTCCACTAACATTTAAAGGAAGAATTAAATCTGTACTAGTTTTATCATAATAAGTTGCGTCAAAACCAAATCTGTTTTGGAACATTTTCATTTCTAAACCTATTTCATACTCTTCAAATAACTCAGGAACTAAGTTAGGGTTGTTAGATCTGTTAGGTACAGCGAAAGCTGGAGAATCACCGATAGGATCTTGAGTGGTGTATACAGTATTTAACTGATAAGGATTAGTATCTTGTCTAATTTTAGCCCAACCAGCTCTTAATTTACCAAAAGAGATAATGTCTGAGTCTATTAATTCACTAAATATAAAAGAAGTACTTAAAGAAGGGTAGAAGTAATCATTACTCTTTAATGGTAAAGTTGAAGACCAACTTTGTCTAGCAGACCAGTCTAAGTATAACATGTTTTTATAACTGAATGATCCAAAAAGAGCTAATGAGTTTATTCTTCTCTTAGTGTTTTCATCAACTAAAGTTGGACGATCTTTTGAAGCGTTTACGTTAAAGAAGTTAGGTACGCTTAATCCTCCGTTAGTTCTAGCGCTGTTATAATGGAAGCTATTTAATCTTGTGTTAGCTTGGAAGTTAACAGTGTATCCAAAATCGTCATTTATATTGTCTTGATAAGTAGCAAATAACTCAAAGTTATCTTCTCTACCTTCTCTTACACTTTCTTCGTAGTAATCTGTAGATAAAGAATATGTAGCAGTTCTATCTTGTATTCTAAATGTATAGAAATCTGTTCTAGCAGTAGCTGATACATTTAATTTATCATTTACTTGGTATGATAATCCAACATTACCATATACTCTGTTTCTAGTATCTTCAGAATATGATTCATTTACAATCCAGTAAGGGTTGTCCCAGTATTGTGGCTTTGGATTAGTTGAACTAATCATGTTCCACGATTGAGGTTGTCCAGTTGCAGATTTATAATTTGCTCTTAAAACATCCATGTTTAATTGTCTTTGGAACCATTGGTTGAAAGATGTAACAACGTTTTTACCTCCAGCAAAATCGTAACCTGTAGTAGGTCTACCTACAACATCAGTTTTAGCATAATTAACACTTATTTTAGCCGTTAATTTTTCTGTTAATTTATGAGATCCATTGAAAGAAACAGTGTTTACTTTTCTAGTAGAGTTTGGCATAATACCATTTTGGTCAGTGTTACCTAAAGAAACTCTAAAAGTAGAAGTTTCGTTTCCTCCAGAAAAAGCAATATTATTAGAGATTGTTACACCAGTTTCAAAGAAGTTTCTTACGTTGTCTGGATTAGCAACTAAAGGACGAGTTTGTCCAAAATCACTAGATCCTGGTAACCAACTACTCCAGTGACGAACAGGAGTTCCATCCATTCTTGGTCCCCAACTTTCATCAGCTCCATATTCTAAAGCATTTTGACCACCAATTGTAGGTAATGTTTGTGAATATCCACCAGCATACTCATTTTGATAATCAGGTAAAATATATACTTTGTCAAAAGTAACGTTAGTATTTAAAGTAATACCAATCCCTTTTCTATTTTTTCCTTTCTTTGTAGTAATCATTATAACTCCATTACCACCTCTTGCTCCATATAAAGCAGTTGCAGCACCACCTTTTAAAACGTTTATAGATTCAATATCGTCTGGGTTTAAATCAGAAGTTAAGTTTCCATAATCTTTTCCTCCAGATCCTACTTGTTGATCAAGAGAGTTAAAGTTTGTGTCAGCAATTGGAGTACCATCAATAACATAAAGAGGGTTGTTGTTTCCTGTAATAGAACTGTTACCTCTTAATAATACTTTTGTAGAACCTCCAATGTTACCAGCAGAAGATTTTATTTGTACCCCGGCAATTTTTCCAGATAATGCGTTTGTAACATTAGTTGCTCTGTTTTCAGCAACTGAATTACCTTTAACGCTTTGAGTAGAATAACCTAGTGATCTCTTTTCTCTAGATACACCAAGTGCAGTAACAACAACTTCATCTAAAACATTGTCGTTAACCATAGATATATTAATGGTGTTTTCAGTTCCAATAGTTTTTTCTATAGTTTTCATACCAACAAAACTAAATACAAGGACGTCTCCAGTCTTAGCTTTTATAGAGTATTGTCCGTCGAAATTTGTTTCGACACCAGCAGTAGTCCCTTTTTTTAATACATTAACTCCAGGTAAAGGACCAGTTTCGTCAGAAACTACACCTGAAATTGTTCTTTCTTGTGCAAAAGTGATTTGAACAAGTAACGCCAAAAAGAGCGTTAAAATTCCATTGAATTTTGTTTTCATCGCGTGATTATTTGAATTAATTGCATCAAAAGTCATAAAATATTCTTAATAAAACAATATAATTCATAAAATTCTCATAAAAAACACATGTGTTTTTTGTTAATTGCTGTAAGGGTGGGGGATGGAGACCGACTAACTATTTTATATCTCTATTTAGTGGGTAGAGATAAATAGGTTTATTGTTGCATTATAATGTATTAATTGATTTTTCTGGGCTTATTGTGAGAGGTGGGTAAAAATAACTAGTTGATATTTGAATATTTAGAAAAATATCGTACATTTGCGCACTCTTAAAATTAGAGTAATTTAAGTACAAATTAAAAACAAGTAATAATTTAGTATGCCAACTATTCAACAATTAGTTCGTAAAGGAAGAACCAAAATAACTAAGAAGAGTAAATCGGCTGCATTACAGGCATGTCCTCAAAGACGTGGAGTTTGTACGCGTGTGTATACCACTACACCTAAGAAACCTAATTCAGCAATGCGTAAGGTAGCAAGGGTAAGGTTAACAAATGGTAACGAAATCAACGCGTATATCCCAGGAGAAGGGCATAACTTGCAAGAGCACTCGATAGTATTAGTTAGAGGTGGAAGGGTAAAAGATTTGCCAGGTGTTAAGTATCACGTTGTTCGTGGTGCATTAGATACTGCAGGAGTTGAGGGAAGAACTCAACGTAGGTCTAAATACGGTGCAAAACGCCCTAAGAAGTAAAATTAATCAATTAACTTTTTTAATGTAAAGACATGAGAAAAAGAAGAGCGAAAAAAAGGATTTTGTTACCGGATCCAAGGTTTAACGACCAATTGGTAACACGTTTTGTGAATAACTTAATGTGGGATGGTAAGAAGTCTGTAGCGTTCAAAGTATTTTACGATGCAATGGATATCGTAAATGAAAAAAAGACTGACGAAGAAAAGTCGGCTTTAGAAGTATGGAAAGATGGATTGTCAAATGTTATGCCTCACGTAGAAGTACGTTCTCGTAGAGTAGGAGGTGCAACGTTCCAAATTCCAATGCAAATTAGACCAGACCGTAAGGTTTCTATGGCTATAAAATGGATGATTTCTTATGCGCGTAAGCGTAATGAAAAGACAATGGCTCAACGTTTAGCTGCTGAGATTTTAGCTGCTGCAAAAGAAGAGGGAGCTGCTGTTAAGAAAAGAGTTGATACTCATAAAATGGCTGAAGCAAATAAAGCATTTTCACACTTTAGATTCTAAGAAATGGCTAGAGATTTAAAATTTACAAGAAATATAGGTATTGCTGCTCATATTGATGCAGGAAAAACTACAACTACTGAGCGTATCTTGTTTTATACAGGAGTTTCTCATAAGATTGGAGAGGTTCACGATGGTGCATCTACGATGGACTGGATGGAGCAAGAGGCAGAAAGAGGTATTACAATTACTTCAGCTGCTACTACTTGTGAGTGGAAGTTTCCAATTGAAAATGGACAACCTACTCCTGATACAAAAGGATATCACTTTAATATAATTGATACTCCTGGTCACGTTGATTTTACTGTAGAGGTAAATCGTTCGTTACGTGTATTAGATGGTTTAGTATTCTTATTCTCTGCTGTTGATGGTGTAGAGCCTCAGTCAGAAACAAACTGGCGTTTAGCTGATAACTATAAAGTTCCTCGTATTGGATTCGTTAATAAAATGGATCGTCAAGGAGCTAACTTCTTAGAAGTTTGTCAGCAAGTAAAAGATATGTTAAAGTCAAATGCAGTACCAATTGTATTAAATATTGGTGATGAGGCTGACTTTAAAGGGATTGTAGATTTAGTAAAGAACCGTGCTATTGTATGGCATGATGATAACTTCGGATCTACTTTTGATGTTGTTGATATTCCAGAAGAATTAAAAGAAGAAGCTGCTGAGTTAAGAGCAAAATTAATCGAAGAGGTAGCTGCTTATGATGAGAATTTATTAGAGAAATTCATGGAAGATGAAGACTCTATTACAGAAGAAGAAGTACACGCTGCTTTACGTGCTGCTGTAATGGATATGTCTATCATTCCTATGGTTTGTGGATCGGCATTCAAAAATAAAGGAGTTCAATTCTTATTAGATGCTGTATGTCGTTACTTACCTTCTCCAACAGATAAAGAAGCAATTTTAGGTACTGATCCTAATACAGGAGAAGAGATTGCTCGTAAGCCAGATGTAAAGGAGCCATTTGCTGCTTTAGCATTTAAGATCGCTACAGATCCTTTCGTAGGTCGTTTAGCTTTCTTCCGTGCGTATTCTGGTCGTTTAGATGCAGGTTCTTACGTGTTAAATAACCGTTCTGGTAAGAAAGAGCGTATCTCTCGTATTTACCAAATGCACTCTAACAAGCAAAATGCAATTGAGTTTATTGAGGCAGGAGATATTGGAGCTGCAGTAGGATTTAAAGATATTAAAACAGGAGATACTTTGTCAGCAGAAAAAGCACCAATTGTTTTAGAATCTATGGATTTCCCAGATCCAGTAATCGGTATTGCTGTTGAGCCTAAAACTAAAGCTGATGTAGATAAATTAGGTTTATCTTTAGCTAAGTTAGCAGAAGAAGATCCTACGTTTACAGTAAGAACAGACGAAGCTTCTGGACAAACTATTATCTCAGGAATGGGAGAGTTACACCTTGATATTATTGTTGATCGTCTAAAGCGTGAATTCAAAGTAGAGGTTAACGAAGGTCAACCACAAGTAGAGTACAAAGAAGCTATTACAGCTACTGCCGAACACAGAGAGGTTTATAAGAAACAATCTGGTGGTCGTGGTAAGTTTGCTGATATTGTATTCAAAATGGAGCCTGCAGATGAAGGTGTTCAAGGTTTACAGTTTGAATCTATTATTAAAGGAGGTAACGTACCAAAAGAATTTGTTCCTTCAGTAGAAAAAGGATTCAAAGAGGCAATGAAGAATGGTCCTTTAGCAGGATACGAGATGGATTCAATGAAAGTTACATTAGTAGATGGATCTTTCCACCCTGTAGATTCTGATCAGTTATCATTCGAATTAGCTGCGAAATTAGGTTATAAAGCTGCTGCAAAAGCTGCAAAAGCTAAAATCATGGAGCCGTTAATGAAGTTAGAAGTGTTAACTCCAGAGGAGAACATGGGAGACATCGTAGGAGATTTAAATAGAAGAAGAGGTCAAGTAAACGATATGAGTGATCGTGCTGGGTCTAAAGTTGTAAAAGCATTAGTGCCATTATCAGAAATGTTTGGTTATGTAACTGCTTTAAGAACTATGTCTTCTGGTAGAGCAACTTCTACAATGGAATTTTCTCACTATGCAGAAACTCCTTCAAATGTTTCTGAAGAAGTAATCGCAAAAGCTAAAGGTTAATAAGATATTAAGATGAGCCAAAAAATTAGAATTAAATTAAAATCTTACGATTACAACTTAGTAGATAAATCTGCTGAGAAAATCGTAAAGACAGTAAAGTCAACTGGAGCTGTAGTAAACGGTCCAATTCCTTTACCAACAAATAAAAAGATTTTTACAGTATTACGTTCACCACACGTAAACAAAAAATCTAGAGAGCAATTTCAATTATCTGCTTACAAAAGATTATTAGACATCTATAGTTCTTCTTCAAAAACTATTGATGCTTTAATGAAACTTGAGTTACCAAGCGGTGTTGAAGTTGAGATTAAAGTATAAGTAAATTATGAACTTTCGGTTTAATTTTGTTAAACCGAAAGTTTTTTTTACTTTTGCACACCGAAATTTCATATTTCGTGGTGTACGAATTCTGGTGATTATCAGAATTTAACATGTCCTGAGGGTTTCGCGAAGGAAAAACGGTAAAAAAACAAATTCAGAGTGAAGGCGTTTTTCGCTCTTTTTTTTTGAGAAAATCAAAGGAAAAACTGAAACTTTTGTTTCAAACAATTATTATTAATAGACGCGCTGGATAAAAAAGAAATCTATCGTCTTAAAATTAACAAATATGTCTGGGTTAATAGGTAGAAAAGTAGGTATGACCAGCTTATTCGATGAGAACGGGAAAAACATTCCTTGTACTGTTATCGAAGCAGGGCCATGCGTAGTTACCCAAGTCAGAACCGAAGAAGTTGACGGATACAATGCGTTACAACTAGGTTTCGATGACAAAAAAGCAAAAAGCTCTAATAAAGCTTTAGATGGACACTTTAAAAAAGCTGGTACATCTGCTAAGAAAAAAGTCGTTGAATTTCAAGGTTTTGATGGAGAGTACAAATTAGGAGATTCAATTACTGTAGATCACTTCACTGAAGGAGAGTTTGTAGATGTTTCTGGAATCTCTAAAGGTAAAGGATTTCAAGGTGTTGTTAAACGTCACGGATTTGGTGGAGTTGGACAAGCAACTCACGGTCAACACAACCGTTTAAGAGCTCCTGGTTCGATTGGTGCTGCATCTTACCCTGCAAGAGTATTCAAAGGAATGCGTATGGCAGGTCGTATGGGTGGAGACAAAGTAAAAGTTCAAAATTTAAAAGTATTAAAAGTGGTTGCTGATAAGAATCTTATCGTAGTAAAAGGAGCTATTCCTGGTCACAAAAATGCTTTTGTAACTATCGAGAAATAATGAAAGTAGCAGTTTTAGATATTACAGGGAAAGATACTGGTAGGAAAGTTGAGCTTTCTAACGAAGTATTCGGAATTGAGCCAAATGATCACGCAATCTATTTAGATGTTAAGCAATATTTGGCAAATCAAAGACAAGGTACTCATAAATCGAAAGAAAGAGCTGAAATAGCTGGTAGTACAAGAAAGATTAAGAAGCAAAAAGGAACTGGTACTGCACGTGCAGGTTCTATCAAGTCTGGAGTTTTCAGAGGTGGTGGACGTATGTTTGGACCAAGACCAAGAAACTATTCTTTCAAATTAAATAAAAACTTAAAGCGTTTAGCACGTAAGTCTGCTTTAAGTATTCAAGCAAAAGATAGCAATTTAGTAGTTGTTGAAGATTTCAATTTTGAAGCTCCAAAAACTAAAGAGTTTATCAATGTTTTAAAAGCTTTAGGATTAGAGACTCAAAAGTCTTTATTTGTGTTAAGTGAAGAAAGTAAAAATGTTTACTTATCATCTCGTAACTTAAAAAAATCTAAAGTAGTAAATGCTACAGGAGTTAACACTTATAGCGTATTAAACGCTAACAAAGTTGTTATTTCTGAAAGCTCTTTAGAAGGAATTCAATCTAATTTAAGTAAATAGGGAACGAAATGAGTATTTTAATAAAACCTATTATTACGGAAAAAGCAACAAACGATAGCGAGTTACACAACCGTTATGCATTTGTAGTAAATAAGAAAGCTAACAAAGTAGAAATCAGAGGAGCTGTTGAGGCTGCTTATGGTGTAGCAGTTACTTCTGTTAAAACTATGAACTATCCTATTCAAAGAACTACTAAATACACTAAGAAAGGTTTAGTAACTGGGATAAAAAGTGGATACAAGAAAGCAATTGTTCAGTTAGCTGAAGGAGAAATTATTGATTTTTATAACAATCTTTAAGAAAAGACAGAATGTCAGTTAGAAAATTAAAACCAATAACACCAGGTCAGCGTTTTAGAGTTGTAAATGGGTTCGACACCATTACTACTGATAAGCCGGAGAAATCTTTATTAGCTCCGAAAAAAAGATCTGGAGGTCGAAACAATCAGGGTAGAATGACAACACGTAACATTGGTGGAGGTCATAAACAAAAATACCGTATCATCGATTTTAAAAGAGATAAGCAAGGTATCCCTGCAACAGTAAAAACTATCGAGTACGATCCAAATCGTACTGCATTTATTGCATTAGTTAGTTATGCTGATGGTGAAAAGCGTTATGTAATTGCACAAAACGGATTAAAAGTAGGTCAAACTATCGTTTCAGGTAAAGACGTAGCTCCAGAAGTTGGAAACGCTATGTATTTAAGTGAAATTCCTTTAGGTACTACTATTTCTTGTATCGAGTTACGTCCAGGACAAGGAGCTGTTATGGCTCGTTCAGCTGGTTCATTTGCTCAATTAATGGCAAGAGATGGAAAGTATGCTACGGTGAAGTTACCTTCAGGTGAAACAAGATTAATCTTATTAACTTGTATGGCTACTATCGGAGTTGTTTCTAACTCAGATCATCAATTATTAGTATCTGGTAAAGCAGGTAGAAGTAGATGGTTAGGTAGAAGACCAAGAACTAACCCAGTTAGAATGAATCCAGTTGATCACCCAATGGGTGGTGGTGAAGGACGTTCTTCAGGAGGACATCCAAGATCTAGAAACGGTATTCCAGCTAAAGGATTTAAGACTAGATCTAAGACTAAAGCTAGTAATAAGTATATTATAGAACGTAGAAAGAAATAAGACATGGCAAGATCATTAAAAAAAGGACCTTTCGTTCACTATAAACTAGAGAAAAAGGTGTTGGCAAACGTTGAAACTGAGAGCAAATCAGTTATCAAAACTTGGTCAAGAGCAAGTATGATTACTCCAGATTTCGTTGGTCAAACAATTGCAGTTCACAACGGACGTCAGTTTGTACCAGTTTACGTTACAGAAAACATGGTAGGTCATAAATTAGGCGAATTTTCACCAACACGTTCTTTTAGAGGGCACGCTGGTGCAAAAAATAAAGGAAAAAAATAAGTAGGAAATTATGGGAAGTCGTAAACATAACATGGCAACACAGTTAAAAGAAGCTAGAAAGTCTAGAGCTTTCGCTAAAATAACTAATTGTCCTACATCACCAAGAAAAATGCGCTTGGTAGCGGATTTAGTAAGAGGAGTAGAGGTTGAGAAAGCTTTACAAATCTTAAAGTTTAGTCCAAAAGAAGCATCTCGTAACTTAGAAAAGTTATTATTATCAGCTATTGCTAACTGGCAAGCTAAAAACGAAGATGCAAGTATCGAAGATGCTGGATTATACGTAAAGTCAATCTGTGTAGATAGCGCAGGTATGTTAAAAAGATTAAGACCAGCTCCTCAAGGTCGTGCACATAGAATTCGTAAGCGTTCTAATCACGTAACTTTAGAGTTAGGTGCTAAAAATAACAGTAATTAATCAAAGTAGAAATGGGACAAAAAACAAATCCAATAGGAAATCGTTTAGGAATCATCAGAGGATGGGAATCTAACTGGTATGGTGGAAATGACTACGGAGATAAATTAGCTGAAGACGATAAAATAAGAAAGTATATTAATGCTAGATTATTTAAAGCAAGTGTATCTCGTGTAATTATTGAGCGTACTTTAAAGCTTGTAACCGTTACTATCACTACTGCACGTCCAGGTATCATCATTGGTAAAGGAGGTCAAGAGGTAGACAAGTTAAAAGAAGAGCTTAAGAAAATTACTAGTAAAGAAGTTCAAATTAACATTTTCGAAATTAAGCGTCCAGAATTAGATGCTAAATTAGTAGCAGCTAGTGTAGCTCGTCAAATCGAAAACAGAATTTCTTACAAGAGAGCAACAAAAATGGCTATCGCAGCTTCAATGAGAATGAATGCAGAAGGGATTAAAATCCAATTATCTGGTCGTTTAAACGGAGCAGAAATGGCGCGTTCTGAACATTATAAAGAAGGAAGAATTCCTCTTTCTACTTTTAGAGCAGATATCGATTATGCACTTGTTGAAGCACATACTCAATACGGAAGAATCGGTGTTAAAGTATGGATTATGAAAGGTGAGGTTTATGGAAAGCGTGAATTATCTCCATTAGTAGGATTATCTAAACAAAAAGGTAACTCTAACAAAGGTGGTGGTAATGGAAAGCGTCAACCTCGCAGAAGAAAATAATTTTTAAAATTAGAAATTAAAAATGTTACAGCCAAAAAGAGTAAAATACCGTAAGGTACAGAAGGCCAAAGGTAATATGAAAGGTAACTCTAATAGAGGAAACCAACTTTCTAACGGAATGTTTGGAATCAAATCATTAGACCAAGACCTATTAACCTCTCGCCAAATAGAGGCAGCTCGTATTGCGGCAACTCGTTATATGAAAAGAGAAGGGCAACTTTGGATTAAAATATTTCCAGACAAACCTATTACTAAGAAACCTTTAGAGGTACGTATGGGTAAGGGTAAAGGTGCTCCAGATCATTTTGTTGCTGTTGTAAAACCAGGTAGAATTTTGTTTGAAGTTGGTGGTGTACCAATGGATGTTGCAAAAGAAGCTTTACGTTTAGCAGCTCAAAAACTTCCAGTAAAGACGAAGTTTGTTATCGCAAGAGATTTTGATTTTAACGCTTAATTCTAAAAGACATGAAACAATCAGAAATTAAAGAATTATCTATCGCAGACTTACAAGAAAAGTTAGGAGCGTTAAAGAAGAATTATACGGATCTTAAGATGGCTCACGCCATAACTCCATTGGAAAACCCATTAGAGTTACGTAGCTTAAGAAGAACTGTGGCAAGAATTGCTACAGAGTTAACCAAAAGAGAATTACAATAATTCTAGTCAGTTTTAAAGATGGAAAAAAGAAATCTTAGAAAAGAGAGAATAGGTGTTGTATCTAGTAACAAAATGGAGAAATCTATAGTTGTTTCTGAGGTAAAAAGAGTAAAGCACCCAATGTACGGTAAGTTCGTATTAAAAACGAAAAAGTACGTTGCACATGACGAGAATAACGATTGCAACGAAGGAGATACTGTAAGGATAATGGAAACACGTCCTATGAGTAAATCTAAGCGTTGGAGATTAGTAGAAATCCTAGAAAGAGCTAAATAATATGTTACAGACAGAATCAAGATTAAGAGTCGCAGATAACACTGGAGCAAAAGAAGTTTTAGTGATTAGAGTTTTAGGAGGAACAAAAAAGCGTTACGCTAGCGTTGGAGATAAAATTGTAGTAACTGTAAAGTCTGCAACTCCAAACGGAACTGTAAAGAAAGGTCAAGTATCTCGTGCAGTTGTTGTTCGTACTAAGAAGGAAATTAGACGTAAAGACGGATCATATATCAGATTTGATGATAATGCTTGTGTTCTTTTAAATCCTACAGAGGAAATGAGAGGAACTCGTGTATTTGGTCCTGTTGCCCGTGAATTACGTGATAAGCAATTTATGAAGATAGTATCATTAGCACCTGAAGTGCTTTAAATCGACATTAAGATGAAGAAGTTCAAAATCAAATCAGGAGATACTGTTAAAGTATTAGCAGGAGATCACAAAGGATCGGAAGGTAAAGTTTTACAAATCCTTAAAGATAAAGATAGAGTTTTAGTAGAAGGTGTTAACATGGTGTCTAAGCACACTAAACCTAGCGCTGCTAATCCTCAAGGAGGAATTGTAAAGAAAGAAGCTCCATTACATATATCAAACGTTGCTTTAGTTGAAAACGGTGAAGCAGTAAGAGTTGGTTACAAAATGGATGGAGATAAGAAAGTAAGATTTTCAAAAAAATCAGATAAAGCAATATAACCATGAGTTACGTACCAAGATTAAAAGAAGAGTACAAGAGCAGAGTTATCAAAGCTCTTACTGATGAATTTGGTTATAGCAATATAATGCAAGTACCTAAATTACAAAAGATTGTTGTAAGTAAAGGTGTAGGTGCAGCTATAGCAGATAAGAAGTTAATTGAATATGCTGTTGATGAGTTAACTACTATCACAGGTCAAAAAGCAGTTCCAACAATTTCTAAGAAAGACGTTGCAAACTTCAAATTACGTAAAGGAATGCCAATTGGTGCAAAAGTTACGTTAAGAGGAGATAAAATGTTCGAATTTTTAGATAGATTAGTTACAGCTTCTTTACCACGTGTAAGAGACTTTAACGGAATCAAAGCTAACGGTTTTGATGGTAGAGGTAATTACAACTTAGGAATTACTGAACAAATCATCTATCCTGAAATTAATATTGATCAAGTAAAAAAGATTAGTGGTATGGATATTACTTTTGTAACATCTGCAAACACTGATAAAGAAGCTAAATCATTATTAGGAGAATTAGGTTTACCATTTAAAAAGAACTAAAAGATGGCTAAAGAATCAATGAAAGCGCGTGAGCGCAAAAGAGCTAAAACGGTAGCTAAGTATGCAGAAAAGAGAAAAGCTTTAAAAGAAGCTGGAGACTATGAAGCATTACAAAAATTACCAAAGAATGCATCACCAATTAGAATGCACAATCGTTGTAAATTAACTGGTCGTCCAAAAGGATATATGCGTCAGTTCGGAATTTCACGTGTAACTTTCCGTGAAATGGCTAACCAAGGATTAATTCCAGGAGTAAAAAAAGCAAGCTGGTAGACAGCACGTTTTTATAAATTAAAAAAGGTATATAGCAGTAAAATGCTATATGCCTTTTTTGTTTTTTCTATAATTGTATACCATAGATTACTTGGCTTAATTTAAGTTGAAAATAGATGAAAATTAGACCTGATTTACTCCAATAAATTAAGAGTCAAAATGATAAGATTTAAAAACGTTTGAATTTTAAAAAAAATATGTATATTTGCACTCTGTTTTTTATAGGGTAAATTATGTCTTGTAAGTAACTGTTAATAAATTAGCAAAGCCTTATAAGTGATTTATTTCTGAAAAACAAAAAATGAATATTAACTGGTTTCAGGTTCAGTAACAACTTTTTTAAAAAGAAAATTATTGTAAGTTATTGAAAACCAAAGCCGCAATTTAATTAATTATGTATACAGATCCAATCGCGGATTTTCTTACTCGAGTGAGAAATGCTATTGCAGCAAATCACAGAGTAGTTGAAGTTCCTGCTTCAAAGTTGAAGAAGGAAATGACGAAGATTTTGTTCGATCAAGGTTACATTTTAAGTTATCAGTTCAATGACGATAAAGTACAAGGAACTATTAAGATAGCTTTAAAATACGATCGTGACACGAAAGAATCAGTAATCAGAAAAATTCAAAGAATTTCAACACCAGGTTTACGTAAGTACGTTGGCGCTAAAGAAATGCCAAGAGTATTAAACGGATTAGGTATTGCTATCGTTTCTACATCTAAAGGTGTAATGACAAACAAAAAAGCAAGACTTGAGAATGTTGGTGGAGAAGTTTTATGTTACGTTTACTAAAAAACATTTTGTAAGATGAGTAGAATAGGAAAAAATCCAATCGCATTACCACAAGGTGTTGAAGTAAAAGTAGACGGAAACGTGGTTACAGTAAAAGGTAAATTAGGTGAGTTAACTCAAGAGTTAAAATCTGATATTACTGTAAAAATTGAAGATGGTACTTTAACAGTTGAAAGACCATCTGATAGTAAAGACCATAGAGCAGCACACGGTTTATATCGTGCTTTAATCAATAACATGGTTGAAGGTGTTACTAAGGGTTATACTAAAGAATTAGAGTTAGTAGGTGTTGGTTATAGAGCATCTAACCAAGGGCAAAAATTAGATTTGGCTTTAGGTTTCTCTCATAACATAGTATTAAATTTAGCTCCAGAAGTTAAGGTTGAAACAGTATCTGAAAAAGGTAAGAATCCAATCGTAAAATTAACTTCACATGACAAGCAGTTAGTTGGTCAAGTTGCAGCAAAAATCCGTTCTTTCCGTAAGCCAGAGCCTTACAAAGGAAAAGGAATTAAGTTTGTAGGAGAAGTATTAAGAAGAAAAGCAGGTAAATCTGCATAATAAATTAAGAGAAATTATTATGGCATTATCAAAGCTTGAAAGAAGACAACGAATTAAGTATAGAATTAGAAAAGTTGTTACAGGAACAGCTGCTAAACCAAGATTATCAGTTTTTAGAAGTAACAAAGAAATCTATGCTCAGTTAATTGATGACGTAGCTGGAGTAACTTTAGTATCAGCTTCATCAAGAGATAAAGGAATTGCATCTGGTTCTAAAGCAGAAGCAGCTACAGCTGTAGGAAAAGCAATCGCTGAAAAAGCAGTAAAAGCTGGCGTTGAAACAGTTTCTTTCGATAGAAATGGTTTTTTATACCACGGTAGAGTTAAAGTATTAGCAGATGCTGCTAGAGAAGCTGGTTTAAAATTTTAAGAAATTATATTATGTTAGGATATAAAAACGTAGAAAGAGTAAAACCAAGCGGATTAGAGCTTGTAGATAAATTAGTTGGTGTACAACGTGTTACTAAAGTAACTAAAGGAGGTAGAGCATTTGGATTCTCTGCTATCGTAGTTGTTGGAGATGGTAACGGTGTTGTAGGTCACGGATTAGGAAAGTCTAAAGATGTTGCTTCTGCAATTGCTAAGGCAGTAGAAGATGCAAAGAAAAATTTAGTACGTATTCCTATTTTAGATGGAACTTTACCTCACGAACAAAAAGGTAAGTTTGGAGGAGCAAAAGTTTTTATTAAACCAGCTTCACATGGTACGGGAGTTATTGCCGGTGGTGCAGTACGTTCAGTATTAGAATCAGTTGGTATTAAAGACGTATTATCTAAGTCTCAAGGATCTTCTAACCCACATAACGTAGTAAAAGCAACTTTTGATGCTTTATTACAGTTACGTAGTGCAGCTACTATTGCTAAGCAAAGAGGTATTTCTTTAGAGAAAGTTTTTAACGGTTAAAATTTAAGACGATGAGTAAAATTAGAGTTACACAAGTAAAAAGTCAAATCGGTCGCCTTAAAAATCAAAAGAGAACTTTAGAGGCATTAGGATTACGAAGAATGAACCAAACAGTAGAGCACGAGGCAACTCCTTCTATTATTGGTATGGTAAATACAGTTAAACACTTAATTTCTGTAGAGGAAGTTAAATAAGACAATATATAATCATGAGTTTACACAACTTAAAACCAGCAGAGGGATCTGTTAAGAAAGTTAAGAGAATTGCACGTGGTGAAGGTTCTGGTAAAGGTGGTACTGCTGCTAGAGGTCACAAAGGAGCTAAGTCTCGTTCTGGTTATTCTCGTAAAGTAGGGTTTGAAGGAGGTCAAATGCCACTTCAAAGACGTGTACCTAAATTTGGATTCACAAACATTAATCGTAAAGAGTATGTTGGTGTTAATTTAGACAAATTACAAGGATTAGTAGATAGCGGAAAAATTACAGATACAGTTAATTTAGACGTTTTAGTAGAAAATCGTTTAGCTCGTAAAAACGACTTAGTAAAAATATTAGGTGGTGGAGAATTAAAAGCTAAATTAAATATAACTGTACATAAATTTACTGCATCAGCAAAAGCGGCTATCGAAGCTGCAGGTGGTGAGGCAGTTACCTTATAAGAATTGTAAATGATGAATTTTATAAATACTTTAAAAGATATTTGGAAGATAGAAGAGTTAAAAGAGAAATTACTTTTAACTTTAGGTTTAATTGCTGTTTACCGTTTTATGGCGGCAGTTCCATTACCTGGAATTGACCCTACACAGTTATCAGCTTTACAAGACAGTACTTCCGAAGGTCTTTTAGGTTTATTAAACGCATTTACAGGTGGGGCATTTGCTAGAGCGTCGGTTATGGCACTTGGTATAATGCCTTATATTTCAGCATCTATTGTAGTTCAGTTAATGGGTATCGCGGTACCATATTTACAAAAACTGCAAAAAGATGGAGAAAGTGGACGTAAGAAGATTACGCAAATAACAAGATGGCTTACGATTGCTATTACATTGTTTCAAGCACCAACCTATATTGGTATTATTCAAAACCAAATGGGATTAGGACCTGAAGCATTTTTAGTAACAGGAGTTCAATTTTGGGTATCATCAATTATTCTTTTAAGTGCAGGAACAATTTTTGCAATGTGGTTAGGAGAGCGTATTACTGATAAAGGTGTTGGTAACGGAATATCGTTATTAATTACTGTTGGTATTATTGCTAACTTCCCAGCTGCTTTTGTTCAAGAATTACTTTCTAAACAAACAGCAGGAGCTGGAGGGATAATGATGATATTAATCGAATTAATAGTTTGGTTTGTAGTAATCTTGTTAACCGTATTATTAGTTACAGCAGTACGTAAAGTAGCAGTTCAGTATGCACGTCGTACAGCAGTTACAAACATTAAAGATGTTGATGGTGCTCGTCAGTACATTCCATTAAAATTGAATGCAGCTGGAGTAATGCCAATTATTTTTGCACAAGCTATTATGTTTTTACCAGTAGCTTTAGGTCAAAAATTCCCAGCATTAAATAGTTTAACTGATAATTTCGGGTTATGGTACAATGTTATATTTGCTTTCTTAATTATTGTTTTTAGTTATTTTTATACGGCGATTACAATCCCAACAAACAAAATGGCTGAGGACTTAAAGAGAAGTAATGGTTTTGTTCCTGGATATAAACCAGGAGAAGAAACAGCTAACTTTTTAGATTCAGTGTTATCAAAAATAACATTACCAGGATCTATCTTTTTAGCAGCGTTATCTATTTTACCTGCAATCATTGTTAAGTTTGGAGTTACTCAAAACTGGGCAATGTTCTTTGGAGGAACTTCTTTAATCATTATGGTTGGAGTTGCAATAGATACCATTCAGCAAATCAATTCGTATTTATTAAACAGTCGTTATGATGGTTTAATGAAAACAGGTAACAGTAACAGAAAATCGTTAAAATAGTATGGCTAAGCAACCAGCAATTCAACAAGACGGAACCATTACAGAAGCATTATCAAATGCAATGTTTCGAGTGGAATTAGAGAACGGACATATTGTTACGGCTCACATTTCAGGAAAAATGCGTATGCATTATATCAAATTATTACCTGGAGATAAGGTAAAATTAGAAATGAGCCCATACGATTTAACTAAGGCAAGAATTACTTACAGATATTAAAAAAACACACTGATGAAAGTAAGAGCATCATTAAAGAAAAGAAGTGCCGATTGCAAAATAGTACGCAGAAAAGGCAGATTATACGTAATAAATAAAAAGAATCCTAGATTTAAACAAAGACAAGGGTAATGGCAAGAATAGCAGGTATAGATATTCCAAAGAATAAAAGAGGTGTTATCGCTTTAACTTACATCTTTGGTATAGGAAACAGTAGAGCTAAAGTAATCTTAGCTAACGCAAAAGTAGATGAGAGTATCAAAGTTCAAGATTGGACTGATGATCAAATTGCAGCAATTCGTGAGCAAGTAGGAACTTTTACCATTGAAGGTGAGTTACGTTCTGAAGTTCAATTAAACATCAAACGTTTAATGGACATCGGATGTCAAAGAGGTATTCGTCATAGATTAGGTTTACCTTTAAGAGGACAAAGAACTAAGAATAACTCTCGTACAAGAAAAGGTAAGAGAAAAACTGTAGCTAACAAGAAAAAATAATCATTGATTGTTTTTTACTAATAGTAAAGAATTATGGCAAAGTCTAAAATAACAAAAAAACGTAAAGTTGTAATTGAATCAGTAGGTGAAGCTCACATTACTGCATCATTCAACAACATTATTATTTCTTTAACAAACAAAAAAGGTGACGTTATTTCTTGGTCATCTGCAGGAAAAATGGGCTTCAGAGGTTCTAAAAAGAATACTCCATATGCAGCTCAATTAGCAGCAGAAGATTGTGCAAACGTTGCAAAAGAAGCAGGTTTACGTAAAGTAAAAGTGTACGTTAAAGGACCAGGTAACGGTAGAGAATCTGCTATCAGATCTATCCACAATTCAGGAATCGAAGTAACAGAAATCATTGACGTTACACCAATTCCTCACAATGGATGTCGTCCACCTAAAAGAAGAAGAGTATAAGTTGATGTAAATCAACTTATACTTTGTTTTAGTGTACTTTTGTACACAACAAATTATATTTTAAACAAAAGTAGGAACAAGATTATCGAAGGAGTTAGCCTTAATTCATAATCCCTACTAAATTATTAAGAAATGGCAAGATATACAGGACCAAAGACTAAGATTGCTCGTAAATTTGGCGAAGCAATTTTCGGAGAAGACAAAAACTTCGAAAAAAGAAATTTCCCTCCAGGACAGCATGGAAATGCTAGAAGAAGAGGAAAAAAATCTGAATATGCTATCCAATTAATGGAAAAGCAAAAAGCAAAATACTCTTACGGTATTTTAGAGCGTCAGTTCAGAAACTTATTCAAAAAAGCATCTGCTTCTAAAGGAATTACTGGTGAGGTTTTATTACAATTATGTGAATCTCGTTTAGATAATGTAGTATTCCGTTTAGGAATTGCTAACTCTAGAAGAGCAGGACGTCAATTAGTATCTCACCGTCACATTACAGTGAATGGTGAAATCGTAAACATCCCATCTTATAGTTTAAAAGCAGGAGATGTTGTTGCAGTAAGAGAAAAGTCTAAGTCATTAGAAGCTATTGAGAATTCATTAGCATCTAACAACAATGTTTATGAGTGGTTAAGCTGGAATGCTGATCAAAAATCTGGAACTTTTATTAAAGCACCAGAAAGATTACAAATTCCTGAGAACATTAAAGAGCAATTAATCGTAGAATTATACTCTAAATAATAAATTAATCATATTGAAGTTCGGCCAAAGGGTTTATTCGTATTTCTTCAAACTTATAAACCGCGCAACTGAATAACAATTAAAAAGAAGAACAAAAATTATGGCAATTTTAAATTTTCAAAAGCCTGACAAAGTAATAATGATTGAATCTACTGATTTTTCAGGAAGATTCGAATTCAGACCTCTTGAACCAGGTTTTGGATTAACAATTGGAAACGCTTTAAGAAGAGTATTATTATCTTCTTTAGAAGGTTTCGCAATTACATCATTACGTGTTGACGGGGTTGATCACGAGTTTTCAACTATTCAAGGTGTTGTAGAAGATGTAACAGAAATCATCTTAAACTTAAAACAAGTTCGTTTTAAGAAACAAATTGAAGAGTCTGATAGAGAAACAGTTTCTATTGCAGTATCTGGTCAAGAGCAATTAACAGCAGGAGATTTACAAAAATTTATCTCAGGATTCCAAGTACTAAATCCAGATTTAGTATTATGTAACATGGATAAGTCTGTAAACTTCAATGCAGAAATCACTATTGAAAAAGGTAGAGGTTTTGTACCAGCTGAAGAAAACAAAAGAGCAGGAGCTCCATTAGGAACAATTTTTACAGATTCTATTTACACTCCTATTAAGAATGTAAAGTATGGTGTAGAAAACTTCCGTGTAGAACAAAAGACTGATTACGAAAAATTAGTTTTCGATATCGATACTGACGGTTCTATCAATCCAAAAGATGCATTAACAGAGGCAGCTAAAATTTTAATCCACCACTTCATGTTATTCTCAGATGAGCGTATAACATTAGAGGCAGATGAAATTGCTCAAACTGAAACATACGATGAGGAATCATTACATATGCGTCAGTTATTAAAGACGAAATTAGTTGATATGGATTTATCAGTTCGTGCTTTAAACTGCTTAAAAGCTGCAGAAGTAGATACTTTAGGAGACTTAGTATCATTTAACAAAAGTGATTTAATGAAATTTAGAAACTTTGGTAAAAAGTCGTTAACTGAATTAGATGAGTTAGTGGCAAACAAAAACTTAAGTTTCGGAATGGATTTAAGCAAATATAAATTAGATAGAGATTAACCTTTCATATTTTGCTCCCCTTAGTGGGTTGTAGCAAGATGAGAGCTAAAAACCAAATGTCATGAGACACGGAAAGAAATTTAATCATTTAGGTAGACAAACAGCGCACAGAAAAGCGATGTTAGCAAATATGGCTTGTTCATTAATCGAGCACAAGCGTATTAACACAACAGTTGCTAAAGCTAAAGCTTTACGTAAGTTTGTTGAGCCTTTAATTACTAAGTCTAAAGAAGACACAACTCACAACCGTCGTGTTGTATTTAGTTACTTACGTAATAAATATTCTGTTACAGAATTATTCAAAGAAGTTTCTGTAAAAGTAGGAGACAGACCAGGAGGATATGTTCGTATCATCAAATTAGGAAACCGTCAAGGAGATAACGCCCCTATGGCAATGGTAGAATTAGTTGATTACAACGAATTATACAATCCAAAAGGAAACAAAGCTAAGAAGAGTACTCGTCGTAGCCGTCGTGGTGGTGCGAAGAAAGTTGAAGCAGCTGTTGAAACTACAACTTCACAAGAAGAAGAATAAAAATGAAAGTTTTTATAAATTATATCAAGGGGATAAACATTTAATGTTTATCCCTTTTTTTATATATTTTTGCATACAAATTACACAACACACTAAATGAAATATCAAGCACGTAAAAAAGCATTAGTTTTATTAGCAGATGGAACTATCTTCTACGGAAAATCTATCGGAATAGAAGGAACAGCTACAGGGGAAATTTGTTTCAATACCGGAATGACAGGTTACCAAGAAATTTTTACAGATCCATCTTATTTTGGACAAATGATGGTAACTACAAATGCTCATATTGGTAACTATGGTATCAATAATGAAGAAAACGAATCTGAAAGTATCAAAATATCAGGATTAATTTGCCGTAACTTTAGTTTTACACACTCGAGAGTAGATTCTGATAGTAACTTATACGATTGGTTTGAAAAGCATAATCTAGTTGCTATATCAGATGTAGATACTAGAGCATTGGTTTCTTACATCAGAGATAATGGAGCAATGAATGCTATTATTTCAACAGAGATTGATAATATTGATGAGTTAAAGAAGCAATTAGCTGAAACTCCAAATATGGAAGGATTAGAATTAGCTTCAAAAGTATCTACGAAAGAACCATATTTTGTTGGAGATGAGAATTCATCAATTAAAATTTCGGCCTTAGACATAGGAATTAAAAAGAATATTTTAAGAAACTTAGTAAAAAGAGGAGCTTACGTTAAAGTATATCCTTACAATGCTAGTTTTGAAGAAATGAGTGATTTTAATCCTGATGGTTATTTTATTTCTAACGGACCTGGTGATCCAGAGCCATTAGTAGAAGCACAAAATACAGCAAAAGAAATAATTGAAAGAAATTTACCATTATTTGGTATTTGTTTAGGACATCAAGTTATTGCTTTAGCTAATGGGATTTCTACTTATAAAATGCATAATGGACACAGAGGAATTAACCATCCTGTAAAGAACTTACTTACTGGAAAGGGAGAAATAACTTCTCAAAACCACGGATTTGCTATCAATAGAGAAGAAACAGAAGCACATGCTGATGTAGAAATTACACATGTACATTTAAATGATCATACGGTAGCAGGAATTAGAATGAAGTCTAAGAATGTATTTTCAGTACAATATCACCCTGAGGCAAGCCCAGGACCACATGATTCAGAATATTTATTCGATCAGTTTATAGAAAATATAAAAAAGGCAAAGGTAGAAGCGTAAACGTTTTCGTAATTAGTTTTACACAAATAACCAATAATCGGCCACAATTAGTAAATTAGCAAGTATAAAAATAGCATTCCCGTGAGTTTAAATTCACGGGAATCTATATTAAAAATAAACAATTATGAGTATTATAATCAACATTCACGCACGTCAAATTTTTGATTCAAGAGGTAATCCAACAGTAGAAGTAGATGTAACTACAGAAAATGGAGTTATGGGTAGAGCTGCAGTTCCATCAGGAGCTTCAACAGGAGAGCATGAAGCAGTAGAGTTGCGTGATGGAGGTGATAAATATATGGGGAAAGGTGTGTTAAAAGCTGTAGAGAATGTAAACACATTAATCGCTCAAGAATTATTAGGAGTATCAGTTTTTGAACAAAACATGATTGATCAGTTAATGATTGATTTAGATGGAACTCCAAATAAATCTAGAATTGGTGCCAATGCTATTTTAGGAGTATCGTTAGCTGTTGCTAAAGCTGCTGCAAATGAATTAGGATTGCCATTATATCGTTATGTAGGAGGTGTATCAGCAAATACATTACCTGTACCAATGATGAATATTATTAATGGAGGTTCACATTCAGATGCACCAATCGCATTCCAAGAATTTATGGTAATGCCAGTAAAGGCTAAGAATTTTACAGAGGCAATGCAAGTTGGTTCAGAAATTTTTCACCATTTAAAGAAAGTATTACACGATCGTAATTTATCTACTGCAGTAGGAGATGAGGGAGGTTTTGCTCCAACATTAGAAGGAACTGAAGATGCAATAGAAACAATTGCTTTAGCTACTAAAAATGCAGGATATGCATTTGGAGAAGAAGTAATGATTGCTTTAGATTGTGCTGCTGCAGAATTCTATGTAGATGGTAAGTATGATTATACAAAATTTGAAGGAGCCAAAGGAGAAGTTCGTTCAAGTAAAGAGCAAGCAGATTATCTTGCATCATTAGCTGAAAAGTACCCTATTATATCAATTGAAGATGGTATGGATGAGAATGATTGGGAAGGTTGGAAATACTTAACAGAAATTTGTGGAGATAAGGTACAATTAGTAGGAGATGATTTATTTGTAACTAATGTAGAGCGTTTATCTAGAGGAATTGAAAACGGTATTGCAAATTCAATTTTAATTAAGGTAAATCAAATAGGTACTTTAACCGAAACAATTGCAGCAGTAAATATGGCGCATAACGCAGGATTTACTTCTGTAATGAGTCACCGTTCTGGAGAAACAGAAGATAATACTATTGCAGATTTAGCAGTAGCATTAAACACTGGGCAAATTAAAACAGGTTCGGCTTCTCGTTCAGATCGTATGGCAAAGTATAACCAATTATTACGTATTGAAGAAGAGCTTGGAGATGTTGCTTTCTTTCCACAAGAAAAAGCATTTAAAGTAAAATAAAAGTATACTAAATACAATAACTCAAACCTTGTTAGATTAGCTAACAAGGTTTTGTATTTTTAACAAATTATGTTATAAGTAGTTCCTATTTTTTCATATTAAAAATCTATGAATACCTATTTTTAAAATCTTACAAAAATTGGTATCTTCGCAACTCACTTCAATAATAAAAATTTTAAGAAATAAAATGTCAGATATAGCAAAATTACAAATTGGCGAAAATACGTATGAGTTCCCATTAGTTAAAGGAACAGAAAATGAAACTGCAATTGATATTAAAACACTAAGAGGAGCTACTGGAGGAGTTATTACCATAGATCCAGGATATAAAAATACAGGTTCTTGCCAAAGTGCTATTACATTTTTAAATGGAGAAGAAGGAATTTTACGTTATAGAGGTTATGCTATCGAAGATTTAGCTGAAAAAGCTGATTTCTTAGAAGTAGCATATTTATTAATTTTTGGAGAATTACCAACAAAAGAACAATTAGATAAGTTTCATAATGATATTCGTTCAAAAGCAATTGTTGACGAAGACGTAAAGAAAATTATTGAGGCTTTTCCTAAGAATGCACACCCAATGGGAGTGTTATCATCTTTAACAAGTGCTTTAGTAGCATTTAACCCATCTTCTGTGAATGTTGATTCAGAAGAAGAGATGTATAATGCTATTGTAAAAATATTAGCAAAATTCCCAGTATTAGTTGCTTGGGCAATGCGTAAAAAACAAGGATTACCTTTAAATTATGGATCTACAAAATTAGGATATGTAGAAAACGTTATGAAAATGATGTTTGAGCAGCCTAATGAAGAGTATGAAATCAATCCAATAATTAAAGATGCTTTAGATAAGTTATTAATTTTACATGCAGATCACGAGCAAAACTGTTCTACTTCTACAGTAAGAATAGTAGGATCATCTCACGCAGGATTATTCGCATCATTATCAGCAGGAATTTCAGCTTTATGGGGACCTTTACATGGAGGTGCTAACCAAGCTGTATTAGAAATGCTAGAAGCGATTAGACAAGATGGAGGAGATACTAAGAAATACATGGCAAAAGCTAAAGATAAAAACGATCCTTTCCGTTTAATGGGATTCGGACATAGAGTTTATAAAAACTTCGATCCAAGAGCAAAAATTATTAAGGTAGCTGCTGATGAAGTATTAGCTGACTTAGGAATTGAAGATCCAATTTTAGATATCGCTAAATCGTTAGAGCAAGAAGCTTTAAATGACGAATACTTCGTAAAGCGTAAATTATATCCAAATGTAGATTTCTATTCAGGTATTATATATAGAGCAATGGGAATTCCTGTAGAGATGTTTACAGTAATGTTTGCTTTAGGACGTTTACCAGGATGGATTGCTCAATGGAGAGAAATGCGTTTAGGTAAAGAACCAATTGGTAGACCACGTCAGGTTTATACGGGAGAAAACCATAGAGAATTTGTAAAACTTAGCAGAAGATAAAAAATCGTAAAAGATGTCATTTAAAATTTAGATGACATTTTTTATTAAATATAATTGATGATGAAAGAAATTAAAATTATCAAAAATAGATCAGATATTGGAGCTGGAACACGTGGGTCTGATATGGGAATTGATGCTGTTGAAATAGCAGCTATTAATAGAGATAGTAATTATTTTGATTCTTATGAATTTGAAGATGTAATTACAGAAAATGAATCAGTTTATAATAAAGAAAATAATTCATTTGCTAAGAGAATAAGCAGTGTATTTAATCAATGTAAAAGATTAAGTAATCATGTAAAAGTAAATTTACAAGAAGGAAAATTTCCAATTGTAATTTCAGGAGATCACTCATCTGCTTTAGGAACTATTAGTGGAGTAAAAGCAGCAAATTCAACCAAAAGAGTAGGTGTAGTTTGGATTGATGCACATGGAGATTTACATTCACCATATACATCACCTTCAGGAAATATTCATGGAATGCCATTATCAGCAGCTATTTCTGATGATAATTTAGATTGTCAAATAAATGATGTAGACAGGGAAACTACTGAATTATGGGATAGAATGAAAAATATAGGTACTCCTGGACAAAAAGTTTTACCAGAGGATATCGTATTTTTTGGAGTTCGTGATACAGAAGAGCCTGAGGATAAGCAAATGGATAAGTATGGAATCAAAAACTATATGGTTGCCGAGGTTCGATACAGAGGATTAGAAGTTTGTGTAAAAGAAGCTTTAGAAAAATTATCAGATTGCGATGTAATTTATGTTTCTTTTGATGTTGATGCTATGGATTGTGATATGATTTCTTATGGAACAGGAACCCCAGTACCAAAAGGATTCGATCAACATGAGGTGATAGCAATTATAAATCAATTACTAGAAAGTAAAAAAGTAGCTTGTTTAGAGTTTGTTGAAATAAATCCTTTACTTGATTTTAAAGGGAATAAAATGGCAGAAACAGCTTTTGAAGTACTTGAAGAAGTAACAAAGACTATAGAAAATTTGTAATTATTTACATACAAATCATAAATAAAACGAGCCTTATTATAAGGCTCGTTTTTTTATAAAAAGAATTTGAGAGAGTCATTCTTACACAACTAATGAACTCAATAAAAAATAATTACTTACATTTGTCAGCGTAAGCTTTAGGAGTAGCTAGGTAACTAGTTTGAGAAATATCCTTAGAACCTGATATGGTTAACACCAGCGTAGGAAAAAGTTAGTATCTTAAAATTTAGTGCATGACGTAAGTCAGTACTGAGTATTCTTCTATAGTTTACTTTAAATATTGAATATGATTTTAATTAAAGTAAACGAAAATAAACACCAGTTTTCAAATAATTTAACAGTAAAAGAACTAATAGAGAATCTTAAGGTTCAAACTAATGGTATTGCTTTGGCTGTAAATAATAATGTCATAAAAAAAGAAAATTGGACTTCAGAAACACTCCAAAATAACGACGAGGTTTTAATTATAAAATCAACTCAAGGAGGATAAAAAATATATAACAACAACTAATTTGATTCATTAAACAGTAGTATGAAGAAAAAAGATACAGCTCCAAGCAAAGGAGTAACAAGACAGCCGTTTCCAAATTCAAAGAAAATTTATGTAGAAGGTAAAATCCATCCACAAATAAAAGTAGCGATGCGAGAAATTGAGTTAAGTGATACCGTAGACTCAATGACTAAAAAAAGAACACCTAATGAACCAGTAACAGTTTATGATACTTCTGGACCTTATACAGATCCTAATTGTGAAATAAACATTCATAACGGATTAGAGCGTATTCGTGAGCAGTGGATTTTAGACAGAGGAGATGTTGAGGAATTAGATGAGTTTTCTTCTGAATATTGCAATGAACGTTTGAATAATGAAAAATTAGATCACTTACGATTTAATTTAAAAAATAAACCTAAGAGAGCAAAGAAAGGACAAAATGTAACGCAATTACATTATGCTAAAAAAGGAATAATTACTCCAGAAATGGAATACATCGCTATTCGAGAAAATCAACGAATAGATGAAATGACAAGGTTAACTAAACAACATCCAGGTCAAGATTTTGGGGCTAGTATTCCTTCAAAAATTACTGCTGAGTTTGTAAGAGAAGAAGTAGCAAGAGGAAGAGCAGTAATTCCATCAAACATAAATCACCCAGAAGCAGAGCCTATGATTATAGGACGTAATTTCTTGGTAAAAATAAATGCCAATATTGGAAATTCAGCAACAACCTCTTCTATAGAAGAAGAAGTAGAAAAAGCCGTTTGGGCTTGTCGTTGGGGAGCAGACAATATCATGGATTTATCTACAGGGAAGAACATTCATGAAACACGTGAATGGATTATTAGAAATTCGCCAGTACCAGTTGGAACCGTACCAATTTATCAAGCACTAGAAAAAGTAAATGGAGTTGCGGAAGATTTAACTTGGGAAATATTTAAAGATACTTTAATAGAACAAGCAGAGCAAGGAGTTGATTACTTTACAATTCATGCAGGAGTACGTTTACGCTATGTACCAATGACTGCAAAACGTGTTACAGGAATTGTATCAAGAGGAGGATCAATAATGGCAAAATGGTGTTTAGCACATCATAAAGAGAGTTTTTTATATACTCATTTCGAAGAAATTTGTGAAATAATGAAAGCTTATGATGTAGCTTTTTCATTAGGAGATGGATTACGTCCAGGTTCAATTGCAGATGCGAATGATGAAGCTCAGTTTGCAGAGTTAGAAACTTTAGGAGAATTAACACAAATAGCTAGAAAACACGAAGTACAATGTTTTATAGAAGGGCCAGGTCACGTTCCAATGCACATGATTAAAGCAAATATGGATAAGCAGCTGGAAGCATGTGATGAAGCACCATTTTATACATTAGGACCTTTAACAACTGATATTGCTCCAGGTTATGACCACATAACATCAGGTATTGGAGCTGCAATGATTGGTTGGTTTGGATGTGCAATGTTGTGTTATGTAACACCAAAAGAACATTTAGGATTACCAAATAAAGATGATGTGCGTACAGGGGTAGTAACCTATAAACTAGCAGCACATGCGGCAGATTTAGCAAAAGGACATCCAGGAGCACAGCATAGAGATGATGCATTAAGTAAAGCTCGATTTGAATTCCGATGGGAAGATCAATTTAATTTAGGATTAGATCCAGAGTTAGCTAGAGAATACCATGATGAAACACTACCAGCAGAAGGAGCTAAAATTGCACATTTCTGTTCTATGTGTGGACCTAAGTTTTGTTCAATGAAAATATCACAAGAAGTACGTGATTTTGCAGCTGTAAACAAAGTAGAGGGAGATGAAGTGTTTGAGAAAGGTATGCAAGAAAAGTCAAAAGAGTTTATTGATAAAGGATCGGAAGTATACTTATAATCTTTGTTGAATACGAATGTACAGTTAGCAGTTAATTGTACATTCGTAATTCATAATAAATAAACCAATATCATGATTGTTTTAATAGCACCGGAAATAGATATAGATAAAGAAATAGAAATCTTACATCAATTATTTGAAGAAGGATTAATGTATTATCATTTTAGAAAACCATCTAAAACATATGAAGAACATGTTAGCTATTTAAATCAAATTAATAAGAAATATCATGATAGAATTGTAACACATTATTTTCATGAGTTAATCAATGAGTTTGACCTAAAAGGAATTCATTTTCAGGAACAAAAAAGAATAGACGCTTTAGAAAATGGAAAAGAATATTTTATAGGATTAAACATGATAGGGAAAACAATGAGTAGTTCGTTTCATGAGCCAGAAGAATTAGCAGCTTGCGATATTGAATTTGATTATCATTTATTAAGTCCAGTATTTTCATCAATATCTAAGAAAGGGTATGAGGGAAGAGGTTTTGATGTAAGTCATGTAGATAAAACTATTATAGGTATGGGAGGAATAAATGCAAGTACAATTGGTAAAACACTCATTTTAGGATTTCAAGGAATTGGAGTTTTAGGTGGAGTATGGAATGCTGAAAATCCAGTAGAGAGTTTTAAGGAAATTAAACGTAGTTACGAAGAAAGTACAAAGCAATAGATTCTCCAGTTAAAGTTTTAAAATGTCGATTAAAAAAGATACAAAAAGCTATATACTTACCATAGCAGGTTTGGATCCATCAAGTGGAGCAGGAATAACATCAGATATTAAAACATTTGAGGCTCATGGTTTGTATGGATTGTCTGTATGTACTGCAGTAACGGCTCAAAATGACATTGATTTTAAAGCTTGCAATTGGATTGAAAAGGAAATGATTTTAGAGCAAATAACATTGCTTTTTAATCGGTTTACTATTCCTGTTGCAAAAATTGGAATTGTTCAATCGTGGGAAACACTACTGGAAATATTACAAACATTGAAGGAGTTAAATCCATCAATAAAAATAGTTCTAGATCCTATATTAAAAGCAAGTGCAGGTTTTAAATTTCATACAAAGGAAAACTTAGAAATACTTGAAAACGTATTGAAAGAATGTGAATTTATTACTCCAAATTATGAAGAGATAAAAGCATTATTTCCAGAAAAGACAATAGAGGAAACAATTGACTTTATTTCAGAAAAAACAAATGTTTATTTAAAAGGAGGGCATAGAATAGAAAAAAAAGGATGGGATGAAGTGTATTACAGTAAAATTGTAAAAATGAATATTCCTCCAAATACAGCAGCTGTTTTTCAAAAGCATGGTAGTGGTTGTGTATTATCAGCAGCCTTAGCAGCTAATATAGCCAATGAAAAACCATTGGAAGATGCTTGTAAAGAAGCAAAATGGTATACAGAACAATTTTTAAATTCAAATGAAACTTTACTAGGAGTTCATAATTATAACTAAGATGGTAAGTAAATTACACTACATAACACAAGGAAGCACTCCAGAAGAGCATTTAGAAAATATTCAGAGAGCATGTTCATCGGGAGCAGAATGGGTTCAACTCCGATTAAAAAAATTAGATCCTAAAACAATTTTAGAAACAGCTAAGAAAGCTAGAGAAATAACAGCGCATTTTCAAACAAGGCTAATTATTAACGATTATTATAAAGTAGCGAAAGAAGTAAATGCAGATGGAGTTCATTTAGGAAAGAAAGATACTTGCCCTTTAAAAGCACGTAATTACTTAGGGAAATTCTATACAATTGGAGGAACTGCCAATACTTTAGATGATTGTAAGAAACTTTTAGAAAAGAAAGTAGATTATATAGGGCTAGGACCTTTTAGGTTTTCAGAAACTAAAAAGAATTTAAGTCCAGTTTTAGGAACTGTAGGATATCAAGTATTGTTAGAAGAACTAAAAACAGAAACTCCAATTATTGCTATAGGGGGAATTACTATAGAAGATGTTCCAGAGATTATAAATACAGGAGTATATGGTATTGCAGTATCTGGAGAAATAACTAAAGACTTCAACAAAATAGGAGCATTTCATAAAATATTAAAAGCACCAAGCACTAATGAACAGGTGTATAAATTGGGTGATAATAAATAGAAGCTATGAGCACAGAATTAAAAATAGCAGATAAAACTTTCAATTCACGATTATTTACAGGAACAGGAAAGTTTAGTACGTCACAATTAATGAGAGATGCTTTATTAGCATCGGAAAGTGAATTAATAACGGTAGCGTTAAAAAGAGTAGATGTACAAAATGAAGATGACGATATCTTAACACATTTAAATCATTCAAGAATAAATTTATTGCCTAATACTTCAGGAGTAAGAACAGCCAAAGAAGCCGTTTTTGCAGCACAATTGTCAAGAGAAGCATTGGAAACAAATTGGGTGAAATTAGAAATACATCCAGATCCAAGATATTTATTACCAGATCCAATAGAAACTTTAAAAGCAGCAGAAGAGTTGGTAAAGCAAGGCTTTGTAATTATGCCTTATATACATGCTGACCCTGTTTTGTGTAAACGATTAGAAGAAGTAGGAGCACAATGTGTAATGCCATTGGGAGCACCAATAGGGAGTAACAAAGGATTAAAAACCTTAGAGTTCTTAGAAATAATTATAGAACAGTCTAATGTACCAGTAATAGTGGATGCAGGAATAGGAGCACCATCTCACGCAGCACATGCAATGGAAATAGGAGCTGACGCAGTATTAGTAAACACAGCTATAGCCGTTTCAGAAAATCCAGTAGCCATGGCAAAAGCATTTAAGATGGCAGTAGAAGCAGGAAGAATGGCTTACGAGGCTAAATTAGCACCTGTAAAGAAACAAGCAGAAGCAAGTAGTCCATTGACAAGTTTTTTAAATTAAGACAGTTTAAAAAGGAGTTAACAAAGTAATTTTTAAAAATTATTGAATTACAACATATTTCATCAGAGTTTAAGATGAAATAACAAAAAGTGAATTGTGATAGAACAAACTTTTGAAAACATATTCAACCAATATAATTGGGATACTACCCTCCAAAGCATTTTTGAGAAAACAGCAGGAGAGGTTGAACAAGCTTTGGCAAAGGAAAAACTAGATTTGGAAGATTTCAAGGCATTAATTTCGCCAGTAGCAAGACCTTATTTGGAGCAAATGGCACAAAGAAGCCGTATGCTTACCAAAAAGCGCTTTGGAAATACCATACAAATGTATGCTCCCATGTATTTAAGTAATGAGTGTCAAAATATATGTACTTATTGTGGCTTTAGCTTAACTAACAAAATTCCGCGCCGTACCTTAACAGATGCTGAGATATTAAAAGAAGTAGCTTTTTTAAAAGAAAAAGGATACGATCATATATTGTTGGTAACAGGAGAAGCCAATAGAACAGTTGGTGTTGAATACATAAAGAACGCTATAGAGTTAATACGTTCACAGTTTTCAAACATTACTATAGAAGTGCAACCTTTAGATCAAGAAGAGTATGAATTGCTTATAGAGAGTGGGTTATATGCGGTTTTGGTATATCAAGAAACATATCATAAAGATGAATATAAAAAGCATCATCCAAAAGGGAGAAAATCAAACTTCGAATATCGATTAGATACTCCAGATCGTTTAGGAAAAGCAGGAATACATAAAATAGGATTGGGAGCTTTGTTTGGACTAGAAGATTGGAGAGCAGATAGTTTTTTTACTGCCTTACATCTTAAATACTTACAGAAAACCTATTGGAAAACTAAGTACTCAATATCGTTTCCGCGTTTACGTCCTCATTCTGGTGGATTAGAACCAAAGGTAGAAATGACCGATGCAGATTTGGTACAGTTAATATGTGCTTTTAGGCTACTAGATGAAGATTTAGAACTCTCAATGTCTACCAGAGAAAGTGAAGTGTTTAGAAATAATATTGTTAATTTAGGAGCTACTTCTATGAGTGCAGAATCTAAAACCAATCCAGGAGGTTATAGTGTTGAACCACAGTCATTAGAGCAGTTTGAAATATCAGACGAAAGAAGCACAGAAGAAATAGTTTCCATGCTAAAAGAACAAGGATTAGAAGTAGTTTGGAAGGATTGGGAAGTTTTTAGTTAAAAGAAAATATGTTTACCAAAGAAGAACAGAAACAATACAATCGTCATCTAATTTTAGATAAAATAGGTGTAGAAGGACAGCTAAAATTAAAACAAGCCAAAGTTTTAGTAATAGGAGCAGGAGGTTTAGGCTGTCCAGTACTACAATACTTAACAGCAGCAGGAGTTGGAACTATTGGAATAATTGACGATGATGTGGTAGATCAAAGTAATTTACAACGTCAAATATTGTATACTATAGACGATATTGGTTTTTCAAAAGCAGAAAGCGCTGCAAAACGGTTGTCAAAACTAAATCCATTTATCCAGTTTAATGTTTATAAAGAAAAGTTAACCAGAGATAATGCAATTTCAATGTTTAATGCATATGATGTAATTGTTGATGGAAGTGATAATTTTTCAACAAGATATTTAACCAATGATGCAGCAGTACTAACGAATAAGCCATTGGTATACGGAGCAATCTTTAAATTTGAAGGGCAAGTAAGTGTATTTAATTATAATGGGAGTGCTACCTATAGATGTTTATATCCTACACCACCAAAACCAGAGGAATCACCTAATTGTTCACAAATAGGAGTACTAGGAGTATTACCAGGAATTATAGGTGGATTTCAAGCAAATGAAGCAATAAAAATTATTTGCGGAATTGGAGAAGTATTAGCCAATAAGCTTTTAATGTATAATACTTTAAATATGCGTCAGATGACTTTGAATTTAGAAAAAACATCAAAGTCAAAAGTAACAGCACTAGAAGATGATTATGATTTTTTTTGTGGAATTAAAGCAATAGCGAACGAAATAACATTAGTTGAGTTAGAAAAAAATACTGAAAAGTATCATCTTTTAGATGTTAGAGAAGATTGGGAGCGTGAGCAACATCATATTGGTGGACAACATATTCCACTAGGAGAGTTACAACAACGATTTGAAGAAATAGATATAACAAAAAATGTAGTTGTGTATTGTAAGTCGGGAATAAGAAGTAAAAAAGCAATCACATTTTTAGAAAAGCAAATAGAAGAAATCAAGTTTATCAATTTAAAGAATGGACTTGGATAAAAGTAAAAGATAAACTCCCCTAAGTATAAGCTTAGGGGAATTTTTATATTTTAACTATTAATTTTCTCTATTAAAATTCTAAATCAACAACTAAGTCAAATTCATCATAAATAGCTTTGTCTTTTAATCCGTCAAAGAAACTAGTTGAACCATATTTTACATTGTATTTAGATCTATCTATTTTTAAAGAAGCATTCGCTTTATTTCCATAAACAGAAAGTACAAAGTTTACTTTTTTAGTAATGCCTTTAATAGTTAAATCACCAGTAACTTTATATGAATTCTTTCCTGTAGATTTTACTTTTTTGAAAACTAAAGTTGCAGTTGGGTTTTTCTTAACTCCAAAGAAGTCATCAGACTTTAAATGACCTTCTAACTTATTTTTATATTCACCACTTAGATCAGTACAAGTAATGCTTGTCATATCTATAGTGAATTCACCACCAGTTAATTTATTGTTGTTAAAGCTTAAAGAGCCTGTTTTTAAAGCAATAGTTCCTTCGTGTGAACCAGTAACTTTGTATCCTTTCCAAACAATTTTACTGTTTTTAATTTTAATATCTTTCTTAGTGTCTTTTATAGTAGTGAAAGAAAATGTAAGAAAAGCTAATAATGCTATGGCTCCGATATTTTTAATTGTATTTTTCATTTTTATTGTTTTTAAGAGTTGTAATAAAATTTTTCTTTAATTATTTTTCCATCTTTCCAGTCTTGAACGGCAACTTGTGTAAAGTTTTTAATCCCCCAATCTTTATGAGTATAATCAAAATGCCATTCGACCATAGTTGTATTTTCTCCAATAGTAACTTTTAACGGTTGTGCAGCTCTAAATTCTGTAATAGCAGCAAAAAATTCTTCTTCACGTTGTCTGTTAGCAGATTTACCTTCAACAATTGGATCGTTATTTTCTTGCATTACAACATCATCATGATAAAATTGATCAAAAGCTTCTAAGGCTTTACCTTGAAGAATCATATCATTAACAGTGCTGATTTTTTCTAATAAAGTATTCATCTTTTTTTGTTTAAATATTATGGGACAAATATCTAAAGCATAAAAAAGACTAAAAATGAAGTAGATTATGAAATGATGTTAAACTAGATTAACTTTTATTGGTTTTGAATAATTTGACTTTTAATTTTACTTAAAAATTCCTTAGTAATTCCTAAGTAAGAAGCAATCATGTATTGAGGAACTCGTTGTTCTATTTTAGGATATGTTTCTTTAAAAATTAAATAACGTTCCTTAGCAGAAAGACTAAAGTTTTTAATAATTCTCTTTTGAGAAGCAACAAAAGCACGTTCTACTATTTTTCTAAATACGCGCTCTAATTTTGGAATTTCAGCATATAAATATTCAAGGTTTTCAAAAGTAAATTGGATAAGCTGAGTAGCTTCAATACATTGAACATTAAAATCAGAAGGAGTTTGTGTTATAAAACTTCCTAAATCTGAAGCCCACCAATCTTCAATAGAAAACATTACAACATGTTCTTGTCCCTCTTGGTTTGTGTAAAAGGTTTTAGTACACCCTGAAACTATAAAATTAACCGTTTTACATACATCGCCTTGCTGAGCTATATATTGATCTTTTAAATAGTTTCTGAACGTAATTTTAGCGTTAAGAATATCTTCTTCCTTTTCTGTTAAGGAAATATGTTTATTAATATAATCTAATAAAGGTTTTGTATTCATTTGCTTGTTACTAAGATTTCAAATTCTCTTTAGTTATAGATCCCCACTTATTCATTTCAGATAAGACAGGTAAAATTCCAAGTCCAAAATTAGTAAGTTTATATTCAATACGAAGAGGAACTTCTTTAAAAATTAATTTTTCAATAATTCCATCAGCCTCTAATTCACTTACTGTATTTGCTAACATTTTATCACTTATATAAGGTAGAGCTTCTTTGAGCTGATTAAACCTAACTTTGCCATCATTTATTTTCCATAAGACAGCTGGTTTCCATCGCTTACCAATAAAACGTAACGTTGTCATGAATGGACAATCATATTCCAAAAACTTTTCATTTTCAAAATTAGTTGACGCTTTTTTTCTCATACTTACCTTTTTGTTAGTTGCTTACTGTTTGGTTATTGTTATACAAACATACAATTTTGCATAGAATTTAAAACGTATTCAGATGAAAATTAACTTTATAGGTGCAGGAAATGTAGCATCGAGCTTAGGAGAATTATTTACAAATGCTGGTTATGAAGTAAAGTATGCAACTCCAAATCCAAAAGAAAATCAAATAGCTATTTCAGAAGCTTGCGAAAGTGGAGATATAGTCTGTTTTGCAATTCCATACAATGCAATGAATAATGTGTTGTTAGCAAACAAGGAAGCTTTAAAAGGAAAAATAGTAATAGATATTACAAACGCTATTGATATAGAAAATTGGGCTCCTTTATTTTTAGGAGAAGATAGTGGGGGAGAGCAAACCGCTAGGTTATTACCCGAAACTAAAGTGGTAAAAGCATTTAATACCATATTTGCTGATGTAATGAAAACAGGTAAACAAGAAATTAGTGGAAATAAACTTACAGCTTTTATAGCCTCTAATGATGAAGGTGCTGCTGAGGTTGTAAAAAAACTAGCTAATACTATTGGGTTTGAAGGTTTAGTTGTAGGAGGTATTCAAAATGCACGTCATTTAGAAGCTATGGCTCATTTAAATATTTCGATTGCTCTTAATGGAGGCGGAACCGATGCTGGCTTTACCTATTTCCAAAGAAAATAATAAATACAAAGACCATTCATAAATATTAATGAATGGTCTTTTGTTTTAATATTGAATTTTATACTTATTGAATCAATGTGTTTTTATCAATGATTGTTTTGTTTGTTAGCTTCTGACCGTTCATAAATGATGTAACAGTTGAACTAAAAGCCATAGGCGCAAATAAAGCGATAAAATGCGGAGCATCTTTTACACTAATAAATTTTATATCATTTTTTTTAGTCATTTTTTCATAATGACGAAGCGCTCCTTTGTAATGCGTCTTTGGATCTAATGTTCCATGTAAGATTACTGTTTACAGTTTTTTGAAATAAGCATAGCAATACAAGAAGTAACATTTTTAATTTAGATTTGAGGTTCATTCATAAGCTTTTTATATAGATGACATTATTTTATAAAAGGTTACTGTTTTGATAAGATTTTAATTGTATTTGAAGGTATATCCTTACTATTATTACGGATTTTTCTTACTTAATTTAAAGCTAATTATCTATGTTTGAGTAATTAAAAATATATTTTTATGAAAAAACAAATTTTAGATTTAGGTAAAGTACTAAACAAAAAAGATCAACAAGAAATTAAAGGAGGAAGAATGTTTTTTAGTTGTGCAGATTTTTGCAGAACTAGTTGGAGAGATCCAGCTTATTATATCCAAAGTCAATTAGAGCTTTATGGATTAGATTGGTCTCATTGTGTTTGTTAATAGAGACAATTAAACATTGACGATTTAGATAAAATTATGTAAGCATGATAATTAATGTTTTAAAATATTAATTATCATGCTTTTTATTTGTTTTTAGAAATATTTGACTTTAGTATTCCTAGATAATTTATCCAAGGGCCAACTTCTTCTGTATATTGTTTGGCCATGACTCTAGATATTTGAGCAATATGGCCTAAGTCATGTACAGCCCAAGTTGAAATTAACTGTTTGAGTGTTACTTGACCAAACTCAGGATGAATTCCTGTAAGATTATAATCTTTAGTAGTAATGTTTAAAGAAATCAATTCGTTAAGATTGCTTTTTCTTATTGTTTTGAATTCTTTAATTAGCTCTTGAATTGGTTTGTTTTGGTCTTCTTTAAGTTGAGCAAAACGATCAAAAGGTTCAAAGAGTTTGTTTTCTGATTTACTTAAAATCGTTTTGATTCTAACCATCCAATCTGTTTTTTCTCCAAAGATTAAATGTCCAACAATATCATAAGGACTCCAAGTATTTTTACCTTCATTATTTACAATCCATTCTTTTGACAAACCATTTAATAAGGCCTCTAAAACTAGAGGAGTTTTTTCTAAAACCTCTATTGATTTATTTAATTCAAAGTTTATTTTAACTTATTGTGTATTCAAAGTTATTATTCTGTTTTTATCATTAGACTTACTCTAAGTTTGATGTAATATTTTGAACGACTTCATTTCTGTATTCAGTAGCTTTTTGAACAAACTCGTCAGTAACAGCTAATCCCTCTTCATGCTTTGCAGACCATAGGATAAGCTCTACTAAAACAGGTATTAAGTCTTTTCCTTTTTCTGTCAAAGAATATACCTTTTGAGTTCTTAGTTTCTCATAAACTCTCGATTCAATAAGTCCAGCTTTTTCAAGCCTTTTTAACCTATCAGATAATATATTAGTCGCTATTTTTTCTTTGGATTGTAGAAATTCTTTATAAAATTTTTTTTGATCAAAAACGAGGTCTCTAATAATTAATAAACTCCATTTATCCCCCAGTAAATCAAGAGCGTAACTAATAGGGCAGTTCGAACGATTTGTGTTTTTTTTCATGTTTACTTGTTTTTTGCAAGTAAATAATTATCTTTGCTTGCGAAATGCAAGTTAATGTAAAAAATTAATAAAATGGAAACTTTTGAGATTAATTTAAACAGATTTAAAAGAGAAAATTGGACAAATCAGGAATTTGAAAACGCTGAGGTTGTTGTAGATTTTGTACAGAATATTATGAATAATCATAATTTTGAGTATGTAAAAAAGAAATACGGTAACCATAAATACAAACAGCATAATCAAAGCATGGTTGATGGGTTAAAAGGAGTGTTAGAAGTTGTATCTAATTTTGCTAAGCGCTATCCTGATTATACATACGATGTAAAACATATGTACGTAGATGGACCATTTGTAATTGTACATTCTCATGCAACAAATAATAAAAAGCACAGAGGCAATCCTAAAAAAGGATTAAATATTATGGATGTATGGAAGGTTGAAAATGGTGAAATTACTGAACATTGGGATTCTGTTCAACCAATTCATGGTTCCATGAGATTCTTATTTTGGATGATTGGAGGAAAGTTTAGAAACAATAATACTTATTTCTAAATGGAACTTTTAATAAAGTATTGTATTTGATGATTTTCAAATTAACTATTTAAATTATCAAATACAATATTTCATCAATGCTAAATTTAGCTGTTTAGTAACCAAAATTGTATGGCTAATTAACCGTTTTTTTCTTTTTTACTAATAAGTAGATTATAAAGATAGGAGCTATCATTGGAACAATTCCCCAAGTTTTTTTTGCAATAATCCAAGCAACAAGTCCAGTAACAATGATGCCTACTAAAAAACCAATTAGTAAAGCATTAATTAATTTTGAGCTCTGTTTTTGATTAGTAATTTCTTTATCAGCTAATTCTGAGTTTTTGTTTTCTTGTATCAAAATATGTAGTAAGTTTTTTAGTTTCAATTGTTTTTAAATTGTAAATGATAAATATATGTAATGCTTTTTTATATAGATTATATTAGGTCCTTTTCAAGATTGCTATTGCAATGAAGTTTCCTCTAAAGACTACATGTAAAGAGTCTCCTTTAAATTCGTCATTTACTTTTGTTAATTTACTATTTAGCTCGCTTTCAAATTTAGTGTACTCCAATTCCCAAAGGTCATCTCTAATAAATTCAAAAAAGCTTCTTCTAAACGCAATTGAAGTTACTTTTCCGTTTGTTTCTCCAACACTCCAAACTTGTTCATTAACACTTTCATATTCATTACTGGCATTTTTTCTGATAATATTTCTAGAAATTAAGTCAGCTATATCATCACCCAAGTTTATACCAAAAGAATTCTCTTTTATATCCCATTTCCAACTTGATTTAATTATTTGTGTCATGAATGTATTGGAATAGTCTTTGTTAAAGGCAGTATTAATGATATTGGAACAATTATTTTTTTGATTGTAATATACCTTGATTAATAAAAAAGGATTGCTGGAAGAATTGTTTATTCGTTCAGAATTTTTTGAATATTTCTTTGAACTTGTTTTTCTGTATTCATTAATTCTAATATCATAATTTTTAGTACTATTTTTTCTTCTTTAGTTGTTTTAGTCATATTAGAATAGATGAAATCAATAAGTTTATTTCGTTTGTATTTTAAGAGACTTTTTCCTTCTTCTATTTCTGTTAATATAGCCAGTTTCTCATAGCTTATCAATTCTATTTTTGAGTTAGATAAGGCATTCCAGTAATTAAGTTTAATGAGTGGACCATTAATACCACCTGCTTTACTAATAACTTGAAGTAAAGAAATTGTATTATTTTTTGAGTAAAAATCAAGGGTGTCTACTAATTTTTTTTGAGAAGGTCTTTTTTTAATCATCTCCTTATTAGTATCACTAAGCTCTTTTTTCAAAGAAGAATAGAAGTTATCAATGTATTTTTTGTCTTTTCTTTCTTCATTCCAGTTATTAATCCATAAGGCAATTAATACTCCAAAAAAAACAGGAATTATTTCTTTTACAAATCCTTTGATATACTTTTTCATTTACTATGATCTAGCTAATTCTCTTTTTCAATTTTATGGGTTCAAGGTACTAAACTTCGGTAAGTATAACAAGGAATGAATTTTTAGTGGTACTTACTCACTAGTACGAGTGAATGTTTACTACCCGTATGAATGAGTAATTGCTCAAGAGCTAGAGAGAATAAAAAGTTATTTACTTAATTTTAATATTCTAAACGCTCCTTGAATAACTAAAACAAAAACGATTGTTCCAATAATTAAATCAGGTTTACTTGAATTTAACCAGTTTACTAAAAGTCCAGCTATTATTACTCCAAAATTAATAATTACATCGTTTGAAGTAAAAATCATACTTGCTTTCATATGGGCTTCTTCCTTACTTTTTGACTTTTGTAAAATGTAAAGACAAATCCCGTTTGCGATGAGCGCAAAAATTGAAACGACAATCATTGTTGAAAAATCAGGAAGTTTCTCATTGCCGAAAAATCTCCTTAACACTTCAATAAAACCTATAACAGCTAGAGTTATTTGAAAATATCCAGCCAGTTTTGCTATTCGTTTTTTTTTAATTAAAGTTCCACCAACAGCAAACAAACTAATCCCGTAAACCAAACTGTCTGCAAGCATATCTAAACTTTCTGCAATTAACCCCATTGACTTTGAGATTATACCCGTTGTCATTTCTATTAAGAAAAATGTAAAGTTAATTCCCAATACAGACCAGAGTAGTTTTTTCTGGTTTGCATTTTCTTTGAAATCTGTTTTGTCGGTTTGTTCAGTTGAGATCTTTTTTCCTCCCAAATTGAGTTCAAGAATTGATTTTTCGATTTGGTGAATTTCTCCGTTGTGGAAAACAGTCAATTTTCGGTTTGCTATGTCAAAGTTCAAATTAGCAATGCTTGAGATTCCATCCAATTTCATTCTGATGAGGTTTTCTTCTGAAGGACAATCCATTTTTGATATCTCAAATATTGTTTTATTTAGTTGTTTTCTCGACATAAATCACAGCTTATTTATATGAGCTAAAAGTTAGTTTACTTTTCTTATTATAAGAGTTCAATGTACTAAACTTCAGTTAGTAATACAGAGAAGTAGATATTGTTTTATTGAATTTTAAGTAGTTTCTTTCGTAATCCATTTACCAGTGGTTGGAGCTTGATAAGTTTTCATTTTAGTAAGAAGCTCATCAATATGGTCACTAATTAAAACCATTTTTCTATTTCTTTCTTTTAAAAGTCCCATTGTAACCATATGATCTAAAAAAGTAATAAGGTTATTGTAAAATCCATTAATATTAAGAATTCCAATTGGTTTTTTATGCAAACCTAATTGTCCCCACGTTAGCATTTCAAAAAGTTCTTCCATGGTTCCAAAACCTCCAGGTAAAGCAATAACACCATCGCAAAGCTCATTCATTTTGGTTTTTCTCTCGTGCATGGAATCCACTAAGATTAATTCAGTTAATCCAGTATGAGCTATTTCTTTTGATTTAAGAAAAGTTGGTAAAACACCTATTACTTTTCCTGAATTTGAAAGTGCTCCATTAGCTACTGCTCCCATTAATCCAACATTTGCTCCACCATAAACCAATTCAATATTTTCAAGAGCTAGCTTTTTTCCAAGCTCTTTTGCTTGAAGTTCAAAATTATTGTCAGTCCCAAAACTTGAACCGCAAAAAATTGTAATTCTTTTCATTCTAGTATTTACTTGTTTTATATGATCCGTAACATGTTCATTAATGGTTTCGTTACGTTGGTCTAAGTTAGCAAATAAGAAATGAATTAAAGATATTGTTGGCTGGTTGTTCTAATTTCTGCAAGCACACTCGTGGTGTTCATTAAGGTAAGCGATTGTTTCCATACATAGTTTTTCTACAATTGTGATATTTATGTCTTCTAATTTCTTAAAATAAATACAAGCTTTTCCCATTTTGAATTTGCCTAAATCTTTCAAAAGGACATCGCTTTTTTCTGTTTTCGAATAGACATAGAGTGAAAATTGTGCTTTTCGTGGTGAAAATCCTATCAAAGGAGCATCGCCTTCATGACCACTAGCATATTTATAGTGATAACTTCCAAAGCCAATAATTGTTGGTCCCCACATTTTTGGTTCAAATCCTGACCATTTACTCATTAATTCTATTAGTTTATGACTATCAGATTTTTTTTGTTCATTATCAACGTATGACTCTATAAAATCAAATACATTCACTTCCGTTTCAGTTGTCTTATTTTTTGCCATCTCTCTTATCGTTTTATTATTGGAGTTTATAGTTTTACAATGCTTACCAATGATCCGTATTATGATTTCATTGTTGAAAAATCCATAGGATTTTTTTGTTGAAGGAATTGTAGTTTAAAAATAAGAAAAGTTTTTTTTAGTTAATTGTTGAATCACAAGGGGTTATAGTGTTTAGTTCTTGTATTTTATTTTAATAGCGCTAAAACCTCCTTTGGGATCATATGATGTGGATATACTTCCCCAATCAAATTCACTGTCTTTGCCTACTTTTATGTTCAGCCATTTTTTGAGATATTTATATTTCTTTAATTCTTGTTTTTCAGTCCACGAATTCCAGTTCGAATCTAATTCAAAAGGTTTAGTATTAACATTGAAAGAAATAAGCTTGAGCTTTTCGTTTTTAAACCCAAGAAAAAATAAATAATATTCGTTTTCAATTTTTAGGTTTTTAATGTCAATCCATTTCCATTCAGTTCCCATTTCCCTAGTTTCTTGGATTTCTCCTAATTTCAATTCTTTTATTTCTTGAAATCTAAAATTAGGTTTCAATGTCAATATATTATTTATACTAATATTTCCAGTTTTAGAGTCTATCATAAGAAGTGGGTGTAAGGGTTTTGGTTATGCGCAGTATCCCGAAGGGCATTACCTATAGGTGTTGTTGTACACTGACTTTTTTATTTTAAGTCAATTGTTATCTATTGTCAAATTCATTCTATAGTAGAGATTATCTATCGAATTATTGATAAAATCAGATGGTAGTTCCATTTTGTCAATTTTAAAAAATCCATTTTTGGTATAGAACTTTTGAGCAGCTTTGAATTGGTTCATTGTACCAAGATATATTCTCTCAATTTTTTCATCTCGTAACCAATCAATTGCGGTTTGGATTAATAATCTTGATACACCAATATTTTTACCTCTAAACTCTTTTTTAACAAACATACTTTTTAAAATAGCATTATTATTTTTAAGCCTAATAACTCCAATTGTACCAATTAATAATTCGTCCTTCTTTACTAACCATAAGTTGTCAAAATTCTTCTTTGTAGACGAATTTGATGATACTATCGGTTCTTCAAATTCTTTTGCTATTTCTTCTACTAACGAATTAATTTCCAGGTGTTCTTCTTCTTTATACAGACTGATTCTCATTGTTTAATCTCTACTATCATTTAATTAACGCCAACTTTTTATATATGGAACTTTCAATAAAATAAGTTCCGTTTATCTTTTTCAATTTTTATCATTTGCAATATAAAGAAAGAGAATATTATAATTCCTCAAAAGTTTTTTTAGTTCATAACAATTTATCATACTAGAAAATTTTTGAAATCATAGTTACATTGGAAAATTGCTCACTTAAGAGAGAGCAATTTTCATGAGCTATGGGTAGTAATTTTATTCTAAAATGAAATAGAATTATCATTGGAATATAACATATAGCCCACAGTATTTTATTAAAACATTAAAAAGCATTTCCTGTTAACCCAAAAGGAATCGTATTTTTAAGATAGAAGCCACCAATTATACGAGAAGGTTTTAAATCTAAAGGATGGTTAAATGAAATAGCATCGGTATTGGTTGTAATTGATGGTTTACCGAATTTTAATGTTATCAAATTCGGATATTGATTAGCTGTTTGAATAACGCTATTTTCATTACCACCTGTATTCCCAACTACTATTATTTTCCCATTTCTAATTTGTAGAGACTTTAATAATTGTAGATTAATCATTTCTTGCTTAACATCGTTACTAATGTTATAATTTTCAGTATTGATACTCATATTCATTGTACCTCCTAATTGATTTTCTGCATATCCATAATATAAAGGAGTGTTTCTGAAAAAATTAATATCTCCCATTGTTTTAGGTAAGCCTAGTCCAATAATACCAGCTCTCATTGAATGCTCATCGGTTACAGGCATATAAACACAGTGAAAAAATTCTTGACCTTGATATTCAACAAGTATTGATATTGCATTTTCTTTATATGGTGTTGCCCCGAAATCTAACTTATAAAAGTCATTAAAGAAAGCAAAGACTATCATACGACTTGGCATATTAAATTCATCAGGAATTAAGCTTTTATATACTTCTACATTGTCAGTTTCATAATACATAAAGATACCATCGTTTTCGAGATAACGATAGGGAGTATATCCGCTATTAGTGATGTTATCAATGGTAAAATCAATTGTTTTAGTATTTGAACTTACACCATTAGATGCTACTAATGTAATTTGATAGGTACCATTTTCTGTAAAATAAATTGAAGTATTGTCGTCTGTAGTATTTTCAATTACTCCATCAGAAGATGACCATTTGTAGGTAGTTGCATTTTGAGATAAATTAGTAAGAGCTACAATCGCTTGATTTTCGCCTAATAGTATTTCAGTTTCAAAATTAGCAATTACAATTGATTCAGGGGGATTATCGTTTTCATTACAAGAAAGAAAAACAACACTTATAAGAAATAGCAATGTTAAATTTAATTTATTCATATCTAAAAGTTTTATTCTATCCTATAGACTTTAAAACTTTTAAATGGTTTAAATAACTAAAATTTTATAAAAGGTTTTATTTAATGAAATACGGGAATTAACTAAGGAATAATACACTTTAATACTTAGATTAAGTATGAAAGGGATTAATTCTAAGTGAGTTTCAACCAAGTTTCGCTTAGAATATCTGTGATTTTATATTAATTGAGTAGTTATTTTTTATTAGAGTAATATTCACCTAAAACTGCTTTTCCTGCTTTTTTCTCAAAATTTTTATTAAAAGTAAACATGTCCCAAAACCAAATACGTTGGGCTATTTTCAATTCAAATTTTCGTTTAGTTACTTTTCCATTTTCAATTTCGTCAAATCGATAATAATATCCATCTGGTAAATAGACAGGCAATTGTCCAATAGTTAACATTGAAGCTGTTAAGGGTTGCCCACAAACAAAGCTCTTTCTTATTGGATAAAGTTTTATTTTTAAATCAGCTTTGGTGCTATCGGAAATTATATTAAATAAGTTTGAAGAAGCTAATATTTTAAGCTCCTTTTTTAAAGTATCATTATCAATATATACACTAGGTTTCGGATTGTTGTTTTTAAGTTTTCTATACTCTTTCGGATAAATTTTATATGAATAACAAGAATTACAAAGAATAGCTAAAAGACCTAAAATTATCAGATACGTTTTTTTCATAATTTCTTGTTATTTGTTCACATAAGAAACTTAAAATTGCATTCCTACTCTAAAATTCAAAACTCTACCAGTCATAAAATTCGGTATTCCGTATTGTGCTTTACTATAAGCATCTCTAACCCATGTATTGGTAATTGAATTACGTATATCAAATACATTAAATAACTCCAAACCAGCGGTAAACTCTTTAAAATTCTTTAAAAAACCAGTCTTGTGTTGTTTGTTAACATCGGCAAAGACATAAGAAATACCAACATCTGCACGTTTATAATCGTCTAACCTAGTTTGATATTGATAAACATCTGCATAAGCAGGAGCCCCACCAGGTAATCCTGTATTGTAAACAATATTTAAATGCGCTTTTAAATCTGGTAAATTAGGTACATAATCTTGAAATAAAGCACCAAATTTTAAACGTTGGTCGGTAGGTCTTGCAATATAACCTCGATTATTAATGTTTTCCTCTGTTTTTAAGTATCCAAAACTTACCCAGCTATCATTACCAGGAACAAATTCACCATTTAAACGTATGTCTAAACCATAAGCATAGGCATCAGTAACATTATCGGCACGATAACGTATACGAACATTGTCTACAGAATAAGCATTAACATCAGATAAGTCTTTATAATATAATTCTGTAGTTAGTTTAAATGGACGTTCCCATAGTATAAAACTGTAGTCATTACCCGCAACAAGGTGAATAGACTTTTGAGCTTTTACATTCGGATTTATTTGTCCATCATAACCACGTAGTTCTTTATAAAATGGGGGTTGAGAATACCATCCTCCTGAAATTCTAAAAAGCATGTCTTTTTCCCAATCTGGTTTTATAGCAAATTGTGCTCTTGGGCTAAAAATAAATTGATTATCACTACTACTAGTAGTAGCTGTTTTTACTTTCCAAGTTTGTCCTCTTACACCAATATTCATCCAAACCTGATGATCTCCCCAGTTTGTTTTTCTACTAAATTGAACAAATCCTGAAAAACGATTAATGTCTACTTCATTCTCAGCTCTAATATTTCTAAAAGGTTCTATAGGGCCAGTAAATGGTTGGTAAGGTTGATTATTTCCTGTATGATGAGGTGGGCGTACCGAAAACCCTAATGAGTCGATTACTTCCCATTCGCGTATACGATCTTTAATGTTTTCTGTTTGATATTTTATTCCCGCTCTCCATTCATTTTTTCCATCTTTTAGCGTTGCTCTAAGTTGAACATTACTAATCAAGGCATCTAAATCGTTACGAGCATGATTGATTTGCGATCCTATTCCTTGAGAAAATTGTACTTCACCAAAACTTTCAGAACCTATATTACTATCAACTTGGCCTAAATTATAGGAAGCAGCAATATCAAAATGTTCTTCTTCTTGAGTGTTAAATGAAGAAACTGTTCCTGTAATTTTTAAGTTTTCGTTAGCTTGATATTCCGCAGAAAAAGCTCCGAAAAGTGTTTTAAACTGATCTATTTCTTGTCCTTGATAAAACACAATCAACTCTAAAGGATTGGCAAGGGTACCAAAACGAGTTTTTCTCGTTAAAGGTTTGTAGTTATAATCGTTTAGTGAAAAGTTACTTAATAAATTTAAGGTAAGTTTATCTGTAGCTTTGTATGATAAAAAAGTTTGTACATCTGTAAAACGAGGTCTAAAATTAACTTCTACTTGTTTACTATTTACAAATAAGCTATTGTCTCGATAACGAAGCCCAACAATTGCACTTAGTTTATTGTTTAAAAAAGTATCTTCAATAGAAAAACTTCCTCCCAATAAACTTAAGTCTAATTTAGCTGCAAAATCTTTAGGCTTTCTATAGGTAATGTCTAAAACAGAAGAAAGTCTATCGCCATATTTTGCTTGGAAACCTCCTGCCGAAAAATTAATATTTTGTACTAAATGCGGATTTATAAAACTCAATCCTTCTTGTTGTCCTGAACGAATTAAAAAAGGGCGGTATACTTCAATACCATTGACATACACTAGGTTTTCGTCAAAGTTTCCTCCACGAACATTGTATTGGGTACTTAGTTCATTGTTATTGCTAACCCCAGGAAGTGTCATTAAAATATTTTCTACTCCAGCATTGGCACCTAAAATAGTCGTTGCTTTTTTGGCTTCTATTTTAGTAATTCCTTGAGCTTCTTTTTTTAGATTCTTTATAACTACTTCTTCTAATTCTTGAGATTTGAAGTTTAAAGTAGGAGAGTAGTTAAAAACTTTTCTACCTCTTGAGGTAAACTTTTTTACAACTGATTTATAGGATACATGACTAAAAGTTACAGCAACCGTTTTTCGCATAGGAATGGTAAATTGATAAGTACCATCAGCATTAGTAGTTGTACCTTTTGATAAGTAGGAAATCGCTACTCCTTCAATGGGTATATTATATTTGTTTGTAATTTTTCCTTTTACAATCACTGTTTTTTGTGCAAAAACTAATGAAGGGAACAGTAGTAATAAAAGTAGTTTTCTCAAGGGTTTTATAATTTATTTTTTTTGAAAAATGTAGCGGAAAAAGTTTTAGTATTTCCCACATTATCAGATACTACAAGTTTAAAAAGATGTTTGCTACCTACCAACTTTTTATCGGAAAAATCGTAAGTCAGGATGCCTTTTTTATGGTTGTACTCCATTAAAACCCACTTACCATCTATGGTTGCGCGATAATTTTTTATTCCAGATTCGCGATCTTTTATTCTTAATTTTAAAGTTTTGTTTTTTGAAATCCATTGTCCATCTTTAAAATTATAAGATTGGATGGTTGGTTTTACCTTATCGAATAATAATGTATAATCACCTAGTACTTTGGTAGTGGTAAATACTTTATCAATTCTTTTTCTAGTTGAAACGTATCTTGGATATTTTGGATTGGTAACATTTGCAATATATACATGTTGCTTTTGTTCTTCATTTAAAAATGATGTTTCAAACGTTAATGTATATCTTTTGTCAAGAGGAATGGTAGGGTTATGAATTTTAGCAATTCCATTGTCTAAAGAAAAATCAATGAAGCAATCTTCATAGAATGTATTTTTAGGAAAAGCTATAGTTATGTTTTTAAGCGTGAACTTATTAAAGTCTTTGGCTATTACTTTGTAATTAGTAGTGTCTTTTCGCATGAAAACTAAATTACTTTCTACTCCTTTTACTGGAATAGTTAACGTAGAAATATTGTTTTTAAAATCTTTGGCAATAATCTCAATATTGTAACTAGCTCCTTTTTCGATATTTATTTTACCATTGTTCACTAAGTCTTCATAAAGGCTTAATCTGTTAGCTTCTACCTTATGAGTTTTTTGAACTCTGTTCTTATAGGTTTTGTAATGTTCGTAATCAATTAATAAGTTGATGTATTTACTTTCAGCAAAAGAAAAAGTTTCAACATCGTGGTAATAAACTCTACTACCATTTACTTTCATTTCTAAACTATAAATACCGTTTTTATTTAAGGCCCCATTTAATCTGTCAAAAACACTAATTCCAAAACCAATTACACCGCTGGCATTAATACTTTCACTGATGAATTTATTGTCTCCTATACTTTTAAACGATATGAGAGTTTTTAATGAAGAGTTATTAATACGAGAATTATCATTAAGTGGATAGGCGATTAATTTTTTTATACTTGGACTTTTATCGTCGGCCACAGTTAAACCAAAATGCATTGGATTGATAATGTGTTCGGTTTCTGTATTTCTTATCTCATAATGTAAATGAGGTCCTCCCGAACTTCCTGTATCACCAGTATAACCTATGATATCTCCTTTTTTTACAGGAAATTTTTCTGGTTTAGGAAAAAGGTTTCCAGTGTTATAGTTTTCTTTTTTGTACTGTATAGCTTTTACATACTTCTGAATTTTTGGTGCATATTTTTTAAGATGCCCATATACAGTAGTATAACCATTTGGGTGTTTTACATATAGGGCTTTACCATAACCATATTGCTTTACTTTGATACGAGATACATATCCATCGGCAGGAGCATATATTGGAATTCCTTGTTTTCCTTGAGTTTTAATATCAATTCCAGAATGAAAGTGATTACTTCTTAATTCACCAAAAGTACCCGAAAGTACAATAGGAATTTTCAAAGGTGCTGAAAAATAGTTTTTTGGATATTGTTTTTGCGCGTAGCTAAAACAAAAAACGAAGCTTAAAAAGAAAGAGAAAATAAATTTCAAATGATAACAGTTTTAAACAAAAATACTAAAATAATATCAAAGAGTTAGACGCTTAATTACTAGTGTTTTAGTAAAATATAGCAAAAGAGTTGCGATTTAAAATCTATATTAATAACTTTGTAGATATAGTTTTATTCTAAAAATTAAATGAGTAACCCTTTAGAAGCAGTTCATTTACTGGAAGATAAGTTGAAAAAACTACTTTCTTATTATGAATTTTTAAAAGAAGAAAATCAGGTTCTGCTTCAAAATAATGCTAAGTTACATATTTTATTAGAAGAGAAAGAGCAACAATTAAAAGCAAGAGATGAAGAATATAAATTGCTTAAAGTTGCAAAAACTATAGAAGGTAGTAACGAAAACACGAGAGAAACAAAACTCAAAATAAATGCTTTAGTTCGAGAGATTGATAAATGTATTACTCTTTTGAATTCATAAAAAGTTCTTTACATGGCAAAAATAAAGGTTAATGTAGTAATTGCTGGTAGAACGTATCCGTTAAGTGTGAAAGACACAAATGAAGAGGAAGGAATGCGTAAGGCTGCAAAAAACATTAATGAGTTGATTGCTAAGTTTGAACAAAATTATGCGGTAGCAGATAAACAAGATGTGTTAGCAATGTGTGCATTGCAATATGCGTCAAAAGCAGAAATAGTATCATTAACAAATACTAAAGAAAATACCGAAGTATTACATAAAATAAATGAATTGACTAAGTTGTTAGAAGATCATTTATAACGTTCTTTAAAATACATAAATTTAATATTACTGCCTACATTAGTACATTGTTTGTTAAACTCAACACTATTTATTTAGAAAGGATGAGTCTTGGTTAGTAAAGCATGCCGATTTATTCGGATCCTTGATAAGCCAGTTAGTCCTAAACTTGTTTTTTGGAGTTTATAAAACCCTATTAATGTAGGTTTTTTTATACAATCAAATCAAAATTATGGAAGGAATATTATTCCCTGTTTTAGCAGGGATTATAGGGGTAGCAATAGGGTTCTTTATTGCTAAAATGTTAGAGAGATCTAACGCTAATAAATTAATTCAAGAGACTAAGAAAGAGGCTAAGAATATTGTAAAAGAAGCAAGAGTAGAAGCAGATGCAATAAAAAAGGATAAAATATTACAAGCCAAAGAAAAGTTCATAGAATTAAAATCTGAACACGAAAAGGTAATTTTATCAAGGGAAAAGAAAGTTTCTGACGTAGAAAAGAGAATAAGAGATAAAGAAAGTCAAGTTTCTTCAGAATTAGATAAGAATAAAAAATTAAATAAATCACTTGAGAAAAAAGCAGGAGATTTAGATTATAAATTAGACTTTTTAGATAAAAAAGAAACTGAATTAGATAAGCTTCATAAGCGTCATGTAGAAATGCTAGAACAAATCTCAGGTTTGTCTGCTGAAGACGCTAAAACAGAATTAGTAGCTTCGTTAAAGGATGAAGCTAAAGCTGATGCAATGTCTTTTGTACAAGACACTGTAGAAGAGGCAAAAATGACAGCTCAACAAGAAGCTAGAAAAGTTGTTTTAAATACTATTCAAAGAGTAGGAGTAGAACAGGCTGTAGAAAACTGTGTGTCTGTATTTAACTTAGAATCTGATGATGTTAAGGGGCGAATCATTGGTAGAGAAGGACGTAACATACGTGCTTTAGAAGCTGCTACTGGAGTTGAAATTATTGTTGATGATACACCAGAAGCAATTATTTTATCTTGTTTTGATCCAGTTCGTAGAGAAATTGCTCGTTTATCAATGCATAAATTGGTAACTGACGGAAGAATTCATCCAGCAAGAATTGAAGAAATTGTAAAGAAGACCGAGAAGCAAATTGGTCAAGAAATCATAGAAGTTGGTAAGCGTACTGTTATAGATTTAGGAATTCATGGATTACACCCTGAGTTAATTAAAACTGTAGGACGTATGAAGTACCGTTCTTCTTATGGGCAAAATTTATTACAACACTCTCGTGAAGTAGCTAACCTTTGTGGTATTATGGCTGCTGAAATGGGATTGAATGCTAAAGCTGCTAAAAGAGCTGGTTTATTACACGATATTGGTAAGGTGCCAGAAACAGAAAGTGAATTGCCGCACGCATTATTAGGAATGCAATGGGCTGAGAAATATGGTGAAAAACCAGATGTATGTAATGCAATTGGAGCGCACCACGATGAAATTGAAATGAAGAGTTTATTATCGCCAATAGTACAAGTATGTGATGCTATTTCTGGAGCTAGACCTGGTGCTCGTAGACAAGTATTAGATTCTTATATTCAACGTTTAAAAGATTTAGAAGACATTGCTTTTGGGTTTAATGGAGTTCAAAAAGCTTATGCAATTCAAGCTGGACGTGAATTAAGAGTAATGGTTGAGAGTGCTAAAGTAAACGATGCTAAAGCTGCTGAGTTATCATTTAATATTTCACAAAAAATTCAAAATGATATGACGTATCCAGGGCAAGTTAAAGTAACTGTAATACGAGAAACAAGAGCTGTTAATGTTGCTAAATAATTAATAGCTTAATCAATAAAAAAAGCCTCATCATTTGATGAGGCTTTTTTGTTATCTATTTCTTCTTGATTTTCCTTTTTGTTCTGGAGTTGCTTTGAAGTATAAATCGTCATTGTGATTTCTTCTTTGCTTACGTCTTTTAATAATTCTACTTCTCTTACCAATTTTTGCATTTGGTACTGCTCTGTAATAATAGAAGTTATTATCTTCTTTAAATTGACGGTAGTTTCTTCTGAAGTTTCTTTTGTAGAAATATACATCATCGTAATCAAATACACTTCCAATATTAATATCAATATCTATGTTGTCATTATAATATACATCATCTCCACAGTACTCATCAAATTTTACATTTCCATAAAATCTTGGATTTCCCCAACGATCGTATCTAATTGTTAAATTACCGACTTTAGATAATTGTCCAAAACGATATCTTATATAAACACTACCAATTCGTTTTACATTTCCTCTGCTATCATAGTTTATAAAAGTATTACCTACACGTCTTACTCTCCCTTTGAAGTCACGTTCAATTCTAACACCACGGTTTACTCTAGTGCGTCTACCATAATAATCTACATACCTAGTGTTTTTATAGTGAGTGTTAAAGTCAAAATCACCATTTAAAAATACATGAAATTGCACACCTCTTTCTACGAAGGTAACTACATCATCATAGCGATTTGTAACCCCAATTTTGCTAGTTGATTTGTTTGTGTTATTAGCGTTTACTGTTGCTAATGACATGATTGCTAATAAAAAAAGTATCCCTGTTCTCATAATTGCTAATTTTAGGGTTATGCTTACTCTGTTCGCTTTTCGGCTTCCGCGTTTGAAGTGTAATTTTCAAAGAGCGTGCCAAAAAAATGAAGTAACAGGCTATCGTGACTTTTTAAGAGAAGAAATGTAGTTTTATTTATTTGATAATGAGTTGTTTGATAAATTTTACAAAAATATTTTATGAGTACTTGTAAAAAGCTCTATATTTATACGACACACTTGAAAAATTTAGATTTACAAATGATTGATGCAATTGAGAAAAACTTACAAAGAGGAGTTAAGTTATTAAATTCTATTACCGATGAACAATATAGTAATAAGAATGTGCCTCCTTACTATTCAAGTATCGGAGCCAACATGCGTCATATCTTAGATGTTTTTGCGTGCATTTTTAGTGGTTTAGATACAAATTGTGTTGATTTTTCTAATAGAGAGCGTAATCAATTAGCGGAAGAAAAAACAGCTGCGGGTATTGAATATTTTAATAGTGTAATTTGTCAATTACATTCATTGAATCCAGCTGATTTCAATAAGATTATTTCTGTTACTGATGATTTAGGAACTGGTAAAGTAACTACTAATTATACTTTAGCGAGTGCTCTGGCTCAAGCTCATAGTCATGCAATACATCATTTTGCAAGTATTGGTTTTATTATTAATCAATTAGATATAGAACTACCTGATCCTGATTTTGGTTATAATCCAACAACACCTAAGAGAGCTGTCTCTTAAGTGTTGCATTTATTTTTATCTTTGAATGTATACCCATCCTTTTTGTGTTTTACTTAATGAATCGTTACCAAACTTTAAAGTGTAGAAGTAAGTTCCAACAGGTAAATCATCATTAGCATTTACAGTAGCTCTTCCAGAAGACTTTCCATTCCAATCGTTTTTATAATCAGTTGTTTTGTAAACTAGATTTCCCCATCTGTTGTAAACCTCTAATTCACTTTTGTTATATTGCTCTAATCCTTCAAATACTAAAGTTTCGTTAGTGCTATCTCCATTAGGAGTGAATATGATGTTTACATCATCTAATTTTCCATTAGCTACACCAGCACCTATAGTGATGATTTCATAATCATTAGGGATAAACTTGTTTGAAGTTACTTGTCCAGAAGTTAAGTTACCTGATACATTACTACTTCCAAGATCCATCCATTTGTTTTCAGTTTTACTCCATCCTACAACTTTTAATTCTTCTACATTATTAGCTATAGCTGTAATATCACTTTGACTATCCCAAGTTAATGTAACTGTTGTTTTGTTAGTTCCTTTTAAGTTCCAAAACTCAACTTGACTAATGTTTTCTATAAAAGCTTGCTTTTGATTTGTAACAAAAGTTTGAGCAATAGTAGTTGGTGAATTTGGATCTTCGTTAAAATAAGCTCCTTTAAAAGTAGTGTTTTGGTTTTGAGCAGGAACAATCATTGGTCTTAATTTGTTATCAGCTCCAATAGGAAAAACAAATTCTTCAGTTCCAGAAACATAAGCATAACCATCAACATGTCTGTTATCATCTTCACCAGCATAAAAATCATGTTGAATAAAATCTAAAGAAACATTAGCATCTGATTTTGGAGTAACAACCTTTCCATTTATAAAGCTTAATTCATTAGTTACTCCTAAAGAGTTTTTAAGTTCTACATTATTAGTAGCATCTATTTCTACATTTTGAAAAGTAGCTTTGTTGCTTCCAGAAACAGTTATTGTTTCATTATTGCTGTAAAAACCAGCTAAACCTTCGTTGTTGTTGTCAAGAGTACCATCATTAGTTAAATCAGTATGAAAGCCAACGCTAGCGTTTGTATGCATCTTTACATTACCAAAATTGTGAAATGCAGTTTGAGCACCTACAGAATATGTAAATAATAATACGGCTATTTTAGTTATTGTTTTCATAATTATTGATTTAAAATGGTTGTTGTTATGTAAATGTTTCTTTGTATTTACACTTCAAAGATGCTTCAAATCAATAAGGATTAATGGCGGTTTTAGTTGAACTGTGTTTTTCTACCGATTAGCGAATTTGACTAGAAAAATCAAGGTCAAAAAAATACCATTTAACGTACGTTAAATGGTATTCATATAAATTTTAAATATTTTAAAATTATGTTGAAGTTGTTCTATCTCTGAATATAAACCCAACCTTTTTGTGTTTTACTTAATGTATCGTTACCAAACTTTAAAGTGTAGAAGTAAGTTCCAACTGGTAAATCATCGTTAGCATTTACTGTAGCTCTTCCAGAAGACTTTCCATTCCAATCGTTTTTGTAATCAGTTGTTTTGTAAACAAGGTTTCCCCATCTGTTGTAAACTTCTAATTCACTTTTGTTATACTGCTCTAATCCTTCAAATACTAAAGTTTCGTTAGTGCTATCTCCATTTGGAGTGAATATGATATTTACATCATCTAATTTTCCATTAGCTACACCAGCACCTATAGTGATGATTTCATAATCATTAGGGATAAACTCGTTTGAAGTTACTTGACCAGAAGTTAAGTTACCTGATACATTACTACTTCCAAGATCCATCCATTTGTTTTCAGTTTTACTCCATCCTACAACTTTTAATTCTTCTATGTTATTAGTTATAGCTGTAATATCACTTTGACTATCCCAAGTTAAGGTAACTGTTGTTTTGTTAGTTCCTTTTAAGTTCCAAAATTCAACTTGACTGATGTTTTCTATAAAAGCTTGCTTTTGATTTGTAACAAAAGTTTGAGCAAAAGTATTTGGTGAATTTGGATCTTCGTTAAAATAAGCTCCTTTAAAAGAAGTGTTTTGGTTTTGAGCAGAAACAATCATTGGTCTTAATTTGTTATCAGCTCCAATAGGGAAAACAAATTCTTCAGTTCCAGAAACAGAAGCATAACCATCAACATGTCTGTTGTCATCTTCACCAGCATAAAAATCATGTTGAATAAAATCTAAAGAAACATTAGCATTTGATTTTGGAGTAACAACCTTTCCATTTATAAAGCTTAATTCATTAGTTACTCCTAAAGAGTTTTTAAGTTCTACATTATTAGTAGCATCTATTTCTACATTTTGAAAAGTAGCTTTATTGCTTCCAGAAACAGTTATTGTTTCGTTATTACTGTAAAAACCAGCTAAACCTTCGTTGTTATTATCAAGAGTACCATCATTAGTTAAATCAGTATGAAAACCAACGCTAGCGTTTGTATGCATCTTTACATTACCAAAATTGTGAAATGCAGTTTGAGCACCTACAGAATATGTAAATAATAATACGGCTATTTTAGTTATTGTTTTCATAATTATTGATTTAAAATGGTTGTTGTTATGTAAATGTTTCTTTGTATTTACACTTCAAAGATGCTTTAAATCAATAAGGATTAATGGCGGTTTTAGTTGAACTGTGTTTTTCTACCGACTAGCGAATTTGGCTAGAAAAATCATGGTCAAAAAAATACCATTTAACGTACGTTAAATGGTATTCATATAAGTTTTAAATATTTTAAAATTATGTTGAAGTTGTTCTATCTCTGAATATAAACCCAACCTTTTTGTTTTTTACTTAATTTATCTTGGCCAAACTTTAAAGTATAGAAATAAGTTCCAACTGGTAAATCATCATTAGAGTTTATTGTAGCTCTTCCCGAAGACTTTCCATTCCAATCGTTTTTATAATCAGATGTTTTATAAACAAGGTTTCCCCATCTGTTATAAATCTCTAATTCGCTTTTGTTATATTGCTCTAATCCTTCAAATACTAAAGTTTCGTTAGTACTATCTCCATTAGGAGAAAAGATAATATTTACGTCGTCTAATTCACCGTCAGGAACACCAGCACCTATAGTAATGATTTCATAATCATTAGGAATAAACTCGTTTGAAGTTACTTGACCAGAAGTTAAGTCTCCAGATACATTACTACTTCCAAGGTCCATCCATTTGTTTTCAGTCTTGCTCCAACCAACAACTTTTAATTCTTCTACATTATTAGCTATAGCGTCAATATCACTTTGGTTATCCCAAGTTAATGTAACTGTTGTTTTGTTTGCTCCATTTAAATCCCAAAACTCAAGTTGACTAATGTTTTCTATAAAAGCTTGCTTTTGGTTTGTTAAAAAGGTTTGAGCAAATGTAGTTGGTGAATTAGGGTCTTCGTTAAAATAAGCTCCTTTAAAGGTAGAATTTTGATTTTGAGTAGGAATAATCATTGGTCTTAATCTATTGTCGTCACCAATAGGGAAAACAAATTCTTCAGTTCCAAAAACAGAAGTGTAACCATCAACATGTCTGTTATCATCTTCACCAGCATAAAAATCATGTTGAATAAAATCTAAAGATATACTAGCGTCCGATTTTGGAGTGATAACTTTTCCGTTTATAAAGCTTAACTCATTAGTTATTCCTAAAGAGTTTCTAAGTTCTAAATCATTATTAGTATCTATTTCTACGTTATAAAAGATAGCTTTATTATTTCCAGATACTATTCTTGTTTCATTATTACTATAAAAACCAACTAATCCAGCATTGTCATCATCAAGAGTACCATCATTAGTTAAATCAGTATGAAACCCAATATTAGCATTAGCATGCATTTTTACATTACCAAAATTGTGAAATGCAGTTTGAGCACCTACAGAATATGTAAATAATAATATTGTTATTTTAATTATCGTCTTCATAATACCACTGTATTAAATCTTCATTTAGTTAAAAACCACATGGTTGTCGTTTTGTAACTGTCCTCATTACACTGTGATGCATAATTCCTACTTACACTTCAAAATTTCCATGAATCAATTAAGTTTGATACATAGATTAGTTGAAGTATATCTTTCTTCTGGCTAGTGGATTCGTCTTTTGAATAAGGTTTTACTGTTTTTTAACGTACGTTAAAAGATGTTTCAGTTAGATTTCAACTGAATTTAAGTTAACACAAAACATATAAAATAATTATGATAACACCCGCATATTATTATAGTTGTTCTATATACTTTCAGACGAAAATATTTTAATAGTTATATAAACTATTATTGAAGTAGTAGTAGGTTTCTGTGCATTAAATGTTATAATTTTTTTAAGAGGATTAAACTTTTAATTTTGAAGCTGCAAAAGTAATGTGTTTTTTTGAGACTCTTACGCTTTTATTTGTTAAAATTTTGTTTAACTAATAGGTTATTAATTAGTTAGGGTTGTGTATTGTGTAGTTGATGCTAAAAAATATGTTTATTTGTAAGCTGTATAAATCACTAATAAACTTTCATTTAAAACATCATTTCTCCTTGCAGTAGATCCTATTGTTCCTAAAGAATAGGCTACATTAAGTCTAAATCCATTAGATAAAAAAGTATTTAAAGAAGCGGTAATCTTCCCTAAATCATCACCGTTTTGACTTCCGTATCTAATTCCTATACAATTTGAATTAGAAGCATAACGAGAGATGTCATTTATCGAATTTCCGTGTCCCCCAACATAGATAACTTGTTGTGTAAAAGGCGCCCCAGTGTCTCTTACAAAACCATTCATTGTCCCGAATGAATTATTAATCCATGCATTGTTGTTTCCAACCCCATTATCATTATCAATATTAGCTGACTCAATATTTGCGTGAGCTGTAAATGTTATTTGTGAAGGTTGAAAAGGTAGTCCTGTTATATCTTGTGTAAATGTAGCTGAACCTCCGCCAGGACCGTTAATAATAAATGAACCGACAAAAACAGTAGGACCTAAATAAACTCCTCCGTTTGCTCCTGTGGTTATTTGATTATCAGTTTCAGCTGCAATTAATTCTTTCTTTTCAACAACACCAGTTGCTGTTGCTGTTAAAATATTATTATTAGTGGTAACTGTAGAGATGTCCCTCACTCTAAGTTTACCATTAACATCCAAACGCTCAGTAGGTGCGTCAGTGTTTAAACCAACATGTCCGTTGTTGTTTAAAATGTTGAATGTTTCATCATGCCAAGTGCCATCGTTTCTAGTGATGTAAAAAGCATCAGTATTTCTTCTTCCGAAAGCAAATTTAGCTACTCCCGCGTTTTCAAATGTAAAGGTGTTAAATCCACCATCAGTATCATTGAAATTAATATCAGGCTCTGTTCCTTGAACACGAATAATTCCAATACCATCAGCTAAGTCTCTGCTAATATGAAGAGGACTTGTAGCTCCTACTATTCCTAAGCCGACATACTGGTTTGATTGGTTTATTCTCATAGCCTCTATATTGTTTGTTCTAAATGCTAAATCTTGTCCATCACTGGTTCCTAGGAAGTTAGTCGTAGGATTTGTTCCGCCATTACCAGCTAGTGACCAAAAATTATTAGCTAATGATAACCAAGTTGTTCCATCCCATACTTTTATGGTGTTTGGTGTTGTGCTTGTATCGAACCAAATATCATTTTCTACTGCAACTGGAGTAGGGGTGTTTGGATCTGTTGCAGAGGTATAAACATTATTGTTGTTTACCGTATTAACTGTTCCTTTTTTATCAACTACATTGATTTCTTGAGATTGTGTTGAAATGGTAAATGTTAACAATAAAATTGTAACTGTAAACTTTAGTATGTTACTAGAGTGGATCATAAATTTTTAAACAATGTTTACTTTAATGATTATATTAATTTAAATACCCCAAAATGTAATTGCATTTTGTTCTATTTCTTGTATTTGTGCCGTTGAAATATCTCTGTTGTACATTATAAATTCTGTAAAACTAGTTCTTGCATGATTTCCTGTTTGATTACCGTTGGCCCATCCAATTGTAAAATCTTCTGTTCGGGTACATCTACCATTATTATAAACTCCATTAAATCGCTGTGTTCCCCCAGAACGAGCAATTGTATTGGTGTTTGTTTTCATAAAAGTATATATTTCCCAAACATTATTGTTTGAATTATTGATAAAAGAACGTGTAGCATTACAACAAACACCAGGGTCAAAATAAAGCCTTCCATTACCCCAATTTATGTGAGTGGCCCATCTATTGGCGTTAGTTAATACACCAAAAGAGTGTTGATAATTATTTGTAGCCCTTGCTATTGTAATTACTGTTCCTTCATCTCCAGCATTGGTAACATCTTGAATTCCGTTAGGAGTATCAATAACTAAATGGTCATTTGATCCATCTCCTTGAAAATAAGGGTTACTTGTGTCTGGATAAAATCGAGGTTGTCGATTTCTAGTTGTTTGAATAGCATCTCTGCCTAATCCGCTTTGATCGTACCATGTGTGGATAAAAACATTGCTTCCGCCTCGCCAAGCATTTATGGCTGCTATGTCTACAATATCATTATCTCCCCATGTAAAGTCTTGTTCAGCGTTATCTCCAGCTCTTCTTAATCTAACTAAAGGGCCGTTATAATCACTTTCAATAACTCTCATCGAAAAAGCAAAACTAATATTTCCTAAATTTTCATCAAGTATATGATGAGGCTTCATTGTAGGAAAGTTATTGTATTTTACTATTTGACTGTAAGTAAAGGAGTAAATACAACAAAAAAACAATAAAATAATTTTTTGTTTAATCATAATATTTGATTTATCTCCTTAGGTCTCCTGTTAAATGAAAAGTATTAGTGCTTGTTGCCACTAATCCAGCACCTGCATCTCTACCAGCTGTAATAAACCTTGAAAGTCTATTTAAAATAGTAACTCCTCCAGCTCCACTGATAGTAACTCTTCCGTTACCTGTTTGGTAAATGCTTATGTTATATCCAATAGGTAAACCTGTAGGTACTGTAAGCGTAACGTTTGAAGCACTATTAAATGTAATTACTTTTCCGTTGTCTGAAGCAACTAATGTGTAATTTGAAGTTTTATTAACTACTGAAGCTAAATTTAAATCTACCCAGTCTGTTCCGGTACTCGTTGAAGATAAGACTTGACCAGATGTTCCTTCATCTCCATCCTTATCTTTAAAGGTTCCGTCTAATTGCATGTTGTTTGTAATATGCAGACTCTCATTGGGAGTATTGTTACCAATTCCTAATCGGTTATTTGTGTTATCCCAAAATAGATTAGTGTTGTTTTCAGTAAGTTTACCGTCTGTTCCCGCAAAAAATATAGAACCTGTTGTGCCGGTATGCGCTATGTCTACCCACGCTGTACCGTTCCATATATTTATTGAATTTGGATTAGTACTAGTGTTAATCCAAATATCATTTTCTACTGCTACAACTGTAGGTGTATTAGGGTCTGTTGTAGCTGTAAATACATTGTTATTATTAATGGCTTTTATAGTTCCTTTATTGTCAACTACACTAACTTCTTGAGCATTGATTTTTAAAGAAAAAAAAATCAATGCCAAAGTTGTTAGAGTCAATTTTAGAAAACTACTATTAACCATTAAAAATTATTATTTAATGTATTGGATTTCTACAATATCACCAGCGTACATTGGTAAATCAGTAGCACTATATGTAATTGTAACAGTGTCAGCAGTAACTGAAAAATCAGTTCCAAATCTTAACTTTACACCATTTCTATACACAAATAATTTTGCAGCGGTTGTAAGAGCTGTTAAAGTAGGTAATCCAGTAACAGTAATGTCTACATCAGCAGTTGCATTAGCAGCTTGTGTGTAGTCTACTCTAATACCATCAACTTTTAATAAATCTGATAATTGCATTTTTTGAACCGCTCCAGAAGCTTCATCTCTAATTAACACAGTAAAACCTGTACCAACGTTACCGTGAGCTTCACGATCTACAGCATTAGTAGAAGCAGTAGTAACATCTGTAACTAATTGTAAACCATCTAAAGCAAATTCTTTAGCAGCATCAGCTGTAATATAGGTGTTATCAGTTAATACACCTCCTAATTGCCAAGTAGTTACTACACCACCAGAAGGAGTTGTATTTGTGAATGAAGTTAAACCATTAACAGCTTGTAAGTACTTAATAGTACCTTTGTTGTCTACTAATTTTACAGCAGTATTTGATGAGTTTAACGTAGCATCCGCTTGTTTAGTAATATCACCTGTAGTTGTCTGTGCATTCACAGTACCAATAGCTAATAAACCAATGGCGGCTAATGCTAATTTAAATTTGTTCGTAATTGTCTTCATAATTGTTTTAAGATTTATATATAGGGTTTAATAAAATTGAACTATTCTTATTTGGTCACCCTGATAGCATACTGCTTCAGGTTCTATTTCTATAGTTGTATTATTTACAACAGTAAAATCTATTCTTATTCCGTTTCTGTAAACATTTACTTTTTTAGAATCGCTAATAAGTATAGAAGGGGTAAATTGTAGTTGCCCGTCTGTGGCAACTATTTCAGTAACTTCTTCTCTAAAGAAACCAGAAGAAGGTACTTTTCTTAACTGTCCAGTGGTTTTATTAACAGTTACTATGTCGTCTTGTGTTGTGTCACCATCTTGTAAACCTATGATTGAAAGTGTGTTTACAGCAGATGCTTCTATAATTGTAGGTTTGATTAAAACGCCACCTAGTTCTATTGTTGTGCCAGAACTATTTGTTGTAGCAGCTAATCCGTTATTTGCATTGATATTTAAACTTGTACCAGAATTACTTCCAGCAGCTACCCAATTTGTCCCATTGTACGCATAAATCCTACCATTACTTTGGTCTACGTATACATCACCTGCTATAGGTGTTAAAGAAGGATTGAAAAGAGGAGGTCCATTACCTCTTGTTGGGTTGGAATCTATTCTAATCCACGTGGTTCCATTCCAAATGCTAACTGCGTTATTTTTAGAATTATCAATCCAAAAATCACCAGTATTATTGCTAGTAGGTGCAGTTCCAGATGTTGTTACATTTATTCCAGTGCTAGTTCCGTTATTACACAAGTTTTCCCAAGTAGTTCCATTGAAAAAGAAAACACACTTTACATCAGTATTGTATACTAATGCACCTTCAAGTGGTGTTATACTATTCATTACAGAAGTACTAACTCTACTAATTACTAAAACTTTATCTGGACTTTCTAATTCTAATACAGAGCTTGGATGTATAACCGAAGGATTGTCTCCAATTTTTACTTGAGCGTAAAAAGGAATTTGAATGATAAGGAGAAGTATTAAAGAGATTTTTACCTTCATACTTGTGGGGGTTAGTATTACAATAATAACTAAATTTTTTGTTAAAAAAAAATAAATTTAACCAGAAAAACCTTGTTTTATTCTTTTGACACAGAGTTTTTTAAAAGGTCACAAAGGTACATTAACTTTTATTTAATTTAGCAATATATTTAGTATAATTGACTAGTTTTTTAACGTCTTTAAGTAAACCTATTGTCGTTCTGTATGGTACGTTTTTTTGGTCGTGATTATATCTTGCTATTTTGTTTAATTGTGCCCAATGTTTTCTAATTTCTTTTAATGCTTGAAGATAATTAATGTTCTCTGAATCATAGATGTGAGTGGGTTCTGCTAAAATTCCATTTAATTCTAGAATCTTAAAATTTCCGTTTTCTACATCATTAAAAGAATCGTATTTAAGGTCTAATCTTCCATAAAACCAATCGTTAGATTGATTGTTTAATTTATTGAAAGTAGCTTCAAGTTTTTCTGAAATAAGATGATTTCCGTTTATAAAACGAGTTCCTTTTGAATGATTTCCAATAGATGATAATTTTATCTTTTCACCTTTTGAAATAATTCTTTGTAAATCTATATTTTTTGAATTCTCTTTAACTAGCTCTAAATAAATTTTAGCTCTATTATCTTTTTTTATGAGTTCTTCAATAGTTGATGTTCCATCACCAGTAACATTCAAAAATTCTTTTAAAGTAATAGAGGTAATTTTACCTTTTTTCTCATTAGGTAGTCGATGATAAAATATTCCACACTCATTTTCTTCAGTTAAAAACTCTTGAATTAAAATGTCTATTGGATACTTTTTTAGATAGTTAATTAAATCTTCTTTATTCTCAATTTTCTTAACTAATAAGCCTCTAAAACCAATATCAGGTTTAGCTATTAAAGGATATGTTATTTTGCTGTTATTAACTGCTTTTAAAGTGTCTTCTATATTTGAATTAGCCTTATGAAATATCGTTTTTGGTAAATATTCCTGAGGTAATAATTGAAGTGTTTTGTATTTAGATTCTGTTCCAATTCCAGAATTTTCAATACCAGGGTTTGTTGCTGTGTAGAAAACTAAACTACCAGCTTTTACTCCATGATAAAAAGCAAAAGGGATGTTGGGAATATAGAACATGTAAGAAGGCCAATGTTCCCAATTTAAGAGCTTTGTTAATTTGATATTTGACTTCAACTTATTTTTGAAATAGATTGTCTAAGAAAGCTTTTATAGTTCTAAATCCATAATAAACGGTAAATAAAATTAAAAAACCACCTAGCGTTAGTAGTGTGTAGGCTATATAATTTTTAGGGCTCTCGGTAAAAACTCGAAAAGCTTTGAATCCAATACTTAAAACTATTGGAGATACAATTAATAATCCAAGTAGAATTAAGAATCGTTTTACTACTTTATCAAAAGTTGTAGTTTTAGTCATTGTTAAAATTTTTAATAGCTTCTTTTACACTTCCGTATTTTTCTAGTAACTGACTTGCCTTTTTTTTGTCGATCTTTAATTCAGAAACTAACATGTTTTCTCCACGATTTACAAGCTTGTTGTTAGATAGTTGCATGTTAACCATTTTATTACCTTTTACTTTTCCAAGTTGAATCATGGTAGCGGTTGAAAGCATGTTTAAAACTAATTTTTGAGCTGTTCCTGCTTTCATTCTGGAGCTTCCTGTGACAAATTCTGGTCCTACAACAACTTCTATAGGAAATTTAGCTGTTAATGCTAAAGGGCTTTTTTCGTTACAAGTAATACAGCCTGTGATTATATTGTTTTCATTACATTTTTCTAAGGCTGAAATTACATAAGGAGTAGTTCCAGAAGCAGCGATACCAATTACAATATCTTTGTCTGAAATGTTGTAATCAACTAAATCTAGCCATCCTTGTTTTGTTGAATCTTCTGCAAACTCTACAGCTTTTCTAATAGCTGTATCTCCACCAGCAATTAAACCAACTACTAAATCATGAGATACACCAAAAGTTGGAGGGCATTCACTGGCGTCAACAATTCCTAAACGACCACTAGTCCCAGCACCTATATAAAATAATCGTCCACCTTCTTTTAATTTTAAAACTATTTGTTCAGTTAGTTTTTCAATTTGTGGTAATGATTTTTCTACAACTAAAGGTACCGTTTGGTCTTCCTTATTTATGTTGAATAATAATTCAGAAATATTCATTTTTTCTAAATCATTATAATTAGAATCTTGTTCTGTTGTTTTGGTGAATTTCATAATTCAAATTTACTAATTATAAACTTTTGAAAGCTATAAATGTAAAGCTATTTATAGATGTTTAAATAGAAGGTAGGAGAGGAGGTTAGAAGTATTGTGTTTAAATAAAAAAAGCAGATGAAATCTCATCTGCTTTTTAAATTTGTTTATTACTGTGTTATTAAATACTAGCTAAAATAGTATTTAATGTTTCACTTGGACGCATAACATCATCAGCTAAATTATCAGTAGGCTCGTAATATCCACCAATATTAACTTCTTTCCCTTGAACTGAGTTTAATTCATTTACAATTGTATCTACATTTGCAGCTAATTTTTCTGCTACAGGAGTAAATTGAGCTTTCAATTCAGCATCTTTATCTTGAGCAGCTAATGCTTGTGCCCAGTACATACCTAAATAAAAATGAGAACCTCTATTGTCTAATTCACCAGTTCTTCTTGAAGGTCCTTTTTTATTGTCAAGTAATTTATCAGTAGCGTCATCTAGCGCTTCTGCTAATACTTTTGCTTTGCTATTATTGTTTGTTTCTCCTAAGTGTTCTAAAGAAACAGCTAAAGCTAAAAATTCACCTAAAGAATCCCAACGTAAGTGGTTTTCTTCAACTAATTGTTGAACGTGTTTAGGAGCAGATCCTCCAGCACCAGTTTCAAATAAACCTCCACCATTCATTAAAGGAACAATAGAAAGCATTTTAGCAGATGTACCTAATTCTAAAATAGGGAATAAATCTGTTAAGTAATCACGTAATACGTTACCAGTAACAGAAATAGTGTCTTTTCCTTCTTTTACTCTTTCTAAAGTATATTTAGTAGCTTCTACTGGAGATAAGATTTTTATTTCTAAACCAGTTGTATCGTGGTTTGGTAAATATTTTTCTACTTTTTTAATAATTTCAGCATCATGAGCTCTGTTTTTTCCTAACCAGAAAACAGCAGGTGTTTGAGTAGCTTTAGCTCTTGTTACAGCTAATTTTACCCAATCTTGAATTGGAGCGTCTTTTGTTTGACACATTCTCCAGATATCACCTTCTTCTACATTGTGCTCTAATAAAACAGCTCCGCTAGCATCAATTACTTGAACCTTACCGTCAGAAGCAATTTGGAAAGTTTTATCATGAGAACCGTATTCTTCAGCTTTTTGAGCCATTAAACCAACATTAGGAACTGTTCCCATTGTTGTTGGATCAAAAGCACCATTTTTTATACAGAAGTCGATAGTTTCTTGATATAATCCAGCATAAGAACTATCAGGAATTACAGCTTTAGTATCTTGTTGTTTCCCTTCTTTGTTCCACATTTGTCCTGAAGTACGAATCATTGCTGGCATAGAAGCGTCAATAATAACATCAGAAGGAACGTGTAAGTTGGTAATTCCTTTATCAGAATTAACCATAGCTACATCTGGGTTGCTTGCGTAAATAGCATCAATGTCAGCTAAGATTTCAGCTTTTTTATCAGCAGGTAATTCTTCAAGGTTACTTAGTAAATTACCAAATCCATTATTTACATCTACACCAATTTCTTCAAAAGTTTGTCCATGTTTAGCAAATAAATTTTTAAAGAAAACGCGAACAGCGTGACCAAAAATGATAGGATCTGAAACCTTCATCATTGTAGCTTTCATGTGTAAAGAAAATAATAATCCTTTTTCTTTAGTATCTTTTACTTGTTCTTCTAAGAAAGTTAGTAAAGCTTTTTTACTCATTACTGAAGCGTCAATTACTTCTTCTGCTAATAATGAAACTTTCTCTTTTAAAACAGTTTTGTTTCCGTTAGCATCTGTATGAACAATTTGTACATCAGTAGCTGCTGGAACTGTTGTTGATTTTTCACTGTGAGCAAAATCTCCATCAGACATAGTTGCTACGTGAGTTTTAGAGTCTGAGCTCCATGCTCCCATTGAGTGAGGATTCTTTTTTGCGTAATTTTTTACGGCTTTTGGAGCTCTACGGTCAGAGTTTCCTTCACGTAAAACTGGGTTTACAGCAGATCCTTTAACTTTGTTGTAACGTGCTAAAATTGCTTTTTCTTCTTCTGTATTGGCCTCTTCTGGGAAGTCTGGTAAAGCATATCCTAAAGCTTGTAATTCTTTGATAGCAGCTTTTAACTGAGGTACAGAAGCAGAAATATTAGGTAATTTTATAATATTAGCTTCAGGTTTCTTAGCTAAATCTCCTAAAAAGGCTAAAGCATCTTCTACTTTTTGCTCTTCTGTTAGATAGTCTGAAAAGTTAGCAAGAATCCTTCCTGCTAAAGAAATATCTTTAGTTTCTATCTCTATGTTAGATGATTTTGTAAATGCCTTTACAATTGGTAAAAACGAACGTGTAGCTAACGCTGGAGCTTCATCCGTTTTTGTATACATAATTTTAGCAGTCTTGTTCATATTTATAGATAAAAAATTAAATTAATTTTGAAGTGATGCAAATTTAAGAATTCGCAATGAGTTTTTTGATGCTAAAATGTTATTAATTAGTTTGTTTTATTGCGAATATGATAAAATAAAAAAGAAAGAAGCAGTTTTTGTTATTAAAAACAAAAGCCATATCAAACAATTTCTTGTCTAACATGGCTTTCTTTTGAAATAGTATTTGCACTGACCTGTATTGCTACATCGTCAAATAAAACAGTGTTTATGTTATTTCCTTAGAAATTACTACTTAACTATATTCAAATCGAAACATAATTTTATAAATATTCATTTATAAATTTTAATGTTTCTTTTGCTTTTAACGAACTCTAAAGTTAAATGTATTAATAATTACTTATAACCAATAATTATAAATTATGAAATAACTTATAATTATTTTCAATTGATATTCTCTACTATCTTTAAAGTTTTTAAAAGCTTTATATAAAGAACGTTACTTTATAAGTTTATTTTAAATTATATATAGTAGTAACTATTTCTATTTAAGAATAAACTCTGTTCAAAGATATGATACGATTTTCTTGAAATAAAATATTTAACGTTTTAAATATCAACAAGATATAAACGTTGTTTATTAACATTTGTGAATAAAAAAAGCATTCTGTTTGAACAGAATGCTTTTTAATTTCTTTTGGAAAGAAAAATTCTTAGTTTCTTCTTTCTTTAATTCTTGCTTTCTTACCAGTAAGACCTCTAAAGTAGTAGATACGAGCTCTACGAACTTTACCTCTCTTATTAACTTCAATTTTTTGAATAGCAGGTAAGTTTACAGGGAAAATACGTTCAACACCTATAGTACCAGACATTTTTCTGATAGTAAATGTTTCAGAAGTACCTGAACCTCTTTTTTGAATTACTACTCCTCTAAAGAACTGAGTACGTACTTTTTCTCCTTCTCTAATTTCGTAATACACTGTAATAGTGTCTCCAGCTGAAAATTCTGGTAATTCGTTTTTTGTTACAAATTCTTCTTGAACAAATTTTACTAAATCCATTTTAATAAATATTTATATGGTTGTATAAAAGCAACATTCACGATTTTCGTCAGAGGTTGATTTTGTGGCTGCAAATTTAAGACTTATTTTCTAATAATTAAGCTCTATTGGTTAATTATTTTTTTGTTAGCATTTTTCAAAGCTGTTTTAATAAAGGGTTGACATAATGTGAATTATGTAATAAATGGTTAAAAATACTTAAAGTTAATTTGATGTTTTACGAATGTCGTAAAGATAGTTTTATAGCAATAAGAATAAAGAATTGTTGTAAAGTTTAAATAGGATCAATTTTATTTTGTGATAAGAAAATATAAAAAGGGAATTATTGTGTTTTACCCTAAAATTTTAACCATAAAATAAGTCCGGATTTATGTAGAATAAGTCCTAAAAACCGAAATGACTCCTAAAACATGTTATGGGATTCCTTTGTAAATAAATGCTTTACTGCGCTTTATACTTTTGTTGGTCAATTGTTAAAATAATTTTAGTAAAAGTATTTAGTTTATGAACTACAGTAGTGCTATTTCTTCTAGTGTTGAGTTAAAAAAACAAAAGCATGTCCTAACGGATTTATTCTTATCGGTAAAAAAACAAGTGTTTTTTATTTATGGAGTGTTTTTTTTAAGCTCACTTTTTTTAGTATGCTTGTTTAATAAACTCTCACTTCATTTATATATAAATCAATTTCATACTCCTTTTTTCGATTTCTTTTTTAAATATACAACACATTTAGGTGACGGAGTTATGTTTGGTGTTTTGATCTTAATTTTCCTTTTTATAAAGAAAAGAATGTCTTTGATTTTTTTAACCAGTGGAGTTTTAACACTAGTTGTAACTCACTTTTTTAAAAAAATAATTTTTAAAGGGGTGCCAAGACCAGTTGGAGCTTTAGGGGAAGAAAGTTTATATTTGATTAAAGGTGTAAAAATGGCGTATTGGAATACTTTTCCTTCTGGTCATACAATTACTGCCTTTGCTATCTTTACTGTTCTATGTTTATACTTCAAAAAAAGTGTTTTACAATATTTATGGTTAGGACTAGCGCTGATAGCTGGTATATCCAGAGTATATCTTTCTCAGCATTTTTGGATTGATGTTTTTATAGGGTCAATTATAGGTATATTTATAGGTTTTGTAAGTATGAGATTATTTTGTTCTAAAAGAAATAAGTTAAGTTAATGAAATGGTCATATAAAAAAGCGACAATAGCGCTTATAGTTTTAGGAACTTTATTAAGGCTTTTTTTAGGAGGAGTTTTGGAGTTTGGAAACGATGAAGTTTATTATTGGTTATACGCAAAATTTCCAGATTTAAGCCATTTTGATCATCCTCCAATGGTTGGTTTTTTTATCCAATTTTTTACTGGAAATTTATATTTCGACTCAGAACTCTTCATTCGACTGGCGGCGATTATACCTACAAGTATAAATATGTATGTTGTTTTTTTAATAGGAAGTTATATTAAAGATGAAAAAGTAGGCTTTATCGCTGTACTATTGTATCACTTACATATTTATGGTTTTATAATTGCTGGTACATTTATACTTCCTGATTCTCCATTAGTTTTCTTTTGGTTATTGAGTTTCTACTTTTTTATTCAGGTTTTACCTCAAAAATCAAGTAAAGAATTAAATATTAAATTGCTTTTAGCATTTTTCTTTGCAGCGTGTGCTGTTTATTCTAAATATCAGGCAATTTTTTTATTGTTTGGTATAGTTTTATATATAATTTTCTTTTCAAGATCTTGGTTGAAAAATATATGGCTGTATGTAGGAATTATTTTTCCTTTGATAGCTGTTGGACTAATCTTTTATTGGAATTATGAGAATGACTTTATTAGTTATAAGTTTCATAATAAAAGAGTTTCACTATTTAGTTTAGATTTTAATATCAATTCTTTTATGAGGGAGGTATTAGGACAGTTTGTTTATAATAATCCATACATAGTTATTACTTTTATATTGGTACTGATTTCTTTTTTTAAGAAAAAGTTTGTGTTCAATAAACCGATACAATACTTTTTTTATTTATGTAGTGTTCCGTTAATTTTAACTACAATCTATCTTTCGCTATATAGAAGTACATTACCGCATTGGTCAGGGGTTGCTTATGTAACATTATTACCAATTATAGCATTGTTTGTAGTAGAAAAAAAGAATATTATAAAGAAATTATCAGTTGGTATCATTGGAATTTCTGTATTGTTAATTGTAGCTTCACAAGTAATAAATAGAGGAATAATGTTGCCTACCGATACTACCATGCAAAAGGAAGAACTAGGAAAAAATGATGTTCTATTAGATATGTATGGTTGGGAACAAGCTTCTGAAAAATTATCAATAATTTTTAAAGAGCATGATTTGAACCAAATTCCTATTATATCGAATAATTGGTATCCAGCTGCACATATAGATTATTATATCGCTAGACCAAATGATATGAGTGTATATGGGCTTGGAACTTTAGATAGAATACATAAGTATTATTGGATTAATAAAGAGAATCCAAAATTAGGAAATGAAGCTTTGTATATAACTGATGGTAGGAATTTCAAAGACCCTAAGGATTTATATGGGGATAAATACCAAAATATTTCAATGATAAAAGCTGTTCCAATAAAGAGGAGGGGAGTAGTTGTTAAGTATCTTTTTTTGTATAAGATGTCTAGGGTTTAGTTTGGTAATTGGTACAGTAGTAGACCCAGAATTTGCGAACCTCCTTGTTATTATAATGAAGTATTATAGGTTTTAGTTCGGTAACAGTATTAAAATATGGGAGGAGTTTTTTAGGTATGTCTCCTTTCATATTTTTATTTTTAAATCGTTTGTCAGAATCTAGAAAAATAGCATTTTTATTATTTAACAATGATAAGTTGTCTCCTAGATAGTCAAAGTGTAAAGCTGGTAAACCAATAATATTTTGGGCATAAACTTTTTCTTCCATAAAAAAGTTCAAAGCTGCAGAAGTCTTATAGCCGTCATCAGCAAAGATGAAAGTGTCAGGAGTATAAGTTTTTTGTATGTCTTTTGTTTTACTTGCTAATTCACACCAGCCAACCCAAGTATCATCACTTTTAATAGGAACTAAATAAAATAAAACTTGAAGACTTAGTAGTAAGTGTAATCCTATTGAAGAAATTAGTTGATATTTAACGAGTTTCTTGGAAATAAACATTCCAGCTAAAATAATTCCAGTGATGTATGAAGGCATCATCCAGTTTAATTTAACCCAATAAATTGGAGAAATAGCAAAAAATCCAATAAACGTAGGTATGAAAAAGGCTAATAAAAATAATGTTTCGCTACTAGGTAGTTTGAATTTAATAAATGCTCTTTTTATGTATTTGATAGTAAAAACAACAATAATTCCAAAAAGAACAGGTAAAAGCAATAAAGTTTGATGGCAAATAGCTCCTAAAAAATATTCAGGAGATAAGTTAAACTCGGAAATATCTCCAGTTCTATTAGAGGATTGAAAAACAAATGAAGCAAAATCATGTTGATAATTCCACCACCAAATAGGAAAGGTTATTAATATTGAGATAATTAAGCTAATCCATAGCCAAGGTGTTAAAAATAATTTTCTGTATTTATTAGAAAACAAAACAAAGGCAATCAATCCAAATTGTAATAATAAAGCGGTGTATTTACTATTAAAACTCAGTCCCATAGCAATACCAGCGTAAACCCAATATAATTTTTGATTCTCAAAAATAGCTTTAAATAAGCATAAAAGACTTAGTGTCCAAAACAACAAAAGAGGAACATCTGGTGTTGAGTTAAAAGATAGTATTGAAATAAACAGCGTAGATGTTATAAGAATTATTGCGTTGTTTAATTTTTGTTTAGAAAGAAATTTAGAAGCAAGTTTATAAAAACAAATAAGAGTAAGTGCTGTAATGGTAAAATCGGCTAATTTTACTACAAAAACAGATTTTCCAAAAAGAAAAGTAAAACCTCTTAAAATATAGCCTATCATACCAGGGTGATCGAAGTATGATAGGGATAAGTTTTCACCGTAAAAATGATAATAAGCATCTTGTGGCATCAATCCCATAAAAGGGAGAAGGATTAGTCGGAATAACTGAAATCCAAGGATAATACTTATTATCGGATATTGTTTGGTGAAATTGATAAGTTTAGTCATCTAAAAGATCTGGCCTAATTAGTTGTGTCCGCTCATATGCTTTTTCGTTTCGCCATTCTTCTATTTTTGGAAAATTACCAGATAATAATATTTCTGGTACTTTCATACCTTCATATTCAGAAGGTCTTGTGTATACAGGAGGTGATAGTAAGTTATCTTGAAAACTATCAGTTAAGGCAGATTGTTCATCTCCAAGTACTCCTGGTATTAATCGAATAACAGCATCACATAAAATTGCAGCAGCTAATTCGCCTCCGGTTAAAACATAATCACCAATAGAAATTTCTTTAGTGATGTATTTATCGCGAACTCGCTGATCTACACCTTTATAGTGTCCTGTCAAGATAATGATATTTTCTTTTAATGACAAAGAATTTGCCGTAGCTTGATTCAAAGTTTTGGCATCTGGAGTCATGTAGATAATTTCATCGTACACTCTCTCTGCTTGAAGTTTTTCAATGCATTTAGCTATAGGTTCAATCATTAAAACCATACCAGCACCTCCACCAAATTGCATGTCGTCTAGTTTTTTATAGGAACCTATCCCATAATCTCTTAAGTTATGAAAATGTACTTCGGCTAAACCTTTATCTATAGCACGTTTCATCATTGAATGTTCAAACGGACTTCTAAGTAGTTCTGGAGCTACGGTAATAATATCTATACGCATAGCTGCAAATGTACAAGAATTATAATTTCTTTTTTAAGAAATTCTTTGCAGAAAGTTTAAATTTTCTCTTTAAACGGTATCTCTTTTTTAAGTTCTTTCTTTTTTGTATTTCCTGGAAAGGTTAATGAAGTACTCGAATACAATGTTCCAAAAGTTATATTTGCATAGTACACTTGAGATATTGCATCTTCTATTTGTTGAGGTGTCAATTCTTTTAAAGGATGTGTAAAAACTGACCATAAAATTTCATCTGAAAGTGCATACTTTACATCTAAAGCAGTATGAAAGTTTGCAACTAAGGAATTTAAAATTAATTCTTCAGTAAGTTGTTCTTTTTTGGCTATGGGAGAAATAATTCTCATTCGATTTGCTTTTTTATCAGCAACACAAATTAATATTCTGTTTTTATAAATAAATTTCCATGTGTTATTTTTAGTCATAAGACTATCTGAACTTTTAGTTATAATCTCATCTAGCTTTTCAATATTCATATTTTGGGCAGTGATTGTATAACTAAAGAAAATTAAAAAAAAGAGTACTAACTTCATATGAGAACAGTTTCCAATACAGTCGGAAAAAAAATGAAAAACTGACAAGTTAGTTTAGGATTTGGGGAATATTTTTTTAAACTTTTTTGGAAGCTCTTTTTTTATGTTTATTAACTCATTTGTAAATGGATGTACAAACTCTAATGATGAGGCATGTAAATACAATCCTTTACCATTTAAAACTAATTCTTTTATACAATGCTCCTTGTCACCTAGTATAGGGTTTCCTATGGAAAGTAGGTGTTTTCTTAGTTGATGTTTTCTTCCTGTGGCTGGCTTTAATTCTACTAAGTTTAAGTATGTAAAACGTGGTGAAGAAACTGTTTGTATTGTTTTGTAATGAGTAAGAGCGCTTTTAGAATCGATAGGAGAATTTATTTCGCCGATAGATTCCATTTTTCCTATACTAATTGCGTGATATGTCTTTTGAATATTCTTGTTTTCAAATAACTGATTTAGTAAAGTAATGCTTGAGGTCGTTTTACCGATTAAAAGTAGTCCACTTGTGGGGTAGTCTAAACGGTGAACTGGTCTCGGACGTACAGCATCAAATAAAGTACTTTTTGTTAGGTTTTGTTCTAAAGAATTATCGATGGTAGCAAAAGAATTTCCATTAACTAAAATCCCTGAAGGTTTGTATACAATAGCCAAATGTTCGTCTTCAAACAAAACTTCTAAAGAAAAATTGAATTTCTTAACTGTAGAATTTTGTTCGATTTTAAATAGCTCTATTGTTTCATTGCCTCTAATAAATAAAGCGGTAGAAGCTATTTTTCCATTAACAAAAACTAACTCTTTTTTTATGGCCTTTTTTATACCAGATTTTGTTGGGATAGTTTTAAATATTCCAACGGCGTATTCTTGTAACCGAATAGGAGTTTCTAATAAAGGAACTTTGTGAGTTTCTATATGTTTCATAAATTTATATAAACCATTACCAAGGTTCTGCAAAAATCAATATAGCCGAAATAATAAGAAGAATTAAAGAAATGTATATGGTTAATTTTAAATTATTAGAAATTAAAATAATTAGAAAGGCAAAAATCTCAAAAATAAATAAGTATACTACATAAAAATATTTAATATAATGAAGTCCAAATAAGGCCCTTTTTTTACCCGAGCTTGACATATATTCATTGTAGATGTTATAGTTGATTACAATGAAAATTATATTACAAATAAATAGAAAAGATAAAAAGAGGAAGTTTGTTTTTTGGTGAAGCTTCATTGTGGTAATATCTTTTTGATTAAAACCCAACAGCTTTATCATCACCTCTAGGATCTGCTCCTCCTTCCAATTTTCCGTTGTTTAGAACTAAGATTCCTTCAACTTTACCTATAACTGGAGCATCTTCTTCATTTAACGTATATCCAATTTTTTGTAAATCTTGTTTTACTATAGTATCAAATTTATTGGGTTCCATCATTATTACATCTGGTAACCATTGATGGTGAAAACGTGGTTGATTCACAGCTTCTTGCATTCCCATTTTAAATTCATGTACATTTAAAATAGTTTGTAAAACAGAAGTAATAATAGTTGATCCTCCTGGTGTTCCAACGACCATCCATAATTTACCATTTTTTTCAACAATGGTAGGAGTCATAGAACTTAACATTCTTTTTTCTGGCGCTATTTCATTGGCTTTTGCTCCAATTAAACCAAACATATTAGGAACTCCGGGTTTGCTGCTAAAATCGTCCATTTCATTATTTAAAAAGAATCCTAAATCTGAACAGTATAGTTTAGAACCATAAGCTCCATTAATTGTTGTGGTAACCGATACAGCGTTTCCAAATGAATCTACAATTGAGTAGTGTGTTGTTTCGTTACTCTCAACCATTTCAATGCTTCCGTGTGATACATCTTTTGATGATGTTGGTTTTTCAAAAGAAAAATCATTCATTCTATCTTTTGTGTATTCTTTACTAATTAATGTTTCTAAAGGAATTTTTACAAAGTCTGGATCTCCTAAGAAATGACTTCTGTCTGCATAAGCTCTTCTCTCTGCTTCTGTGATTACTTGAACGGTTTTTGTAGAGTTATGTCCATACTTATCTAAATCATAAGGTTCAATAGCATTCATAATTTGTGCTAAACAAATTCCTCCACTTGATGGTGGAGACATTGATATTACTCTTAAATCATCGTATGAAAAAGTGATTGGTGTACGCCATTTAGCTTCGTATTTAGCTAAATCTTCTTCGGTCATAATTCCACCGTTGTCTCGCATAAATTTTACGAGACGTTTAGCAGTTTCTCCTTTATAAAATTCATCACGTCCATTTTTTAAAATACGTTTAAAAGTTTCTGCTAAAGCTGGATATTTAATAGTATCGTTCTTTTTCCAGTTTTTATCAAAAATGATTGGTTCTTTGTTAGCCTTTGAAAAATAAGGCTGATATTTTTTTATTCTTTTTTCCTGTTTTTCAGTAACAATAACTCCTCGTTTAGCTAAAGCAATTACTGGAGTTAATATTTTAGACATTGGTAAGCTTCCAAACTTTTTATGAGCTTCAAAAACTCCTGCCACTGTACCAGGAATTCCAACTGCCATAGCTCCTAAAGTACTTTTGTTTTTAATAATATTACCTTCTTCATCTAAAAACATATCTTTTGATGATGCTAAAGGTGCTTTTTCTCTATAATCTAAAGCGCCAATTTCTCCATCATTTTTACGATATACCATAAAACCACCACCTCCAATGTTTCCCGCATATGGATAAGCTACCGCTAGAGCTAATTCAGTTGCAGCCATTGCGTCGAAAGCATTACCTCCTTGTTTAAGAATGTCTGAACCAATTTTAGAAGCTTCTTCACGAGCAGAAACAACCATAGCTTTATCGGTAATTAAACCTGTAATTTTTTCTTTTTCTTTAGGTGTTGTTTTACAACAAACAATACTAATTATTGAAAGAGCGATTAGAAATGTTTTTTTCATATGTTTAAGCAGTCTGATTTAGTTTTGAGTTGCAAAAATTACGTAGTTCCTCAAAAAATAAGGTAAAGTCTTCTTCTAATGTTTGATAATGGATTAATAGATCTTCAGTCGCTAAATTCATTTTTGATTTACCTTGAGTTCGTCTATTCATTCCGTTTAATACTTCTTGAATTCCTTTGGCAAACTGGTAATTGTAGAGCCAGTTATACTTTATCATATAAGGAAGTAGTTCTTGTGTTTTTTCAGGGAGTATGTCAATGTTTTCTTCTAGTAATTTATATACTGAATTAGTATATACATCAAGTGGTATTTCTGAGTACTTTTTCCAGTTTCTAGCTAAAAAGTGATCGTAAAAAATATCAATGATAACTCCATTGTAATGCCTGTAACGTTCATGTAATCTCCTTTTACTCTTTCTAACGATTTCGTGAGTGTCAGTAAAAGTATCTATTTCTCTATGTAAAATAATGCCTTTTTTTATGCCTTCGGAAAAATGTGAAAACTTATTTCCTTTAATATGATCGGCAATAAAATTTCCAATCATCAACTCAGTATCACTTCCAGATAGATATAGATGGGCTAAAAAATTCATTTGATAAATGTAAACAAAAAAAATAACTAGAAAATAGCTCCTCTTATTTATTGTACAGAAAAATAACTTTCAATATGTACAGGAGTTCCTTTATTGTCAAATCCTTGAATTTCAATTTTATAATTTCCAATTACATCTGAGGTGTAAAAAGAAATCTCTTGATTGTTTAGTTTTATGTTAGGATTCCAAAAAAGTTGTGTTCTGTAATCTGGTATTTTATTTTGTCTTTTATTATTGCTTTTATATGTTTGAAAGAAGTATTTTTTTAAACTTTCTGGTTTTAATATGTTGACTGTTAGTGTGTTTTTAGATTTTTGAAAATAATCTTTATCAAAAGTTTTAACTTCTATTATGCCTTGGTATAGTTTACCACCATAAACATATTTTTCTTTAGCTATGGAGATTTGTTTTATTTTATTTGTATTAAAGTCAATTAAATCATTATGATTAAAAACAATATAGCCATCAACAATTAAAAGTGTAGGTAGTTCTTTATTCGTTTTTAAGTTTTGATCTCTTACATGAAAGGTGTAATTATTCTTTTCTTTACTTAACCAAACATCATTTAAAATTTCAACAGTAGTTTCTTTTACTGTTTTAAAACGTTTGTAGTCGTTAAGTACATATACCTTTTTTTTAAGTGATGATATAAATTCCTTTTTTTTATTAAAGTAAATTGAGTCTCGTTTTATGATACTATATGAGTTTTCTATTTGCATATAAACTGTTCTTTCGTTTATAGTTTTAACTAAACTGTCTGTTAATGATATTTTAGAGTCAAATTTTAAATCTTTATAAATAAAAGGGTTATTATTAATTTTTATGGTATAGGCTTCTCTGTCTTTGTCAAGGATTTGAAGTAATAACTTGGAATTGTTATTGTTTTTTAAATTAAAATAAAACTCACCATTTTTATTGGTGGTTGTAATTTTAGTAAAAGGATATTCTTCAATAGTAGAGAGGGCTATTTTTTTTCCATGCTTGTTTTGGTTTTTAAAACTTTCTATAGTTCCAGATATAAGGTTCCCTCTTAACTCTGGAATGTAGTTGTAATTATCGTTGACTTTTTCGAAATCATATTTTTGAGAAAAAGTTTTTATACTAGTTTTAGAAGGAATATCGTTAGTGATTTTTCTAACTGAAATAGAATAATTACCTTTTTGTTCAGGATATTTTAGAGTAACTTTTTCTCTCTTAGCATAACTTTTTCTTGTTGAATTATCTAATAAGTTTAGATTTTTAGTTGAAGCTTTTTTTGCTTTTAGTTTGTTGATAAAAGGGTTTATAATGTAAATGAAATCTTCATAGAAAGAATTGTTGTTTCTCATCCAATTTGTATAGGAAATTAATTTGTAGGTTCCCGTTTTTAAATTACTTGGAAAGAATATATCTCCATAACCAGTTCCTTTTTCTAATTGTATTTTCTGTTTAAATACACTGTTCTTTTTTTCGTTAATAACTTCAATATAGGCTATCTTACTTAGTTTTGATGGTTGGTTGTTTTCTGTTAGGTTGTATATTTTATAATATAATTTTTCTCCAGATAAAAGAAAGTTAGAGTTATAATGAAGATATATTTTTTCTTGTGGTAATGTATAAGTGTTAGTATTTTTTTCTTGAGATATACATTTTATTGAAAGTAGTATTAATATTAATAGATATATGTTTTTCATAGCTTTAAGTTTAGTCAATCCAAAAAGGAGGTTTTATGTTTGTCCCTAATTCATTACAGTCTCCACAAATTTTCTTTACCAATAAATAAGGTCCTTCTAAATCTGGACTTCCTAAGTCGTTTTCAGCATAATATAGATATCCTTCTTTTAAAGCTTTGATTAAGTATGACTCACCAGATATTGGGTCGACTAGACGAGGAGCAATAAATCTACATTCTTCAATAAAGTCAGGTTCCGGCTCTTTATCAGTTATGTCTTTACGGTTTATAAATAGTCTTTTACTGCTAACGGATGAAACTTCAAAAAAGCCGATTGCTTTTTTGTTAGGATCTGATTCAGAACTTAAATTTCCTTCTAAAAAACCTGTTTGTATTTGAGAAAAAAAACTTTGATCGCTAGTGAAGTTTTTTAAGGTGTTGTAATAATTGTAAGAGTAAAAATTTTGAACATATTGTTTTACAAGTATACTATACCTTTGGGATATAATATAATTAGTATTGGCAATAAATCTAACAGGGAAATTTTTTACTCTATCTTCAGATAATGATGCGGTTTCTGTAATTATAATTCCTTTTGAATTTTGAGTTTTATAGCAAATTTTGGTTTTTAATGAGTTGGCTACAGTTTCCACTTTGTAAGGAAAAGTCTCTGAGATTATTTTTAAAGATAATTCAGACCAGCGCGGAGGGATTATTTTATAGGTTTCTTCATATTCATAACGATAGTACTTGGCATCATTTTTAGGGTTGAAACTATTAACGTTAAAGGTAACTCCCTTTTCTCCAAGTTTATTTTCTTCTAAAATATATGAAATGTTGTCAATTTTAGTTTCTGAAGTTAGTTTTTCAGGTGTTGAAGTATATGTCTCATTATTGGTAGTTTTTATTTTTAAAGTATATTCTTTGTTTTCTTCTGCAGCAAAAGCTATTTCAGATTCATATACTCCGTCATTAATTTCTTTAAAATTATAAATCACTTGATTATTGTCTACAATATGAACTGAAGCATTCGTTTCTAATTTAGGTGCAGAAGAATCTATTTTAAAAGTTCTTGATAGTTTAATTTGATGTTTTTTAAATTCATTTGTAATAGTTGATTCTATGACTAAATAATCTTCATAGTTAAGAGATTTTACTTGAAAAGGTTCTGTACAAGAAGAAAATAATAAGTAAATGAAAAAAAGATAATATATGTTTTTTGAATAATCCATAAATTAAAATTTAAAGTTATAAGTAATTGTAGGAATTGGGACAGAGAATACAGAGCTTTTATATGCTGATACCCTGCCATTTCTTGTTTCAAAAAAAACAGAATAAGGGTTGTTTCTTCCTAAGACATTGTAAATCGAGATATTCCAAAAGCTATGAGCAAACTTTTTTATTTTATGGTTCCCTTCTACATTGAATCCTATGTCTAGTCTATAATAGTCTGGTATTCTAAATGTGTTTCGATCACTATATAGTAGATATTCAGTTCCATTTAAAATGTATTTTCCAGATGGATAGGTGACAGGTCTACCTGACTGATAGGAAAAGTTTGAAGACAAGCTAAATCTTTTGGTTAGTTTGTAGTTTATAATAATGTTAAGATCATGAGGTTTGTCAAAGTTTGTAGGAAAAAAGAGACCGTTATTAACTCTTTCTTCAGGGTGTTTACTATCGAGTTTAATTAAAGATCTTGAGTAGCTATAACTCAACCAACCGTTTAGTTTTCCTGTATTTTTTCTCAATAAAAATTCTATACCATACGATTTTCCTTCTCCTTGTAAGATTTCGGTTTCTATATTTTTATTTAATAGTAAACTAGCTCCCACCTTATAGTCAACAATATTATTATACTTTTTATAATATCCATCAAGACTTATTTCGTAGTTGTTTTTTAAATCTTGAAAAAGACCTAAAGATACCTGTGTTCCATCTTGTGGTTTTATATTGAGGTTAGATAGTCTCCATGTGTCAATAGGTGAGGCAGATGTATTGTTACTTAATCGATGAATAAATTGAAATAGTTTGCTAAAACTACCTTTTAATGCTAAGTTTTTATTTAGAAGATATCTTCCTGATAATCGATAGCTTAATCCTTGATAGTTTTTATATATTTCATTGTTTTCATAATTTTTAACAGATTCTAAAGTAGCCCCGTTTTTAGGAGAGTTTTCCTTGTAGATATTTTGAGTTGAAGCCCCTAGAGCTGAGTATAAAGTATATCTTAAACCGAGGTTTAAAGAAAATTTCTTTGATATATTGTATTTGTCGGAAAGGAATACAGAGTTCTCCACAGCTTTTTCCTTAGGAATTAAAACTGGTATTACAGAAGAACTGTTTCCTTTTGGGGTTAAGTTTCCAGGAGATATGTTATAAAGTTTGGAGGATAATCCATAGTTGAAGCTATGTTTTTTAGAGTGTACGTATTTAAACTTTAGTTTTAAATTAGTTTCGTTTAATTTATAATCTAAATTAAAATTATTGTTGCCGTTACTTTCATAATCTGAGTTAAAACTGTAGGTGCTGTTAGAAAGAATAAGGTTACCAGTGTTTTTATCATTAAATGAGTGCTTCCAATTTAAAGAAACAATTGTGTTTTGATAAGAGTTTATAGTGTCAGAAGCTATTTGATATTTATCTTTACTATGATAACCTGTTATAAATAGCGAGTTTTTTTTATTAAAAAGATGGTCATATTTGGTTATAAAGTCAAAAAAAGAAGCGCTGCTTTTAGCAAGTTTTTCTTCTTTTAAGCTTTTTAAAACCCAGTCTGAATAGGTGCTCCTAATTCCTACTAGTACACCCGATTTATCTTTTATGATAGGTGTTTGGATACTTACATTTCCTGTAACTGGACCAATTGAAACTTCTCCTTTTAGTTTTTGCTTATCTACAACTTTTGTTTGTATATCAAAAACAGAAGAAATCCTGCCTCCAAATTCAGATGGGATATTTCCTTTGTATATTTTAATATTATTAGTAGTAAATGGATTTATAGCGGAAAACAATCCAAGAAAATGAGTAGGGTTGTAGATAACACCATTGTCTAACAAAAATAAATTTTGATCTATTTTACCTCCTCTTACATTAATTCCTTCAGCACCTTCGCCTAATGATTTTATTCCTGGCATGGTGGTAGCTACTTTTAAAATGTCTCGTTCCCCTAAAACCAAAGGAATAGTTTTTATCTCTTCCGCTTTTAGTTCGGTTATTCCAGAAATTACCTGTTTGGTGTTTTTATTTTTATTAGTATTTATTGTTACTTCATCTAGTTGTTCACTATTTTCAGATAACTTAAAGTTTAAGTTTCCGTTGTTATAAATAATTAATTTTTTCTTTATGTTATTGTATCCAATTAAGAGTGCTTCAATTTTATTTTCTCCATATGGAAGTTTTAAATTGTAAACACCATTTTTATTTGTTGTTGTAGAAATATTTTTGGCTCTCTCAATTAAGATAACACCCTCAATAGGTTTTTTACTTTTCTGATCAACTATGATACCTGTTAGATTATATGTTGATTGCGGATTTTTTCTTTGTTCTTTTCCAATTTTAATTGGTTTAGTGTTTTTGTAAGTATTAGAATTAATTATTACAGGTTCAACAACGTTCTCAGTGGGAATGTTTGAATTTTGAACAATTTGTTCAACTTCATAAATACTTTTTCTAATTAAATTACCTTGTGTTAGTATTATTTTATTGTTATCGTGTATATAATAGTTTAAGGTTGAGTCTGTGAAGATGAAATCTAAAATTTCATTAATAGTAGCATTGTTAAATTTTTTAGATTTTCTAGCATTATCTAGCCAATTATCTAAGTAAAAAAAAGTGTAGTTAGTATTATTTTGAATATGTTCAATGGCTTCTTTTTTGTTTAGATTTTTAAATTCAATTGAAATTTTGGTTTCTTTTACTTGAGCATTTACCTTAATGCTCAATAAAAGGAGTATAAAGAGGATTTGCTTTTTCATTTTTACAATTTAGGTGATGCTATAAGTCTAGCTAATTTTATGAAGAATAGATCTTTATTGTTTTTGTATAGACGAGAATTCTGTTTATAAAAATGTTTGATTTTTGCTTTAGAGAAGATTTTGTAGAGTTTCTTTTTGCTTTTAAGATCTATAAATTCTTTTTCATAATAAAAAAATAAGTTTTCGTGTTTTTGAAACTTATAATATCGATGAGTATTGGTTAATCTTTTGAGCTTTTCTTTTGTGTGTTTTTTTAAAAGTTTGATTTTATCAGAATCGAATAATATTTCTAAGAATCCGTATTTAGGATCATTAATAAAATTATATTCACCTAATTTGAATTCTTTAATTAAGGAATTACTTAATATAGTAGGATAGTATTTGTACGCTTTTTTGATTTTAACAATCAAATGCTCATCAGCTAAATCGTATTTTAAAAGAACATTAAAAAAATCTTCATTTTGATAATTTACACTACCTTTTTGAAATTGATTTGTTTTAAAAAAATGATGGTTTCCTTTTTTAGTTTTGTATTTTTCTTCATAAAGAATACCATAATTTAAGTTTGTGTTTTCTTGTCCAATAATGGAATCAAAGGTTATGAGATGCTTTTTGTTTTCTTGTAAATTTTGAGAAAATATACATATAGGCGCATACAACAATAGCAGAGAGATAGAGAAGATTTTTTTCAATTAAATAGCGTTTTTTGGTTGGTTAATTTTTTCTTTTTCAGTTTTTTACTGTAAATATATGTGTTTTTTTTAAAAATGATAATTTTGTTTTAAGACTGTGTTTTAAGGCAAAAAAAAACTACCCTTAAGGGTAGTTTTTTAATGTTTAAGTAAATCATTGACTATTTTATAGGAGTGTTTTTTAAAATTTCCAATAAAAACTTCCAATACTTTTGAGTCGAAGAAATTTGAGCGCGTTCATCAGGAGAATGTGCCCCTTTAATATTAGGTCCGAAAGAAACCATATCCATGTTAGGGTAGTTTTGACCTAAGATTCCGCATTCTAATCCAGCATGACAAGCCGCTACATTAGGTTTTTCTCCATGTAAATCTTCGTATAATTTTGTAACTGTTTGTAGTATTTCTGAATTTACATTAGGTAACCAACCTGGGTAAGACCCTGAAAACTCTACGTTAAATCCTGCTAATTCAAAAGCAGCACGCAATGAATTTGCTAAATCCCATTTGTTTGTTTCAGAAGAAGAACGTGTTAAACATCCTATTTTAATGTTTCCTTCTTTAACAATAACACGAGCAATATTGTTAGACGTTTCTACCAATCCTTCGATATCTGGACTCATACGATATACTCCGTTTAAAGCAGTGTATAAAGATTTGATTAAACCTTCTTGAACTCCTAAATCCATTACTTTATTTGGTGTTTCAGCAGGTGTTAATTCAATAGATAAATTAGGTTCTAAAGTTGCAAATTCAGCTTTAATACTGTTGATTAATTCGTGAATTTCAAATAAGAAAGGTTCTTTAGAAACTGTATCGATTACCACAGTAGCAAAGCTTTCACGTGGAATAGCGTTGCGTAAGCTTCCTCCGTTAATTTCAGAAACACGCAAGCCAAAATTGGTAAAACCATCAAATAATAAACGGTTCATTATTTTGTTGGCATTTCCTAAACCTTTAATAATGTCCATTCCTGAATGACCACCGTTTAATCCAGTAATTGAAATTTGAAAAGCAGTGGTGTTTTCTGGAGTATCTTCTTCGTTATAAGTTCTAGTAGCTGTAATATCTACACCACCAGCACATCCCATACCTATTTCATCATCTTCTTCGGTATCTAAATTTAATAAGATTTCACCTTGTAAAATTCCACCTTCAAGACCCATAGCACCAGTCATACCAGTTTCTTCATCAATGGTAAATAAAGCTTCAATAGCTGGGTGTACAATATCAGTGGATTCTAAAACAGCCATAATAGAAGCAACTCCTAATCCGTTATCGGCTCCTAAAGTAGTTCCGTCAGCTTTAACCCAATCACCATCTATAAACATTTTGATTCCTTCAGTATCAAAATCAAAATCAGTATCGGCATTTTTTTGGTGAACCATGTCTAAGTGACTTTGCATTACCACCATTTTACGATTTTCCATACCTGCTGAAGCTGGTTTGCGGATAATTACATTTCCAACTTTGTCAACCATGGTTTCTAAATTTAAGTTATTACCAAAATCAACCATAAATTGAATCACTCTTTCCTCTTTTTTAGAAGGACGAGGTACAGCATTTAAGTCAGCAAAATTTTTCCAAACTGCCTTAGGTTCTAAGTTTTTTATTTCAGAATTCATTGTGAATTGTTAGTTTAGTTTTAAAGTACGAAGATACTTTTTTTAGATGAAATATATTGGTCGTTTCTTAGTTGAAAAATTGTAAATTCGCAGCATGGATTTTTCATCAAAATTATTAGAAAATGCAGTGAATGAAGTAAGTCGATTGCCAGGTATTGGTAAGCGAACAGCGCTTCGTTTAGTGTTACATTTATTAAAGCAACCTAAAGAAAATACAAAGTATTTAGCAGAGGCTTTAACCAACTTACGAAATGATGTGAATTCGTGTAAAAAATGTCATAATATTTCTGATACTATTCTATGTGACATTTGCAGTAATCCAAATAGAAATGAAGAAATTGTTTGTGTAGTTGAAGATATCCGTGATGTAATGGCTATTGAAAGTACTGCGCAATTTAAAGGTTTGTATCATGTATTAGGAGGTAAAATTTCACCTATTGAAGGTATTGGACCTCAAAACTTAAAAATAGAATCGTTAGTTGAAAAAGTTAAAGAAGGTGAAATTAAAGAGTTGATTTTTGCTTTAAGTTCTACAATGGAAGGTGATACTACAAACTTCTACATATATAAGCAGATTGAAAAATACAATATAACTACTTCTACTATTGCAAGAGGTATTGCTGTAGGAGGGGAGTTAGAATATGCTGATGAGGTTACCTTAGGAAGAAGTATTGTTAATAGAATTCCATTCGAGCAATCAATAAAAGGTAGTTAGTTTTTTTATAAAAACTGTTATTCTTTTTTCATTAATTCCAATCCAAAGTTTTCTATTTGCTCAAGTATTGGTAATACTTTTAGCCCTTTATTAGTAAGGGAATATTCAACTCTTGGTGGAATTTCGGGATAGGCTTTTCTATTTAAGATGTTGGAGGAGGTCATTTTTTTTAATTCTTGAATTAGCATTTTCTCGCTAATCTCAGGAATTAATCTTTTTAATTCTCCAAATCTTCGTTTTTCATTTCCTATTTCATATGCTATTTGTAAAGTCCATTTTCCACCTAATATTTTTAAAGCAGTGGCTACAGGGCATTTATTTTCATTTTTTTTCATAAGGTAAATAATTGATTATCAGTTTTACATACTTTTTTGTAAGTACCGCACTTTTTTGTATGTACTTGTTTATTAGTTTGTTAAGGTATAGTTTTGTAAACGAAAATCAAAAAAATATGAATAAAACAGTAATAGTATTAATCACGAGTTTAGCTTTCACAGCTTGTGTAAAAACAGAAAAAATGAATAATAGAAATGAAATAGCAAAACAGTATTATCAAATTTTAGATAATGGAATACCAGAAAAAATGAATGATTTGTTAAGTGATACTTTAATAGATCATGATGGGCATGGAGGAGATGCTGTTGAAGAGATTAAAGGGTTAACTTTAGCTTTAAAAAATGGTTTTTCAAATTCTAATCATGAATTTGAGGTACTAGAGTTAATAGGTAATGATAAAGTTTTTGTGCGTTGGCGAATGACAGGAAAACATACTGGTGAATTTTTTGGTGTTCCTGCCACTAACAAAGAAGTGGATTTTGTTGGGCATGATTTAATGAAGATTAAAAATGGTAAGATTATTGAAATATGGCATGTTGAAAACCTTTTAGATATGTTTGAACAAATGAAATCTGAATAATAAAAAACTCTCTATATTTTATAATAGAGAGTTTTTTAAATTAGGTATAAAGAAAAGTTTTTTACATAAATGAGTTAGAGTCACTATCGTAACCTACAAATAAAATATCGCCAAAAACTTCTCTTAATTCCTTGCGTTTTTCAATAGAAAACTTGTTTGGAATTACTCTTAACTCTCTCAAATTTGGTAGAGAAAGCATTTCTTTGGGTAAATCTTCTATGGGATTTCCGCCTAGTTCTATACTTTCTAGAGATGTTAGTTGTAGGATTTCTTTAGGAAAAGAACTAAAAGAGTTCTTTGAGAGTACTAAAGTTTTTAAGTTCTTTAAGTTGGTAATAGATTTTGGGAGTTGTTTTAACTCATTCGAGTTTAAATTAAGCCAAGTAAGACTTTGAGGCAATTCTGCAAACTCTTCTATATTGTTATTATGAGCGCTTAGTGAGTCTAATTTGGGGAGTTTTTCTAAGGGGGGGAGTTTTGTTAGTTGATTATATTCAATGTTTAATCGTTTTAACTCTACTAGCTCAGCTAATTCGTCTGGTAAATGACTTAAATGATTATTTGATATATCAAATACGTTTAGGTTTTGTAGTTTGGTAATGTTTTGACTTATACTTTCTAATTTATTATGTGATAGGTCTAAATCTTGTAGTTTGGGTAAAGAGAATAATGTATCAGGAAGATCTTTTAGGTATTCATTTTTTGCTTTAATTTCCTCTACGTTTTGAAAGAGTCCAATTTCTTCCGGTATAATTCCTTCTTTAGAGCCATTGCCTCTAATCCATTTTGTTGAGATGTTATGTTTTTCACCAAAAAAAGAATAATAGCCTTTTTCTAGAACCTCGGGTGTTGTTTTTTTGTATTCTTCACGGAGAGATAGTTTGTAAGCAACAGGCTCTTTAGAATTAAATATCATGTCGTACTCTGAGTCATGCCATAAAGCACTAGATATTAAATAAGTATCTTGTTTTTTAAGTTGTTTGAATTCTTCGGTTTTTATAGAATGAATGGCTGCCGTTTCAACAAGTCCTAAAAACAATTCTTTAAAAAGATCTAGTTCAACTTCCATTTCATTGTGCCAGTTGTCAATATCTTCAAATATTTGGTTTATTACATCTGTCAAATCAATTTCCCAATCTAACCAATCATCATCACCCCATTCTTGGTATTCGCTTTCAGAACCAAAATAAAGAGTTACTCCATTGTTGTAGTAATCATCCCAATTTATAGCAATGGTACCTATGTTTTCTTCAAAAGGAATTTTTTTATATGCTGATTGTAAGCGTTGTTCAATTTTAATTAGATCGGTTTTCCAATCCCAGTTTTCAAATCGCCTAATAATTTCAGGATGGTCTTCTTTTATCCATAAATTTTTAGTTTTTTTTAAATAAATTAAGGCTTCATGTATATAGCTGCTAATATTTTCTTTGTAATTACTCATTTTCTGTTTTCATATTTAAAAATTCTAGCATTTGTAATGCTTTTCAGTTCTATATTTGTCAAGACTCTGTTCTAAAGTATTGATAGGAATTAATAGAAGAATAAGGGTTTTAGATTCTTTTTATAAGCTTTTCCTAGGTTATAGCTAATATACTTAAAAGTAAATTTATTTTAAGGTGTGTTAGTACTAAATAGCTATTAAAAAAAAGTATTTAGTTATATTTTTTATATGAAAATAAGGATATAGTTTTTATTATATTCGGCCCCCTGAATAAAATAAACTATGGTAATTTTTTAATATCTATTTTGCTTTTTAAGAGTAAAAAATTAAAGCAATAGAACTTTATCGAAACATTTTATAAATAGATATGGATTCCCCTTAAATAATTGATGTTTCTTAGAGTTGTTCTATTATCATGAATTTTCTAAAAACATCCGTAAACTGTTCGCCGGCATACTTTGCCAATTCTGGGCTTTTAAAACAAAGATGAGATCCAACGTCTGAAAATGTAACCCAACGGCCATGGTCATCATAGCGAAATCCAGATGAACTCATTTTAAACCATGGATAATATTTGTGTTCATTAGGGTTGCTCCAATCTGGAACCCATTCTTCATTTAAAGATTTGCATAATAACTCAATGATGTATTGATACTTTAAATGCTCTGGGGTGTTCTCAAACATTTTGTCAAGTTTTTCTTGAGTGATGTTGTTATCATCTAAAACATCTTGAATAGTTGTTATGGCTTCCGTTATTTTTTTAGGTATAGCCTCAAGTTCGATTTCACCAGTTTCTTTGTCAAAATTTTTTACGATAAACCCTTTAGGGATTTCAATTTTTAATGTTTCCATAATTTTTGTTTTTAATTAATAATTATGCTCCTTAAGGAGCTTTTTATGTTCTATTAATTATAATAAAATTGATGTTATGAAGAATTTAAAAAAATAAAACCTCTTTTTAACCAGTGATTTATTATAGGGCTAAGAAAGAATGTGAAAGGTTGATTATCAGTTAAGTGTAAGTTTTGAGAAAACTTTTTTAATTAATGAAAATACTAACTGCACAAGGGAAATTGAGGGAAATCATTATTAGTGCAGTTAGTTTGTTGTCTAAGATTGTTTGTTTAATTATCTCTGTAAATGTATAATAAGTGGGTTATTGTTATTGTAACAAATGTTACAGAATAAAAGAAAACATTAGTTTATGATGTTGTTAGTTTTGAAATTAAATTACAATTGTTTTATTGTAGTCATCCCATTTTTGTAAGAGAAAAGATTCAATACTTGCAATTTCATTTTTTGTTAATAGTTTTTCAAAGTGTTGTACATAAGAAATGATGTATTTTTTATAATACTTAAAAGAACCATCTTTTAGTCTAAATTTAAAAGATTTCCATTCTTGAAATTCATTTAAAATATTGTTTAAAAAAAGGTCTCTAATTTTTTTGTTTTTAAGTGATTCTTTAAGACCGTTTTCTATAAATCTTTCAAATTGTTCCTTGCCAGCTTGTCCACAACAACTAATATTTCGGGCAATTGCTAATTTATAAGTTTCAGGACACCAACCATATTTTTTTAAGATAGCTTCGATATCCCATATTTGTTCAACTTCGTGTTCTAAATCATTGGTTCTTAAAAATTCAATATAATGTGGTATCCATTTTTTATTTTGGAGAACTAATGAAAGTATGGCATAAGTTCCGGCAGGAGGTCCTTGATCATATTCGTTTCTTATTATTAATCTATTACCTTCTTCTCCATTATCAGTAACTCTACAATATTCTAAAATTAATAGGGCTAAACTTTCGTGCTTAGCTGCTAATTCAAAAAAAGATAGCTCTTCTAATGTTTTAGAAGTGTTAGTATTATCGTTAAATGTAACCTCAAATTTTATACATTCTAATCTATTGTTATCGTGTTTAATTACGTTGATTTGTTTATCAGGATACATTGACTTTATTTCTTTAATAGAAAGAATTATAGTTTCAAGTATTTGCTTTAAATCTATTTCATTTAAATAATTGTCAGAAGAGTTTTTGATAAGAATGTTCTCTTGTTGAACTTCTTTTTCTACATAGTCGTTTCCAGTGAAACCAAAAGCGTTTATAGAAATTTTTATCTCATTCATTGTATAGTGGGGGTAGTTTATAGCGAATATACTTAAAAGAAAACTATGTTTAATGGTTGTAAAGAATAAAAAAAGCTCTCTGAATAGAGAGCTGATTTAATAAAAGGATGGTGTTTTATCTATGGTTGAAAGTAAAATTTATTGGATTACCATGTCCGTGATGTAGACACCAGAAAGTACCACCTTGAACTACTGAATCCATTGATTCTGCAGTAGCTTCAAATACAGTTCCATCACCACAAGTAACTGAACCGTAGCCTCCACCTTTAATAGATTGTTGCTCTTCTTTGTTTAAAGTTACACCTAAGTTTGAAATATTGTTTATCATAATATGAAAATTTAAGTTTCTCAAATAAAGGTAATTAAGGTGTACGGTTTAGGGTAATTTCATAAGCGTAAGTAAGAAATGTATATTTGAGTATTTTCATTTTTGATAACGGATTTGGTAACGGAAAATAACTAACAAAGTACTATATTGCTAAAAAAAATAAAAATGAAATTTAAAATTGCAATTGTATCGCTTGTACTTTTTTGGGGAGCTTGTAAAATTAATAAAGAAAGAAATTCTTTTAAGGAAGACTATGTTACTTTACATGTTAATAAAAATATAAGTAAACCAGATTTGTTAAGATTAAAGCAAGACTTCAATGAAAAAACAGATATGGATTTAAATTTTGATACTACAGTTTTTAATGAATATGGAAAAATAAAGAGTTTGGGTGTTACTTTTATTACTAAAGATGGAGTAAAAAGGATTATAAATGCTAAAGAAGGATTTAAATCTGTTGGGATTTCAATAGGTGACCAAGTGGATGGCAATGGTTGTTTTAAGGTTTATACAGTTAATTAAATAAATTAGTAAGCAGGTTTTTAAACCTGCTTAGTGAAAACCTGTTTTTTATTTTGGCCCTTCTGGAGTAACTAAGCCAGTTTCCATTGGGCATGGTTGACTTTCAGTATATGAATGATTTGAAACCGCAGTGTCAACAAAAACTGTCCTTGTTCCACAACCTACACCATTTACATAATGAGACCAAGGACCAAATTCAAGTCCACCACCATTAATAGATTGTTGTTCCTTTTTGTTAAGGTTTATACCTAAGTTTGAAATGTTTTTTAACATAGTAATTAAATTTTTAGATTAATATTACTATTCTGTTCTAGAAAGTGAAAAATGTTACCCTGAAAATAAAAATAAAAAGCAAGCTTTTAAGCTTGCTTAGTACGAATAAAGTTTAGAACTTTATTATGGTAATTCAGGAAGCACTAAACCAGTTTCTTTTGGGCATACTTTAGTTTCGGTGTGTGTATTGTTTCCATAGGTAGCACAAGATCCGGTAATTGTAGCAGTTCTTGTTCCGCATCCAACACCATTACTAGTCATAGACCAATCACTATATTCAATAGTTGCGTGAGGGCATTCTTCAAATAATCCACCTTTAATAGATTGTTGTTCTTTTTTGTTAAGAGTTGTTCCTAAGTTTGAAATGTTTTTTAACATAGTAATTAAATTTTATATTAATGTTACTACTATGTTCCAGAAGAGTAAAAGTGTTACCCTAAAATAAGTGAGTTTTTAATTTTCTTTTTATAAAAAAGAAAAGAAGCTGTCCCTCCGGATACTTCTTTTCTAAATTAACTAATCAATCAAACTATTAAAAAAAACTTTTAGTTTATACTTCAAAGATACTAAGGTAATGTGGTTGGATTGTAGTGAATTAGATGAGTGGTGTGAATGTATAGTTGAGGTGCTCAAATGTGTAATTAAAGGAAAAAGAGATATTGTTCAGTTGAGTTAGGTAAGAACTAGTTTGTAATTTGCCAAAATAATGTACAAGGTTGAACTCCTAAATATATACTAATTAGGGGGAGAATATATAGGAGAAAAATGTTAGAAGAAAGATTTATTTTCTAATTAGAAAAACTTTATGAGTGTCTGCTAATTTAGAAAAAGAGTTTATAGATTTAAAATAGCCTAATCGATTATGTCCTTCAATTAAATGATGATTTTTTTTAGTTTTTATATTGGTATTGTCTAGCTCAGGGAAATCTATAGGTTTTATAACTATTGGAGGTGTAGCCCAAGTTTTATTATTTTTCCAATGATTAAGATCTCTAGGGTTTAAATATGAAAAACTCTCAAAACTTTTGTGTTTTGATTTCATATCTACGTAAGAACTGAATTTGTTGAGTATGGTAAGTTTATTAATTTGATTTGTCGTGAGTTCAACTAGACTAAACTTTACCTCATAAAAATTAATCGATGAATAATTTTTAATAGTAAAAGATTGGTTAAAATGAGGGTACATCCATTGTTTTAAGACTTCATCAGGAATATGATTAAAAGCATTGTTTTTCCTAATTCTTATAAGATAGTCTTTAAAAGACTCGTTGGTTAAGCGTTTTAGTTCTAAAAAGGAGTTTGACATCTCATTCTAATTTAAAAATTTGGACTAAAATTAGTTTTGAGAATTGATTAAGTTGAAATAATTAGATAAATCGAATGAATCTATAGATGAATTGAAGGTTTTGTTAATTTGAATAGATATTATTTAGAAAGATTAGAAAATAGATAATTCTGATTTTGTAGTGAACTCTTCAAGAAACTTCATTCCTTTGTAGGAATTTCCTTTAGTGTTTAATTTAGGGCTCCAAACAGCAATGCTATATTTTCCTGGGTGAACTGCTATAATTCCACCGCCAACACCACTTTTCCCAGGTAATCCTACTTTAAAAGAAAACTCTCCAGACTCATCATAAAACCCACAAGTTTGCATTAAGGCATTGATTCTTTTTGATTGACTTTTGGTTAAAATTTGAGAGTTCGTTGTTGTCTTTCCTTCGTTTGCTAAGAATAAAAAGACTTCGGAAAGTTCTTTACAATTCATTTCTAAAGAGCAAAGGTCGAAATAGAAATCAAGAACATCATCAGGATTGTTTTTTATGTTTCCAAAAGATTTAATAAAGTTGCATAAGGCAATGTTTCTAAATCCAACTTCTTTTTCAGAAGTAGCAATTTTACTAGAATAGTTTAATTTAGGATTGTTGCTTATGTTTCTTACAAAATCTAAAAAGTCATTTTTAGGATTATCTAGTATGCTGAGAAGAATGTCTGAAATAACAATAGCGCCAGCATTTATAAATGGATTCCGTGGAATTCCATTATCAGTTTCAAGTTGGACTAAAGAGTTAAAAGCATTACCAGAAGGTTCAACTCCAAGTCGATTCCAGATATCTTCCCCAAGAGTTCGGTAAGCTAAACTTAATGATAAAACTTTGGAAATACTTTGAATAGAAAACTTTTCAGAATAATCTCCAATACCGAAGCTCAAATTATCCAATGCAGATATATGAATCCCAAACTTTTTTGAGTCTACTTTTGCTAATTGAGGTATATAAGTGGCTAATTCACCTTTATTCTCAATGTTACTAGTTTTTTTGTATACTTCTTTGATTACTTCTGTGAAATCCATTAATGAAGATAATTGAAAGGATAGTTGAGTTTTAAAAGTTGGAATTGAAAACTTAACTCTTAGTTATTTTAATTGTTTAATTTTTTGTCTTCGTCAATAAGTTCTTGTTCGTATTTGTCCCAAGATTTTTTAGCTCTAATTTTTTTGTAAAAACGAATTCCCATCATTAGTAAAACACCAAAAAGAATAATACCTACAACTCCCCATACCCAATTAATAGTATCTTTTAGAACAACTAAAAAAACAACAGCAAATAAAATTATGGTTGGAGCTTCATTAAAAATACGAAGCTTGGTAGAGGTGTAGCGTATTTTATCGTTTTGTAGTTCACTATATATTTTATGGCAAAATCCATGATAAAAATATAAAGCTAAAACAAAAGAAAGTTTAATATGCATCCATGGCATCTCTAAATAAATAGGGTTTTTCCAAAGCATCCAAAAAGCAAAAAAACTAGCTAAAAATAAGGATGGCCAAGTGATTATATACCATAAGCGCTTAGACATTAATTTGTATTGAGTTTGTAAGATAGATTTAGCAGGTTCGTCTTTTTTTTCAGCTTCTACGTGGTAAATAAATAAACGACCAATATAGAATAACCCTGCAAACCAAGTTACTACAAAAATAATGTGTAAAGCTTTTACATATAAAAAATCCATAATTAGTTTTTATTAAAATCGTTAATCCATCCAGCTAAAACATCAACCCATTCGTCATTATCATTAATACAAGGGACAGTGTAGAATTCTTCACCGCCAGATTCTAAAAACTCCTCTTTACCTTCCATGGCAATTTCCTCTAAAGTTTCTAAACAATCAGAAACAAAGGCAGGGGTAACAATTGCTAGTTTTTTAATACCGTCTTTTTCGGCTTTATTTACAATAGTTCTATCAGTATATGGTTGTAACCAAGGATCTACTCCTAAACGCGATTGGAATGAAGTTGAAACTTTATTTTCATCTAAATCTAATTCAGATATTACGTTCTTAGTAGTTTGTAAGCACTGATGACGGTAACAGAATTCATGAGCTTTAGATGGAGTATTACAGCAACTACCATCTATTTTACAATGACTTTTTGTGATGTCTGATTTGTATATATGACGCTCTGGAACTCCATGGTAAGAGAATAATATATGATCGTAATCTTTGTCAGATAAGTAATCTTTAATACTGTTAGATAAAGCTTTGATGTATTCTGGTTTGTTATAAAAAGCAGGCACATCAGTAATCTTCATTTGAGGGAAAAACTCCTTACGTAATTCCTCAGCTAACACAACGATTGTTTCAGTAGTTGCCATAGCAAATTGAGGGTAGAGTGGGACTAACATGACTTCGGTAACACCTTTGTCGTGCAATTCTTGTAATCCAGTCTTTAAAGATGGGTTTCCATATCGCATAGCTAATGCTACAGGAAGTTCAGTTTTTGCTTGAACTTTGCTTTGTAGTCTTTCAGATAAAACAATTAGTGGTGAACCTTCTTTCCACCATATTTTTTTATAAGCAGCTGCTGATTTTTTTGGACGAGTATTTAAAATAATACCTTTTACAATAAAAGTACGTAGCCATAATGGAACGTCAATAACGCGTTCATCCATTAAAAATTCACCTAAATATTCTTTTACGTCCTTAGGGTCAGTACTTTTTGGTGAGCCTAAGTTTACAAGTAAAACTCCTTTCATTATATGCTTTTCAGTTGGTTTGTGGTTTCATATAGAGCAATAGCTAAACTATGAATTACATTCATAGAAGAGTTGCGTCCAAACATTGGAATAGCAACAGTTGCATCTACTAAATTTATATTTTCAATTCCGTTTCTTTCGCTTCCTAATAGCAATACTATTTTTTCTTTAGAAGAAAAATCAAAATCTTGAATGTTTACACTTTCGTCCGTGATTTCAATACCTACAATGGTATTTCCTTCTTCTTTTAATTTATTAATAGTTTCTTCAAAGCTGGTATAGTATTCATAGTCAATTTGATTTAATGTATTCCTAGCAGTTTTCTTAACAATTCTATTTTCAACTGTTGGAGAATTTTCATGTAGGAATATTTTTTGAACGCCAAAACTTTCAGAAATACGGAAACACATCCCAATATTTTCAGGTGTCCTTATAGCATCACAAACTATGGTGATGGGAAAACTTTTTTGAGCGTTTTGTATGTCGTAATGTGTTAGTTGTTTCATTTATTCTTTTTGTAAGCTCATTACATATTGTTTTGGGGTGGTGCCAAATTTCTTTTTAAAAGCAGCTATAAAATGGCTAGAAGTACTATATCCAACTTGAATACCAACTTCATTTACATTAAATTGGTTGCTTTCTAAAAGTTTACGAGCATGTTCCATTTTATAATCAAATAAAAAACTATAAACCGTGTCTCCATAAATTTGTTTAAACCCTTCTTTTAACTTCTTTAAGTTCAAACCTACTTCATTGGCTAGATCTTGTAAACTAGGAGGCTCACTCATTTTTGAAATAATAATATCCTTTGCTTTTCTAATCTTTAAAACGTCTCTATCATCAACTAAAAAAGGACAGTATTCATCATTGGTGTTTTCACCATTATCAAAATGAAGACTTAAAAGTTCGTATGTTTTACCTTTAATATAAAGGTTGCGCATAGAGCTTTGGTTTTTGGCTGTTAGAATTTGTTGAAGAACTATTAAAGTGTTTGCTTTTATCTCAGTATTATCATAATACTTTTTGTTTTTGTTGTCGTCACTTAAAAAAGGAATATAACTAGCCTCGTTAGAAAACAACGCGTGAAATTTTTCAATAGATATAATTATTGAAACCAAAGATGTTTTTGGTAGAATTTCTAAGTTGATAGGTAAGTTCTGTTGAGGGTTATATAAGAAAATTGAATGCTTGTCAAGTACATTAAAAGTATAACTATTGTTGTTAAAATGAAACTTGCAATTTCCTTTAACACAGTAATGTAATTGAATGTAAGAGCTGTCAATATCTCTTTTGTATACTTCTGTTTTGTTAGAGTTGTTTTGGAATTTTAATACAAAAAAACCTTTTTCTAAAGAAACTTCTCTAAATGTACTTTCTGCGATGTTTTTTGACATAGATCAAAAGATAAATTAAAAATTTTTATTTAGAATGATTCTAATGTAATCCATCCTTAATAGTTGATTTTATTGCAAAAATACACTTTATCTGTGTTTTAGCATTAATTTTACGATAAAAAACAAATAACGACATTAAAAGTTCTTTTAGCGATACTTTTTTATGAGGAAACTTTATATTTTTGACCCACTTTTTATTGACGAAGACTTAATGGTAGAAGAAAAACATAACAAGAATTTATACAATATAGGAGTTAGCTACAAAAAAGCTGACGCAACTATTAGGGGGAAGTTTAGTGTTTCTAAAGAAAACCAAGTAGCACTTTTAGAGGAAGCTAAGAGTAAAGGTATGAAAGGTATTTTTGTACTTTCAACTTGTAATAGAACAGAAATAACTGGTTTTGCAGATCATCCATTTCAATTAATTGGAATGCTTTGTAAGTATTCAAATGGATCTGTAGAAGAATTTGCTCAAGTATCAAATGTATATAAAAACAAAGAGGCGATTAACCACTTGTTTCGAATGGGAACAGGATTGGATAGTCAAATCTTAGGAGATTATGAAATTGTAGGTCAGTTAAGACAAGCTTTTAAATTAGCTAAAGAAGCTGGTACTACTAATGCATATTTTGAGCGATTGCTAAATCATGTAATGCAAGCAAGTAAGCGTGTTAAAAATGAAACTAGGTTAAGTTCAGGAACAACATCCGTTTCTTACGCAGCTGTTCAATACATGATTAAAAACCTAGAAGACTATAATTCAAAAAATGTTTTAGTTTTTGGATTAGGTAAAATGGGAAAGCATACTTGTAAAAACTTAGCGGAATACACGCAAAATAAAACAGTAAGTTTAATTAATAGAACAGAAGAAAAAGCAATAGCCTTTGTAAAAGAAAATACTTCAATTAGAAATGCGAAGTATGAAAACTTAAATAAGGAGATTGCAAATACTGATGTTTTAATAGTTTCTACAGGAGCTTCAGAAGCAACCATTAAGAAAGAACATATTTTAACAAATAAAGAGTTGTTAATTTTAGATTTGTCTATGCCAGCAAACGTTTCTAAAGAAGTAGCTGAATTAGATAATGTAACATTGGTAAATGTAGATGAGTTATCTAAAATAACTGATGAAACCTTAGCAATTCGTCAACAAGAAATCCCTGTTGCAGAAGCAATTATTGAAACACACAATGAAGAGTTTCAAGAGTGGTTAAATCATAGAAGGTTTACACCGGCAATTAATGCATTAAAGCAATCGTTAAAAACAATTCAACAAGGAGAAATAGCTTTCCACAAGAAAAAAATAAAAGATTTTGATGAAACTCAAGCAGAAGTTATAACATCAAGATTTATCCAAAAAATAACTACACAGTTTGTAAAACACTTAAAGGATGAAGAAACTTCTGTAAATAAAAGTATAGAAGTAATGGCTAAAGTGTTTGGAGCAAATTTAGAAACTATCCATGCAGAAGATAATTAGAATAGGTACACGAGATAGCCAATTGGCTATGTGGCAAGCAAACAAAGTTCGCAAGCAATTAGAAGAGTTAGAGTATAAATGTGAAATAGTTCCAATTAAATCTACTGGAGATTTAGTTTTAGACAAACCTTTATACGAACTAGGAATTACAGGAATATTTACTAAAAATTTAGATATCGCTATGTTAAATGGCGATATTGATATTGCAGTACATTCATTAAAAGATGTTCCAACAGTATTACCACAAGGAATTGTGCAAGCGGCTGTATTAAAAAGAGCAAATTATGCTGATATTTTGGTGTTAAAAGATAATGAAGAGTTTTTTGGACAGCCAAAAGGAATTATAGCAACGGGTAGTTTACGTAGAAAAGCACAATGGTTAAATCGCTATCCAACACATGAAGTAGTAGATTTAAGAGGAAACGTAAATACACGTTTAGAGAAGTTAGCAAACAACGATTGGAATGGAGCTGTTTTCGCAGCAGCAGGATTAGAAAGAATAGGCATAAGACCAAAAGGAGCAATTAGTCTTTCATGGATGATACCAGCACCAGCACAAGGTGCAATTATGATTACAGCTTTAGAAAATGATGATTTCTCTAAAGATGCATGTGAGCAATTGAATCACTATGAAACACAAGTTTGTGTTGGGATAGAAAGAGAGTTTTTAAATAGACTAGAAGGAGGATGTACAGCGCCAATTGGAGCATTAGCTTATATTGATGATAAGACTGAGGAGATCAACTTTAAAGGTATTTTGTTAAGTAGAGATGGTAAGAAAAAGATTTCTGTAAATAAGAAAGGAAAGCTTGGGCGTCATAAATTCTTAGCAAAAGATTGTGCAGACTATGTAATTAATAAAGGAGGGAAAGAATTAATGATGGAAGATATGGGGCTTGAAAAAGAGTTTGCCATATTTTCAACAAAGAAATTATCAGAAATTCAAAAGAAGTTATTGCCAACTTCTATAGCAGTTGAGGATAGCGATTTTATTAAAATTCGTTTTAATAGAATAGCACCTAAAGTTGTTAAAAATGAAATTGAAAATGTAATCATTACAAGTAAAAATGGAGTAGAAGCAATAGCGAACTCATTTACTTCTGATGAATTGAAATTCAAAAATATTTATTGTGTTGGTCGAAGAACAAAAAAGTTAATCGAGCAAAAAATAGGTAAGGTTACACATTCAGAAAGAAATGCAGAGAAGCTAGCATCGTATCTTATAAATGAAATAAAAGGTCAGGAAGTAACATATTTTTGTAGCGACTTAAGATTAGATACATTACCAAGTGTTTTAGCAGAAAACGGAATTACAGTAAATGAAGTAGAAGCTTATAAAACGATGTATAGCCCAGCTAAAGTAGATGAAAAAGTAAACGGAGTATTATTTTATAGTCCATCTACAGTTGAAAGCTACATGGAAGAAAATGCAGCAGATAAAGTGGCTTTTTGTATAGGAGAAAGCACAGCTAAAGAGGCAAGAAAACATTTTGAAAAGGTAGAAGTTGCAAAATTACCTACAGTAGAAAGTGTAATAGAATTGGTGAATTTACACTTTGTAAAAAAATAAATTAAAATGTCATACGAGCGCAGTATAGAGATATTTGTAAAAAAAATCTCAACTGCGCTCTGTTTGAAAATATGATAAACTATGTTTAGAACACGCAGACTAAGAAAAACAGATGGAATCCGAAGATTAGTAAGAGAAAATCAATTATCGGTAAACGATTTTATTTATCCTTTATTTATTGAAGAAGGAGAAGGAATAGAAAAAGAAATTGTTTCTATGCCAGGAATAAAACGTTGGTCTTTAGATACTGTTTCAAAAGAATTAGATGAGGTAGTTGCTTTAAACATACCGGCGGTTATTTTATTTGGTATTCCAACTGAAAAAGATGAGGTAGGAACAGAAACATGGAATGATAACGGAATTATGCAACAAGCTGTTCGTTATATTAAAAAGAATTATCCAGGTTTATACGTAATCACAGATGTGTGCTTTTGTGAATATACTTCTCATGGACATTGTGGTGTTTTGTGTGATAATGATGTTGATAACGATGCTACTTTAGTAAACTTAGCAAAGCAAGTAATATCACATGCAAAAGCTGGAGTAGATATGGTAGCACCTTCAGGAATGATGGACGGAACAATAGCCATGATTAGAGAGAGTTTAGATCAGGCAGGATATCCGAATTTACCAATTATGGGATATTCAGTAAAATATGCATCAGCATTTTATGGGCCATTTAGAGACGCGGCAGATTCTGCACCAAGCTTTGGAGATAGAAGAACTTACCAAATGGATCCAGCAAATAGAGATGAAGGATTACGTGAAGCTACGTTTGATGACGAAGAAGGGGCAGATATTTTAATGGTAAAACCAGCATTATCATATTTAGATATTATTAGAGATTTAAAAGAAAATTTTGATCGTCCAATAGCTTGTTATAATGTAAGTGGAGAATATGCAATGGTAAAAGCAGCTGCAGAAAAAGGATGGATAGATGGAGAAAGAGTAATGATGGAAAGCTTATTATCTATGAAAAGAGCAGGAGCCGATATTATCATTACTTATTTTGCTAAAGAAGCAGCAAGAGTTTTAATGCGATAAAAAATGAAACAATCAATAGTACATATAGCTTTAGTAGTAAGAGATTATGATGAAGCAATTGAGTTTTATACAAAAAAACTTAAATTTACTTTGATTGAAGACACATATCAACCAGAGCAAAATAAAAGATGGGTTGTTGTGGCGCCACCAAATTCAGAAGGAACATCAATCCTGTTAGCAAGAGCATCTAAAGAAGAGCAAAAAAACTTTATAGGAAATCAAACAGGAGGAAGAGTTTTTCTCTTTTTAAACACAGACGATTTTTGGAGAGACTATAAAGATATGATAGCTAAAGGAATTGAGTTTGTTAGAGAGCCTAAAGAAGCTGAATATGGAACGGTAGCAGTATTTAAAGATTTATATGGAAATTTGTGGGATTTGTTAGAATTAAAATAAACAACTCACAGACTAAAAAATAATTTAATTGATAACTAAAGTAGAGTTATGGAATTTAAAAAATCACAAGAATTATATCAACAAGGATTAGTAAATCTAGTAGGAGCAGTAAACTCACCAGTAAGAGCATTTGCTTCAGTAGGAGGGAATCCATTGTTTATTAAAAAAGCAAAAGGAAGTAAAATTATCGATGTAGATGGTAATTCTTATATAGATTTAGTATTGTCTTACGGGCCTATGATATTAGGTCATCGCCATAAAAAAGTACAAAAGGCAATTACAAAAGCTTTAAAAAATGGATATTCATTTGGAGCATCAACTAAAAACGAAATTAAATTAGCAAAGATAGTTTGTGATGCATTTCCAGGAATGGATAAAGTTCGTTTTGTAAACTCAGGAACTGAAGCAGTTTTAAGTGGAATACGTTTAGCAAGAGCTTTTACAGGAAAGGACAAAATTATTAAGTTTTCAGGTTGTTACCATGGGCACCAAGATGCATTATTGGTAGCTGCAGGATCTGGATTAGCGACTTTAAGTTTACCTGGCTCAAAAGGAGTGCCAGAAGGAGCTGTAAAGAATACTTTAATAGCCAATTATAATGATTTAGAAAGTGTAAAAGCGCACTTTGAAGAGCATGATGATATTGCAGGTGTTATTTTAGAACCAGTAGCGGGTAATATGGGAGTTGTAACTCCACAAAATAACTTTTTAAAGGAGTTAAAAGAGTATTTAAAATCAAAAGGAGCCTTATTAATTGTAGATGAGGTAATGACAGGTTTTAGATCTAAGTTTGGAGGAGCACAAGAATTATTTGATGTAGAAGCTGATATTACTTGTTTAGGAAAAGTAATAGGAGGAGGTTTCCCAGTAGGAGCTTACGGAGCACGTAATGAAATTATGGAAATGGTAGCACCTTTAGGAGGAATGTACCAAGCAGGAACATTAAGTGGTAATCCAATTGCTATGGCAGGAGGAATTGCTACTTTAACCGAGTTAAAAAAGCAAAATCCATACGAGAAGTTTAACGAAATAGCTCAAATTATAGAGGTGTTTTTGTTAGAATCAGCAAAAAAATATGGAATAGAAATTACAGTGAATAGGTTTGGATCGATGATCAATCCTTTCTTTACGAATAAAAAAGTAACGAATTTTGATGAAGCACAAACATGTGATACAGAGAAGTTTGCTGTGTTTTTCTGGGAAATGATGAAAAATGGAGTATTTTTACCTCCATCACAGTTTGAAGCATGGTTTTTATCATCAGCTTTATCAGAAAAAGATATAGAAAAGATAGCGAAAGCAATTGATAAATCTATGGAAGCTGTTTCAAAGATGTAAATTAAAATATAGGAGTTTATGAAAACAATGTTCGCAATTTTTTTTAGTATACTATTAGCATCATGCCCTAATAGCAATAAAGAAAATCAAGAAACAATGATAAACTCTTTATATAAAGGAACATTACCAGGAGATAGTTTAGAGAAATTTGAAAAAGAGAATCTTGTAATTAAAACTGAAAAAGATTGGAAATCATTTTTGAAAAAAGCTGAAGTAGCTAATCAAATGAATGATTTGATAGATTTTTCAAAGAGTATAATAGTGGTAGCTATAGATTCTCAAAAAAATACAGGAGGATTTTCAGTAGAAATTTCAAAAATAAAGGAAGAAAAAAGTAAGTTATTGGTAACAATAGAGTCTAAAGGTCCAAAGCCAACGGATATGGTTACTATGGTACTTACACAACCAATACATATAGTAAAAATACCAAAAACAAAGAAAGACATAGTCTTTGTAACAGAATAAAATGATAAAAAACGATTTATTTTTAAGAGCCTTAAAAGGAGAAACTGTTGATCGTCCACCAGTATGGATGATGCGTCAAGCTGGAAGATATTTGCCAGAATTTATGGAGATTAGAAAGAAGTATGATTTCTTTACACGTTGTAGAACTCCAGAATTAGCATCAGAGATTACAGTACAACCTATTCGTAGATATGGAATGGATGCTGCAATTTTATTCTCAGATATTTTGGTAATACCACAAGCAATGAATATTGAAGTGGAAATGAAGCCAGATTTTGGTCCTTATTTACCAAATCCAGTAAGAGATAAAAAAGGTTTAGATAGCGTAATAATTCCTGAAGTTCATGAAGAATTAGGATACGTAATGGATGCAATTAAGGCAACCAAAGAAAAATTAAATGACGAAATTCCTTTAATAGGTTTTGCAGGTTCACCATGGACTATTTTGTGTTATGTAGTACAAGGTCAAGGGTCTAAGAATTTTGATAAAGCAAAGGAGTTTTGTTACACGCAACCAATTTTGGCACACCAATTGCTACAGAAGATAACAGATACCACAATTGCTTATTTAAAAGCTAAGGTACAGGCAGGTGTAAATGCTGTTCAGGTTTTTGATTCTTGGGGAGGAATGTTATCTCCAACAGATTATCAAGAATTTTCATGGCAATACATTAATCAAATAATTGAGGCATTAAAAGATGATGCTCCAGTAATCGCTTTCGGAAAAGGATGTTGGTTTGCGTTAGGAGAAATGGCCAAGTCTAACGCATCAGCATTAGGAGTAGACTGGACATGTTCGGCAAGAAATGCACGTTATTTATCAGGAGGAAATATTACATTACAGGGTAATTTTGATCCATCTAGATTACTATCTCCACCTGCTGAAATTAAAAAAATGGTACACCAAATGATAAATGAGTTTGGTAAAGACAAATATATTGTTAACTTGGGGCACGGAATTTTACCTAATATTCCGCTAGATAATGCAAAGGCATTTATTGATGCGGTAAAGGAGTATAATATTTAAAATTTAATCCCCTTAAATTATTAAAAATGAAGAGATTATTACTGGTTTTAGCGTTGATAGCTGTCTCGAATACTTTTGCACAAAAGAAGATTTATTATAAAGATATTGTTGATGATTGTATTGCAACTTCAAGCAATGATGCAGCATTATTAGACGATATTGTTTACAATTGTATTAGAGATAAGTACATTTCAAACTACGATTTTACTTCTATTGATGGGAAAACAATTAGTACAGATGCAATAAAAAAACCAATTGTATTATTAACAGCAGCTACTTGGTGTGCGCCTTGTTGGGGAGAAATACCAGCTTTAAATAAGTTAGTAGAAAAGTACAGTGATAAAGTAGAATTTATCATGCTTTTTTGGGATAAAGAAGATGGAGTAAAAAGAATGGCAAAAAAATTAGATAAAAGAATCTTCTTAGTGCCTTCTAAAGAAAAATTAGCTGATAGATCAAGTATTAGAGTTGCTGGATTTATTCATAAATTAGATTATCCTTCTGCATATCTAATAACAGGTAAGAAAAGAATTTTAGACTTTAAAAGAGGTGCACTATCTCCAACCAAAGATATGGGGTGGGATGAAGTAAATGCAGCCAACGAAGAAGAATTAGAAGCTTTTATTAAACCAGTAATTAAATAAAAGTTTATTAAAATAATAGTAATAAAAAACTCTTTCTGAAAAGAAAGAGTTTTTTTATGCTTAAAATAAAGAGATTAATTAATTAATCTCTTTATTACTCTAAGTTTATGTGTGTGTTGATGAGTATCTACATTGTAAATACCACTGTGATCTAATTTGTCAATACGAACTTTACCATGAGCGTGAATAATATTATAGTCGTTCATAATAATACCAACATGTGTAATAATACCTTCTTCGTTATCAAAAAAGGCAAGATCTCCAGGTTCACTTTCTTCAATAAAACTTAATACATCTCCTTGTGTTGCTTGTTGTTTAGCATCACGTAAAAGATTATAACCACATAATTTATATACTGTTTGTGTAAAACCTGAACAATCAATTCCAAAAGGGGATTTACCTCCCCATAAATATGGAACATTTAAAAACAAATATGCAGTTTCTATAATAGCAGCTTTTGTTAATTGTTTATTACACACCTTCCCTTCATAAAAATAGGAAGTAGTATTAATGGTTATTTTGTTGTTATTAAACAAAGGAAGTCTAGCTCCCATTGGTATGGTAGTTAAGTTATGACTATCATCAGTAATAAAGTCTATTAATTCACCTGCAAAATGCTTTTTTTCTTGGCATAATAGACTATAGTCTTCATTAGAAATTTCTTCGTATTGTTTGTTATCGATATAGCCTTCATAATCATCAAAGGCTAAACGAATTTTACTCCACTTTTTAGTTTTTTCTAAAACTTCAAAATGTTCACCAAAAACAACCTGATTCACCATTTCTGAAACATCAGTAGGCTCTAGTCGAAGAGGAACAACACTTAAATTACAAATTCCGAAAGACATTAACAGCTTTTATTAAAATTATACTCTTTCAATTACCATTGCACTAGCACCACCACCACCGTTACATATACCAGCAGCACCAATTTTAGCGTTGTTTTGTTTTAATATAGATGTTAAAGCAATTATAATTCTAGCTCCAGAAACACCTAAAGGATGACCTAATGATACAGCTCCTCCGTTTACATTTACTTTATCTGCAGACAATCCTAAAATTTTCATATTAGCTAATCCTACTACAGAAAATGCTTCATTAAGCTCAAAATAATCTACATCATCAATAGAAATTCCAGCTTTAGCTAAAGCTTTAGGTAATGCTTTTGCAGGTGCAGTAGTAAACCATTTAGGCTCATGAGCAGCATCAGCATATCCTTTAATTTTGGCTAAAGGAGTTAATCCTAATTCAGCAGCTTTTTCAGCAGACATTAATACTAAAGCAGCACCACCATCATTAATTGTTGAAGCGTTAGCAGCTGTTACAGTTCCTTCTTTGGTGAAAGCAGCACGTAAAGCAGGAATTTTTTCCATTTTTACGTTTTTGTACTCCTCGTCTTCAGAAAAAATAATTGGTTCTCCTCTACGTTGAGGAATCTCTACAGGAACAACTTCGTCTGCAAACTTACCTTCACTCCAGGCTTTAGCAGAACGGTTGTATGATTCAATAGCAAAAGCATCTTGATCTTCTCTAGAAAATTCATACTCAGTAGCACATTCATCAGCACATACACCCATTGCTACTTGTTCATATGCATCAACTAAACCGTCTTTTTGCATACCATCTTCCATTTTTACAGGACCAAATTTAGTAGCACTACGAGCGTGTTGATAATGAGGTATCATACTCATATTTTCCATACCACCAGCTACAACAATTTCAGCATCGCCTAAGGCAATTGTTTGCGCTGCTAACATGATAGATTTCATACCAGAAGAACAAACTTTGTTAACTGTTGTACAAGGAACAGTATCAGGAATTCCAGCAAAAATAGCTGCTTGACGTGCAGGTGCCTGACCTAAACCAGCAGAAACTACATTTCCGATAAAAACTTCCTCAACCATTTCTGGTTTTAAGTTTATTTTATCTAAAGCTCCTTTAATTGCTACCGCTCCTAATTTTGGAGCTGGTGTAGTTGATAAAGTTCCTAAAAAACTACCTATTGGAGTTCTTGCAACCGATACGATAACTACTTCTTTCATATTATTGAGTATGTTGTATTAAGATTAGTTCTGCGAAAATAACCATTTTATAACAAGTACTCAAATAATAGAGAAAGGTTATATTTACATTTTTAAAAGCTAAAAATGAACGATTTTATCAATAAATTGTATAAGAACAATGCGATAATTTACAAAGTATTGTTATTCTTAATAACCGTTACAGCAATTGTTTACTTATTTCCTAAAGGAGGACAGTTTAAATACGATTTTCCTCAAGGTAAGCCATGGCAGTATGATAATTTATACTCACCCTTTGATTTTGCAATTCAAAAAACGGATAAAGAAAAAGAAGAGGAGATTAAAAATATAGAAGCAAATGCTAAAAAATATTTTGTTGTAGATACTGGTATTAAAACAAAAGTATTGGAAGAGTTTGAGGGTAAAATTATACCATCAGATTCTTTATCTATTAAAGAAGTTCAGTTTCTGAAAAAAATAGGAAAAAGTATTATTAATTCTATATACAGATATGGTTTATTAGATGCGATTAGTAATGCAAAAGCTAATAAAAGAGATATTGTTATTTTAAGAAAAGGAAATTCTATAGAAGATGTGCCTTTTTCTAGATTGATTCAATCCAATGAAGTTTTAAGTTATGTCAATCAAAAAGTAAAAGATTTAAATGTAAATCAACAACAACTAATTTTAAGATACATATCAGAGACTTTAAGATCAAATGTAAGTTATGATGTGAAATATAGCGAAAGAGAGCTACAAGAGGCTTTAAATAGTATTTCACTAGCCAAAGGTAAAGTATCGAAAGGAGAGTTGATTATTTTAAAAGGAGATATTGTTGAAGGAAAAAAGTTTAATGTATTAAAATCATATGAGTTAGCTTCTAGCTCTCAAATTTGGACAGAATCGAATTATAACTGGATTGTTTTTGGGTATACAATTTTAGTATCGCTGGCCTTGCTAATGTTATTACTTTTCTTAGAGAAATATAGACTTGAGATTTATAAAAACAATAATAAAGTAACTTTTATATTCTTCAATATATTCTTAATGATTTTTGTACAAACAATGGTTGTTAAGTACAATTCAGAATATTTATACGTTGTGCCTCTAAGTATTTTACCAATTGTTTTAAAAGCGTTTTTTGATGCACGGTTAGGATTATTTACTCATGTATTAACAGTATTATTATTAGGATTTATTGTGCCTAATAGTTTTGAATTTATTTATTTACACATTATTGCAGGGATTGTAACTATTTTAACGGTTTCTGAATTGTATAAAAGAGCTAGTTTATTTGTTTCAATAGGACAAATTACACTGATTTATATGATTACCTATTTTGCATTTTCAATTTTAAAAGAAGGAAACGCAGATAAAATTAATTGGTTGTATTTTGGATTGTTTGCAGCAAATGGATTGTTATCATTTTTAGCAGTTTTCTTTATCTACTTCTATGAAAAACTATTTGGATTGGTTTCCGATGTTACCTTATTAGAATTATCTAACACGAATTCGAAGCTTTTAAGAGACTTAAATGAAAAAGCACCAGGAACATTCCAACATTCTATGCAAGTAGCTAATTTGGCCGAAGCAGCAGCAAATGAAATAGGGGCGAACTCAATGTTAGTAAGAACGGGAGCTTTGTATCATGATATAGGGAAGATGGTACAACCTATGTACTTTACAGAAAACCAATCAACAGGAGTTAATCCGCATAACGATTTGTTACCTAAAGATAGTGCTCGAATTATTTTAGATCATGTAATTAACGGAATTGAAATAGCTAAGAAGAATAAATTACCTGATAGAATTATTGATTTTATAAGAACACATCACGGAACAAGTGTAACTTATTACTTTTATAAAAAAGAGCAGGAGAATAATCCAGATGAAGAAATAGATATAAAGAAGTTTCAATATCAAGGACCAATTCCATTTTCTAAAGAAACGGCAATTTTAATGATGTGTGATGCGGCAGAAGCAGCTTCTAAGAGTTTGAAAAATCCAACAGCACAATCCATAGATGAATTAATTGATAAGATTATAAACAAGCAAAAAAACGATAATCAGTTCCGAAATTCGGATATTACGTTTAGAGAAATAGAAAAAATAAAAAAAATTATTAAGAATAAGTTGATGAATATCTACCACTTACGTGTTGAGTATCCAGATTAGTGATTTTTTTCTTCAAAAAAACTTGCGTGAATGTTTAATCGGTTATATATTTGCACTCGCAATTTTTAATTCAAAGTTTCAAACGCTTTGAAAGCCTCCGGAGAGGTGGCAGAGTGGTAATGCAGCAGATTGCTAATCTGTCGACCTTATTGGTCGCCAGGGTTCGAGTCCCTGTCTCTCCGCTAAGAATTGCACTCGGGGCGTAGCGTAGCCCGGTTATCGCGCCGCGTTTGGGACGCGGAGGTCGCAGGTTCGAATCCTGCCGCCCCGACAAAATAAGAATTACTGGTCGCGTAGCTCAGCTGGATAGAGCATCTGCCTTCTAAGCAGACGGTCACAGGTTCGAATCCTGTCGCGATCACAATAAGCCTTACTAGAAATAGTAAGGCTTTTTTGTTTTCTAGAGTTTCAAAAGCTTAATAAAAATAGAGTTTTTACCATAGAAATACTTTTAATGGTAAAAGAGTGAAAATCTGTTTAAAACTCTACAATAAGAATAGTTAAATATTCTCCTTTTTTAACACGATATTTTTTATGTTAAAATTTAATGTTTAATTATAGGAAAGAATATTTTTGTTAGCACTTTAACCAAACTCTAATAAATTATTATGAAAAAAAGTAAAAAGTACAAAAAACGCTTTGATGTCAACTTAATTATAGCATTTGGAGTATTGTTAGCTAGTATTGGTGCGCTTATGATTTCTACAAGACAAGCTTCTATTATGAATGAGCAAACCAAGATTTTTTTAGAGCAATCTAAATCTAGTGCCTGGCCAAGTTTGAGTATTGGTATGAGCCGTAGTTTTGATAATGATACTTTGAATAAATACTCACTTATAATTTCTAATAGAGGTATTGGTCCTGCTATTGTAACAGAAACTAAAATTACTTTTGATGGAAAGCCTATATCAAATTGGGAAGAGTTTTATAAAGTAGCTAAAATTCCAGATTCTATTGTAAAAAGGCATGGAAACGATATTCTTTTAAATAGAGTTATTAAACCTGGTGAAGATTTTTTATTAATAGATTGGTCTTTAAATCCGTTATTAATGAATTATATTTATAAATATTCCAACAAAATTTCAGTACGTATCTGTTATAAGTCTGTATTCGGAGATCATTGGGAAGTAGTTAGAAAAGGATTTAAAAATAATTTAGAAAAAAATATAACTAAAGAAATTTCTAATTATAAAGCTTCTGAGGATATTCTGTTTTTAGAATAAGATATAAACACAACATTACATACAATTTAAAACAACATGATGAAACAGTATTTATTTTTTATACTATTTATAACAACTTTCAATGTATTTTCTCAAAAGTGTGATTGTACAGCTAATTTTAAATGGGTGCAAAAGACTATAGAAGAAAATGATGCAGGTTTTGCTTTTGCAATCAATAATAAAGGAAAAGAGGCTTATAATAACCATACCGCTATTTATAAAAAGAAAGTTGCAACAATAAAAACATTAGATGCTTGTAGACAAGCGATTTCTGAATGGCTAACTTTTTTACGATCAGGGCATCTTGGTATTCGTAGTATACAAACTCCAACCAATAGTTCAAAAAAGAAACAAAGTAATGCTGAAATTAAAGCAAGTTTTAAAGATTGGGAAAAACGAACTATCGATTTAGAGGCATTTAAAAAATACCTTTCAGCAAAAAAAGCTCACGATTTTGAAGGTATTTGGGTTTCTTCTCCTTATACAATTGGAATTAAAAAAGAAGGAGATATTTATGTTGGATTTATTATTGAAGCAGATGGAGTTTATTGGAATAAAGGGCAAGTTAAGTTAAAAATAGACGCCCAAGGAGCCGCTAAATTTTATTTACGTGATCATTCTAAACTTGACTTTAAAAAAGCTACTTTATTTGATTCTAACTTTATAGAAATGGGATATATTAACTTAGAACGTAGCTATCCAATACTTAAGAAAAATAAAAAAATGTCTAATTATATTAAGGCAATTTCGGCAAATGACCCTTATTTTGAACGTATAAACAACACAACTGTGCTTTTACGAATTCCAAGTTTTAGAGGTTCTGAAAAGAAAAAAATAGATGCTGTAATTAAAGATAATAAAGCTACAATATTAAGTACTGAAAATTTAATTCTAGATATTAGAAACAATGGAGGTGGAAGTGATTCTAGTTTTGATGAATTATTACCTATTTTATATACAAATCCGATTCGTACAGTAGGAGTTCAATACTTGTCTACGCCTCTTAATAATCAGAGAATGTTGGATTTTATTAATAATGAAGATTATGGATTTGACGAAAAAGGTAAAAAATGGGCAAAAGAATCATACGATACACTTTCTAAGCATATTGGTGAATTCGTTATGCTAAAAAAAGACCCTGTATCTGTTACTTCTTTTGATACTATCCATGAGTACCCCAAAAATATTGGTATTGTAATAAATAAAGGGAATGGTAGTACTGCTGAACAGTTTTTATTAGCAGCAAAACAAAGTAAGAAAGTAAAATTATTTGGAGCAACTACCGTTGGAGTTTTAGATATTTCAAATATGTATTTTGTAAACTCTCCTTGTAATAATCTTAAATTAGGATATAGTTTAACGAAAAGTTTACGTATTCCTGAAATGACAATTGATAACAAAGGTATTCAACCAGATTATTATATAAGTAAAGATATTCCTAAACAAGATTGGATTGAATTTGTTACTGAAATTTTGAATTATAAATAAGTAAATTTTTCATTAGACTTAATTATAGAAAAAGTCTTACTAATTTTAGTAAGGCTTATTAATTTAAAGGGATTTTTATAAAGAATTTAGAAAATTAATTCAAATTTTTGAACATTAACTCATAACGTATAAAAAAGAAGAGAAACAATATTTCAAAGATGAGTCCTAAGTTTAAAGCTATGGCCAAGGATATTAAGCCTGAAAAATTCATTTTAATTAAACCATAAGCAACGATTACTAACAATATATGAGAAGGAATAGCAGCTATTCCAATAGCTCTTGTTTTCTGGCTAATAATTAATTCTCCTTGTAATATGTTTTGGAATGTCGTTAAGGCAGGAAAAAATAGAAAATAACTCAAACAGTTTAAAATTAAAGCATTATAACTAATAAGTTTGCCCATTGAAATATATATAATACTATTTCCCAATGGAGTTATGATTAAGAATAAAAATAAAATTGTAAAAGCGATACCAACCGTAATGCAAAAGTTCCTAATTGCTTCAAAAGAAAAATCTTCTTTATTAGAAATATATACTTGCTGAACCATTCTTGTTCCATTAGAAACAATTAATACAATCCCCCATATAATTGGCCAAAGTATAAGTGAAATTTTAGAGTCAATAGCAAAACTAAGAAGAAAGACTAAAAGAGTTCTAGTCCCCCAAATTATTACCATAGAATAACCTAACGGGAAATAATAGTTAAATAGTTCTTTGTAAGTTTTTGGTAAAGATTCAATTTTTTGACTTTCTATATTATTAAAATCAAATAGTTTAAGACTAAAATAGCTAACATAAACAGCCTCTACAAAAAGTCCTCCAAGTAAAGAACTTATAGCACAAGTTAAACCAGACCAATCTAATTGTAAACCTAAAATAGGAATTCCAATCACAAAAAATAATCTTACTAAAGAAGCTTGTGCTACAACATTATTTTTTTTTTGCTGAATAAGTATACCTTGAAAATATCTTCTCCAACCGATGACAAATGGAAATAAAAATATAAAATAAATAATTCTTCTAGTTGTTTCTGATACTTCAATGCTTAAACTAAAAATTTTCTTACCTAAAAATTCAAAAACATTAGGTATAGAAAAACACAAAAATAGACCAGCCAACAAAAGAGAAAAAACAAGAGTAAACCGTAAGAATTTCTTAGAGCTTTCTTTATTTTGAGCTAAAGCATTAGAAGCATGAAGAACCATAATTATTGGAGCTTCAAAGAAGTTTGCTAAACTTTTAGCGATTCCAAAAGAAGCCAAGTTTAATTCACCATTAGGTAAAGAGGCAATGGCATAATTTCTTACAGGCTCACCTAAAGCCATTGCCATATCTGTTAAACTTAATGGAATAAACTGCTTCCAGAGTTTGATTATTTGATTAAATCTCATGCAATTTTTAGAATTAAGATCTTTTATGTTCAATAACAGTGTCTATTTTATGAAAGCATTGATCTTCATTAAAAATTTGTAAGTCATTTTCTTTTAACCATTGTTCATCATAAAAAGTATCTAAATACCTAAAACCAGAATCGGCGCTAATCATGCAAACATTCTTTATGTTTTCTTCTGTCTTTAAGGCTTTTAAAGTAGCAGCAATAACAGTTCCAGAAGAAGCGCCCAATAAAAGGCCTTCTTTTTTTGCTAAATAATAGCAAAAAGAAAAACTCAATTCATCATCAACACAAAAAGCTCTATCAACTAAATCCCAATTAAAAGCAGGCGGAGTAAAAGATAAACCTAAACCTGTCATTTTATAAGGGTGTCTATCTTTTGTGAAAATTCCAGAGCCTTTAACATCAACACCCCAAATTTTTGTTTTAGGATAATTTTCTCTAAAATATCTAGAAATTCCAGCTAATTGACCAGCAGTAGATACACCTACAACAATTACATCAGGAGCACCTTTATACTCTTTCTCAATCTCTGAAGCGGTTAAATGATAATGTACCTCAGAGGTCATAGGATTTAAATGTTGACAAGCATACCAACTACCAGGTGTTTTTTCTTGAATTTTTTGAGCATAGGCCATTCTGGCTTTTTGCATAGAACCAACTTCATCACAATGTTCTTCCCCAATTTCTAAAACATCAGCACCATAGGTTTCTAGTATTTTTTTCATGCTACGAGAAGTCTTTTTATCGATAACTATTTTTACAGGATGTCCAAGCTGTCTTCCTATTACAGTAAGTGCTATTCCAAAGTTTCCAGAACTAGATTCTATAATTGTACCACCTTCAGCTAATAAACCTTCCTGTTTGGCTTTAAGAATAAAATAGAAAGCGTTTTTATCTTTAATACTTCCAGTAATACTATATTGTTCTAGTTTAAAATCTAAATTTATATTCTCAAACTTTTTTAACCTTACAAAAGTAGAGCTCTCAACTAAGTCTAAAATTGAATTCTTCATATTATATTTTCATAAAAAATTAATCTGACTCAAAAATATCAACACAGTTTTCTGTCAAAAAAGTAATTCAATTAAGCTATAAAACATTAAATAAAATGAAGGAAAAGCAATTAATAATTAAAAAAAATGATTCATTGAAAATGATTCATTTTTATTTAAATAAAATAAGATTAATAGAGAATTTGTAATCTACCATTTCTCTATAAAATCAACTTTATAGCTTTCACCTAAAGGCAATCTATTATCATCAAGAACTATAGAATTACCTTCAATAAATTTTATATAAATAGAATTTACAATATAAGAACGATGAATTCTATAAAAATGAGAGTTAGGAAGTATATTTTCTACAGATTTCATAGTACCATAAACCATTAATTTACCAACAGACTTGGTATGATACATTACATATTCATGATGTGATTGAATATATATTATATCTTCAAAATTTACTTTATAAATCTTTTTACTAGACTTTAGTTGAATACTACCAGTTAATTCTTTACTACTATTTATATTCGATTTAAGGAACGTTTGTTTTACTTTATTAATGGCTCTTAAAAATCGATAAAACTCAATAGGTTTCAATAAATAATCAGAGGCATCTAACTCGAAACCATCTAAAGCATATTCTCTATAAGCAGTTGTAAAAATAACTTTAGGTTGTTTTTTTAGAGATTTTAAAAAATCAATTCCAGAAATATCAGGCATATTAATATCTAATAAAAGAATATCAATATCTTCATTTTCTATAATAGAAATACATTTTAAAGGAGACTTAAAAGAACCAACAACTTCTAAATCATCAATTTTAGCACAATATTTTTCTAATAAATCACGAGCAGGCTCTTCATCATCTATAATAATACATTTATACATCTTTATAAGGTAATTTTTAAAGAAACAATAAAATCGTTTTCATGATTAGTAATTTCTAATTGATGTTTATTATTAGGATATAATAATTCTAATCTTCGGGTAACATTTTTTATACCAATACCTCCAGTTTTATCTACATTTTTTTGGTGAACAAAAGAATTACTACAGTTAAAAATGATTTGATTAGTAATAGATTTTAATTCAATTTTAATATAAGCATTACTTTCTGTATCTTCAATATTACCGTGCTTGAAAGCATTTTCAATAAACGGTATCAATAACATAGGAGCTATCTTCTGACTTAAATTTGATTGAGAATAATTAAATGAGATATCAGAAATATTTTTGTCTTTAAGTTTAAATAAATCTATAAAATTATTAATATAAGTAATTTCATCATTTAAACTTACAGTCCCTTCTTTTTCACCATATAAAGAATAATCCAACATTCTTGATAATTGCATTATAGCCTTTGAAGCTCTTGGAGCTTTATCAAACGTTAAAGAGTAAATATTATTGAGAGTATTAAATAAAAAATGAGGATTAGTTTGTTGTATTAAAAAGCTTTTTTCTGCAGTAACAATTGCTAGTTCCTTTTCTTCTTGCTGTTTACGTTTTAAGAAAGTATATAAAAAGAAACTAACAAAAATGATTAATATAATAGGCATAGCATTCATAACAATAATTTCCAAATTATCTAAAACCATATCATCATGAGGAAATTCTTCTTCATGTTCTATATGTTGAGGAGTTAATTTAGTAATAAAAAAAGAGATAATTATTCCTGTAAAAACAAGAGCTAGATTTGTTAGTATGTACAGAGCGTATTTTTTTAATTCATAAAATCTTGGTAGAATCCATTTAAAGTTTAAGTAAAAGACAATAGTTTGAGAAAGTATAATTGTAGATGTCTTTATTATTGATGTTTTTCTATCCGTAACTAAATTGAATATTACAAATAAAAACACAGCATATAAGCTCCAAAAAACCAAGTGTTTAAAGTTGTTACGCATTATACAAAAATACCAAATAAGGATTGTTTTTTAATATATATTCAATAAAACACGAAATATCAGGTGTGAACAGAGTAATTATTCAATAAAAAGCTTTATTAATTATAAAATTAAGGAGATTTTAAATCATTCATAGTTAAATAAGAGGATCTATTCTTTTCAATTAATTGCTAATTTTTAGTGTATTACCATTTGTTTATTTAAATAAAATAGAAAAAAAACATATAATCTTGTTTTTTAGAGTTTTACTTAAATATTGTTGACTCCATTGAATAGGTTTTAACAGTCTTTTAATCGTTTTTACATTCGTTGACAAGAGTATTAGAAAGTAAGAATTAGTTTAAAAACAATGTTTTAGTTTATGAAAACCAAATTTCAAAAAATAATAATAGTATTACTGCTAATAAATATAACACAGGTTTGTAGTCAAGAATATGTTTATGATATAAAAATCTTTGGAAAAAAAATAGGTACAGTAATAACAAATAGGATCCAAGAAGATGGAAAAACTATTTACAAAACAAGTTCATTTTCCTCAATACGTTTCTTTGGGAAAAAAGAAATAACAACGTATATAGAAACGGTTTACAAAAACAATATTTTACAAAGCAGTTTTTATGAAGTTAAAAAGAATAAAAAAATAAGAGAAAAAGCAATTTTAAAATATAAAAAGAACAAGTATCATATAATAACCAACGGAAAAGAAATTTATCATGATAAACCTATATTTAAGAGTACAGTAATGTTAACTCATAATAAGCCAAAAAATAAAGAGGTGATATTTGAAGAGGTAAAAGGATTTTACAAAATAGTGTCAAAAATAAATGAAAATAAGTTTGATTTAATAAATCCTAAGAGTAGATATAAAGATACATACATATACAATAAGGATGGTATTTTAAAAAAATGTATTATTAGACGTAACTTTTTTGATATAAAGATGATTCTAAGAAAAGGCTAAAAATAGTATTAAACTTTAATTACTTTAAAATTAAATGATAAACCAATAATAAAACTCCAATAACAATAGAGGTTAATGAAATTTTTTTTCCTTCAGCATCCTTTTTCTTAAAAGATATAATTAAAAACAAAATACTTAATAATGTTAAAAAACTAATGTACAATATCATTTCTTATCAGAAAATTATAGTTGAATTTATATTGCAAATTTGAATTTAAGTTTAGGTTTTATAAAAAATATTCAATCAAACACTATATAATTTAAATAAATAACTATTTGGATAATTGATTGAGAAAAAACACTATTCAGCAAAAAAAAGAAATGATTAATATCAATTAAGTATTGATACACTGAATTAGAGTTGCTTGAAAATTAAAATATAATTATATCTTTTATAAGATTACCACATGTAGTTGTGTAAATAAGTTTTTTAGAAAAACTATTACAATTATAAAACCCTTATTAGAAATTAATAAGGGTTTTAATTTTTTATGATATGTTTTAATTAACTTATGTTGTAGCAGGTATAACCATAAAAGGAATCGTTAATTGATGTCCTAAATTAGCTATTACATGTTCTCTAAATAAGTTTTCAAAGAAACTGTGTTTGTATTTTATCATAGTCAAAATATCAATTTCATTAGTATCAATTAAATCGATAATTTCATTTGTTATGTTTGTGTACTGAGTTATTTCAGTATAACTAGTTTCTACATTTTTCAAATACATTTGTAAAGAATCTAAATTTTCTTTTTGACTAGTATCTAATTCTTCATTTGTTTGTATATGTAATACGTTTAATTTAGAATTATTCAAACTAATAAGATATTTAATTTCATCTAGTTCAGTACTATTGTATAAACGTTTAAATCCACTAGAAAAACCAATGTTCTCTGGTTTTTTGTATTCGATACCAGTAGGTATTGCTAATATTGGGCATTTAGAAAGATTACTTATAATTTCTACAGTGTTACTACCTAAGAAAATTTCTTTAGCTCCTGTTGCTCCTTTGGTTCCCATAACAATTAAATCTATGTCATGGTTTTCTACAGCAATAGATACAGCTTGTTCAATATCATGTGTACTTGTAGATATTTTAAAACTATGGTTAGGGTTCGCAAATGTTTTTTCTACTCGTTCAAGTAAATGTTTTAAATCATTTACAGCATTTTCTTGCATTACACGGGTTAACTTATTTGAAAAAGAAGAGATTCTTGATGACTTAACTGGTGCTGAATGAAGTAAATGAAAAACACATTGTTCATTAGCAAAGAGTTTAAGTGTATAAACAGTGGCTGTCCATGCATTCTCTGAAAAATCGGTTGGTATTAAAATATGTTTCATAATAGTAGGTTTTAGAAATTATAAATGAGACTTCATAATCTGCTTACGCTTACTTAACTGTCTTTCTAAATCGCTAACTGTATTTTTAACAGCCAATTGATAGTTGTCTTCATTAGAAGAAGCAAATATTTGAGGACCAGATTGACTTAAAACCATTTCACAGATTTTACCTTTTGATGTAGGGTCATTTTCATATTTTATATAAACTTGCGCTTTTATAAGCCAATCATATTTTTTATAAAGTTTATCAAGTTTTTTTTGAATGAATTCTTGTAAATTTTCACTTACAGGCATTTTAACGAATTGAATATGTATTTCCATTTTTTTTTGTTTTGATATTCAAATTTAGCTGTAAGAAATATGTTTTGGAATGATATATATCAGCTTATGTCTTAGTTTTTTGAGGTATTTTTGTAGAATATGTGCTATTATTTTTAATAGTTAATAGCCACGAGAGTTAGAGGAGATGGAAGAAATGGTTTAAATATTAATTGAATTTTTCCCGTTTACAGTAAATTTAATTGTCTGTTTTTTGAAAGTTTTCCTAAACTGTCTAAAAAATCAGATGCGTTTTTAAAATGTTGTTTTTGTTTTTCTGAATCCATTTTATCAAGATTATTAATAAGCATTCTTAGTCTAGGATTTTTAGATAAAAAAGCTCTGTTTTTATCCATAAAACGCCAAAAAAGACCATCCCATGTTTTTTGCCAATTACCAGAGGGATAATCACTCATTTTTTTTATATAATTACTACTACTTATGTAAGGTTTTGTAGACATTAAGCCACCATCAGAAAATAAACTCATACCATATACATTGGGGACCATTACCCAATCGTAACTATCAATAAAAAACTCCATAAACCATCTATAAACTTCGTCTGGGTCAAATTCACATAAGAGCATAAAATTGCCCAAAATCATTAACCGCTCTATATGATGTGCATAACCTGTTTTTAAGATTTTGTTTATAGTATGGTCTATGGGTAAAATTCCTGTTGTTCCATTGTAAAATTCATTAGGGATTTTTCTAGAATGCTTCCAGAAGTTTTTAGTTCGCTTTTCAGAACCTTTTACTTCATAAACTCCTCTGATAAACTCTCGCCAACCTAGAATTTGTCGTATGAACCCTTCTAAAGAATTGATTGGAACTTTATTGTTACTAGCATAAGTTATAGCAGTATTAATAACATGTAAAGGACATAGTAACCCCGTGTTAATAAGTGGAGATAATATACTATGATTTAAGAAATGTTTATCTTTTACGATGGCATCTTCATAAGTACCAAATTCTAAGAATCTAGTTTCAAAAAAATTAGTTAACCAATTTTCAGCTTCAGAGAAAGTGTTAGGGTAATATTGTTGATTTTCAAGATCACCTAAATTATTAGGGAAATAATTACTTATATATTTTCTAGCTTCTTGGTAATAGATGTTACTTTGAGGAAACTGAATTGTTGGCGGAATTTTATCTTTAGGGTATTTTTTTCGATTGTCAATATCGTATGTCCATTTACCTCCTTCAGGTTTTCCATTAGTAATTAGTATATTTCTTTGAATGCGTTGTTCTTTATAGAATGATGTTTGATAAAACTTTTTTTTTGAAGCTTTAAAAAATGATGATAATTCTTTTTTACTGTTAATAAACAGCGGGTTATTGTGAATCTGGATTTTTATTTGGCTTTCAAATTTTTTTATTCTTTTTTCTAGCCAATTATCGGTAGGGTCAATAATGTGTATTTCTTCTACATCATTTTCTATTAAATGAGAAATTAAAGTACGAATATCACTTGTGCTTTGAGAAGATTCTATATAGTTTACATTGAACCCCTTTTCAAGTAAATAGTTTTGATAAAATTTCATAGATGCTCTATGAAAAGCTAGCTTTTGTTTATGAAAGTTATATTGTTTGAAAAATAAATATTCTTCTAATAAGTATAGAGGAATTTTACTGCTTAATATAGCTGTATTTTTAAATAATTGATTAGGGAATACAATAGTTGCTGCTTTCATTTAAAATAAATTGGTTTGTAGCCAAGTACGTCGATATTTTCCCATAGAATCATACCGTTTAGCTTGTAATTGAGTATTAAATTTTCTATCCCTTGGATCGTTTCCAACTCCTGCTATATATTGCCAGTTACCATAATTACTATGTACATCATAATCAATTAAGATACTTTCAAAATAAGTAGCGCCAATTCTCCAATCTAACATAAGTTCCTTAGTAAAATATGATGCTACATTTTGTCTTCCTCTATTGCTCATCCAACCTGTTAATTTTAGTTCTATCATATTAGCGTTTACAAATTCGTTAGAAGTCTTACCGTTAATCCAAGATTGAATTAAGTTGTCATCCTTTTTCCACTGATAATTAACCTGTTTGATGCCTTCAAGTTTGAATAATTTGTTTTTGTGTTTCAATGATAAATACTTAAAATAATCACGCCAAATAAGTTCAAAAATCATCCAATATGTAGATTGATTACTACCGTGTTGTTGCTCATATTTCTTAATCTCCCAATAAATAGTTTTTGCAGAAATACAACCATTAGCAAGCCAAGGAGAGAATTTAGAACTATAATCGGTGCCTAATAAACCGTTTCTTGTTTTTTTATAAAAACTTATTTTTTTTGATTCAAAGAAATAGTATAACAAACGTTTTGTGGCTTGACTTTCTCCTCCCAAATAAGGAAAAGCAGTATTTGGGTTAACTTCAAAATTTTTAAATCCTAAAGCTTCTAATGAGGAAATTTGAGAAGTTACTTTAATAAGATTTGTTCCTTTTTTAGGAGTAACTGATAACTGATTTTCAATTGTAGCATGTTTTTCTACTTTTTTTCTAAAATTGGTAAAAACTTCTGGAATGTTTTTAAATGTAAAAGGAATATTTTCTGGATGAAATAAAAATTGGTCGTAATAGCTATAAAGAGTAGTCTTTTTAGAAATTTTTTGAGTTATAATTTCTATAACTTTAAGCTCTTCATAAGTAAATTCTTTTTGAAAATAGATAGCATCAGCATTGTGATCAGAGCAAAATTGTGGTATGATATCTTCAGGGAAATCAAAATAGCAAAAGAGAGGAATATTTAAATTTTTAAGGTTTTTAGATAGATCTAGTACTGATTCTACTAAAAATTTAGCTCTAAATTTTTCTATTTTTTTTATCCCAAATTGAGTTTCAGTAAAATCATGTTTGTTAAAACAATAAAGCCCAATAACATTTTCGTAATTAACACAAGCTTCATACAAAGGTTTGTTGTCTAAAACCCTAAGATTACTTGTAAACCATACTATAGCTGTTTTTTTGAACTGCATTTTTTACTACAATATTTTACGTTTTCCCAATTAAGTTTCCATTTTTTTCTCCATGTAAATGGTTTACCACAACATTGACAGGTTTTTGAAGGTAAATGTTCTTTTTTCAACTGTAATGTTATTTATTTAATCAAATATAATTAATTTTGTTTAACTTTATTTGAAAATGATTAAACAAAATAAGTTATACCTTTTAGTTTTAATGAAAAGTGTAGTTTTAATGAATTAAAATAACGACTATTAGAGTATATTAATACTTAATAAATTAGGGGAATAGAAATTAAGTTAAAGCCTAGAATTATAATAAATAAAAGAATAGCGAGAGTGAAGTATGCTATAGTTGACATAGAAACAGATGGAGGTGTTAAAATTACTGATATCAGTATTTTTATTTTAGAAGATAATAGGGTAATAGATGAGTTTACTACGCTTGTAAACCCAGAAACTTTTATTCCAACTTATATAACAAACTTAACAGGTATAACCAATTTTATGGTAAAAGGAGCTCCTACTTTTCCTGAGGTGGCAAAGAAAATATTTCAAATAACAGAAGGATGTATTTTCGTAGCTCATAATGTGAATTTTGATTATGGAATTATTAGAAAGGAGTTTAACTCTTTGGGTTTTGATTACAAAAGAAAAAAATTGTGTACAGTACGTTTGTCTCGTAAATTACTGCCTAATAAAAAATCATACAGCTTAGGGAAATTATGTTTGTCAGAAGGAATAGAAATTAAAGATAGGCATAGAGCTAAAGGAGATGCAGAAGCTACAGTTACTTTATTTAAAAAGCTTCTTACGATAGATAAAGAAAACACACTAAGTATTATTGATTCTTTTTTACATCATCGTTCTCGTGAAGCAATATTACCTCCGTTACTTTCTAAAGATGTTTTTGATAAATTATCAGAAAATCATGGAGTATATTATTTTTGGAATAAAGATAAGGAGGTTATTTATGTAGGTAAAGCTAATAATATAAAGCAACGTGTTTTAAGCCATTTTTATGATAAGAAGAAGAAAGAAATGAATATGTGTATGGTAACAGCAAATATTACATTTACAGAAACAGGAAATGAGTTATTGGCGTTGTTGTTAGAATCTGCAGAAATAAAAAGATTATACCCCAAGTATAATAGAGCTCAAAGACGTTCAAGTGAAAGTTATGGACTATTTAGTTTTGAAGATAGAAAAGGAGTAAAGCATCTTGCGTGGAATACTTTAAAAGTAGTATCAAATCCTATGATTAAGTTTTATTCTTCAACAGAGGCAAGAAGTTTTGTAGAGCGTTTGTGTGAAGAATTTCAGTTATGTCCTAAATATTGTCATCTTCAAACCAATGTAAGTAGTTGTTTTCATTATCAAATAAAAAAATGCAAAGGAGTATGTAGAAATACAGAAGCAGTTAGCGACTATAATATTAGAGTAAAAAAAGCACTAGAATCTGTTACGTTTCAAGCAGAAAACTTTGTGATTTTGGAAAAAGGAAAACAAGAAAAAGAATTTAGTTATGTTCTAGTATTGAATAGTGTTTATATGGGATACGGTTATATGAACAAACAAAAGGAAGAAGTTACTACAGAACAATATTTACTCGCTTTAACAAAGCAAAAAGATAACAGAGATATACAGAGAATTTTACAGAGTTATATTAAAAAGAACCCTGATAGCGTATTATCAGTACTTCATACAAACATAAATTTAACACCAAATTTATTTGGCTTTTAATTGTGTAATAAGCACATGTTTTTTATTGTGTATATAATTTTATCTTCTTCATAAAAAGTATACAACTCTTTTAATTGAAAAACTTATTTTTAAGATTAAAATAAGTAAGATCATAAAAAGGTAAGCTAAACATTTAAAGGGCTAAGAATTACTAAACCTACCTTTTAGGGTAGCAATGTGTCGTTTGTTTTGAACTAGCTTTGTAATAAACTTAATAACTATGGAAACAAGATATATTAGGAATAGAATCTATTTAACAGAAAGTGAACAAGAGACAATAAAGAATTGTCCTGTTGTACTTGGAGGTTCTGGAATTGGAAGTATTATAGCAGAATGCGCCTTGCGACTTGGTTTCGAAAATATAACTATAATAGATGGAGATGAAGTTGAGTTATCAAATTTGAATAGACAAAATTACACAGAAGCAGATTTAAAAACTAGTAAAGTAGAAGCTATAAAAAAAAGGTTGTTGTCTATAAATAAAGAAGCTAATATTAAGATACACGATTGTTTTTTAACAACTGAAAATGTTGAAGAGTTTATTTTAGGTCATAGGATTGCTATTAATGCTTTAGATTTTACATCCGATGTACCTTTGACTTTTGATAAAATTTGTCAGAAAAATAATATTCCGGTGTTGCACCCATATAATTTAGGTTGGGGAGGTTTAGTAACAGTGATTAGTCCAGAAGGTTTACCGTTAGATTCAATAGAAAAGCCTAATCAAAAATTCAACGAAGTTAAAATGGTTGAATATGCTACAAGTTATTTAAAATTTTGGAGAACACCTCATGCTTGGTTAGAAGAGGCTATGGAAAAATATATGAAAGAGAAAAAAGTTCTACCACCGCCTCAATTATCAATAGCATCTTGGTTAGTAGCAGCTATGAGTACACATCTTTTGTATAATATTGCTACTAATAAAAAAACCAAACAGTTTCCAGAATTTTATTTGTCAACAATAATGAATGATTTAAATTAATTTATTGTTTGTAGTATAAGTAATAGCTTCAGAAATATTAGCTACCCCAAGTTTTTCAAATAATTTCTTCCTGTGAAATTTTACAGTATCAGGTGAGACGTATATAGCTTCAGCTATTTCGTTTATTGTATATCCTCTGGTTGAATGTTTAAGAATTTCTTTTTCTCTGCTGGTTAATTTTGTCGATTCAGTTTCCTTCCAGAAATCTCCTTTTAAATCGTAGTGATATACTTTATTATCTTTTTTATTTGTTACTTTAATATTCCCTGATTTATTTTCAGAAGAAAGAGAAACAATTGCAATTGCTTTCCACAGTTTTCCCTCTGAAGTCATAAATAGAGGAGTCATTTTATGGTTAATCAATGTTTTTTCACCTTCTTTATTAACCAGGTGAAAATCATATGAAATAGTGTAATTTTTGCGTTCTTCCATAGGTACTCTTTCATAAAACTCAAAACCAATAGTGTTAATTTTTAAAAGAAGTTCTAGATCAGACTCTATTACATGCTTAAAATAAAATGCGTACCCCATTTTTTTTACTTCTTCAGCAGTATTCCCACATAATAACAAAGGGTTGTCAGAAACATAATCAAACCCTTTTTTTTCATAATCAATTACATATAAGCTTTTGTATGTTGTTCTGGCAAAAGCATCGATTGATTCTAAATAATTAATAGCTTGCTTTTGATCTTCTTCAGAAACAAAATCAACTTTATTAATAAAAGAGAAAAAGTTATTAATATCTGGCATTATATTTTTTTTTAAGCTTGCTAAATATAGCATTTTTAAAAGAATTACACAAAAGGGTAAAATCGTAACTACTCTTTTGTGTAGTTGTGTTTAAGTGTCTCATTTCTACACTTTTGTGTAACGATTTTTGAAGTTTGTATAAATAGATTTGAGTACCAAACTTAATACTATGATACTCACAAAAAATTATTTAGAAAAGCTTCAGAAAAATCAATTATTAGATTTAGCTGAATTTGTAGTTACCGAAAACTTCAAACATCATTTACAGAATGACATTCCTGAGAATTATAAAAATGATGTAAACACGATTTATAAAGAGGAACTAAAGTTTTATGAAAATTCAGAAGTTTTTACTACTAGAAATGAAGAAGGAACAATAGTAGGAGCAATTCGAGTTTTAAAATGGAACTTTATAGATGTACTACCTCTTCAGAAAATTTTTGGAATCAATCCGCTTTTAACAATTAATACTCCCAATGTAAATGATATTTACCATATAGGACGATTTGCAGTAAATAAAGATGTGCGTGATTTTAATTTATTTAAAAAGTTGTTAGTATGTGTAGCTAAACTTATATGTAAACATAAAGGTAATATGGCTTTTGCTGAATGTGATAGTAAGTTGCTAAGGGTTTTAAATCTTTTAGGAGTTAAGGCTATGGTTATAGGTGAGTCTGTAAATTATTTAGGTTCAGAAACAATACCAATTGCAATGACTTATGATGGCGTAATTGAATTTTATAAGAAAAATAAACATTTATTAGAGGCTGTTTCTGATAAAGAATACATGATATCTTCTTCAAAAGAGAAAATTAATACAACAAGTAATACAGCAATAGCATTGAGTGCTTAAATATTAAAACAATCAAAATGAATTTAGAGAAAATAAATAATTTAAATTCTTCAGATGTTTTAATAGATTTAATAAAAGAAATTAAAATCCCCCTGAAGTCTATAATAGAAGCTAATAAAAAATTAACAACAATTGATGTTATTACAAATAAGCAACCAGAAAGAACAACAAATGAGATAATCTTTAATAGTAGTCAAGAAATTGCAAGTTTAATAGAAGAGGTTGTTAAATTAGCTAATGACGGAAAGTCAAAAGAAAAAGCTCCTTTAATTTATCAAATATATCATGGTAATGAAAGAGTACAGTTTATGTGTAAAAAAGAAATTAACCCTAATAAAATTTCACAACAAGATACTTCATGGTTAGTAGAAATGGAAAATGAAGTATATAAAAATATAAAACATAGAGACTTAAACTTATATGATTTATCATACAAAATGGCAGTTAGTGAAAGACAGTTACATCGAAAAATAAAAAGTCTTTTACATTTAACTCCTAATAAATACATACGAATATTACGATTGCACAAAGCAAAACAGTTTATTGACGATTATGTATACGATTCTATTTCTCAAGTTTCTTATGCTGTAGGTTATTACGATACACATTATTTTTCAAAGTTATTTAGTCAGCAATATGGAGTATTCCCAAAGAAACTTCTCAATGAAAGAAGACTTTAGAATGTTTTAGCTTTAACTGTATTTACTCGATAATGAGAGTAATATGCTTTTTATACGTCGTTTTCAACTGATTCTTTGGCAGTTTTAAAATAGCTTCAAAATATACCTTTAGCCATATTAACTTTTAATACAGAAGCAAATGAAACGTGTACTTTTTTTGTTAGGCCATTTAAATGATTTAGATATAGAATGGATGATAAACAATGGTAATAAAGAAGATTTAGAGGCAGGTGATAGATTAATACGTAAAGGAGAAGCTATAGAGAATTTGTATATAGTTCTTTCAGGTCAACTATCTATAACTGATGGCTTAAGTGAAAAGAATATAGCACTTATAGGAGCAGGAGAAATTGTAGGAGAAATGTCATTTTTAGAATCTAGACCACCTTCAGTATCAGTGATAGCAACACAATCAACTTCTGTGTATAGTATTTCTAGAAAATTAATGGATAATAGATTGTCTGATAATTTAGAGTTTAAAGCTAATTTTTATTATGCAATCTCATTATTCTTATCTAATAGATTAAGAAAAACCACTAGTCAATTGGGGTATGGTAATCCTGAAGAACTAGATGTAATAGATGAAAATATTTTAGATGGTATTTCACAAGCAGGTTCAAGGTTTGGACAAATACTTCAAAAATTTTCTGAAGTATAAATTACTATTTATATGATGCGTAAAATTGTTATAATAATAGTATTGTTGTTTTGTGTGATTCATGGATTTTGTCAAAAAAGTATTCCAGTAGACTTAGTCAAATTATCAAAAATTACCCTTACTGAAAATCCTTTGGTTAAACAGAATTTATTAACTGTAACTGGAGCTGAAGGTAATTTGAAAATACAAAATAGTGTATTTGATTATCAATTAATTTCAGGAGTATCGTTAAAGCGGAATAAGTTTAATTTATTAGAAGCTGATCCAAGAAACAACATAATTAATAGTCAATTAAAGTCGGAAGGAACAGATGTTTCAATTGGTTTGAAAAAAATATTTCGCTCTAGTCTTACCGCTAATTTGAAAGTTGATTATAAACTAGCTACAGATAATTATCCAATTAATAGTTTTAATCAAAATGTAGGGGCTTATATTGATAATCATACTGTTTTAAGTACATTATCTTTAACTCAACCTTTATTAAGAGGGAGAGGAAAAGCTGTTTCAACAGCTTTAGAAGAAGCTTCGAAATTAAATTTAGAAAGTACAAATCACACAGCAGAATTTGCAAATTCATTTGAATTATTACAAATGAGTATTGCTTATTGGGATTACGTAACAGCTCATAAAAGTTTAACAATTTTTAAAGAGAATGAAGCAAGAGTAGCACAAGTTCTAGAAATAACTCAAGAATTAGTAAAAGCAGATAAAAGACCAGCAGGAAATTTATCACAAGTTAAAGCAGATTTAGCAAATCAAGAACGTCAAACAAAAGTTGCTGAACAAATACTTTATAACGCTAAACTAAATTTAGGAAGAGCTATTGGGTTAAGTAAAGATGATAGTGAGAAATTAGGAATTCCTATAGATCAATTTCCAACAATAAACGAATCAGGATATAATAAAGAACTTAATAAAGTCAACTTTTTTACAATAGCACAAAATAATAGAGCTGATATTGAGGCAGCCAAGAAAATACAAGAAGCTTTAGAGTTACAACTAAAATTTTCAGAAAATAATAAAAAACCTCAGTTAGATTTAACAGGATTTGTCAGTTATGGAGGGATGAATAGCGGTAATGGTTTAGGAAGAGCATTAGCAGCATTTTCAAGAAATGAAGGAAGAGATTTAGGCTATGGAGTACGATTAAACTTTACATTTCCACTTAATAATAATCTGGCTAAAGGAAATTTTATTAAAGGTGAAGTAGCATTAAAAGATCAAGAGATAACAACAGTTAATTTAAAAAGAAACATAAACTTAAATGTATCAATAGCTCTCAATAATTTAGAAAATAGTGTTGAGGTGTTGATAAAAGCAAAAGAAGCTTTAAAGTTTTATCAAGAGGTTTATGCTAATGAACAACTAAAATTTAAAAATGGAATTACCATTTTATTAAACCTTATACAGTTTCAAGAACGATTAACCCTAGCACAATTAGAATACTTACAAGCTCATAAAGAATTCTCTAAAGCTATTATGAACCTCAGATACGAAACAGGCACATTATCTGTCGATAAGAACAATATAAATAGGGCTTTGTTTTTTACTATCCCTAACTAAAAACATAAAAAATTAAAAAAATAATTATGGCAGCAGGATTTTTTAGAAAAGCAGCAGTTGAAAAATTATCTACACCAGAAAAATTAGATCAACTCATTAAAGTTACTGGTCCTAAGGGATGGATAGCTTTGTTTACAATAGCAATAGTGTTATTAACAGGAATTACATGGTCTTTTTTGGGGAATGTAAAAACTAAACTTAATGTTGTTGGAGTATTATTAGGAGGAGAAATTCATGAAGTTGTAGCTACATCTCAAGGGCAGCTAATAAATCTTGATGTGAAAATTGGCGATCTAGTAAATGAGGGAGATATTATAGCTACAGTTGAACAACCTGAGTTATTTCAACAAATAGAGCAGGTAGAAGGAGCATTAAAAGAACAAAAATATGACTTGAAAAGATTGTTTTCATTTGGAAATAAGAACTCCAAAATGCAAGAACAAATATTGAAAAAAGAGCATTCGTTTATTGAGATACAAGAAGAATCTAGTCAAGCTAATTTAAATTTTTTAAAGAGTCAGTTAGAAAATGAAAAGGAGTTGTTGAAAAAAGGCTTGATTACAAAATCACAGGTGGTTAAAACTGAACAGAAAATAGAACAAACTTTAGCTAATATTGAGTTAAGAAAAATACAAACAGTTCAAACCTCTAACATACAGTTGAATAATGATTTTGAGCATCAACAAAATATTAATATAAATAAGCAGCGCATAGCTGAGACAGAAAGACGGTTGAAGCATTTAAAAGAGCGCTACGATATTCAAACAAAAATAAGAAGTCCTTATACAGGAGAGGTTGTAGAGTTGTTATCAGAATCGGGTATAGTGGTTCGTCAAGGTGCACCATTATTTAAATTGAAAAACCAAAAAGAAACTGTTAGTGAAGGAAAACTTAGAGGAGTACTGTATATCCCTTCTCAGGATGGAAAAAAAATAAAAGAAGGAATGGAAGCATTGGTAGTTCCTTCAACTGTTCAGCCACAAGAATATGGTTTTATGAAAGGTAAAGTGACTTATGTGTCTGATTTTCCAATAACACAAAAAGGAATGATGATGACAGTAAAAAATGATCAATTAGTATCTGGATTATTAACTAAAGGAGCATTATTTGAAGTTTATGTTGAATTTGAAGAAGACAAGAACACATTTAGTGGTTTTAAGTGGACATCAGCCAAAGGGCCAGAAGTTGCTATTAATGAAGGAACATCATGTATGGGGAAGATAACGGTAAAAACCGAACCTCCTGTTGCTATTGTTGTTCCTGCTTTAAAAAAATTCTTTGATCTGTATTAATATGCAAAAGTATGAGTAAGAAGGTTAAACTAAATAAGGAAAAGTTAGCACGTCCAGTAAAAACTCCAGCTGTTTTGCAAATGGAAGCAGTAGAGTGTGGTGCAGCTTCATTGAGTATTATTCTTGGATATTATGGAAAGTTTGTTCCTTTAGAGAAGTTAAGAATTTCTTGTGGAGTTTCTAGAGATGGATTAAAGGCTACTAATGTATTAAAAGCAGCAAGGGAGTATGGATTGGAAGCAAAGGGGTATGCTAAATCTATAGAGAAATTGAAGCAATTACAAATGCCTGCTATTGTATTTTGGAACTTTAATCATTTTTTGGTGCTCGAAGGTTTTACAAAAAATAAGGTATACTTAAGTGATCCTGCTCAAGGAAGATATCATGTGAGTTATGAAGAGTTTGATGAAGCATTTACAGGAGTGGTTTTGACATTTAAACCTGGAGAAAGTTTTGTTAAGGGTAATGAGAAAAAAGGGTTGATAAGCTCACTAGCTTTAAGAGTAAAAAACTCAAAAATGAGCATAACATATATTGTTCTTGCAAGTTTATTTTTAGTAATACCAGGTCTTATCATTCCTTCGTTTACAAAAATTTTTATTGATAAATATTTAGTAAACGGTATTTCAGAATTTATTATGCCACTGCTGTTAGTTATGAGTGGTATTTTAATAATCAATTCAATATTAGTTTACTTACAGCAATATTATTTATTACGATTAGAAACCAAATTAGCATTAACCACATCTAGTAAATTCTTATGGCATGTATTTCATTTGCCTATAGCGTTTTTTACACAGCGTTATAGTGGAGAAATTGGAAGTAGAGTGTCCTTAAATGATAAGGTAGCTAAATTATTAAGTGGAGATTTGGCTAATGCTGCTTTAAATGCAATAGTAGTTGTTTTTTATGCGATGTTAATGTTCTCATATGATGCTGTCCTCACTATTATAGGTATAGTTATGGCTGCATTGAATATTGTTGCTTTACAATATATTTCTAGAGCACGTAAAGAGGGAAACCGAAGATTTATGAATGAGAATGGAAAACTCCTTGGAACTACAACCTCAGGAATAAGTATGATTGAAACTTTAAAAGCTTCTGGAAGAGAAAATGATTTTTTTACAACATGGACAGGTTATTTAGCAAAAGTGATGAATGCCCAACAAGAGTTGGGGTGGTTAACTACACGTTTAAATATAATTCCTCCTTTATTAATGTCATTAACAACAACTGTTGTTTTGGGAACTGGAGCAATGAGAGTTATGGATGGACAGATGACTTTAGGAATGCTTGTTGCCTTTTTGTATTTAATGAGCAATTTTATGGAACCTGTAAATCAATTGGTAAGTGTAGGAAGGCTTCTTCAAGAAACAGAAGGGGACATGGGACGTATTGACGATGTTTTAAATTATGAGGTTGCTAGTGAGTTTGATGAAAAAGAAAAGAAAAACGAGACTAGTAAAGACCAAGTTGGTTTAAATAAGTTGACAGGACATTTTGAAATGAAAAATGTAACTTTTGGTTACAATACTACTATGCCTGCTTTAATAGAGAATTTTAGTTTAAGCTTAAAACCTGGAAGCAGAGTTGCTCTAGTAGGAGGATCCGGAAGTGGAAAATCTACCGTTGCAAGATTAGCTTCAGGTTTATACGAACCATGGAAAGGAGAAATACGATTTGATAATAAATTAAGGAGAGAAATTCCTAGAGCTGTAATTACAGAATCAATAGCTGTAATAGATCAAGAAGTTTTAATGTTCAAAGGATCTATTCAAGAAAACATATCGTTTTGGGATTCGAAAATACCAGAAAAACATATCATCCAATCTGCTCGAGATGCTGCAATTCATGATGTAGTTGCAGCGAGGACCAATGCTTATGATAGTATGGTTTTAGAACGAGGTACAAACTTTAGTGGAGGTCAACGCCAACGACTGGAGATAGCAAGAGCTTTAGCTTTAAATCCAACTATTTTAATAATGGATGAAGCTACTAGTGCTTTAGACCCTAAATCTGAAAAAATTGTAATGGATAATATAAAAAAACGAGGTTGTACATGTTTAATTGTTGCACATAGGTTAAGTACTATTATTGATTGTGATGAAATAATTATGATGGAGTTTGGAAAAATAGTAGAACGAGGCACTCATCAGGAGTTGTTAAATATGAATGGCTCATATGCCAAATTAATTGATTCAAAATAATAGAGGTATATGTTCGAAAATAAGAAAATAAAATTAGCAGCAAATCATTCGTTAATTCTTAGAGAGAATGATAGATTTTGGATGATTACTTCTGGAGAGGTAGATGTTTTTTACGCAGTTGTAGATGAAAATGGAGAATATTTAAGTGCTTTGAAGTACTTGTATAGTGCTAAATCAGGAGAAATATTATTTAGTCTAATAACATCTAAATCAAAAGAGGAAAATATTAAGTTGTTATTAGTAAGTAAGGGAGCTTCTTTAATAGCAATAAATAAAAATAAACTATTAGAAATAGATCATCTTTTCCTAAAAAGTATGATTGATAAATGGGTTTTGAAAACAGCAAAGGTAATACAGCAAGTAATTGCACCTAGGTTATATGAAGCATTAACATTATCTGAAGCTATAACTTTAAAAAAAGAAACAGTTGCTTATCCATCTAAAGGTTTAGTATGGTGTGTAATAAGTCATGGAGAGTTTTCAAAGTATGCAAATACAAATTTGATTGTTTCAAATGAAAATTTTAAATACCCTTTTGCAGTTTCAAATGATTTATGGTTACAAGTCAAAAATAAAAATATAGAAGTAAAAAAAATATTAAGTACAAGAGAGGTTCTTAAAGACGAAATTTACTTTATGCTGTCAATGAATGATTTACAAAATCATTTTTATACAAAACTGGTTGAAAATTGTAAGTTAGAAAAAGAAGAGGAGCAAAACCGTATTATTGATAAGGTGACATCAGAAGAATCTGATTTAAGCAAAACACTAAATCAGTTAAGAACAATTGTAACAGGTAAAAAACAAGAAGAATTCTCCTTATCATCCAAGGATAAGAAAGTAAATAGTGACTTATTTGAAACCTGTAAGCTTATTGGAAGTGCTGTAGGTTTTAAATTTGAAGCACCTAAATACATGGAGTCGTATAAAAATAGCACGGCAAATCAGCTTTATGCAATAGCACAATCTTCAAAAGTAAGAGTAAGAAAAATAATTCTTAGAGGAACTTGGTGGAAAGAAGAAAACGGACATTTATTAGCGTTTTATAAGGAAAACAAAAGACCAGTAGCTCTAATACAAAGTAGCCCTAGTATTTATCTTTTAAAAGATGTTTATACAGGAGAAGAACAAAAAGTTAATTATGAAGTAGCAGAGCAACTAGAACCGATAAGTTATATGTTTTTTTATGGGTTTAATAATACAATGACTTCAGTAAAAAAGATAGTGAAGTTTGCTTCTCAAGGGATTAAAAAGGATTTAAAATATTTAATTTTAGCTGCTTGCTTAGGTAGTTTAATAGGCTTGTTAGTGCCAATTTTATCAGGTGTTATGTTTGATGATGTAATCCCTACAGCTGATAAATCGCTTCATTTCGAGGTGTTTGCCATTATGCTAATACTTGGTTTAGTAACCGCCGGATTACAGTTGGTTCAAGGAGCTTTACAACTTAGAGTAGAAACTAAATCGAGTATTAATATGCAAGCAGGTGTTATGGATCACTTATTGAGACTACCTGTAACGTTTTATAAAAAGTTTTCGGCAGGAGATTTAACTAATAGAGCCTTAAGTATTAATAGAATACGCCAAATTTTATCAACTACTGTAATGACAGCAGTTTTAAGTGGAGCTTTCTCATTTGTAAATTTAATTTTGCTGTTTTATTATGAATCTAGTTTAGCATGGATTGGAGTAGGATTAGCAATAGTTGCAATTATGTTCATGGCAATTATAGGTTGGTTAAAACTAAAATATGATAGACAAATTTCAGATGTTCAAGGTGATTTACAAGGTTTTCTTTTTGAGTTTTTATCAGGGGTTTCTAAGATAAGAATTACAGGAGGAGAAAAAAGAATTTTTACACTATGGGCTAATAAGTTTTCTACATTGAAACAATTAGGTTTTAATTCAGGAAGTTATCAAAATTTTGTTGAAGTATTTAATAGTTCTTATCCATTATTTACAAGTATTTTTTTCTTTGCCTTTATTTATTATACTGTGAGTAGTGCTACTGTAGTTGGAACTATGATTTCAGTAGGAGCGTTTATGGCTTTTATTAGTGCATTTAATCAATTTCTAAGAGATTGTTTAAAAATGAGTTTAGCATTAATTACTTCGCTTAATATTATTACACTTTATGAGAGGGTAAAACCCATTTTAGAAGAAACACCTGAATCTTCAGAGCAAAGTACAGATCCAGGAGAGCTTGTTGGAGAAATTGAAATGAATTCTGTATCATTTAGGTATCATGAAGAACAACCATTAGTTTTAAAAGATGTATCATTTAAAATAAATAGGGGAGAAATGGTAGCTTTTGTTGGAACTTCCGGGTCTGGAAAGTCTACAATAATGAGGTTGTTATTAGGTTTTGAAGAGCCTGAAAATGGTTCAATTTATTATGATAGTGATGCATTTGATTCAATGAATAAAGATTTGGTTCGTAGACAAATTGGTGTTGTACTTCAGAATGGAGCTTTAATGTCAGGAAGTATATATAAAAATATTGTAGGAAATTCAGAGCTTACTTTAGAAGACGCATGGAGAGCTGCTCGTATGGCAGGTATGGAGGAAGATATAAAACAAATGCCAATGGAAATGCATACGGTTATTAGTGAAGGGGCAGGGACTTTTTCGGGAGGCCAACGTCAACGTTTAATGATTGCTCGTGCAATTGTTCATAAACCTCGCTTATTATTTATGGATGAGGCTACTAGTGCTTTAGATAATAGAACTCAAAATATAGTATCAGAAAGTTTAGATAAACTTCAAGCAACAAGAATTGTTATAGCTCATCGTCTAAGTACTGTTAAAAATGCAGATAGAATATATGTGTTAGATAAAGGAAAAATTGTGGAGTCAGGAACTTATGAAGAGCTGATACAGAAAAATGGTGTGTTTACCAGTTTAGCTAAACGACAAATAGCATAAAAATATTTAAGGATGACTATCAGTGAAAAAAGAGTATTCTTAAAGCAGTTTGTTAAAAGTGAAGAAGCAGTAGAAGAGTTATTAATTTATTGCGAAAATAAGTTTGTTAGTCAAAATCAAGTTCAAGATTATAGTCAAAATAATGAGTTTGTTAAAACATGGGAAAATTACTATTGTGAGTCACAAGAAATAGGTGTTTTTAAAACTTTGAAAAAGTATTTAGTCCAGTTTCAATTCCCAGTAGAAGAAAATATATCTAAAACTCTTGATTATAAAAATGTTACTTTAAGAGGAAAACCAAAGCAAAGCAAAACTAATTTAGAGTTAAATCAGCCTGATCAGATTACTTTAGAAATTTATGACAAGCCAGTTATAGGCAAAGTTCCAGTTATTACAGTTTCAAATAATAAAGATTTTAATACTGTTATTTGTGCTTTATCTAATAAAAATGAACCTAAAAAAATACCAAGTTCAATGGGAGCTTCATTTATTAAAGGTATCAATAATTGGGATAGAATAGGTAGATTAAAGTCAACATGGCTAAATGAAAATTCTTCAAGTACTTGGAATAAATTTTTTAAAGAAAATATAATTCCTAAACCTTATTTATATAAAGACAATTTAATTGTTTTAAGTACAAAAAAATACAGTGGAATCGAGAGTACACATATTGGAGTTTCAGAAAATAATTGGAAGAATTTATCTTTAATTATAAGAAGAGAACATGAATGTGCTCATTTATTTACATTACAATATTATGGATGTATGGCTAATAATATTCATGACGAAATTATTGCCGATTATGCTGGAATAACCAAAGCAACAGGTCGGTTTAATAAGGAGTGGTTTTTATGCTTTATGGGATTAGAAAATTACCCTAGTTATAGAAAAGGAGGGCGCTTAGAAAATTATCAAGAACCAATAGAACTTTCAATAAATGCTTTTGATGGATTAAAAACATTAGTAAGAAAAATAAGTGAAACTATTTTAAATTTTGATACCAAGTTAGGAGAAATAATAACATCAGAAGATCAAATTAATAGAATTAAAAGTATTTGTGAGGTAGACATGGTTACTATGGCTTCTAAAAATGGACTTCATGAGTTGATTAAATGTTATAAAAGCAAGCAAAAAGTTGAGGTTTTTAAAGAGAGTTTATAATTTGCTGACATTTATGTCAGCCTTTTTGGCATTTTCTTACCTACCCAAAAGAGTAATTTTATTACATGAAAAATTTTAATCAGCATTAATTATGGAGTTAACTAGAGAACAGAAATTATTCCAAACAATTGTTCATAAAGCATGGGAAGATAATGAATTTAAGCAACAGCTAATTAATAATCCAATCCCAACTATTGAGAATTTAACAGGAGAAACTATTAGAGTACCAGAAGGAAAAACTATAGTTGTTCGTGATCAAACTGATTCGTCAATTATTTATATAAATATTCCAGCAGAACCAGATATGGATGATATAGAGTTGACTGAAGAACAATTAGAAATTGTAGCAGGAGGAGGAAATCCTACACCACCGATAATAGATGATCCACTTTCAGGTGTTATTGGAGGTTAAAGAAATGAGTTAAGTGAAAAAATCATTTAAAGATATTATTTTAATAGAGAAGTATAAACTAATAATAATGCTTCTCTGTTTTTTATTTTGTCATTTTTCTGTTTTTGGTCAATTAGATCAAAAATCTGTAGCAGATAGTTTACTCAAAACAAGTAGAAAGTATTTAAAAGAGGGAGATTATAAAGTAGCTCGTAGTCATCTTGAAAACAGTTTAACTATTTATCAAAGTTTAGGGAACAATAAATTTATTGGGAATTGTTACAGTAAAATAGCAACAACATATTACTACCAAGGAGAGTTTTCAAAAGCGCTCTCAAATTATACAAAAAGTATAGAATATTTTGAAAAATCAAATTTTTTAAAGGGAGTAGCTTCATCACATAATAACATTGGAGCTATATACTACTACCTAGGGAATTATTCTAAGGCATTGGATTATTATAAAAAATCTTTAAGTATTCAAGATAAACTTAATAATGAACTTCAAGTTGCTTTTGCTACTCAAAATATTGGAGGAATTTATTTAGAGTTAAATGATTTAGAAAAAGCTAAAAGAAATTTCTTATTAGCAAAAGAGGTTTATAATCAGAAAAAAGAAATGATATCGCTTTCTAAAGTTTTAAATAGTATTGGAGATGTTGATTTAAAAGAGCAAAATTATGATGCTGCTTTAAATAATTTTAAAAAGTCTCTAAAAATAGCGAAAAGTAATAATGAGAAGCAAATTCAGATAGAAGTATTATTTAACTTGGGTAAATTGTATGAATTAAAAAAAGCTTATCAAAAATCATTATTGAATTACAAAACATCGTTAAAACTTTCAAAAGAAATAAATAATAACCTCTATGAGAGTTCAAATCTTATAGCTATAGGAAATATAGATCAAAAGCTTAAAAATAAATTTGAAGCAATAAAGAAATGTAAGAAAGGATTAGAGATAGCAGAAAAAATAAACGCTATTTCAATTCAAGAGGAGGCCTGTAAATGTTTGTATGAGGCATATAAAGAAACAAATAATTTATTTGCTGCTCTACAGTATAATGAACAAATGCATAGGTTGAAAGACAGCTTAAATCTAAAGCAAACCTCTGATAAAATACTTAACATGCAGTTTGAAAAAGAAATGATTCTCGATAGTATTGCGCATGTTGAAAAGACAAGGAAAGCAGAATTGTTGCATAAAAAAATAGTTCAAAAAAAAGAGAAACAGCGTAACGTTTTTATAATAGTGGGAGCTTTTATCTTTATTATGGCTATTGGAATTTTTAGCAGGTTGCGATTTGTAAAAAAATCCAAAGAAAGATTGCAAGTAGAAAAAGATCGCTCAGAACATTTACTACATAATATTCTTCCAGAAGAAGTAGCTAAAGAGTTAAAAGAAAAAGGATATGTTGATGCAAAAGATTTTGAAACGGCGTCAATTTTATTTACTGATTTTAAATCATTTACTGAGAAAGCATCTCTTCTAACTCCGAAGGAATTAGTAGAAGAAATAAATGAATGTTTTAAAGCCTTTGATAAAATTATTGAGCATTATAATATTGAAAAAATTAAAACAATAGGGGATGCTTATATGGCTGCAGGAGGTTTACCAAAACCAGATAAAGATGCAGTAAAAAAAATCATTTTAGCAGCGATTGAAATGCAATTGTTTATAACAAATAGAAAACAGGAAAATTTTGAAAAAAATAAACAAGCCTTTGATATGCGTATAGGTATTCATGTAGGGCCTATTGTTGCAGGAATAGTTGGTGTTAAAAAATTTCAATATGATATATGGGGAGATACAGTTAACATAGCAAGCCGAATGGAAAGTAATGGAGAGGTAGGAAAGGTTAACATTAGTAATAAAACGTATGAGTTGGTTAAAGATGAAAAAGATTTAGTTTTTGAATATAGAGGAAAAATATCAACTAAAGGAAAAGGAGAACTAGAAATGTACTTCGTAAGTCTAAAGAAAGAAATTGAATAAAAGTTTTTGTCAGTTATTTTGACATTTCTGTCGAATAACTTAAAGGTACATTTACTCTGTAATCAAATAACGAGAATAAGGAGTGGATGTTCAGAAGAAAAATAAAAACTTACTTTCACAAGTTTTAGCAAATAAAAATAAAGATACAGTCCCAGGTGTAATTACCTTAGTTAAGGAATTAATGGAGGCAAACTCTTCAGAGTCTAATACTTTAAAAATAGAAGAATTAAACTTAAAAATTCATGCTGCTTTTTTATTGGCTAGAGAAAAGGAATTGAATGCATCAGAAAAAGCTTTTGATAAAATTATACTTTACATGAATGATTTATTTAATTATGAAAGTTTTGAATTTTATTGCAGCCAGCTATTATACTTACCAGGGAAATCTTATTTAGAATTTAAAAAAGGAGAAAGAGACAGTACAATTTCAATGGTGAAAAAAAGTATTGAATATGCTGTGACTTTACAAAACTACTCATCATCACATAATATAGGGGTATATATCTCTCAAATGCTAGATAATTTAGCTAGAGTTTATTTGGTATTTAATGAAATTAAAGAATGGCAAAATATAGTACTAGAAAATATTCATTTTTTGACAAATAATCACTTACCATCATTTTGTGAAAACTTTATTCCATCACATGATTTTAGTGCTAATCCACATAAGCATTTAATGTTAATAGGGATTATAAACAATACAATAATGAGTATTGTAAGAAACAATTTGATAACTGAAAACAATTTGATTAACTCTATTGTTTTAACAAAAACATCAGAACCATTGATAAAGCAGATTAATAAATGGGTGTTACTAAATCGTTTGTTAACAAAACAAGAAGGAGGAACAAAATCATTTGAAATGGCTTACAATGAATTTTTAAGCTATAAAAATAATAAGCATGATAATTTAAGAATACTAAAGTTGTACTTGAAAAGTAGAATTAAGAAAGAAAGAGTGCAACTATATAGCAACCAGTGTTTAATGATAGGAGTATAGACATTTTCATCAGTTTATTAGGCATTTTTATCACTAGTAATCAAAATATATTTACATCATAGAAATCAAATAAATATTAACTATAAACTTAAACTTTAAAATTATGGAAACATTAGAAATCAGAAAGAACAATCAAAAATTTATCAACGACGTAATTAGTAAAGCTAATCAAGATTCAGCTTTCAGGCAAGAATTATTAGCAGACCCAGAAAAAGCATTAAAGGCGTTTAGTCCAAAATTCGGAATGCCAAAAGGATGGGATGTTGTTGTAGAAGATCAAAAAGATACAGTATTTATTGATTTTGTAAGATCAGAAGATGTTGAGCTTTCTGAAGAAGATTTAGAGCAAGTAGCTGGAGGATCTTGGGATTGGTGTATTTTATCTAACCAAAACTAATAAGAGTTTACAAAATATTAAGAGAGACTGTTTTAGAAAAACAGCCTCTTTTTTATTTAATGGTATTATATAAGCACTTTTAATAATAGTTTTCTTTTAAAATATAAGAAGCATTAGTAAGACTAGGAAACAAAGATTATTTATCACTTAAAATAGAATTCAATGACTAAACAACCTCAAAAAACAATGCCGTTTCAATTAGATATGAATACAAGGCTTAAGCAAAGCATTTGCACAACTTTTGAACAGGTTTTGCTAGAGCATATGAATCTTTATAAGGAAAAGGATGATTTTTGTTTTGACAAATATTTTAAAGAGTTAGAGTTAACCAATTGGAAGGATTTTTATAATCAATTTCCAGCAATTGAAAATATTTTAAAAACACAGCAGAAGAACATAGATGTTTTATATAAAGAAATTACAAAAGCTTTTCATAGGGATAAATATTTTTTATTAAGAGATAATTTACTTGATGGAGAGGAATTTCAAGATATAAATATTGGTCAAGGAGATTTACATAACGGAAAATCTACTGCGCTCTTAACCTTAGAGGAAAATAAAAAAATAGTATATAAGCCTAGTTCAGGTAAGATTACAATAGCTTATAATTCTTTATTGGATTGGATAAGTAAATATTTTGAATTAGGAGATTATAAATATGATATTTTAAATAAAGAAAGTTATCACTGGTTAGAGTTTGTTGAGTATAAAGAATGTAAATCTGAAGAAGAATTAAAACAATATTATAAAAGATCAGGTTTTATTCTTTGTATCATATATCTATTGAATGGTACAGATTTTCATTATGAAAATTTAATAGCCAAAGCTTCTTCTCCTGTTATAATAGATCATGAAACTATTATTCAGCCCAAAAAATCAGAAGAGTATAAACATTTTTTTAAGGATATAGGTGTCGAAGAGTTGTCAGATTCGGTTTTGAACAGTTTACTGTTACCTAGTAAAGAAATGACATCTGAAAAATCTAACTGGTTATGTGGTTTTGGTTATAGTAAAAAGTACAATGAAAAAGTTTTAAAAAAAGAAGGGTTATATAGATTTACCAAAGATTGGAAAATGGTTTCTCGATTAATAACTAAAAATTTTTATAAACATAATATCCCTATGCTAAAAGGGGAAAGAGTTTATTATAATGAATATATCAATGAACTAATTTCAGGGTTTGAAAGTTGTTACAAATTCCTATTGGAAAAAAGAGTTTTTTTATTATCCCAAAAATCTCCTATTAAAAACTTTGAAAATGTGCCTGTGCGTTTTATATGGAGAGCAACAAATATTTATGGTAAGATTTTGAGGTTTATGAATCTTCCAAAAAATTTAAAAAACAAAAAGGAATACGAACAGAAAATTAGAAAATATTTGGCAGTAGCATTTAAAAACGTACCAAAGAATTCTAATTTATGGTTAATTTACGAGCATGAAGTAGCTCAAATTTTAAGGGGAGATGTTCCTTATTTTGAAATTAATTCATCGTCTCGAGATTTAATTACTGAGTTTGGAGTTATTAAAAATTTCTTTGAGTTAAGTTGCATTGAAAACTTTGAAAGAAAACTTAGAAAGTTTTCTGTAGAAGATTTAGAGTTTCAGAAAAAAATAATTGTAGATAGTATAGAAAGTTAAAGCAAGTACTTTTTTAAAAAGCTATTAATCTTGAAAAACTGAGTAATTATCACTAATAATACTATAATTACTTTTTTAGGTTAGGGAAATCTAATTAATTGGTAATATATCTTAGTTTTTATGATTTAGATAATATTCTAAATTCCAGTCTTTTTTACTTCAAATAAAAAAGAAAAGAAGTAATCTGCCATCAAGGATACTTCTTTTCTTAAAACTAACTAATCAATCTAACTATGTAATGAAAAAAACAAAATCTTTATTTATACTTCAAAGATAGTTAGAGAAAGAGGTTGTGTTTTTTAAAATTAGATGAAAAGCAATAAAGTTTCGTTGAAGAAACTTTTCCTACAAACAAAACGGAAATAGGTAAGTTCTCCTTATGTAAGAAAAACAATGAGGAGTTTAATTATATGTTTTACGAAAGGTTTATTCATGTTTTCCTCTAAAATTCCTCAATGAAGCTTTCTAAACTAATTTTTGATTTCGATGGCAAAATTAGATATAAAAAACTTCTGTAGTTTATTTCGTTCAGGGGACCGAATCTAAATATAACTATATCCTCATTGCCTAATAAAGATACTTAATTATTAAATAAGGTTATTTAAAAATGTTAATATTTGATAAGAGAAAGAAAAAATAATATTAAAAAAGCTGATTTAAATAAAAAATCATCATTTGATTCTTATTAATTATTTTGAGTGTTTGCTTGAAAATTTTGTTGTTTTAGAAAAAGATGTTTAGAAGTAAAATAACTTCCTACATAGTTCTTTTATAAAAAAGACCTCGATAAAAGGGAATATCGAGGTCTTATTAGGGGACTAACACAATGAAATTATTTTGAGCAAATCTATATGTTGGAAACGAATAAATAAAGTTAAAAATTTCAAAAAAAACTAGTTAAAATAAGTTGCTTAAAGATTGTATATAACAATTAAAAAGAGTTTGATTGTTAATACTTTTTCGTGAAGAAACATTGAAGCTTTATAAGCAAAAAAGGAGCTCATTTCTGAAACCCCTTAATTATTCATTACAAGTGTCATCCCCATAACACATTAGCCGCGAAAATAGGATACAAAAAATTATAAAATGAAGAAAAAGACGTAAAAAAAGTAAGGTAAAACCGTAAAAAACAGAAGAGTTATAAAAGCTAGTTTAAAACTTTTTTGGTTTGTTTTTTAGTTAAGTTGTTGCTCTACAGTGTTTTTAATTTATAATGTTTCAAGGATGTGATTAAGAATCCAATTCCAAATCCAATAAAAACACCTTTTATTAGGTCAGAAAGGTTAAAAAGGTATCCGAATATGTAAGAAAAAGATATTGAGATTAATCCTAAAATAAATAAAATGAGTATTCTTGATTTTTGCATAGTTAATTGTTTATTATAAGTAGCAAAAAAGTAGAAAGTGTTACAACCTTTTTTAGTCTAAAATTTAAAGAAGTCTAAGAATTAAAGCAGAAAACAAAAACAATTTACAATGCCAGTAAAATCACAGTCCTTAAATTTGGTGAAATTACATAGCAGTGGCAGGTTGAAAAATTAGAGACTATTAAACCTATGAAGGAATTAGAAGGAAAATTAAAATTAGCCCCAAAGAAATTAATTTAACATATAAAGAGGTCTTTTTAGTTTCAATAAACTCTATATTTAGTTGATTTTAACAATTTTTCATAAAATAAAAATAAACGAATGACTGAAAATTTAGCAATAACTAAAATAAAAGAAGAGTTAGGGAAAGCAGAAGTCATGCACCCAAATTGGCCAAAAGATATATTGCATCAAATAGCAATAGTAAATGAAGAGTCGGGAGAAGCAACTAGAGCTGCACTACAGTTTGAATATGAAGGAGGGAAAATAGAAGAAGTAGAAAAAGAGTTAATACAAACAGCAGCTATGTGTATTAGAATGTTAAAAAATATTGAATCGATTTAATTGAATTGCTATGCATATAAATATAGTTTCAGGGAAAATTAATTTGTTTTTTAAAAAAGATTTTAAAAAAAAGTTTACAATCTTTTTATTGAAACCAATATTAATAACAGCTTTGTTTTTAGCAGACTTTTTTCTCTTACCTGAGACAATTGTAAATGATTCAATTTCTTATGTGAGTTTTATAAAAACACCACAAACTTCACAAGATAATTCTGTAAGAGCTAATAAAAGTATTGGATATAAATATACAACTGCAAATGGTCTAAAGTTTTCTACTATAGAAACTAAAATAGAATCACCTAAGATAAAATTAACAGTAAGCCCGCTTTTTAAAACGGTAAAAACAGTAAAAACATCCGAAAATGTAGGTGTAGCTTTAGCATCGGGATTTAATGGTTTTAATAAGCTTTTATTGATTTTGTTTAATGGGGTTATAATGATTTCAATTGTTTATGTGAATATAACTAAGAAGATAACTGAAAACGCTCGACTAAATTTAATCTTTTTTAACTTGTTTATTATAGCTGTATGGATTTGTGCATTAATTTTAATTTAATACAGCTAAAAAAAAATCTTAAGAGAAATATAGTCAATCCTTTTATTACTAGTAGTTTTATAAAGGTTTATCTGTTTTAAAGCAGATGGATTTATGTTTTATAAAGTAGTTTTTGCAACATTAATAATTATTATCAGTCCTTTATAAAACACTAAAAAGCAAATAATGGATGTTTTAAGAATGCTTGCAATTTTTTGTGCAATTAGTTTTGCTACGAAAAATTCTAAAGCTAATCTAGATTTTAGATTAGAAGATAAAATTAGAATAAGAGAGGCGATTAAGATTTCAGAAACTTATGGAGATGCTATTTGGAAGGGGTTTAATAGCTCTCCTTTTACAATTATTTTAGTTACAGATAAGTATGAATACCTGATTAATCATCCGAATCCAACTAAAGATTTTAAACTAATAGGTAAAGATGAAATTTTAAAGACTGAAGTTTATGTGCGAAAAAAACAGTTTAATAAACGTTTTCTAGCTACATTTCCTGCTGTTAATGGAGTTAATTGTATTGTCATTGGAACACCAGAAAATACAGGTCTTAATTCAACTGAATGGATCATTACTTTGTTGCATGAACGTTTTCATCAATATCAATATAATTCACCCAACTATAACAAAGATGCGTTAGCATTAGGGATTTCAAAAGGAGATCAAACTGGAATGTGGCAACTAAATTATCCATTTCCTTATGAAGATATTAGTGTAAATAAATATTATGATAAGTATACAGAGTTTTTAATAAAAGCAGTAAAGGCAAGAAATAACAAGAATTGGGAGAAAGTATATAAGCAGTATATAGATAAGAGAAAAGAATTTAAAGGGTCTCTGAGAGAAGATGATTATAAATACATTTCTTTTCAATGGTATCAAGAAGGAATTGCTAGATATACCGAATATGCATTTTTGAAATTATTGCAAGGTATTGAACCTTCAAAAGAAGTTTTAAATTTAAAAGATTTTGTGGCTTATGAAATGTATTTAAAAGAGTTTTATACTCGACATTTAGAAAATGTAAAAAAAATGAAGCTTTCAAAGGAGAAGAGAATAACTGTTTATGATATAGGATTCGCAGAAGCTCTTATAATAGAGCATGTTAATAAAGATTGGAAAGATAAATATTTAATTGAAAAATTTGATCTAAAAAAACTATACAATTAGAGCAGTAAGAAGTTAAACTACTGAAGTTTGTAACCAAGAACTTCAGCAGTTTGATTATTAATTATAGTAAGGTACAATGTCCCCATGAATCACAATAACATGGCTCCCTAAAAATTTCCCCATTTGGAAATCTTGCACAACACATTCTACGTCCACATTGAGACCATCTAAATCCACCGTTAATAGTTTTTTGTTCTTTTTTGTTTAGGGGAGTACCTAATTTTGAAATGTTATTTAACATAGTTTTGAAAATTAAAGTTTCTCAAATTTAGATAGATATAATTCTTTTTATACGAGAAATTCCATAAAAAAAGTAAGGCGAATCCATAATAATAGCCAATATTGAAAAGTATTGATAAAATAAAAAGGAGCATAAAAATGCTCCCTTCATAGTGTAAAAATGAAAAGCCCCCTAGCAATTCAATTTCGGATTTTTAGACGAGCAATTTTTTAAAACTTACAAGAGATTTTCTTAAAAAAAATGAAAAATGCTCCTTTCGGAGCATTATCACTAACTATTAAAAACTGATTTACCTTAATTTAACCTTATGTTTTTGATTGAAACAAGGATTTGATGATAATAAAGAACGCTTCCGAAGAAGCATCCTCTATTATATTAATTCAAGGGAAACACATTAATTAAACTGTTAAGATTGAATTTACCCTAAGTAATTAACATTTTTTTAAGATAATTTTTAGAGTTACTAATCAAAAGGTTAGAATTTTTTAATTTGAAGAGTCTTTTTAAAAGGTTGTTTTTTAATGATTTGAGCTATCAAATTACAGGTAAGGTGTAACAATGTTATTTTAAAGATGTCCTTTTCTAAAAATATTTTATATTAAAGTATTAATAAACTTAACAGTTTTAATTGTTTTACTATCAAATTCTTTAATATTTAAAGTACCAATTTATATTGTACAAGGAGAACAAGATATATTAACATCTAAAAAAATAAGTAAATTGTATTTTGAAAAAATAAAGGCGCCTCATAAAGGATATTTTACAATAAAAGGAGTAGGGCATAACCGAAATGAATTTATATTGAAAAAACAATTTGAAATTCTAAAAGAGAAGTTATAAAAACGAATAAAAATGAATAAAAAAGAGTTAGCTAATAAATACTTAGAGCATCTTGAAAATGGAGATGTTGAAAAGGTAATTGATTTGTTTAATGAAAACGGAATAGTCGATTCACCCATTTATGGAATAAAAAAAGCAAATCAGTTTTACCACGAGTTAAAAGATGATACTACAAATTCAAAGTTATACCTAAAAGGAATTTTTGAACAAAATGATTCAAACGATTTAGCGCTGTATTTTACTTATAAATGGACTTTGAAAAATAACACCAAAGTAGAGTTTGATGTTGTTGATATTATTGAATTAGATTCTGAAAATAAAATATCTAAGTTAAAAATAATATACGATACAGTTATAGCAAGAAAACTAGTTGAAGAATTAAATTAGTTCAACTAGTTAATGAAAAAAGTAAGCAATGAGGGAAGTAGTTGTTCTATTTTACTTGAGTTAATCAAATTATTAGTTTCCCTTAAAGTAATAAGAAGCTTGTTTTCTCAAGAAAATCTTGATGTTTAAATCAATCAGGGAATTGAATTTAAATATTTACTATCTCATTGCTCTATTGTATTTGTGTTATGATTTAAAAAATCTATGGACTAAAAAATAAAAAAAGAAGATATGAAATAAGAAAAATTCAAAAACGTAAGAGAGAAATGTAAATACGATTTTCTATATGAAATAAAAAAGGAGCACGGTTAAATGCTCCAGTGTTAATTAATGTTTTAGGTTTAATTAATTCAAATTCACTTAGTTAGTTGCTGTTTTTGATTAAACCTTACAAATATTTATATAAAAGTAAAGCCTAAATGATTTTTCATTTAGGCTTTACTAATATTTTTAGTTAATCAGCTATTTATTTTTATACCAATAAGCAGTTCTACCAAAAGCAGCAAAGCCTATATATCCACGAATTTTTAGCTTATTCTTATTTTCTAACTTTATATAGCATTTATATTCTTTACCATTTTTAGGATCTAAAATTTTTCCACCAGACCATTCATCACCATCTTTTTTCAACCCAGTTAAAATGTTCATACCTAAAATAGGAGCATTTTTACGTTTACCCTTACATTTGTCACATACGGCTTCTTGTCTATCTTTATCGGTAATCTCTATAATTTTAGCATAGGCTTTTCCGTTCTTTTCATAAATTTCAATTACAGAATCTACTTTGTTGGTTTTTTCGTCAATATTTTGCCATTTACCAAAGATAGATTGAGAAAAAATTGAACTACTAAAAGCGATACATAAAAAGGTAAAAATTATTTTTTTCATTTTTTATAAGTTTTATAGAGAGAAAATTTCAAAAATTATTCCAATTAATCGTATTGAGCATCAAAATTGCTATCCCATTTTTGTTGAACTCGCAATACTTGCTCTATCACATCTCGAGCGCAACCATTTCCACCAGTTTTATCAGAAATATACTTAGATACTTGTTGAATTTCTCTAACAGCATCATTAGGGCAACAAGGCATACCTACCAATTTCATTACGGGGAAATCTGGAATATCATCACCCATGTATAACACATTTTCTGTGTTTAAATTGTATTTTTCAACTAATTCATTGAATTGTTTTGTTTTATCATGTGCTCCTAAATAAATATCACTAATGCCTAAATTAGCCAAACGAGTACGTACCCCCTCGTTTTTACCTCCAGAAATAATACAAACTCTATAGCCAGCTTTAACAGCTGCTTTTAAGGCATAACCATCTTTAATATTCATTTGACGTACTAATTGTCCGTCAGGAAAAACAGTAACAATACCATTGGTTAATACTCCATCTACATCAAAAATAAATGTATCTATTTGAGGTAATATTTCTTTATAACTTTTCTCCATTGTTTTGGATTGATTTTGTAATTAATTTATAAATTTCTTGTTGTTCAGTATTTAACAATTCTAAATGATTTTGAATTGTATCTTGATCGTTTCTCTTAGCAGGACCAGTTTGTGCTTTTTCAGGCGATAGTTCAATAATTTTTCTTGAAGTTTCTTGAATTAAAGGAAGTAAAACTTCAAAAGGAACTTTATGCTCTGTACAAATATCAGAACCAATTTTATAAATATGATTGGTAAAATTGTTTACAAAAACCGCTGCTACATGTAATCTTTTTCTCTGTTCTGAATTTATAGCATATATTTTTTTCCCTATGGCTGAAGCTAATTGTTCAAGTATTGGAAAATCTTCTTCATTAGATGTTTCCAAACAAAATGGTATGGTAGAAAAATCTACTTCTTTTTCTTTTGAAAAACTTTGAAGAGGGTAAAACACACCAGATCGAGCATGTTTTTTTAACAAATCTAAAGGAGCGGAACCTGAAGTGTGAACCACTAATTGATTATTTGTTATTAATTCAGAAGAAACTTTTGCAATTGCATCGTCGGAAACAGCTATAATATATACATCAGCTTCATCAAGTAAGTCTAAAGAATTCGTTATAGAAGTTTGATGTTTAAAATCGATAACTTGTTCTATAGAACGCGCATATATTTGCGTTAATTCTACATTAGAAGCTTTTAAAAAAGCTTTGGCTAAATGTGTTGCTACATTGCCTCCTCCAAGAATACATACACGAATCATAATAGCGAAGATATATATATTTTTATGGAAGAGAAATTACTTAAAAATATTTTTTGCATATTTGTAGTATTATGATTGTTTAAGTTTTTTACTTCAGACTTGTCGTATATAACGACCCCAATTTCATCCTTAATACTTTAAGGAGTATTTTTCATATCAAAAAAAATAATGATGACAGAGAACAATCAAACAACCAAACAAAATATATTCTCACTTTTTAAAGACGCCGTTTTCGGAAAACAACAAGATTTTACACAAGGAAGTATCAATAAGGCTATTTTCATGTTGGCAATTCCTATGATTCTTGAAATGATGATGGAGTCAATTTTTGCTTTAGTAGATATCATTTTTGTGTCAAGAGTTAGTGTAAATGCCGTAGCAACAGTAGGACTTACAGAGTCTGTATTAACCTTAGTATACGCAGTAGCTATCGGGTTAAGTATGGCTGCAACAGCACTGGTAGCAAGAAGAACAGGAGAAAAAGATAGTGAAGGAGCAAATCAAACAGCTGTTCAGGTAATATTCTTAGGAATAGCGATTTCTATAGCAATTAGTTTTATAGGTATACTGTATCCAAAGGAAATATTAGGGTTAATGGGTGGAGAACCAGCCTTAATAGAAGAGGGATATCGATATACACAAATAATATTAGGTGGAAACATTACTGTAATGTTACTTTTTTTAATCAATGCAATTTTTAGAGGTGCAGGAAATGCTTCTATTGCTATGTGGACATTGATTTTATCTAATGGATTGAATATTATTTTAGATCCTATTTTTATTTTTGGACTAGGCCCTATACCAGCTTATGGTGTAGAGGGTGCAGCAATTGCTACTACAACAGGTAGAGGAGTAGCAGTGGTAGCACAATTATTAATACTGTTTTTTGGAGCAGGAAAAGTAAAATTAGCATTAAAAGACTTAGTACTTAGAACTTCAGTAATGATTAATCTAATAAAAACATCATTAGGAGGAATAGGTCAATTCATTATAGGTACATCGAGCTGGGTGTTTTTAATGTGGATAATGGCAAAATTTGGAAGTGAAGTTTTAGCGGGCTATACCATTGCTATACGTATAATGATGTTTACATTAATGCCTGCCTGGGGAATGAGTAATGCAGCAGCAACCTTAGTAGGACAAAATTTAGGGGCAAAACAGCCTGATAGGGCAGAAAAATCAGTATGGATTACTAGTAGATTATGTGCTTATTTTATGGGTGCTGTATCTCTTATTTATATCCTTTTTGCGCCTACTTTTCTAAGTTGGTTTTCAGATAGTACAGTAGTTATAGAAAATGGAGCTTTATGTTTACAAATCATGGCAGCTGGTTATATAGCTTATGCCTATGGAATGGTTATAATACAATCGTTTAATGGATCTGGAGATACGAAAACACCAACATTAATCAATTTTATATGTTTTTGGATGTTTCAATTGCCTTTAGCATATATATCAGCTATTGTCTTAGATTTTGGACCAAAAGGAGTGTTTTGGTCAATAACATTAGCTGAGGTACTTATTGCAGTAATAGGTATTTGGTTATTTAGAAAAGGAAAATGGAAAACAGTTCAGGTATAAAGGGAGTTTTATGCTTTAGTTAAACTTGTTTATAGAAAGAATAGAAATTTATAAATCAATTGTTATAGTTGATAATAATTAAGAAAAGAATATAGAATAAATGAAACTAGATATATTGGCATTTGGAGCACATCCAGATGATGTAGAGTTAGGTTGTGCAGCAACCATAGCAAAAGAAGTCTCTTTAGGAAAAAAAGTAGGAATTGTAGATTTAACAAGAGGAGAATTGGGTACTAGAGGATCTGCTGAATTACGAGATATAGAAGCAGCCAAGGCTGCCGAGATTTTAGGAGTATCTGTAAGAGAAAATTTAGGTTTTGCTGATGGGTTTTTTAGAAACGATAAAGAGCATCAGTTGGAAGTGATAAAGATGATACGTAAGTACAAGCCAGAAATAGTATTATGTAATGCTATTGATGATCGTCATATCGATCACCCAAAAGGAAGTAAGTTAGTATCTGATGCGTGTTTTTTAAGCGGATTGTTAAAAATAGAAACTGAGCTAGATGGAGTGTCTCAAGAAAAATGGAGACCAAAACAAGTATATCATTATATTCAATGGAAAAATATTGAGCCAGACTTTGTAATTGATGTATCAGGTTTCATGGATAAAAAGATAAAATCGGTATTAGCATACTCATCTCAGTTCTTTGATCCGAAAAGTAATGAGCCAGAAACACCAATAACAAGCAAAAATTTTACAGAAAGTGTAGAATATAGAGCAAAAGATTTAGGAAGATTGATTGGAGTCGATTTTGCAGAAGGTTATACCTCAGAACGTTACGTGGCGGTAGAAAATTTAAGTAAATTAATTTAAAAAAAAGTTTTGCAGATATGAGAAACTGTCTTATATTTGCACCCGCAAGTCACATGGTGGTTGTAGCTCAGTTGGTTAGAGCATCGGTTTGTGGTGCCGAGGGTCGTGGGTTCGAATCCCATCATCCACCCAAAAGCTTTCTCGTTTAGAGAAAGCTTTTTTTATTTTAAAATAGTAGATAAAATAAAAGTAAATGAAAAAATAAAGCTTCTCGATTATTTTCGAGAAGCTTTATAATTTTTACGCCATTCTTCATATTTATCTCTATGCTTAAAACGCTTATGAGACCATAAATAGAATTCGGGTTGGTCTTTAATATTCTTTTCTGTAATTTTTAGATATTTATCAGTAATTTGATAATTGTCAAATTCCTTAGGATTTTCTGTGATAAGTTCAAAATGGGTTTCAAAATACCCTCTTTTTATTTTTTTTGCTACGTAATTAACAACTGCAAAATCATATTTTTTAGCTAGCATTTCTGCTCCAGTATGAATAGGTACTTTAACTCCCATAAACTCGGTCCAGTAATGTGTTTTGTGTACTTGTGGAGATTGATCACTTAGTAGTATGTATAAACTTTGGATTTTATTCATATAGTCTTTGTGGATCCCTTTAACCGTTTCTGAAGTTTTAAAACCAGTGATGCCAAATTTCATTCGAGATTCTTTTACTTTTTTCTCAAAATATTTATTTCCTAATTTAGTATATGCTCCGGCAACATTAATGTTAAGAACAAGGGGTAGGTTAATAGACCATTCCCAATTAGCTTGATGCGCACCAACTAAAGCAATACTTTTTCCTTTCGCTGCAATTTCATTTATCAGTTCGGGATTTTTGTATTTGTAACGTTTCAATATCTCTTTTTCACTAATAGTAAAAGCTTTTACACTCTCAAAAATTAAATCGACAAAGTGTCTGAAGAATTTTTTAGATATTTTTTTTACTTCAGAATCATTCTTTTCTGGAAAAGCCATTTTAATGTTTGCTTCAACAACTTTTTTTCTATAACCAACTAGGTAGTATAGAATAAGAAAGAAGATATCTGAGAAGAAATATAAAATTCTCATTGGTAGTCTTGAAATCAACCAAACTATAGGATAAACAATAGAAAATAGTAGTAATTGCATGTTTTAAATTTAAAACGCAAATATCGCATTAAAATATCAATCTACTACTTTATTAACTTTTGATTATGTTTGTTGATATTTAAAGAAAGTTATGAGTCAGATAGTATTAGTATTGATAGTTGCCAATGTTTTAGTTTCCTATAAGGGATTTAACGATCTTCTTTTTTTTGATCGCTATAAATTTCAAGTTCAAAAAATTCTAAATGGAGAGAAAATAAGAATGATAACTTCTGGTTTTTTACATGCAGATTGGGCGCATTTAGGGTTTAATATGTATGCTTTGTATCTTTTTGGGGGCTTAGTAATCGGTAATTTTTCTACAATAAATTTTGCATTAATTTATTTGGGTAGTTTATTGTTAGGAAGTATGTATTCTTTATATCAGCATAAACATGAGTTTTATTATAGTGCAGTAGGTGCGTCTGGAGCTGTTTCTGGTATTATGTTTTCTGCAATTATGTTGTATCCTAGTAAAACATATAGTTTTATATTTTTCCCTTTTATAGACTTTCCGGCTTATGCGTTGGGAATAGGTTATTTAGTGTATTCAATTTATGGGATGAAGAAGCAATTGGGTAATATTGGTCATTCAGCGCATTTAGGTGGAGCTATAGGTGGCTATGTTTTAACATTGTTTTTAAAACCTAGTGTTGTTAGTAATAATCCAATAATGATTGGGCTTATGGGATTAATTATTTTAGTAATGTTTTTGTTTGGAGATAAGCTGAAGTTAAATGAATAAAAAAACCGAAACATTTGTTTCGGTTTTTTGAGCGAGAGACCGGGTTCGAACCGGCGACATTCAGCTTGGAAGGCTGACGCTCTACCAACTGAGCTACTCTCGCATTGATAAAGACTTTTTGACAATTACTTGTCATATTTTAATTTGAGCGAGAGACCGGGTTCGAACCGGCGACATTCAGCTTGGAAGGCTGACGCTCTACCAACTGAGCTACTCTCGCATAGGTAAAGACTTTTTGACAATTACTTGTCGTATTTTAATTTGAGCGAGAGACCGGGTTCGAACCGGCGACATTCAGCTTGGAAGGCTGACGCTCTACCAACTGAGCTACTCTCGCATTAGGTAAAGACTTTTAACAATTTCTTGTCGTTCTTTAACTTTTAATAACAATTAAATTACTTGTTGTTAAAAGCGGTTGCAAATATAGTATAGTTTCTATTATTTACAATGAAAAAAAAGAAAAAATTAATAGAATTTTTGATCTTCTCTCATAACTTTCAGAAAATGAAAGCCATAGATTTCAAAACCTTCGTTGTAGTAAAATTTGTGAGACTTTCTATTACCAGTGTAAGTATTTAGCTCTATTACTTCACAGCCTTTAGATTTTGTGTATTCATAAATCCAGTTAAAGAATTGTTTACCAATATTTTTCCCTCGATAGGTCTCGTCAATAATTACATGGTCAGGTTCAACACTTTTACCAGAGTAATGTCTTAAACTATACCAAAGTCCAGAAATTCCAATTAATTTATCATTGTCAAAAACACCAACACATTCATAAGTGTCATATTCAATCATTTCTGAAACACGTTTTTCTAAAATATCATGTGGAGTAGTGGTGTTTACCTTTTTTAGAAGAGGAAGAATAGACAAAATATTTTTTTTATCTATAGCTTTAAAGCTTAAATTCATAAATAGTTAATTTTTGTAAAGATAAAAAAAGGCTTGTATAAAAGAAGTTAAAAAAAGAAAAGAGGTTATCACCTCCAGACACCTCTTTTCTAAGATAACATTAAATTCTTGATAAAGTAATTTGTTGTTACATTATTAATTTCATTGTATTAAACAGGTAGGTTTTGATTAACCCTAAAAAAAAGAGTTATTTCACAGAAATAACTCTTTTTGGTCAATTAATAAAACAATTAAAAGAAAACCGTGGTTAACTTTTAATTGTTTTAATGTTGTGTCTAATTTTTTTAATGATTCAAAAATATATCTAAAAAGATAAGATTAGACATGAAAAACCATAAAATAAATAGGGGAATTCCATAAAAAAATCAGTAGGTAATAATTGTGTTTATTCTCTACACCCTTCTCGAGCCATACAATGGTCGAAAGCGTCAAAATCTTTAGGGTATTTTAAATTACAACGTGTATAGGCTCCGTGGCAATCATAAAAATCATTAGGGTCGGTATTGCCGCCAAAAAGTGTTTTTTGATCGAGTTTTGTAATTAATGAAATTCCTTTTAAGTCTAGGATTGAATTAGTCATAATACAGTTTTTTAATTATTTTGAAGGTTTACTGTATTGTAAAAGTAATGACAAAAAATTATGAATGAAAAGAAAATAGACCAGTTCTTTTACAAAGATGTTATATTGAGAAAAAAGCTTTTCTGTGTTTGTTTTTTATCTCTTTGATGTAGATAAAAAACAACTAAAAAAGAATAATAAGAAAGCTGGTACTTGTTATTTATTTAATAAAAAGTTTAGGATAATAAGAGTAAATCCAAAAGTAAACTTAAGTAAGTATAAGAATAATTTAATGATAAAAACCATAGCGTAAAATATTTACGACAAAGTTAATTATAAAGTTATAGAGATAAAAATTTATATAAACTATTATGATATAATTATGATTCTAAATGATTTTATAATCTTTAGAATTCTTGATAAGGCTATCGTAATATTCTTTATTTACAGTAATAGGAACTTCCAAATGAGAAAGTTTAATCTTAAAAAAGTACCCATCGGTTTTTAATAATTCTACTGTTATTGGTGCTGTTTTTTTCATGATATTTATTATTTATACCATCAAAAATACTAGTAGAAAATAGTAATTAACCTCGATTTTAGATTAGTCGGAAAAAGGATAAGATGAACTGCAAAAAATATACGATAAAGCAAAATTATATTCGTTGAATTGTAATAATGGATAAAAGGCATGGATTTATATGTAGGTAAATTACTATTATTAAAAAATAAAATAGTAACTTACTGGTAGCAATTATAAAGGGAATATAATAATAAACATATGGGGAAAATAAAACGGAAACTACGAAAAGTGGTATTGTTCAGCTTATTGTTATTTGTAAGTTTTAACTTTCAAGGACAAAATAAAGGGGTGAAAATTTCAGCTAAAAAAATAACAAACAATATATATATGCTACAAGGTCAAGGTGGTAATATAGGTTTGTTTATAGGAGATGAAAGTGTTTTTATGATTGATGATCAATTTGCGCCATTAACCAATAAAATTTTAGCAAAGGTTAAAGAAATATCGGAGAAACCAATTAAATATTTAGTGAATACACATTGGCATGGAGATCATACTGGTGGAAATGAAAATATGAAAAAACATGATGTTTTGATTTTTTCACAAGAAAATGTTCGAAAAAGAATGAGTACTGATCAAAAAGTGAGAGGAAGGCTGAAAAAGGCTTCTTCCAAAGAAGCTCTACCTGTTATAACTTACACGAAGGACATGAATTTTCATATTAACGGTGAAAATATACTTGTTTCACATGTGCATAATGCTCATACAGATGGCGATTCTCACATTTACTTTTTAAATAGTAATGTAATTCATATGGGGGATACGTACTTTCAAGGAAAATTTCCTTTTATTGATTTAGATAGTGGAGGAAGTATTGATGGGTATATTGCTTCTATAGATAAGGTATTATTAATGTCTAATGATAAAACGGTAATTATACCAGGACATCGAGGTTTATCAACTAAAGATGAACTAAAGGTTTATAAAAAAATGCTTGTGACTTTAAGAAATAGAGTTCAGAAGAGTATAGATAAAGGGAAAACATTAACAGAGGTTTCTAATGATGAAGATATAACTAAAGAGTATAAAGACGAATATGGAGGTTGGTTTATATCAGCAAAAGAAATAAGAGAAACTATTTATAAGAGTTTGAAATAATGATTGAGGTAAAAAAAATAATAGCAGGAGAAACTTCGAAAATAAGATTAGAGGTTTTACGTAAAGGAATAGATTTACCATATAAATTTAAGGAAGATTTAGAAGAGGATACGTTCCATTTAGGAGTTTTCTATAAAGAAAAATTGGTAACTATAGCGACGTTTATAAAGAATAATTTAAAAGATTTAGAAGGGGAACATTATCAATTGAGAGGAATGGCGACTTTACCTGAAGTCAGAGGAAAAGGCTTTGGGAAAATAATAATTGAAGAGGCTGTGAAGGTGTTAAAAACAAGAGGTATAAAATATTTGTGGTGTAATGCTCGTAAAGAGGTAACAATGTTTTATGAAAAATTAAAATTTGTGAAGGTAGGAGAAGAGTTTACAGTAGAAAAAGTAGGGCCACATTTTAAAATGTATACTAAAGTATAAAACAAAAAAAAACTCAAACTTATTAAGTTTGAGTTTTTGTAGCGAAGAGCAGATTTGAACTGCCGACCTCAGGGTTATGAATCCTGCGCTCTAACCAACTGAGCTACCTCGCCGTTTGCGGGTGCAAATATAGTACTTCTTTTTAATTGAACAATGGAAAAATGTAATTTTTTTTTAAAAAAATAAATATCTATCTTGCCTACTTTAAGAAAATACAAATGAGTAAAGTAAAATTCGAATTAGAGTTTCCTGTGCATGCTTCTCCGAGTATGTTATATCAATGCTTAGCAACTCCTTCAGGATTAGAAGAGTGGTTTGCTGATAGAGTGAATTCTCGAGGTAAAATAATGACTTTTATTTGGGATGGTTCTGAAGAAGAAGCCAAAATTGTTACCAAAAAAAATAATGAGTTAATAAAATTTAAGTGGACAGAAAGCGAAGGTGATGAAAGTTACTTTGAATTTAGAATACAAGTTGATCCTTTAACCAAAGATGTAGCGATTATTATTACCGATTTCGCAGACGATGAAGATGATGCTGAAGAAGCAAAATTGTTATGGGAAAATCAAATAGAAAATTTAAAGCATAACATAGGTGCTTAATATTTATATAGAACAATAAAAAAACTCGACATTTTGTCGAGTTTTTTTATGTGTAATAATTACCTAAGTCGTAATTTTGCAGTCAAATTTTTGAAGAATGATAAATTTTAACGGAGAAATAATTTCTGAAAACGAATTACAACTTTCAAGTGAGAATAGAGCATTTAAATATGGTGATGCTATTTTTGAAACGATAAAAGTATCAAAAGGAAAAGTAGTTTTCTTTGAAGATCATTATTTTAGGTTAATGGCTTCTATGAGGATGTTAAGAATGAAAATTCCGATGAAATTTACTTTAGAGTTTTTGCAAGATGAAATCTTAAAAACTATTGAAAACTTTGCAAGAACCAAAACTTATAGAGTTCGACTAACAGTTTATAGGAAAGACGGAGGTTTGTATGCGCCTAAATCTAATGAAGTAGATTATTTAATAGAAATAAAAGAGTTAGAGTACACTGAAAAAGCAGTTTATAAAGTAGACTTATTTAAAGACTTTTATAATTACTCAGGATTATTATCTACAGTGAAAACTACCAATAGAATGTTGAATACATTATCAGCTGTTTTTGCAGAGGAAAATGATTTAGATAATTGTATTTTATTGAATGAAAGAAAAGGGGTAGTAGAGGCAACTAATGGAAATATTTTTATCATAAAAAATAAGGTTATTAAAACTCCAGCTTTAACAGAAGGATGTATAAAAGGTGTTCTTAGAAAGAAGATTATTGAAATTGTAGAAAAACATCCAGAGTATACTCTTGAGGAAACTTCAATTTCTCCATTCGAAATTCAGAAGGCAGACGAAGTTTTTATAACCAACGCAATCATAGGAATACAGCCGGTTACTAATTACAGAAAGAAACAATTTGTTTCTGAGATAACAAACAAACTAAAAAGTAATCTTAATGTATTAATGCTTACAGCGAGTTAATTCATTTGAACATCACTAGGAGCATTAGCCCAAATTTTATATTTACCACCTTTTTGAAGTAATTGATCTTTCCAAAAGGTTTCGTTGTTGGTTGAAAGAATATTTCTGTAATCATTTTCTGATACAAACCAAGAGTTGGAAAAAAGCTCGTTTTCTAATTGATTTACTCCCCAACCAGAATATCCTAAGAAGAAACGAATGTCTGTTGGTTCTAAAAGATTATTATTAAGTAGCTCTTTTAAAAGTTCAAAATTCCCTCCCCAAAAGATACCATTAGCCACTTCAATACTATTAGGTATTAAATGAGGTACTTTGTGTATAAAGTACAAATTGTCTTGTTCTACAGGACCTCCTTGATATACAGTGAAATCACAGTCTATTTCAGGTACTAAGTCGTTTAGAGTGTAGTTTAAAGGTCTATTTAATATAAATCCAACCGAACTACTTTCAGTATGTTCTGTAAGCAAAATAATAGCTCTTTTAAAAGAACTATCATTTAAAATAGCAGGTTCTGCAATTAATAATCTGCCCCTTTCAGGTTTTAGTGCAACCATATCTCATTCTAGTTTGTTCTACTAAAATAAAGAAAATTTTAATAAAAATTTAACAAAAAGATTAAAATACGTGTAATTTAAGGGAAAATCCTTTTGAGGATTATTATTTTTTGCTTCTTTTTATTGAAGATCAAATCCTTTCTAAAACAGCAATAACTTCGTTCTTTTTTCTAACAGAAACGGGAACCGTAGTTTTATTTTTTAAAACTAAATAGCCTCCATCAGATTTTATAAATTCCTTAATGTATTGTAAATTAACTAAATGACTTTGGTGAACACGTAGGAATCCTAAATCTTTGAGCATATCAGCGTAATATTTTAATGTTTTTCCTACTAGTATTTTCTGACCATCATTCATAAAAAATTCCGTGTAATTATTGTCGGCTTTACATCTAACAATATCCATTAAATTAACAACAACAATTTTGTCAGAAGTGTTTAAAGAAATCTTTTTTGGGTGTAAATTAGGTTGTTTTATAGATTGTTGTAGTACCGTTAATTGCTCTTTATCGGGTGTAATTTGATTTTTAGCTTTACTTATAGCGTTAGATAAATCTTCATTTGAATAAGGCTTTAAAACATAATCTATAGCAGCAAATTTAAAAGCCTTAATAGCATATTCGTCACTAGCGGTAACGAAGATTATTTTTGAAGATAAATCTGGATGAATTTCTAAAACATCAAAGCCAGTTCCATCTCCTAACATTATATCTAAAAAAAGAATATCTGGTTGTTGTTTACGCAATAATTTAGAAGCTTCTACTACACTTTTTGCTGTTCCGATTATTTCTATTTCTGAATGTTGGCTATTAATGTCATTTTGTAATAGTTCTAATGCAGAAGGCATATCGTCAACAATTATTGCAGTCAATTTTTCCATTTTAAAAGTCAGTTTTTAAAGGTATTTTAAAAAACACTTTAGTTCCTCTAACTAAATTATTTTCAGTAACTTCTTCAATGCTAAATTTACTTTTTTTCGATAAAGCTTTTATACGTTCTTCCGTTACTTTTATAGCAATTGAATTATGATTGGTGTTTTTTTTGTTTTTCTTAGATTGATTAATTCCTATTCCATTGTCAATAATAGCACAAAGTAAAAAGTCTTTTTGAGTAGAAAAGTTAATAGTAATAAGACCATTTGCTATGCTTTTAATTCCATGTTTAATGCTATTTTCTATAAATGGTTGAATAAGCATTGGTGGAATCAATATTTCTTCTGAATCAAATTCAAAATTTGTATTTATAACATATTCAAAAGGATTTGAGCTCATTTGTTGTTCTAACTCTATGTAGTTTTTAAGTATGGCAATTTCTTCCTTTAGATTAACTTCTTCTTGCCTTGAATTGTGCAATACACCACGTAAGAGAGTCGCAAATTTGCTAATAGTTACATTAAGTTCAGTAGATTTTCCAGAATTTCCTAGAGCTTTTATTCCGTTTAAAACATTGAAAATAAAATGAGGATTCATTTGTAGCTGTAATGCTTTCTGTTCCAATGATAATAAGTGATTTTTTAACTCTAGTTTTTCAACTTTAGCTTTGTTTTTTCTCTTTATTCTTCTGATGTAATTAATAATAATGCTCGTTAATACTAATATAATTATAGCAGCACTCAGCTGTTGGAACCAGCTTTTTTGATAAAGAGGTTTATCAATATAAAAATGAAATTTTACAGGGTCACTTTCTAACCCATTAACTTTTGATTGTATTGAGAAATTATAATCTCCAGAATTTAAATTAGCTAAATTTATAGAAGAGTTAAATGTCCATGGGCTAAACTTATCATTTAATTTATAGCGGTATTTTACTTTTTTAGGAGCATTAATATTTGCTGTTTTATAAGTAAAAGATATGTGGTTTTGATCAGGTTTTAATTGTAATGTGTTAGTATAGTTGTTAATATCAATAGAGTCAATAGGTTGGTAAACAACTTCGATGTTTTGGAAAGCTATTTTAGGTTTTATTGGAGAGTTGTTATTTCTAGTAAATTTATAGATACCATGATTATTGGTAGCAATCCATATGTTTTTTTGAATATCTTGAAAAACAGTATTTATTTGGTTTGTTTTTAGAGTGTTATATTTGTTTATACGTTTGATAAAAGAATAATTTTGGTCAAGTATTTCTATTCCTTCGTCTTTTGAAACAATCCATAATTCATTATCTATTTTTACAATATCATTTATTTTTTTAGGAGAGTTACTAAGAGATTCTGCTTTGTCGTTTTTTACAATTTTAAGACCATTTTTATAGGTGGAAGTGATTACATTTTTATTGTCAATTAATATAGAGGTGTAATTTCCTAAATCTATTCTTTTTAAAATAGTAGGATTAATTAATCTATCAAGTTTCCATAAACCTTTGTTCGTTGCAATCCAAAAGAAAGTACCATCGAATTCTAAATCGTTAATACTATTTAAATCGATTTGAAAATTGGTTCGAATAGGGGATAGGAAATCTTCACGTACTCTTAAAATTCCTTTGTTAGTTCCTAAAAAAGTGTGTTCAGGTGTTTTTAATATACAATTGATTCTCTTGCTCTCAAAGTTTATAAACTTATTATAGGTTTTAATGCTTAAACCTTTATTGGTTCCAATTAAAAGAGTATTGTTTTTTTTAGAAACAATTTGCGTTTTGTTAGAAATTAAATTGTTTTTGGTAGTATAATTAGTAAAATCATTTCCGTCAAAACGAATAATTCCTTTGTCGGTAGCAAACCATAAATGGCCTGTGTTATCTTGTGTTATATCGTTAATTTTTAAACTAGGTAATCCGTCGTTTAAGGTATAATTTTTTAAAGAGTTTAGTTGAGCAACTGTCTTAGTTACTGTTAGAAAAAAAAGGATGAAAAGTATTAATTTATAAAACTTCATAGAAACAAACTTACAGTAAAAAAGTAACTGCTCAAATTAAACAGTTACTTTTTAAGAATTATTAAACATTATTCAATTATTTCATAGCGTATAAGCGTTTATTATTTGTGTCTGGCTTTATGTGTTCTAAATCTCCATAAGGTTTAGTTAAAGGTTTTAACACACATAAAACTGAGGCTTTTCCTTTTATAATTAGCTTATTGTTTTTAACAGTATAAGTCCATCTAAATTTTTCAATAGGGATGTTTAGTTTTTTTACATCTGTTATTAAGTCTACATCACCAGCAATAAAATCCATTAGCTCTTCTTGCATTACAAATGTTGGAACATCGTCATCAGAATTTTCATAGTCTAATTCCCACATTATTGGAATATTAAACTGTTTTGTATAAGGTTCACCTATATAACGTTCTCTTTCATTTGTTAAAGCACTAAACCAATCAATTTCTTTTTCATTAGGATATTTTTTTGCAATTTCTTTAGATAAATCTACTTTTCCTGGTGAGTGAGCTGTAGGATAAAATACATAGTAAGGTTTAGCTAAAAAATGATTGGTGAATTCACCTCCAAAAACATTAAAGTATGGAGAAGCTAATATTTGTGGCATTTCATCAGATTTAAACGATAACTTTAAAGTGTTTAAAAGTTCTTCGTTGTTACCAACTCCATTAGAATGAAACACGATTTTACTATTTGCATTTATTCCTTTATTAATTTTAGGCAATTTACTTTGATTAATGGCTGTTTGGAGAGCATCTGTTGTAACTTTTTCTCCGTTAATAGTAGTTTCTAAACTAAGTCCTTTTAATGGATTGTTGTAGTTTACAATGTGAATTTCTCCATAAGGCTTTTCAGTAACATTAGAATTCATCCAACCTATAATTTCTTCTAAAGAATACATGTCGTTTACAATTTGATATTTCTTTTCCTTAAAATATGTACGAGCATTGTTATAAAATTTATTTTGTCCTTTATCATAACCTGTAATAAATACAATGGGGTTTCTAGGTTTTTTATAAATTTTCTTAATTATTTCTTCTTTTTTTGCAATGTTTCCCAACTCTAGTTTTGTATTCGTTTTCTTCTCTTCACAACTAGTGAAAAATCCTGTAAGTAGTAATAATCCTATTACTGTTCCTACTTTAAAAATCTTTTGTTTCATAGGTTCTTGTTTTTTAGGTTAATATGTTATTGCTGTAATATGATGGTTACATTTCTTTCTAAATTAAAATCGTTTGATAGTTTGTTTAAAATGTTAGGTAAGTTTCGATCGTTAATCCATCTACCGTTTTCTTGCTTTTCTATAGAAGCAATAAGTCCATCGTTGTTTACCTGTAATTTTAAACTGTTGTATTTATTTAAATACATTTTTAAGATTGATGAATAGCTATTGTTTGACCACATAATTTTTGTTTTATATGATCAAATTTAGAAGAGAAAGAAGCAGTAATTTTGAGTTAATTAGAATTCGTTTGGAATAAATTAGAATTCGTAATTGATTTTTCTTGAAGGCTTGTAAAGTAACGTAGATTTTAGGTCTGTGGTGTTGAATAAGTGGTTTTTAAAATATTTTTTCCTATTGGGAGGTAGGGTATTTTTTGTGTGAATCTTTATATGAATATTAATTATAAATGATTTGATATGAAATATGTTTTAAAGATGTTATCGTTTTTCACTTTTGTTTTTGTCTTACAATCTTGTGATAAAGACACTGAAATTGTCCCTAATAATAGTTTTGATTCGATATCAAAAGAATGGGAGAAATTAGATATTAGTACAACTGAAAACTTAAATAAAATTCATTTTATAAATAACTCTGAAGGTTTTATAATAGGGAATAAAGGGAAGTTATTTAAAACAGAAAATGGGGGGAATGATTGGACGGAAATTCCATCAGGAGTTACTTATGATTTGGTTTCTATTAGTTTTAATGGAAAAAATAAAGGGGTAATTAATGGTCTATCTACTACCGATGGAGGAAAGAACTGGAAGGTGGTTAATACTACTTCAAGTTACTACTGTTATTATGCTAGTGAAGATGTGATGATAGGGGGAAGTAATTCTTCTTTTGCAGGAACTGTTTATCGTTCAACTGATGATGGAACAACATGGACAGAGGTTTATAAGAGTCCACATACTGGTTTTTATACGTCTGCTGGCTTTATAGGTGATACCGGTTATTTGTCTTCTTGGTATTCGGGTAGAATTTTAAAAACAACCGATAAAGGTAAAACTTGGACAGTGGCTGTAGAAGGTACAGCAAAACCTACTGGAGGAAAAAATACATTTGACGACTTTTTTAATCTTACTGTAGTAAACGCGAAAACTTTATATGCACTTTCTAATAGTTATTTATCTAAAAGTGATGACGGAGGTGCTACTTTTAAAATAGTTTATGAAAAACCATCGATAACATCTGGGGCGTTAAGAGGATTATATGTGAATAATGAACAAATTGTATTAACAGATCTTACAGGAAATGTCTTTGTGAGTAAAAATAGTGGAAAAGATTGGGATATAAAACAGCCAAAAAAATCTATAATATTTAATGATGTTTATATAGCTAATGGGATTGTTTATGCAGTAGGAACGAATGGTGAATTGTGGAGAAAGAATATTAAATAATATAGTTAAATAAAAAAAGAAGTGTCTGCCATCGAAAAGACACTTCTTTGTAACTAACTAACCAAATAACCTATAATGAATTTCTAAATTATATGGTAAAGATAGTATGGAAAAGCCTTGTGAAATTAAAAATTAGACAATAAGTAGTAAAGTAGAGATGAATTGCTTTTTTAATAAAATGAACTGAAAATGAGTAGAAAGTGAGAGCGGTGAATAGAAAAAGCAATGAGGAAGATAATTATTTATCTTACTTAAGGCGAACTCCCTTTCTTATTTCCCTTAAACAATAAGAAATTTATCTACCTATAAATATTTCTATGAAGTTTAACTAAATCAATTTTTTGATTTCGATGGCAAAAATTAGATATAATAAAAACTTCAATACGTTATTTCAATCAGGGGACCGAATACTAATAATTTCGACCTCATTGCTTTATAAAAATAAAGAAAAAAAAATAACTTTACAAAGTTTTTTTTATTTGGAAAGAAAATAGAGGTAGTTTTAAGTGTTTGTTATGTAGTGTTTTATGATTTTGTTTGTGTGTTTTTTAACTTTTATTAATCGCTGTAATAGCTCTTTAAAAACGTAAGAAATGAAGTATATTATAAGAAAAGGATCAGGAAAGATGAGAATACTTTTTTTAACAGGAGTTTTTCTTGTTATGGCTTTTAGTTATCAATTGTTAGTCTTTTTAAAAACCAATGATTTTATTTATCAATTTCCTGGAGATTGGGATAAACCAATGGGAATTTTAGTTGGACTGTTTTTGATATTTAGTTCTTTAAAATTTACAAAAGAATCTAAAGATTTATTCATAAAAATAGATGAAGAATATTTAGTATATAGAACTAATGAATTAGAGGTTAAACATAAGATACCACTGGCGAATATTGAAAGGGTTTATAAAGAAAAAGGGAAAATTCGTCTCGTTACTAAAGATTTAATTACTATGAATGTGGTTGATTTAGATGAGGTTAGATTGGTGGATGAGACAAAAAGTTTGATAAAGAAATCTTTAATGGATTTGAATACAAAATAATAATTATCAATGAGGAAAAAGATTATTTTTATATTTAAATGAAATTAAAATTGTTATGGAAAAATCAATACATTATCTAGAGGTAATGATTAAAAAGTACTCTTCAGCAGCCCGATGGATTTATTTAATGATGCTTGTAGGTGGTATTGGGATTTACTTTCTTGTGTACTTTGCTAGTGGTCATGAGTTTAATCCGCCAGTAGAAGATTATTTTTCGTTATTAATTGTGTTTTTAGCATATGTGTACATGGTAGCATATACAGATTTAAAACTTAAAAAAAATAAAATATATTTTTTATTAAAAAGTTTTGTGTTTATAACATTATTGATAACCAATTTTTTTGCTATAAAAATATTGATATTTCTTATAGAGTTTAAATTTGGAGATGATGTAAGTGTTTTTGAGAGAGTATTAACTTTTTTATTGCCTATAATTTTTATAATTGTTAGCATTATAAATGCTTTATCTCTTTTTGAAAAATATATCAAAATAAAAAAGCGAACCTAAGTTCGCTTTTATTTTTTTAATGACCTCCGCCCCAATCGCAAAGACAAGAATAAGGTAAATACTTTGGACAGTAATTTGGACAATGAATTTCACCGTTTGGGCCACCACTTCCTTTTACTGATTTTTGTTCTGATTTGTTAAGTACACTTCCTAAGTTAGAAATTGTTTTAAGCATGTTGATTAGTTTTAAGTTTTTCAAACATACTTAAAAAGATATTTACAAAGATTTATAAAACCGTAATAAAAGTAAGGTTTTACCGTAAACCTAATTATTAATAACAGTCGGTTTTTATCTGATGGTTTTTCTGAAACTTTTCAATAGGAGTGTTCAATTCAGTTAAAGTTAGGTTTTCCAATACTTTTAATACAGCATTCATCATAGCAATAGAGCCACAGATCATAATAGTGCCTTTATTTTTTAAAACAGAAATAATTAGTTTACTTTCTACAGAAATTAAATCTTGTACATATTGTTTTTTACCTTCTTGAGAATAAGCTGTATACATATTAGTATTTTGTAAATATGGTTTATACATGGTTAAAGACTCAGAAGTTCTTCCTCCCCAAAATAAATGTGTGTTAGTATTATTGTTGAGCATTCCTAGAAAAGGAGCAATACCAGTTCCATTAGCTATAAGTACAACCTCTTTATTCTTTTTAGGAAAATGAAAAGATTTATTTTGTTGGATAGAAGCCAAAATAGCTTCATTTTTATTTAAGTTTAAAAGTAAATTAGAACATACACCTAAATCATGTTTTTTAATACTTAATAAAACATCATTTTCAATTTTTCCTATTGAATATAATCTTTCAACATTATCTATGCTAGGGGTTATAGAAAGCAAATCTCCAGAAACAAAATTCAATTTTTTACTAGGTTTTAATCTTATAAGAAAAGAATCGTCTTTATTTAGTTCTGTTTTATCAACAGCTGTAAAGTCTAGTTGTTTTTTTAGCTTTTTAGCTTCTTGTTTTAAATCGAGATTTACTTTTGTACTAGCACTCCATTGTAGTCCCCAAGTTTTAAAATCTGTAAAATTCTGGTTGTTTATTTTATATAATGGGATAACAGCTTTAAAATTAGCAAGCTCTTGTAGTGTATTTTCAATATCAATTGCAAATTGACAATAATTAGGGTAGGCTAAAGAACCAAAACCAACAATAGCATAATCAATTGAATTTTTCTGCTTAACTTTTTTTGCCAATTTTAAAAAGGAACTTGCGTTAATAGGCGGAGCACCTTCTCCATAAGTTGAAGTTAAAATGATTAGTTGTTTGACGCTTTTGTAAGTAGTATAGTTATTTAAATAATCTACAAAAACAGTTTTCTGACTTGCTGCTAAAGCTTTATATATAGAAGCAGCAAAACTATAAGTGTTTCCTGTTTCAGAACCTACTAGTATGATAAATTCAGCATTGTTTTTATTGAATTTATTTTTAGGTAAAGAGCTTTTTGTTCTTCTTTTTAAGGTAATAGCAAAACCAGAATAAACAAAGAATATTATAGCGATACAAGAGAGTAATAAAGTGATAGACCATAAGATAGTACCACGTCCTGTATGTAGGAATAAACTCCAGCTAGATAATATATGAGTTAAAGATGCTTTTTTGGTACTTATAATATCTCCAGTATACTGATGTATGTATAGTTCTTTGTTATGTAGTTTTACTATAAAATAATCTTCTTCATCATCGGAAAAAGGAAACTCTATACTTTCTAATTCGTTTAGCTTGGTTTCTTTAAAAAAAGGAAAGTTTTCAGAACTAATTTTTTGAGCATCTTTTGTTTTAGAAAAATCAATGTTATGAGAAGTTTTAGATTTTGGAAGTAAAGAAAACTTCTCTAAGGATAAATATACTCCTGTAAGTGTAATAATTATAATAGGTATTAAAGCATATCTACTTAAAATAACATGATAATCTTGTGCGAAATTTTCTCGAACAACTTTAGTGAAAAAGTTTTTAACTCCTCCTTGTCTTTTAATAATAAGAATGCTTCCAGTAATAGTAATTAATAATAGAAGAAAAGAGAAAAGGGCGACTAAAAAACGACCTGTAGATTTTAGAAAAAGAGATCTATGTAAGTTAGTAGTCCATTTATAAATAGTAGCTCTTTTTACAATATTACTAATTTTTTTACCTGTAATTGGATTGATGTAAAAAGTGCTATTATCACCATTTTTAGTGACCACAGATGCAATTATAAAATTATTATCGTCAATTTTTAAATCAATAATTTCATCATACTCTTTTTTTAAAGAGTTAATGGTTTGGGCAATTGTAATCTCATCGGTGTTTTGTATAGCATAAGGTTTTAACTGATTCGAAATAGGTTCGAAAGCTAAAATTATACCTGTTAATGAAGCTATAACTATAAAAGCAAAAGAAGATATAGCCAAAGTTAGATGGCTATATCTCCAAATTGAAGTAATCATTTTGTTGTACTATTATTGTGGTATCATACGAACGTAACGTATGAAACCGTTACCTTCAATTTTACTTTTAATATTTTCTGAATTTAGATCAAATTCTACATCGTCTTTATAGTATTCTTGATCTTCTACAGCAGATTCAAAACGAATTTTATATCCTTTATTAATCTTATCATTAGGAATTTCAATAATACTAATAGCTCTATTTCCTCCGCTTATTGTTGCACCAGTTATAGCATCAATATTTGAGCGTACTTTACCATGAAAACTCCACCATTCTGTAATATCATGATACCATTCTTGATCATCTCCTTGAACATATAAAGTTTTTTCATATTCTCCTTTAGGATTTAATAATGAAATGACAATATAGGCTCCCTCACCGTCATAATTCTTCATTTGAATCATACATTTGTATTTACTACTGTCTGGGGTAGTAAATGCAATTATTCCAAATGCTACTATAAAAAGTATTGAAAATTTTTTTATCATTTTTTTAATTCAATTGTTTATTTCAAAAAGCTAATATCGATATTTTTTAACGCTTCGTTTTCTTTAGCTAAGTCATATAAGGTTTCATCAAAATCTGTTTTTACAGATTTATTTGCGCCTAATGATACTAAGTGTTTGATAATCTTATCATTTTTAGCTGTCATAACCGCTTTTTGTAATGCTGTTAAACCTTTGTTATTTTTTGCATTAACATTAATTTTATATTCTTTAATAAAATCTAACATTGGAATGCTTTGCTTATCTACAGCTAAATGATATAAAGTATTTCCGTCTTTTTGAGTTTTTTCAATATCTAACCCTTTAGATTTTAAAGCATTTAGTTTTTTAGAAAACTCCTCTTTGTCTTTAGGATTAAATGTTTTGAATAAATAGTAGTTTAAGTTATTTCCTTTTTTGTCAACTATAGTAACATCAGAGCCTTTTGATATAAAATAATCAACTATTTCAGGTTTGTTTCTTAAAGCGTAAGTTAAAGCAGATTTACCGTCCTTATTAGCATGATTAATATTTTTCGTTTTGTCGGCTAATAATTTTATGACTTCTATAGAGTTTCTTCCAGAAGCATTTAATAAAGGAGTATTTCCTTCTTTATTAGCTTGGTTTACATCTACACCTTTACCAATAAAATACTCGTAAGTTGCTATATCTTTATTTCTATATGATAAATTGTGTAAAGGAGTAGTACCTTCTTTATTAGTAATGTTTGGATTGATTCCTAAATCTTCTAAATATTTAAAATAGTCTAATGAGTTATAACCTCTTCTAGAACCTCTGGTTGCAAATAACATTGCGTTTCCACCTTTTTTATTCAATGTTTTATATGGTAATCCTTTTTTAATCAGTAATTCTAGCATTTTTTTATTACCAGATTGAGCAGTATAATTAAAAGCACCATTACCATCTTTATCGGTAGAATTAATATTTAACCCTTTTTTAGTGAAATAGTCTACTAATTTAAAGTCTTCTAATTTTGGAGTAATTAATAACAAAGCATTAGCTCCCTTAGGAGTTTTATCTTTTAGGATGTTAGCTCCCTTACTAATTAAAAGATCATACAGTTTTGTGTTTGTTACACCAGCAACAGCAACAAAGTTTAGTAGTGAATATCCCTTATCATCAATGACATCAGTTTTAGCACCGTTGCTCAGTAAATAGTTTACAATTGGCATATTGTTTTTATAGGCAGCCCAAAAAATGTAAGTCCTACCATCATGAGTTAATTTATTAACGTCATTCCCTTTTTTGCTAAGTAAATGTTTAATTACATTTTCATCTGCATTTTCTAACAAAGCATACACAACAGCATCAAAACCATATCTGTTTAGTTTTGTAGCACTGTTACCTTCTTTAATTTTTTGTTCAACTTGGTCAATAGAAGGTTTAGTTTTCCAAAAATCTCTTTTTAAAAAGATGTTTGTGTTTTGAGCAAAAACTACTGAGCTTATTAAGAATAAACTCAGTAGTAATTTAATATTTAATGATTTCATTTAGATTATTTTTTTACAAATGACTCTATAATGTTATTCATTTCGTCTTCTTTAAGCTTTTCAGAATAAAGGTGTTTGAATAACGCTTTATTATCAACTTTAGCTTTCAAAGATAGGTCTTTATTTCTTCCATAAACTTCAGACCATTTGTTTCTAACCGATTGCCACTTAGCTTGGTTCTTTTTCCACCAATCTTGAGCAGCTTGACAACGAGAGTCTGGAACTCTTACATAAGTATTGTATCCTTTTTCTTTTGCAATAACAAAATCTTTTTCTCCTGCTTTACGTACTACTTTCTTGTTATCTTGATCGTGAACCCAACCGTAATCAGTTATTTCATGACGGTTACCTCTTTCGGTAACATTGTAGTCAGCTCTTTGAGTGTATTCTCTTCTTGGTAATGGAGCATCAGTAGTATTTTCCCAATAGCTTTTTCCATCAACATGAACCCAAGTACCTGATCCTTCATAACGTGGACTATCATCTACTTGATATACCTTTTGTGTCCATTGTTTTTTAACGTCAGATTTTGGTTTGTTTACGTATAACCAATTATTATCTCCATTAAACATATAGAAGTCACGATTTTGGTACATCCAATCTTGTCTCCAGTGCTTAACGATATAAGGTTCTGCTGGGTTTCCTACTTGTAATAAATGTTGGATTGATATTTTGTTTTTTTCATCTTCCACTAATTCAGCCCATTCTAAACCTTTTGCAATTTTAGTTTTTGACGGCTTGTATAATGAATCTTTACTATAGTTGAACGTCTCAGTAAAGTTAAAAGTCACTTCAAAACAACCACACATTTTCTTAATGGCTTTTAAGTCTTTACTTTTTTTGCTTTGTGCATTTACAGTAAATGCTGCAAACGTTATTAGAGTTACTACGAATAAGTTTCTCATTGTTTGTTTTATTATGTTTTTAAAAATTTTTTACAAAAATATAAAATTTATTTAGATTGGTTAAAAATAACTATATATATTTGCCGAAAATTATTAAGAATGTTTCTAAATAAAACTTTAACTTTTCTACTTGTATTTACGGGGGTAGTAGTTTTCTCTCAAGAGGAACAAAGTAGAGATAGTATAAAAGATGATAATAAATTAGATGAAGTTGTGGTTACTGCAACTAGAACTAAAAGACAGTTGTCTTCTGTGCCAATGCCTGTGACATTAATTTCTAAAAAACAATTACAGAAATCAGGTTCTGTTCGATTAAGAAATATATTGTTAGAGCAAACAGGAATTGTAATGGTTTCTGACTTTGGAAACTCAGAAGGAGTTCAATTGCAAGGAGTAGCTGCTGATTATACGTTAATATTAATTGATGGAGTACCAGTTGTAGGTAGAACATCTGGAAATATAGACTTACGAAGACTTACTGTAAACAATATTAAACAGATAGAAATAGTAAAAGGGCCGTCGTCTTCTTTATACGGTTCAGAAGCTATTGGTGGAGTTATAAATATTATTACTGAACAACCAAAAGAAGGGCAATTTAAAGGGGATTTACAATTGTTAGCTAGAGGTGGCGCTAGAAATGAATTGGATATCAATACCAATATAGTTGCTAAAAAAGATAAGTTCGGAGTTGTAGCAGGTCTTAACTTGAACTCAAGTAGTGGATTTGATTTAACTCCTGAATCTCCAAACTCTAAAACAACATATCCCCATCAAAACTTTACAGGAAATTTACAATTGAGTTATGATTTTTCTGATAAACTAAAAGCTTTGGTTGCAGGTAGATATTATAAACAAGAGCAGAATACCCCTTCTTCAGATAACAAACAAACTGATTGGAATTTTAATGCGAATGTTTCTCATAAGCTTTCTGATTCGTGGGATATAGATTATATTTTTTATGGAACTCGCTATAAAACAGAAAGTATTTTTAATGGAAGTTTAGATTTATTTAATAGAAGTTTGTTTAGACCTGAAATCAAAACTACTGTTTCATTTGGAGATTATGGTACAATTGTAGCTGGAGTAGGAGCAAATTTTGATGCTTTAGAAAGAAGTGCTTTCGATGGAAATAAAAAATATGAAGCTCAATATGTTTTTGGTCAATATGATTTTAATCCAATAGAAAATTTAAATATTGTAGCTGGTGCTAGATTTGATAGTCATAATGAATATAAATCTGCATTCTCACCTAAACTTTCGGCGAGCTATAAAATAAACGGTTGGGTTACAGCTAAAGGATCTGTAGGTTATGGGTTTAAAGCTCCAGATTTCCGTCAATTGTATTTTAACTTTAGAAACTCATCTGGTGGTTATATAGTTCTTGGAACTCAAACGTTACATGATTTATATCCAAATGCAACAGGTATTAATAATATTGAAAAAGATTTAAAACCAGAAAATTCAATAGGCTATAATTTTGGTTTTCAATTAAAGCCATTATCTAGCTTAAATATTGGGATTAATTTATTTAGAAATGATATTCAAGATCTGATAGATACTTTCGATACCCAATTGTCTGCAGCTGATTTAGGATTATCTCCTGGTACTCGAACTTTTTCTTATAGAAATATTAGTGAGGTATATACTCAAGGAGTAGAGGTAGATGTAAATTATAGAATTTCTAACAATTTTAGGTTAATAGGAGGATACCAATTCTTAGATACTGGTGATAAAGAACAAGAACGTTTGATAAAAGAAGGGAAAGTGTTTTTTAGAAGAACTCCAACATCTTCATCAGAACAATTAACAATGTCGAATTATTTCGGATTACCAAATCGATCAAAGCATACAGCAAACTTAAAGCTGTTTTATGAAAACTTCGAACATGATTTTACAGCAAATATTAGAGCGGTATATAGAAGCAAGTATGCATTAACAGATACTAATAGTAGTAGAGGGATTATTGATAATTACGATGATTTTGTTGCTTCTCAAATGCGAGTTAATGTAGCGGTAGATAAAACCTTCTTTGATTTAATGACACTGCAACTAGGAGTTGATAATGTTTTTGATGAAAGAGGAGAAGAAAATAAAAACACTTTTTTTTCAATAGTGAATGGTCAAAGAGTACCAAATGATAACACTTTATTATTGGGAAGAACAGTATATAGTAGAATAACTTTTAAATTTTAGAATAAACCTTAAATATTATAAATCAATTAAAAATGAAACAATTAAAAACACTTTTAGTTTTAGCAATTATATCTTTTGTAGCTACTTCTTGTAGTGATAATGATACTTCTGTAGTTAAGTCTGTTGAGGCTAAAACGATATCAAACTTATATGCTCCTCAAGTATCAGATTATACAGTAACACCACCTGTTATTTCTGGAGATTTTACCAAATTTAGCTTTAAAGAAGGTAAAGTTGTTACTGGAGATAATTGGGATATCGCTTTCAGAGGTCTTAGAGTAATTGTTAATGGTGGTAGTAAATATGGGTTAACAGATGAGCCAGAAAGAACAGGAAATGCATCGTTAGCCGTTGTGAATAGTGAGTTTTCAAAAGTTTTAATGGCGCCAGCTGATAGTGAGTTTAAGCAAGATGGAACAGGTGTGTATGCTTTACCTATTAGTGGAGCAGGTTGGTATACTTATGCAGCAGGAGTAGTTAAAACAAATGCAGGAGTTATCATAGTAGTTAAAACTATTGATGGAAACTACGCTAAAATGGAAATAAAGAGTTACTATAAAGATTTGACTTCTAATGAACCTAGATATTATACATTTGATTATGTATACAATCCAAATGTTGGAGATAAGTCTTTAAAATAAAGAAAAACTTCAGTAATGTAATTATTGAATTTTGTTAGTTTTTGTTACGTTTGAATGGTTTAATCATTAAGATTAAACCATTCTTTTTTATAAAAAAAAAACACAAGTCTAAATTATTAGAAGACCTGTGTTAATGTTAAGATTGTGTGTATTAAATATGTTGTTATTTTGTGTAGTCGACAGCTATATTAATAGTTGTGCTTACTGAAATTCCTCCTTGAGAAAACTTTTTATCAACAGTTTTTCTTAATTTTAATGAGTTAGGAGTTAGCTCAATAACTTCAAAATCAGCGTCACCTAGATTTACTGTACTATTAATTTGATCTGGTAAATTAGTTTTAATTAATTCTCCATTTTTAATAGTTAATATATTGTTGTTTAACTCCCAGTCAACTTCACTATTAATATTCTCTACTTTAAACGTTTCTATATTTGTTTGACCGTTAGATGTAGAGCTAGATTTTATGTCGTAAGAACCAGAAGCATTAGCTTTATTTGGGTTTTCAGAAAAAACTGTAGTTAAGTTCATGTTAATTCCCTCTCCAGAAAAATTTGTTTTTGGAATTGTTAATGGACCTCCTGAAAGTTCAAAATTTCCATTATAAGTGTAATTTGTAAGCTTCCATTCACCAAGAAGATCATTCTGATTGAAGTTTACATTTTCATCAGAATCAGTACAACTAGTAAAAGTAATAATTGAAAATATTAATACTAGTTTCATTAACATAATTTTTTTCATAATGTTTTTTATTTAAAATGTTTGAAAAGTTAAATAATGAAAGAGTATAGCAAATAACTAATTAACCTAAAGTTAAAAAAAGATTTTTCATAACAGCTTTCATTTTTTTTGTAAAAATATTCTTTTTTGAGAAATAATAAAATGAAAATATTAATATTTTAATGTTAGTTAATTTTTTCTGCCAAATATTTAGAAGTGTATGAATTTTTATTTTTAGCCAATTCTTCTGGAGTACCTGTGAATATTAATTGACCTCCATTTTTTCCACCTTCTAAACCTAAATCAATAATATAATCGGCACACTTAATAAGTTCTATATTATGTTCAATTACAATGATTGAATGTCCTCTTTCTATTAATGCGTTGAATGAAGCTAATAATTTTTTTATATCATGGAAATGTAAACCTGTTGTCGGTTCGTCAAAAATAAATAAGGCTTTATCTTTAGTGTTTCCTTTTACTAAAAAAGAAGCTAGTTTTATACGTTGTGCTTCACCTCCTGAAAGGGTAGAAGAAGATTGTCCTAGCTGGACATATCCTAATCCAACATCGTGTAGAGGTTTTAATTTCTTTGCAATTTTAGGTTGATTGTGTTCTGTAAAAAAGGCAACAGCATCATCTATGGTAAGATTTAAAATATCGTCAATAGATTTCCCTTCAAAAGTAACTTCTAAAACCTCCTTTTTAAAGCGCTTTCCATTACAAGCTTCACATTCTAAATGAACATCAGCCATAAATTGCATTTCAATAGTAACTTCTCCTTCACCTTTACAAACTTCACAACGTCCGCCTTCTACGTTAAAAGAAAAGTGCTTTGGTTGGTAATTACGTATTTTCGATAGCTTTTGAGTTGATAATAATTTACGAATATCATCATAAGCTTTAATGTAGGTAACTGGATTAGATCTTGATGAACGACCTATCGGGTTTTGATCTATGAATTCAACATGCTTTAAATTATCATAGCTTCCTTTGATTTCTGTGTATTGTCCGATTTTATTTCCATATCCAATCAATTCTTTTTGCATTGCTGGATACAGAATTTTCTTAACTAAAGTACTTTTTCCACTACCTGATACTCCTGTAATAACTGTTAGGTTATTTAGCGGGAAAGAAACATTAATGTTTTTTAAATTGTTTTCACGAGCTCCAATAATATCAATAGTGTTTTTAGAAGCTCTACGTTGTACAGGAACCTCTATTTTTAGCTTTTCTGATAAATATTGTGCAGTTAATGATTCTGATTTTAATATTTCTTTAAAAGTACCTTCTGCTACTACATTACCACCATATGTACCTGCTTCTGGACCTATATCAATAACATAATCGGCTTCTTTCATAATATCTTCGTCATGTTCTACAACAATAACAGTATTACCTAAGTCGCGTAGGTTTTTTAAAACTCCAATTAACCTTTCTGTATCTTTTGGATGTAATCCAATACTAGGTTCATCTAATATATACATTGAACCTACTAAAGAACTTCCTAACGAAGTAGCTAAGTTTATACGTTGACTTTCTCCTCCCGAAAGTGTGTTTGAAGTTCTATTTAAGGTTAAATAATTTAATCCAACATCTTGTAAAAACTGTAAACGATTATTAATCTCAGTAAGTAATCGTTTTCCTATTTTTTCTTCGTACTTGTTAAGTTTTATACTTTTGAAAAAAGCAGCAAGTTCATCTAATGGTAAGCTAACCAAATCAGAAATTACTTTACCGTATACTTGTACATAATTTGCTTCTTTTCGTAAACGTTTACCATTACAATCAGTACAAGTAGTTTTACCTCTATATCGAGATAACATTACTCGATTTTGAATTTTATAACTTTTTTCTTCTAATTTTTTGAATAGGCTATTAATTCCATCAAACTTTTTAGTTCCATTCCAAACTAATTGTTTTTGCTCTTCTGTAAGCTCAAACCAGGGTTTATGAATTGGAATATCAAAATCTGAAGCGTTTAAAATTAAGTTATCTTTATATTCTCGATAACTTTCTGTTTTGAAAGGAAAAATAGCATCTTCATAAATAGAAAGTCCAGTATTGGGAATTACTAATTCTTCATCAATTCCAATAACACTTCCGTAACCTTCACAAGTTGGACAAGCTCCATAGGGATTGTTAAAACTAAAAAGGTGGGTATTTGGTTCTAAGAAGGAAATTCCATCTAATTCAAATTTATTACTAAATTCAGTAAGTTTATTGTCGGTTAAGTTTTCAATAAAACAAATTCCTTTTCCTTCAAAAAAAGCAGTTTGTACAGCATCTCCTAAACGATTGTAAAAATCTTCTTCATTTTTTACAACAATTCGATCTACAACTAAAAGTAATTCGTTGCCTTTGAAATCAGCAATAGGAAATTCATCAATTCTATATACAGTATCGTTATGTTTTATACGAGCATATCCTTGTTGGGTTAATACCTGAATTACTGTTTTGATATCTCTTTTTTCGTTGATAGCGATAGGAGCTAATAACAATAATTTAGTGCGTTCTTCAAATTGCTTTACAAAATTTAAAACGTCGGAAACTGTATGTTTTTTTACTTCATCACCAGAAATAGGAGAGAAAGTTTTCCCAATTCGAGCATATAATAATTTGATATAATCGTAAATTTCTGTTGAAGTACCTACGGTAGATCTTGGGTTGGTAGAGTTAACCTTTTGCTCTATGGCAATTGCTGGAGCAATTCCTTTAATATAATCTACTTTTGGTTTGTGTAATTTACCTAAGAATTGACGTGCGTAAGACGATAAACTTTCTACATAGCGTCTTTGACCTTCTGCATACAAAGTATCAAAAGCTAAGGATGATTTCCCTGAACCTGAAAGCCCAGTAATAACAACTAATTTATTACGAGGAATAACGACATCAATGTTTTTTAAGTTATGGAGACTTGCTCCTTTTATAATGATGTTTTCTTTAGGGTTTATAGTAGAAATATCTGTCTTCATTTACGCAAAAAAATAAACGATAAAAGTACGGTTTATTTTTTAGGTAAGAAACAGATATTGAAGTGTAGTTTAAATTAAAACCACACTACCAAGTAGTGTGGTTTATTTTGATTCTATAAACTTGTTTCTAGATTTTGTTCTTTTACAAAAGAAGAAAGTTTATCTACATTCAATTCGTCAGATAATTCAACAAGTTCAACTTTTTGATAACCAACATCTACCCATTTTCCATCAAGTAAAAATGAGTATGTAGCTGTTCCAGATTTCCAATCGTCTTCTAATGACATTCTTAATTTTACATTTTGTATTGGTTGAGGTGCTCCTAATATTAAAGGTGAGTAAGGAGATACTCCTTCCATTACTACTAAAATATTACATGAATTCATTGTACACATATATGAATAATCACCACTTAAAATAGTAGGAATATTCAAAGGAGGATTTACTGCTTGGGTAATATTTCCTTTTCCAATAATCTTTTTAGTGTTAGTATCAACTATTAATGATACATTAAAAGAGATTCCACCAGCAAGATGGTTGCTAATTCTGTAATTTAAATTAAAATAATGTCTGATTTCGTTGTTTTGATTTTCCATGAGGGACTTTTTAAGTTTAATAATTTTCCTACTCATAAGGCTTTTCGGATTACGCCTCGTTTTTATAGTAGTTTCTGAGCTCTACATTTCGAAGTTGTTTTTAGCGCTATTTTGTACTTCCTTAGTTAAAGTTATTATTTAAAACCATTGAAAAATAAATTAATGTTATGAGCGCTTTTTTTTATGGAGTGATTATGTAAGAAAGAGGTGTAAAGAGGGGATTGATGTTTAAGTTTAAAAGAACTCTCATTATAAGAGTTTTATAAGATCACCTAACTATTTTATAGTAAATTAAAGTGTAGTTTTTTAATTGTTAAAATCAATGCCTTCTTCTCCAAAAATCATTATCTGTCCAACGTTTTTCTTGGGAATAGGAAAAAGTTATCATAGGTAAATATGTATTGTACATTTTATCCATAAGGTATTCATAGGTTAAAAAAGCTTCTTTTTTTCCTTGTAAATAATCTATGATGGCACGGCTTCCGTAATAAGCAGTTCCAATAGCTGCAGTGATACCATAGGAAGATAAAGGATCATATGTGCAAGCAGCATCTCCTACAGCTAGCCAATTTTCTCCTGTAATTTTTTCTAATCGAGATGAATTTGCTGCATGAGTATTTAATGATACATTGATATTTCTATCTTTACCGATACATTCTGTTATTCTTTTTTTTACATGATTGGTTTTCTGGAGTAAACTGTTAAAGCCTTCATGTTTATTGGCTTTTAATTTTAATACTAGATTAGAATCAGTCATAAATGAAACGATTAATTCATTTGAAGGTAAACTAGCAGTATACCACCATCCATTTGCACAGGTTTCTACGAGTGTAGATGCATTTAAAACAGAATTTCCTTTTAGAATAGCACTTATGCCTACTAGCTTATCTAATGTTTTACGTTTAAGATTTAAACATCTACCTATTATAGATTTCCTTCCACTGGCATCTACTATAAAATCTGCTATAATAATTTTCTTATCGTTTAAATAATCTATCTCAAGATGCCATTTTGTATCTATTTTTTTACACTTTCTGAGAATATGTTTAGTATGCCAAATTACTCCTACTTTTTGAGCTTCATTAGCTAAGTCTGTCTCAAATAATTTTCTGTTAATGTGTGTACCATTTCCATGGACTCCACTAATGAAATCATCATCTATTAGTTCGTCAGTTCCCCAAGCGGATTGATTACTGTAACTATTTTTATGTTTAGAAAGTAAATGATCTAATTCTAGTTTTTTAAGTAAAGGATTAATGTTAGGAGGTAAGCATTCTCCTGGTTTTTGTATAGGAACGGCGTTGGCTTCTAATACAATTATTTCCATATTATATTTGGCTAATTGCATTGCTATAACAGCTCCTGCTGGGCCACCGCCTATAACCACTATTTTTTGATTTTTTTTCATTGATTTTTAAAATAAAAATCCTTGTTTTAATCTAAAAATATATTCAGTAAAACAAGGATTTATAAAAAGATTGAAAAGAATTTTATTTTTACAGTTACTATCGCTCTAGTCTGCCATATATTTTCCTTGGAGCATTTGCATTTTCTGTACGTTCTATACTTTGTCTATAGGATTCTCTTTCTTGTTTTTCGATTTTAATAGCTTCATCTGGAGTAATTTTTCCTTCAGCTACTTGTAGTTGTAAGTAAGTAGGGTCCCAATTTGTATATGCTTTTGAACGTTGTTGTTCAACCCATACAATCTTTGGAATTTCATCATTTAAGTTTTTAGAATCTAGTTCCTTGGCAGAGATAATTCCTAAATCAGACCATTCCTTAGCCATATCATTAAGCCTACTTAGAGTATCAGAATTGTCTAAATCTCGTAACCAAAACTGCCTATAATTAAACTGCTTGGTTTTTTGAAATGTGCCATTTTTTTCAGAATTCATACCTTCATAAGATTGCTCACTAATAACATGTTGTGGAGCTCTAGGTGCCCATAAAGCAGGCACAGGTAAATAGTTAGATTCATCTAATCCACCAAGACAACTTGCGGCATCTGCTTGCCAAGGAACTCCCATCCATCTAGTAAGTGTTCCTGGGCCGCTATAATGAACAGGCCCTTGTTTAGCCATTGCTTTTTCAGGAGAAAGCACAGGTCCATAATCATCAGAAATGAAATCTGGATTGTCTTCATTTATTTGTGAAACAACATTGAGTCTAAAAGCAGCTAATTCTCCTGGACTTGCAGGTTTCCACATTTGATCAACTCTAAACGGCCAAGAAACTTCTATACCTGGTCTAAATGGTCCTCCAAGACATTCTTGTAATGCAGCTTTAGTTAATAAATAAGGTTGTATAAATATATCTTGATCTTCTATAGGGTCTAGTGTAGTTTCTTCTTTTAATGGAAAATTAGAGTTTAGTAAATTGTATTTTGGAGCAATAAAGTATCCCCTAGACCATTTTTCTAAATAAGAATATTGAGTCCTTGTTACCCATAGATTTTCATTTGGTTGATCACTAAAATCTCTTAAAGCATCGCCATAATTAGAAGGTATTTGAGTTGGTTCAAATTTATCTGTAGATGGGTTTCTAAACCAATTAAAAATTTTCTTTTTTATGGTTTCAGTAGAAGGATTTTTAGAAACTAATTGCTCGTATATTTTAGGATCGGTAAAATTAGAAGGTGAACCTTGACCAAATAGCATATACAGTCCTTCACTAACCCATTGTGAATCACTAATAGATTTAAGTATTGGCCATATATCTTCTTCAAAAGAAGGTTCATCATTGATAGAAATCCCTCCTTCTTTTCTTCGCGCATATAGATCTTTTACAATATCATACATGGTAATTGTTCCATAGAGTCCTTGTCCGTAATTAGGAGGTACTACAGCAACGAAAGCAGCCTCTGCATCAAAATTTTGGCTTTTTCCGTTTTGTTCAATAGTAATTGTAGCTCTTACAGGTCCATCAGATGTATCATCATACCAACCATCATTATTTGCAAAATGATGTACAGGATTGTTAGGAATAGCACTTTTTGCCAAACCTGAACCTCCTAATACAATTAGTCTACCTTTATTATCAGTTCGTAATTCTCCTAAATTTACATTATTCCCCATAAAGGTACCTTTGTCTAAAGGAGCACTTTTACTATTTAATCCAGAAATTGATGCAACTCCAGCGTCAATTAATAGTTTTTCTCTTTTTGGGTGTAATCCATAAGGAACTCCTCCATAAGAATTATTTTTGTGAGTTACAGAAAGTGCTAATTCTTTAGTGTTTCCTTGTTCTTTTGCATTGAGATTTAAATCCATGGGATTAGTAAATTCATACCAAGCCCCTTTTCTATTTGCTAAATGTACTGACCAATTAACCTTAACATTTAATCCTTCTTGATTTAAATCTGAATTAATTTCAGTAACAACTGTCCCGTTTTTGTCTAAACCATAAACTCTAAAACGAGCAGCTTGTTTTTTGATGGCACCAGCTGCATCCTTGTATTGAATGTCTTTTTTTGATGCATTCATATTATTGGGTACTCTAGGATCAGCAACTTGTCCGGGAAGTTCAGGTGAATAATACCATTCGTTAGAGTTTCCTACCCTTGATATTCCTACTGCGGGGTAGATAACATATTTTTCTATTTGATCTAATTTATTTTTAGTACTCATGATTGCTTTTTTTATAATCTTCGATAATAACTTCTGATGCTTTTTCACTAATCATATAGATTGGTGTTACTATAAATGTTCCTGGAATTTTTGGAAATACTGAGGCATCTACTACTCTTAGGTTTTTAGTACCTCTTACTCGAAAACGACTATCCAATACAGCATTTTTATCATCATCAGCACCAATAGGGCAAGTGCAAGAGGCATGATGTCCCCATGATTGTGCTTTGATATAATTTTTAATATCTTCATCTGATTGAACTTCTTTTCCTGGCAGAACCTCTTTAACCTTAAAAGGAGCATCTTTCATTAGAGTTCTTGCAAATTTGAACCCCTCAGTAATATCATTCAAATCTTCTCCATTATCATCTGTTCCTTCGTCGAAATAATGGAAGTTGATATAGGGAGCTTCTCTTGGATTACTCGATTTAAGTTCTACTACGCCTTTTCTATTATTGGTATGAGCTTTTAGGACTGTCCAAGTAAATTGGTTTAGAATAGGACGAAAAGTCCAAAACCAATTAGGAAAAAAGCCTTGAAATCGTACACTTTTTGCAAAAATGATGAGATCTGGATTTAATTTTTCGGGAAATGATTTTTTCAAGTACATTAAAGGTGATCCCATACTATTGTATGGCCCTTTTCTATCTTTTAACCATGAATTTAAAAAAGCATCGTTTTCTGGATCGTCGCTATAAGTAGCCATTTCATTCACCTTAAATGGTTCTTCCATTTCAGTAATGAGTGGTATTTCGTATCTGTCCTGAAGATTTTTACCTACACCAGGTAGATCAACTCTAACAGGGATATTAAATTTTTCTAGTTGCTCTTTTTCACCAATTCCTGATAACATTAAAATTTGTGGAGTATTGAATGTACCACATGATAAAATTATTTCCTCGTTGGCATAAGAAGTTTTTGTTTTGGGTTCGGTTAATTTACATTCTTCATTAGCTCTAGGTGTAGCTTCATAAAGATAAGATCCCTTCATATATTCAATTCCTATGGCTTTTGTATTATCTTCTTTATCAAACAGAACTTTTGTAGCTAAGGCATGAGTTTCTATGATAAACCGTTCTGGAAATTGTTCTTGTACCTGTAGTATAAATTCTCTTGATCCATTCCTAGTCATGCGATTAGTAGATTGAGGAATTGTAAAGTATCCAGTACTCTTGTTATTAACAGCACCGATAGAGTTAGGATCTTGATGTTCATTAATTTCACCGAGCTTTTCTGCTTTTTCCCCTTGTAATTTGCAACTTTCCAGTGTTTCTATTAATTGCCAATCTTTAGGGGCTGCTGAGGTATCTGCTTTCTCAACACTAAGCCAACCATTTGTGCCGTGCCCGTTTTTTTTCGCAGTAATAGGATCCAGGTATTGACAGTTCTCTAATTTTTCAAAATATCGTCTCATATTGGTAGGATTCCAAGATTCATCTCCTGTTAATTTCTGAATGTATTCCCAGTCAGAATTAGAAGGGTAGGTAGTAATCATTGCATTGTGAGCAGTGCAGCCTCCCAGTGTACTGGATCTTGGGTATAGAACGCCGTCTTTTGAAGGGACATATTTAGGGTCTTTTTCTTGTTGTTTTTGATTTGAATAATGACGTACGAAAAAGTCCCATCTATAATTTTCGTTTTCAGCTGCTAATCCTAAGAATGAAGGAACAGAGTAGCTTACGCTAGCTTCTTTTCCTCCAGCTTCTAATAGTAAAACGGTAAAGCCTGCTAAAACTAGATTAGCTGCTAGAGGACCACCTCCAGCACCAGAACCTACTATGATGTAGTCGTATTTGCTTTGTTTCATGATGTTTGGTGTTTATCTAGATAAAATACTTATTAGAACGATATTGTTTTGTTATAGTTGAAATGAAACAGGGCATTTAGATAAAGACTTTTCATTTTTAACCTGTGTATTTGTACAAACTACATCGTGCATTACAGGGCCGAGAAGATCTACTTGACCAGATAAATGTTCGCGAGGCTCTTTTTGATTTGTTAAAATCAAATCTGCTGCAGCTCGATCTTCTATAATTCGAGCTAAAAAATGTAGAGCGCTATCGACATCAGATAAGTTGGTTACAATTAAAAGATTTTGATCGAGTGCCTGATCTTTATCTTTCATATATGGTAATATACATTGAGCAATTGAGTTCATTTTTCTTGTAACCCACTCAGCTTCTACGATGACATATAATTTAGACCAATGTTCTTCTGTAAATGTGGCTTTCCAATCTTGTATCAGAGTGCTTATACCATATTGTTGAGCTGTTGCTGCTATGACTTGACATTGAACGATTAGTTTATAAAGTGTATTATTTGGATTACTAATATCCCCGTTGGTTTGATTGCACCATTTTTGAAAGACTTCCGCTATAGATTCTCCAACTTTCAAAGGCATAGCAGTATTTATAATAAAGTCAATAGATGAGGCTAGTAATTGTTTTAATACATATTTAATGTGACTTATAACAGTTTTTGATGTAAGATGAGGGTTAGCACCGTCAAATTTTTTTGGAATTTTGTTTAAATCGATAACTAAACGCTTTTTCAATTCGTTATTTATTTCGAATCCTTCACCGATATTATCAAAGGTGTTATAAGCTGTTTCCAGCACCTTTAGATAGTTACCTAGAGGTATACGCCAATCTTGATTTTCTAAATTAGTAGAGTAGGAACCAAAGCACCCATATATTCCTAGTGGAGCATGTGCTATAGATTTAGCTATTTCGAAAAGTTTAGAAACAGGTTCTGCTACAGTTCTCGATTCACTATTATATTTATTTCTTAGTAACGTGAATTTACCTCCTGCGGGAGTAAATTGACATACTATTACGGGCTGAAACTTGGTAAGATCTTTTTGTACATTATCTTGAAGTATGTCCATATGTGCTAACATTTCAGTATCTACTTTCTCTATGTTGGCAATGGCCATTTGCGATAGACTTGAATCAACTATTGAAATATGAGATTCCCAATTAAAATTTTTCATTTTTTATAGTTTAATTTTATACTAATTCTTTCACACCAACTCTTAAAGAAGGATTTTCAAGTAATAATTCTTTTATTTCTTCAGCAGTACTATATCTTTTTATACCTCCTTTCCAAGTTTCTAATACAGGAATATTACGCATACCTTGGGCTGAATAAACTCCTTTTCCATTACTATAAGTAAGAGGGTTCTCTTTTAGTAATACAAAATCTGCACATTTTCCTACTTCTAGTGAACCTGCCCATTTATCTGCGTGACATTGCCAAGCTGAATCATAAGTCATAGCTTTTAATGCTTGAAATCTGGTAATGCGTTCTGTTTCGTTTAAGACTTGAGTATTTAATCCTTCAGGAGTTCCTTCCATTATCCTTGTAATGGATTGTTCCATCATGCGTAATGGTCCTAATGGGGTAACACTATTATCACTATGAAGTGTAATCCTCATATTATAATCATGTAAAGCAGCATGACATCTATCTAAATGATTACTTCTTTCTTTACCTAAAATAGTTTGTTGGAATACCCATCCCCAGTAACCTACGTGACCTATTAAAAAACTTGGAGATATTCCTAATTCCTTCATGTCTTCCATATTTTGATCTGATAATAAAGAGGCGTGCTCTATTCTATCTCTTCTGGTTTCTATGGTAGATTTATTAATACCTGCTAGTTTGAAAGCATTGATTGTACGATCAAGTGCATGATCTCCATTAGCATGAACCATTACTGGCCAATTATTATCTACAGCTTTACTAATTAGAGTATTGAACTCTATAGGATAACCGTAATTGAAGACTCCTTCATTTGTTTGGTCAGAAATTTTTGTTCCTTCTTCTCCGTAAAGAACAAAGTTTTCATTACAATCATAAGGTGTTTTTTGGTAACCAGTTAGTCCTTGATTGGAACCATCAGATACTACTTTTACATAGGCTAAGTTAAATTCATTGTTTCCTTTGTTAGGGATGTATCTACCTTCTATTTTAGTATCAAAATCTTCTAGGGTAATTGCAACTAATGCTCCACCTATTCTTACTGAACAATTAGCATTGGCTTTCTTTTTTAGATATTCTGGCTGATTCAACCCTTTTTGAGAAAAAGGTTCTATTCCAGCATCAAAAAGATAAGTTGCACCTCTGGAACTAGCTTCTTTAAATATTTTATCAACTTCGGTGGATAATTTTTTTTCGAAAGTAATAGGGTTAATACTGTCAGCTATTATTTTTAAAACAGGTTCCATTTCGGCAAATTCTTTCAATATACCATCCTCATTTAATTTCAGACCATATTTTTCGTTTGCTAACCTAATAGCAGCATTATTAACGTAAGCCAAATGCATGGATGAATTCATTAAAAAGACAGGTTGGTTTTTTGATATTTTATCTAAAGTTTTAGCATTGAATTCTTTATTATGATTTGTTAATAAAGAAGGGTCTACATTACTACCAAAAATCCATGTATCAGAAAAGTTTTCTTCTTTACCATCAATAGCTTCTTTTTTTAAAGTTTGTATAATCCAATCTGTACTATACTTATCTTCTTCTTTAGTAGCTACGTTAGTTCTTAATTCTTGTCCTATAAAAGGACCTACATCGGTAGCCATGTTGAAAATGGCTGTTGGAAGAATATGAAGATGAGGTTCAAAAAAACCTGGTAATAGTGTTTGTCCACCAAAAATAATTTGTTCAATGGTGTCTTTAGGCATTTTTTCTTTTACGTGATTATAAGAACCAGTAGCTATTATATAACCATCTTTTATTCCAACAGCTTCAACCATGATATCTTTACCTCCTGCCATTGTTTGTATATAACCTACAGTTTGGTCTTCTTTGTCTAAAGGATTGGTTCCTGTTCGAAAAATAATTGTTTCTGGAGCAGTATTGTTTTTAGTATCTTTTTCATTGTTTGTTTCTCCAAATTTAACATCAGGAAATAAAGATTTCCACATTGGATTGCAACATGAGCAATGTAAACCTTCGGGGTGATTGTGTGAGTGGCTCATAATTTTGATTTTTAAATGTTGTGTTATTTATAACGCTATTAAGAATATCGTTTAATGTAAAGCTATTACTTATGTAGTTTGAATTAGAGATAAATGTTGTGAATACACATTTAGATGTAGTAAAATACTCTCTTTAATCGGTAAGTTTTCAGTATTGATTTGATAATAAAAAAAACGAGACTGTATTTAAACAGTCTCGTCTCACCTCATTAAATTCTATAATATATAGAAGTAACCTACATTAATGGGAATTCAGGTTGTACACCTAAAACAAACCCTGTAGAAGAATCTGCACTTTCAGAAACTACAGCTTGTGGTGCAGATAAGTTTATAGTAATAGTTCCATCTGAGCTATTTACTTGAGTGTCTTTACTAGTATATGTTTGAGATCCACCTCCTAAAGGTATACCTAAGAAACCAACACTCCAGCTAGTTGTTTCTTTGAAAATAGTTTCAATAGATTCATAGCTACTAGAGTGGATAACCATTTTGATATCAGGGAAGTTAGAAAAAGCAACAGCATTGATGAAAGAAAATTCTTTTGCTAAATCAGCACTTTCTGTTGTTCCAAATTTAAATCCAGATACATCTTTATCACCATTTTTCATTGCTTGTTTAATAGGATCAGCATATAACCAACCTTGTCGGCTAGAGATATCATAATCCATTGGTCCAAATTGAGCAAGAGTTACTCCAGAGAAACTCATTTCTATATCAATTTGACTTGCTTCAGCAGCGATTGTATTTTTGAAGTAGCTAGCATGACCGCTTCCTGAGATAGAGAAGAAGTCTAACACTGGAATTGTAACACCAGCACCACCATTTACGCTTATAGTAACATCACTTCCGTTAAAATTACTTACAGACATTTTTAAAGTAATTGGGTTTGACGTTGGATGTTGTAAGCTATTAGTTAATTTAGCAACAGATGATGAAGCAGCAAAAGGGTAATTAGGTAAATACATTGAAGAACCTGCTGAAGAATTGTATACTTCAACTGCACCATTACTAGCTGTTGGATTGTTAATAGCATTTCTAAGATCTCTAAGAATACTGTTGTTTAAAGTTACATCATTTTCTAAATTAATAGCACTTCCTAAAGCGTTTAAATAGCTAGCAAGTACAGGTAAAATAGGAGCACCAGCTGGAGGAGTTTTGTCTAATAACTCATTAAGATCTCTAGCATTTTGAATTTGTTGCAAAGTTAAGTTTGGTGTAGAAGACCAATCTTTTTGTATAGTACCTAAAATGTCATTAATAGGAGTGTTTCCTGATGGTAAAGTACCAAAAGCAGCTCTCCAAGCTCGTAATAAAGCTCCTTGTTGATCTTGAGCATTTTGGTGAGCTTTAGTTAAAATAGCTTGGTCAGCAGTAGATAAACTATATGCAATGTTTGTTATAGTTTCTAGGAAAATGTTTGTAAATACACCTTCTAATGTAACAGGACTATCAGAGTTTTCTCTTTTTATGCTAGATTTAATCCAGTCGTATGATGCTGAATTAAATTTTAAGTTACTTGAGTTTTCCCAGTAGAAAGGAAAGTTACCTTTCGAACCAACATGAAAAGCTTCTAAATTTACACCATAAGTTGCGCTAAGTAATTGGTTAGCTTGTTTTTTTAATTCGTTAATGATTTCAGTTGTTTCATCAACAGGTACAGTTAGTACATTCATAATCTGATTAGTTAAAAATTCCTACTCATATGGCTTTTCGGGGGACGCCTCGTTTTTTTAAGTAGTTTCTGTCTCTACTTTAGAAAACTAATTTTATAGCGCTATTTCGTCTTCTGATATAAAGTTACTTTTTATAGAAAGAAGGATTTTTAAATAATGTTGTGAATTCTTTTTTTTGTGTTGTGAGTGTGATGTAATGTGTTGTGAAAAAGGTTTTTATGTGTTTTGTTTTAAGTTTTTTATTATAAAATATAACATTTTGAATTGTTTTATTTAACTCTTAGATAACTCTAGTAAAGAAGTAGTTTGTATATAAAAAAAGAACTTGTTAAAGAAACCGAATCTCTAGTTTTTAATTAGAAATTCGGTTTTGATATTTCTATATTTTAAGAAAAAAATATATGCTTTATATGCTGATGTTTACTTTAGAGTCTTGCAGTGTTTTTGACATTGCTAATCCCCATTCTCCATTTATATCACTATCTATTTTCCATCCCATTACACCTCCAAATTCTATTTTATTATTGATTGCTTTACATAATATTGATTGAAGTTTCTCAGTAGAAATATATCCTGTATTATTTACATCTTCTGGGGTAATAGGTTTACCTAAAATTAATTTATGTGAAGGTACATTCTGTTTAGTAATGCTTAAAATTGAAGTAGGATTTTGGATTGAATTATACTGAATTTCAAATAACGAATTATAATTTTCATAAGACTGATATTCCCAATTTCCTTGGTTATAGTATTGAATATTATAATAGTCAATTATCCCATTAGTTTTTCTTTCTATTTCACTATAACCTCCATTAAACATAAAGTATGGCGCTTGTGGTGCATGGGAAATTTGTAATGGATAGTTCTTTTCCATGCTAGTTTTGTTTACCGCTATTGTTACATCAACTAACCATTGAATAGTTTGAGAATCCATTAAAATATTTTCTATGTCTAAATCGACTCCATCAAATTGATGTTGGATAGCAAAACTTGCAAGATCTGAACCATATGTTTTTGGATCAAAATTAAGAGGATTCAAATATTCGCCTCCAGCAGAAAGAATACATTTTTTATCTTCACTTTTTAAAAAACTAATAATTTCAGGAGAATTTACAACAGCTTCTGCTGCTCCAATTACTCCTTTTTTAGGATCTTGCCAGAATGAAAATAATATATCTGTGTATCCTTTATATTTACTTTTTACATCGGTAAGTGTAATCCAATTACTAAAATAACCAACTACTTTTTTTGTCATAATGTTTTTGTTTTAGAGAGTTAAATAATGGTTTTACGAGTTCTAAAATGATTATATGGGTCTTTAGACTCATTTTCTTTTATTTCTATTAGGCGTTTATAACTTTTATCAAAGTATGTTTTGGTAGGGATTGAACTATCTTTAAAACTAATAAAAGCTCCAGAGGTATTTGGAATGTCAAAATCTCTACTTGCTTCAATCCAATCTAAAGCACGATTTGTTCTATCATAGACAAAATTGTCTTGAAACTCTTCTTTTTCTTCAATTTCTGTATTCCACCAGCATTGATATTGTATAGTGTATAGCTTGTCTTTGTATGGGAATGCGCTATTTGTTTCTTCACTTTTTTGTGTATAGAAATCTCCCACTATAGCTCCTAAAGTAACATAGTTAAATAGGCCTAAAGCTCTATTACCATCTAATATTAAACTTGATGTTAAACTTTTTAAAAGTTGTTGATATCCATTTTTATCATTGTAATCCAATCCATTTTTATCAACTAAACGAGAAGTGATTTTATGTGGAGCAGGTAAATCTTCATCAGGTTGTAAAGGAGTTCCCTGAAGTAAGTTTAGCTTGCTTAAAATTTTAGAATGAGATTCTCTGTCCCAATTACTCATTAAATTTTTACCATAATTATTTTTATGATGAAAATCTGCGCCAGTAGCTGGTTCAATAGTAAATTCATAATTTGCCAGAACTCCTGTGAAATTATCATTTATAGCATCAGTTAAACTAGTTTCATCTCCTTCCCAGTACCCATAAAACACACAATTATGCGCTATAGTTTCAGTATCAATTGATGTATTGTTATCCCATGATCTACCGTTTATTTTTAAATTAGTACCAGTTAGTCTAGGAGTATTTTTTGAAGTAATTAATTCTTCCCATTTTTTCAATACTTGAATGGTAGGAACATTTTCTTCTATTGAGTCAGGGTTTTGATCAGAATAAGGATTCCATTCAATTTCAAAGCGATGTAAAACTTTAGGTAAAGGAAATGTTTGAATGCGTAATTCAGTAACAATACCATAACTCATACCACCACCTCCTCTAAGTGCCCAAAGTAAGTCAGGTATAGAACCTGTTTCCGGATTTGCGTTTAGGTTTATTAATTTACCATTTCCAAGTAGGATAGTAGCGCCAACTAAATGTTCACAACACATCCCCATTTTTCGAGTCCATGGTCCCCAACCACCTCCCATGGTAAACCCAGCAATTCCTACTGTTGCACAAGTTCCATGAGGTATCATAACATTATTATCGGCCAAAATTGAGGTAAGTGACTCAAATCGAATACCAGGTCCTATTTTAGCTATTTTAGTATTTGGATCTATAGAAACACGGTTCATTTTCGAAACATCAATTAATACAACGTTGGTTCCGTTGCATTCGCCCTCGTGATCGTGTCCACCAGCTCTAACTTTTATAGGAAGTTTGTTTTTGATAGCTGTGTTGTATGTAGCTTCAACATCAGAAGCTGTTTCGCAATAGACTATAACAAATGGGTTAAATTGTAAACGTCTATTAAAAATTTGACTTTTTAAATTATGTTCGTATACATTTTCTAAGTCTCCCCAATTGGTAGAAATAGTTACATTTGAAGGAATAATTTTATTTAATTCTTTTAAAAAAGAATCGATTTGTTCTTTTAACTGTATTGTAATTGTTGGTTGCATCATAATAATTAATTTTATTTATAATTTATTCTATAACCCAATACAGTTCTGTATCACTGTGATTATATTCTCGTAGTCCAATTCCTTGATGATTTTTTGAATTACCATATACATAAAGTAATCCTTGGTTTTTAGTGTTGCAACTAATAAAGTATACATTAGAATCTTGACCTTTTACATGTTGAAAATTAAAAACTTGATCAACATCATTAGGGTGGTTATTAGATGTTTCTAGTCTATTACTGTTAGGGTAACTTTCAGCTACCTTAGCACCTTGGTTTTTAGTGTTTATAGTTAACTTAGAGTCAATTATAGTCCATTTTTGATCCTGATTTTCTGGATCGTATGTGTTCATGGCAATTTCTTCATTCCTTGTGCTTGGAAAAGCTTCCCAACAATAATCGGTATCATTAAAAGCTTTAATAATTAAATTTTTTGTTTTCATTTTTCTATAATTTATTGATTAATTTCTTCTAAAATCATAGGAAGTAGTTCTTCCAGATTTGCTCCACTTTTTTTAATATCAACTTTATTGATACTCATTTCATTTGGATTTAAAATTGATTTGAAAAGAAAAGGAGCTGTTGATATTCCAATTCCTGCGGCAAGTATTCCACCTCCTAATAAAGGAAGATTTATACCTTTCATTTCTTTTCCTCCTAGCCACCAATTATTTTGTAAACCGATATTTGACCCTTGTCCAATGACTACATTTGATATTTGATATTTTTTACCTTCAATGCTAAATCTTAAATTACCTTTTATTGCAAAGTTTAATTCACTTGGTTTTTTATCTGTAGTAAAAGAAGCAATGGTGCTACCTTTTCCTATATTATTATTGAACCATTTTGCAGGTGCTTCGCTTTTATGTCTTCCAGCTTTTACAGTAATAACACCCTTTCCATTTTTTATTGATGAAGTCACTTCTTTATATGGTTGTCCAATAGTAACAATAGCACTGGAAGTATTGAATTCGAAGGTTTCAAATTTAGAATCTGGTACGGATAAGATGAATTCATTATCGTGACTTCCTGAAAGTTGACTTATACATTTTATTTTAAAAGAGTTACTACCTGATGGATCTAAGTAAAACTGATCTTCTAATTTGGTGTTTTCATTTATGATTTCACCTCCTTTGTTATCGCTTTTAGCTTCTATGCTTTTTGAGCAAAGGTGCCAGTTGTTGGTAGAAGAATAATGTCCTTGACCAAGACATACTTCAAATTCATCTTGATTAATATATAAGGTTCCTTCTACGGCAAAATTTAATTTAGAAGGAGAGTTACTTCCTCTAGCAGTATGAATCATATGCTGCGTATTTTTATCTACAAAATCCTTATAAAATTTAGCTGGTTTTTCATCACCATGTCTATCAGCTTTAATTGTAATTGTAAGTGTGTTTTTATTGGTTTTGACGGAAATATCTCCCCAATTTTTTTCATCACCTATAGAATGCTTTTTAGCTTTAAAGTCGAGTTTAGTTAACGCTATATCTGCGTTATAAACAAATTTAAAATCGTTAGTACTTTTTCCCATGATTAGTTATTTTTAGTTACACTTATTTGTAGTCTTAGTGATGAAGTTACTTTTTAAATAGGTTGTATTTTACAGATATGTTGTGAACACATTTTTTTATGTAGTGATACAAAAAAAATGACGTATAAAAATTATACGTCATTTAAGCTTTGTTAGTTAGGTTTATGTGTTTAGTGTTTATTTTAAAATGGCAAATGATTTGATAGTTTCTTTGTACTTATCGCTAAAGTAAACTACATGTTTGCCTTTTAATAATAGAGAGTTCTCTTTAAATCTTATTTGATCAATTGCATTGATATTGACAATGTATTTTCTATGAACTTGTTTAAATAAAGAATTGTTTAAATAATCATTCATTTTTCCTAATGAAATTTGAATGATGAATTTTTCATGTTCCGTAATGATGTTACAGTATCTATTATCAACCTCAATATAAATGATGTTAGAAAGCATTACTTTTTTTAAGGAGTCTCTTTTCTTTATAAATAAATAATCATCACTAATTACTGTATTTTGATTAGTACTTGCGAAAATATTTGTTTGGTTATAAAACTTTTCAATAGCCATTTCGATAGCATATAAAATTTCTAATTCATTAAATGGTTTTAATAAAAAACGAAAAGGCTTGGTTAGTTTTGCTCTTTCAAATATATGTCGGTCTTTAGAACCTGTTAAGAAAATAAATGGTTTTAGTGATTTAGGAACGGTAGAAATGGTTTCAGCAAAAGTAATTCCTTCCGGATTTGTACCTAAAAAGACATCGATGATTACAAGGTCTACAGTAAGTTCATAAAAGAGCGTTAAAGCTTCTTGGTAACTATGTCCAATACCAACTACATTATATCCATTTTTTTCTAAAATAGCTTTTAGTTCCATTGCTATTATGCTATTATCTTCAACAATAAGTATGTTTATATTATCCATATTTAGTTTGATTTTGGAAAACTGATAATCATTTTAGTGCCCATATCTTTAATGCTTTCAATTTTAAATTGTGCGTTATTTTTTTCGATTAATGTTTTACAGAGGTGAATACCTAGTCCAGTACCGATTTCCTCTTGATTTCTTTTTTTGTTAAGTAGTGTTGTATCTTTTAGAAGATCTTTGACCGTTTCTTCACTCATTCCAATTCCAGTGTCTTCTATTACTAGTGATTCTAAGTTGTTTTTAATAGAAAAATTATAAATAATTATAGTGTCGTTTTCATTAGAAAATTTAATAGCGTTGTCTAATAAATTTCTAATAATTATTTTAAGAGAGTCTATATCAGCATAAATAAAAGTAGCAGGAGTTACTTTGTTTATGAAAGTTATATTTTTAGTATCAAATAAAGGTTGATAATTAAAGGCAACTTGTTGCATTATAGAAAATAAATCAACAGATTCTATATTGAAATAGATTTGTTTTGTTTGCATTGTCGACCAGTTTAACAAGTTTTCTAATAAATTATAAGAGCTATTAGCGATAGCTGCATTTTTATTTACAATGTTCCCCAATGCATCGTAATTTCGATTTTTAATTTCTGTTAAGAGATTAGAATTGCTTTTTTTTAATAGATTTACTGATGATCTTAAATCATGGCTTACAATAGAAAAAAGTTTGTCTTTTGTTTTATTTAATTGATTGAGCTCTTCTTTTTGGGTTGTAATTATTTTATTGGCTTTACTTTTTTGAGAATATAAGAATAGTCCACTTGTAAGTAAAAGGATGAGTAGAATAGAAGAAATGAAAAAACCATTTCGTTGTGATGCTTTTAATTTATTTTCAGCCTCTAATAAATTTATTTGTTTTTGTTTTTGAGCTACAGCGAGTTTCTTTTCTACTTGAGCAACAGCCCATATTCTGTTTTGGTTATTAATGGAATCTTTCCATTTTTCAAACTCTTTTCTGTAAACTAGAGCTTTAGCTAAATCTTTTCTATTTTCTTCAACTACAGCCATGTTTAAAGCTGCTTTTCTTTTGATCTTAAAATTTGAGGTTTTTTTTGAAAGTTCATAAGCTTTTTTGAAAAAAGGAATAGCTTCATTGTCTTTATATTGTTCATAATAAACATTAGCAATATCCATATAAGAACCAATTAAAAGTATCGTGTCTTTCTTTTTTTCTTGTAGAGAAGTACTGTTTAATAAATATTTTTCAGCTTCTTTAAATTTAGACAAATGAAAATAACAAAGTCCTATATTGTGTAGTATAGCACTTTGCTGAGGTTTGTGTTTAATATTGAAATAATTTTTCTCTAAATCGAGAAAAATTTTTAGAGCTTTCTTGTATTTGTTTTGCAGCAAATATATTTGACCAATAGCACCTTTGGTGTAGGGATAAAAAGGAAAAACATTAGATATTAATTGGTATTCTTTTAAAGATTGATCTAAAACATTTTTCTTTTTGAAACTACGAGCTCTTAAGAAATGTATATAATTTAATAATTTCTTATCCTTTGTGTCTTTTAATAAAACATAGGAATGAATTAAAGTTGAATCCCATTCCTTTTCTTTGAAAAAAGTATGTATTCTTTTTAAATCTTCTTTTTGTTGATGTTTTTCAATAATCTTTTCAAACTCAACAGATAATTCGTCTTTCTGCTGAGAAAAAAGATGTACAGTAAATAACAGTACTAGTATAGTTCTTAAAATATGCATTTGTTACGGGGGGTAAAAATTATATAAAAAAAACAGGCTCTATTTAGAGCTTTGATACTAGTGGTTAACCTGGTGTGGTGTCTTGTACAGTGGTTTCAGTTCCTCTAGAGGTTGTAGGGTCAATGTTCCAAACAAATGTTTGAATTACTTTGATATCATCCAAGTCCATGCCTTCAGGAAATGTTACTAATTCGTTAGTAGAAAATTTAATCGTATAAGCTTGGTATTCATTTATAGTTTTCTTATCATTTATTTTTAACATATCTTCTACAGTAGTATGAATAAAAAACTGTAGCATATAGTCACCAAAGCTATTTACAGAAAATAGTTGAGAGATCTTTATAGCTGAAGCTGATAATGGAGTTGAAGAACTTACAAAAATAAGTGCTTTTACATTTATAGGCTCATGACGATGTTGAGTTGCTTCTAGACGATTTTGAGTTGCTTCTACTAGAGAAGGTAAGGGGCGTTTAAATGTGTTTTCAAAATAAATGCTTCCAGATTTTTGAATTGTTACTTCAGGTGAAATTACTTTCCCAGGAGGAAAGACGATTGAGGATTTGGCAATACTAGTCATAGTTTTCGGAGGATTAATTAAATATATAAACTAAGTTTATTGTAAATATAAGAAAAACATAATCTAGAAACTAGGAAATTAAATGATTAAAATGAAAAAATAATCTGATTTTCAGTTTGATAAAGATGCTAAAGAAATAGGCTATAAACCCTGAGTTTGTTAATGTTTTTATAAAAAAAATAAATTATTTTTGGTTTTTTATATAAAAAAAGCAATATTTGTAACTAGTTATTAATCAATAAATAAACGCCTATAGCTAAATAATTACTTTTAATAAACATACCCCTTAACCAAAGAAACTCTGTGAAAGACTTCTTTAAAAAAAAGTAATTATGATGCATAAAAACGATGTAAGTGATAGTGTATTAGTTAAAAACTACATTAACGGAAAAGAGTTAGCAATAGAATTATTGATTAAACGTCACCAACAACGCTTGTATAGCTTTATCTATAGCAAAATACAAGATAGAGATACTACAGAAGATATTTTTCAAGATACTTTTATTAAAGTAATAAGAACACTAAAAAGAGGAAGCTATAACGAAGAAGGGAAGTTTTTACCTTGGGTTATGAGGATAGCTCATAACTTGATTATAGATTACTTTAGAAAGAGTAATAGGATGCCAACATTTAATAATACGGATGATTTTGATATTTTTTCTGTATTAAGTGATGGAACATTAAATGCAGAAAATCAAATAATTAAAGAGCAAATTCTATCTGATGTTAAAGATTTAGTAGAGGAGTTGCCCGAAGAACAAAAAGAAGTTTTAAAAATGCGTATTTATAATGATATGAGCTTTAATGAAATATCTGAAAATACAGGTGTTAGCATTAACACAGCTTTAGGTAGAATGAGATATGCATTAATTAACTTAAGGAAGATTGTAGAGAAAAATAAAATTATTTTGGTGAATTAAACAATAAAAGTAAAAAAGCATCGTTAAATAATTGAAAATAAATAAATAAGGGAATTTTTATGATGCAACTTTACTCTGAAAGATCTTCGGATTTTAAAATGAAACCTAAACAAGAAACAATTCAATTTTTGATTAATTTTTCTAAATCGTTAAAAGTAGTTAAAACCAAATCAAACTATCTCATTGAATTGAATTTGAATTAAGAGTGGAAAAAGCTTCAACGAAAGTTGGGGCTTTTTTTATGTTCTATTTTTTATAATATTCATCAAGAACAGTTTTTCTACCTATTGTTTTTGTAATAATATCATTTTCTAAATCCCATCCACGAGCAGGAGAGTATTCTCTACCATACCAAATTATTTGTAAATGTAAATCGTTCCAGTGTTCTCTAGGAAATAATCGTTTGGCATCTTTTTCTGTTTGAGCTACACTTTTTCCATTAGATAGATTCCAACGATACATTAATCTGTGTATGTGAGTATCAACAGGAAAAGCAGGTACGCCAAAAGCTTGACTCATTACAACACTAGCTGTTTTATGACCAACTGCTGGTAGTTCTTCTAAATACTCAAAACTTTCTGGTACTTCACCATTGTGTTTTTCAATCAATATTTTTGATAAACCATATATACCTTTGGATTTCATTGGAGATAATCCACAAGGTCTGATAATTTCTTTAATTTCTTCAACAGACATTTTTACCATATCATAAGGATTATCTGCCTTTGCAAAAAGTAAAGGAGTAATTTGATTTACTCTAACATCTGTACATTGAGCAGATAATAAAACTGCTACAAGTAAGGTGTAAGGATCTTTATGATCTAAAGGAACAGGAATTTCAGGATATAGCTCTTTTAATGTATTAATAACAAATTGTACTTTGTCTGCTTTGGTCATTTTCAATATCTTTATATTCGCAAAAATACAAATTATGACTACATTAAAAATAGGAGATAAAGCACCAAATTTCGAATCAGTTGATGAAAAAGGAAATGTTGTTAAACTTTCTGATTATAAAGGGAAAAAATTAGTATTGTTTTTCTATCCAAAAGCAAGTACTCCAGGATGTACTGCTGAGGCATGTGATTTGAGAGATAATTACCAAGCTTTTTTATCCAAAGGGTATGAAATCTTAGGAGCTAGTGCCGATTCGGCAAAGCGTCAACAGAATTGGATAAATAAACATGAGCTACCATTTCCTTTATTAGCAGATGAAAGTAAAGAAGTAATCAATGCTTTTGGAGTCTGGGGACCAAAGAAATTTATGGGACGTGAATATGATGGAATTCACCGTACAACATTTGTAATTGACGAAAATGGAATAATTGAAGATGTTATTTTAAAAGTAAAAACAAAAGAACACGCCAATCAAATTTTAGGATAAATAAAAAAAACCGAGTACAATACTCGGTTTTTTTATTATTTACTATTCTCGAACAATTCTTTCTGAAGTTGTTTACTAGTTTTCGAACTTCCATCGTGACTCCATCCTGGAGGCATAAAAACATATTTTAATCGAGTACCTAACGGTAAGTGTTTTTTACGACTAAAGAAATCTTTAAAAATTTCTTTCCATTCATGAAAAATGATATTAACAGGTCCTTTATCTTCTAAAGGTTTAGTTAATCCAAATTTAAGTTTTTCGTAATCTTCTTCATCTTCTTCTGCTTGAAATGTACCAAAAATTCTATCCCAAATAATTAATGCCATTCCCATATTTTTATCTAAATATTTGGTGTTTGAAGCATGGTGAACCCTGTGATGAGATGGTGTTACAAAAATGTATTCCCATATATTTAAAAAGAAACCAAGAACACCTTTACGTTTATTTCTTTTAATAAAATTCGTGTGGCATAAAGTTCCATAATTTTGGTTCATTGCATAAGCAAACATAATATGCAGTGGAGCTATTCCAACAAGAATTAAAGGAATTAAAAACATAAACCTATAAAAAGGTTGGAATACAGGGGAACGGAACCCAGTGGAAATATTATAGTATTCAGAATTATGATGCGTAACATGAACTGCCCAGAAAAAGCGCGAATGATGATCTACATAATGGTGTATATAATATAGAAAGTCTTGTCCTATAAAAGCTATTAACCAATATAAAACACCTGTACTTTCCCAGTTAATTAATCTATAGCTGTAAAAAAAGTTCATTACTATAAATGAAACTCCATACATAAGACCATCTAAAAAAACATTGGTTATGGCAAAGTAGACATTTGTTGAAACATCTTTGAACTCATAATTTTTAGCTTTTCTTTTGTAGCTAAAATACATTTCAATAAAAATGGCTAATGCACAAATAGGTACGAACCATTTGTATGCATTTTGATGAGTAAAAATATCCATTTATTAAATTTTGTGTAAAGTTAAAAACATTATTTTAATCGTTGTTCAATCCAATTCTTAAAACTGTAAAAGTTTTGAGGAGCTACACCATGACCTACAGGATATTCTGAATAATCACTTTTTAAATTATAATTTTCTAATAAAGTAGGTGCTTTTCTTGCCCAATTAACTGGTAAAACCTGATCTACTGTACCATGAGAAATATAATAATCAGTTGTTATTTCAGTATTAACTTCAGCTGGTAACAAATCTTCATTAACATATCCACTTAAAGCTACTACGTGTTGTACCATATTGGGATTATTAAGACTTAAAGCATAGCTTAATATTGCTCCTTGACTAAACCCTAAAAGAAACGTCTTATTTGAGTCTGTATTGTATTTCTCTTTAATTTCATTGATAAAAGAAGCAATTTTAGTCATTGAATCTCTTGCTTGGTCTAGATCAGAAAACTTTTCATTATTAGCATCGAAGTTAATAGCATACCAAGCATATCCATCATATCCCATGCTATATGGAGCTTGGGCACTTACAATTAATAATTCATCAGGTAATTCTTCAGAAAATGAAAATAAATCTCTTTCGTTGCTACCATATCCATGTAATAAAATTAATAGTGGGGGATTGGTAGAAGCCTTTTTAGGCTCTCGTATAATATAGTGTAAACTCATGTAATAAATTCCTTAAAGCAGTTTTGATAAAAGAAGTTAATTTCCCAACTTAATATACCAATAACTGATTATTGTATTGTTTTTGCCTAGAATTGCTATTGTGTTTTTTCGATTAAGCGTTTAGAATAAGCTGTCCTTTATTATATATACCATAAACACTACCTCTTAATTCTTTGTCTAAAAAGATGCTATTCTTAGAAGTAGAAATAATATGGTCTTTAGAAAAAATAAAATTTCCATCAGGATTAAATATAGACAGACAAGCTTTTTGGTTTTCTTCTATAGGGTTCTGTTCAATATCAAAACGATTTTTAGGATTATGAGATAAACATTTTACAATCGTTTCAATATCTAATACAGTATTTAAAGCGCCAAAAGCACTCTCTAAACCAATAGTTCCATCTTTAGCAGTTGAATATTCTACTTTTTTATGTTCTATATCAATAGGATTATGATCAGACGTAATAATGTCTATGGTACCGTCTTTTAAGCCTTCGATTAAAGCTTCTGTATCAATTGATGTTCTTAAAGGCGGATTGACCTTTTTGTTTCCATCAAATCCATGTAACTCATCATCTGTTAAAACCAAATTATGAATGGCAACACTACAGGTAACATCTAATCCTTTCTTCTTTGCTTCTCTAATTAGTTCTACAGATTTTTTTGTAGAAATAGTTGGAATATGTAATTTTCCTCCTGTGTATTCTAATAAGAATAAGTCTCGAGAAATTTGAATTTCTTCTGCTAAGGCTGGAATTCCTTTTAAACCAAGTAAAGTGCTGTTTTTTCCTTCGTTAGCAACTCCTTCACCCGCAATAGAGTTGTTTTTTGGGAAGCTTAAAGCTAAACCATCAAAATTTTGAGTATATAATAAAGCTATTTTTAATAAATTATCGTTGATAGATTTTTTATAATCACCAAAAGCAATTGCACCTGATTGTTTCATATCAAACAACTCGGCCATTTCCATTCCTTTACTTTGTTGTGTTAACGTACCAATAGGAAATAAATTAGTGGCATCTCCATTAGCTTTGTTTATTAAAAATTCTACAGCAGATTTATTATCAATAACAGGATTAGTATTTGGGTTTACCGCAACATCAGTAAATCCACTTTTTGAAGCAGTAAGTAAACCATTTTTTATAGTTTCTCGTTCTTCATAACCAGGCTCACCAAAAGAAACACTCGTATCAAACCATCCAGTAGAAATATGTAAGTTTTCAAGTGTTACAATTTCACACCCTTCAGGAGCAGAAATAGTATCATCAATTTTGGTAATAATACCGTCGGTAATTAAAATATCTTTAGTTTGTTTGTGGTAAGAGCTGGTGGCATCAATAATTGTTGCCGATTTTAGCAGCGTTGTCATGTTTTAAAAAATTTTAATATCAAAATTTCTAAAAGCAAAGATACGATGGCTAGCGCTAAAAACCACTTCCAAAGCCATTGAATTTTAGTTTCATTATTTATATCCTGTAAAGTGTTTTTTACTGAAGTAGAGATGTCTTTGTTTGTAGTTGATGAAATATCTAAAAATTGTAATGAACTTTCACTTTTAGGATAATTATAAGCTATGTTTTTTATAGGGTTCTCTTGTTGTTTTATCTGATAAAAACCAGCTTTTAAAGGTTGGTCTTTAGTAGTAATTCTAACCTTATTTTGAAAGGTTTGTTGTAAAGGTATAAATGAATTTTCATTATTTGAAATAGTCAAAATTTCATCTTTTCCTAATTGTTTATTAATATCAATCGTATTGTCTTCTCCAATAGTGTAATACAATTCTGATAATTGTAAACTATGTTTTCCTATGTTATAAAATATAGGAACAATTAGTGGAGAGTTAGTAAAATTACTATTTTCTTTTTCTAAAGGAGCAGCTACCCAATAGAGGTTAGCATTAGATAAATTTACTTGTTTAATAAAACCATCTTTGTTTTCAAAAGAAACTAAATTACTCTCGTTATTTAATATAGAAGTGAATGATTCTTTAACAAAAGGATATTGAAAGTTTTGAACTCTTTTTTCAAAAACATTTTTTAAAAGAGGATGATTATAGTTAATACTAGTAATTTTTAAACTATCATTTTTCTTAGTAACTATTTTACCAGCATTAACACTAGTAAGTAATTCGTTATATGATGAGATAGAAGTATTATTATTTGGTATTACTATAATATTGCCGCCTTTTTTAGTGTAATCTACTAAAGAATTAATAAGGGTTTGAGGAATTCTCTCAAGTTCATTTAAAATAATTAAACTTTGCTTAGGGATTAGATTGTAGTTTATGTTTTTGCTACTAAGTGTAGTTAAATTAAATTCATCTTTAGTATAAATTCTATTTATAAAATCAGAAGGCTTTCCTATAGCTAGTACATTAATTTTGGTGCTAGTATCAATTGTGAAGTAAAAGGAATTATCGAAACTGTAAGTATCACTGAAATTGAGGCTTATTTTTCCTAAGAATTCAGGAGATTTAACAATAGAAAAAACAATTTTTTTTATTTGATTTTCTTCAATAGAAAAGGTTTGTTTATTTATTAATTTATTCTTGTCAGAAAGAGAGATAGGAATGTTTTTTTGTGCCTTTCCTTGATTGCTTACAAGAATATTAAGATTAAAGTTAGAAGAACCATTGTCGTCTAAAAAAACACTGTCAATAGCTATGTTATTTTTTAATTCAGGAATAAGATTAACTAATGAGATAGGAGTATTTACATCATCAAAATCATTTTTGGTATAGTTTTGAAAATCAGAAATAAAAATATTTTTTGATAAAGAGTTTTGTGTCTTGTTTTCTGTGGAAATTTTTAATAAAACGTCTTCGAGATTTCTGTTTTTAGAAGTATTAGAAACTTTAAGTAATATTTTTTTTAAATCACTTGTTGTTTTATTTCTGTAAAAGTTATCATTTGTTAATAATGAATAGGTAACATTATCTGAAAGATTTTCGATAATTTCTTGAGAGGCAATTTGTAATAAATTTCCTTTTTCTCCCTTAGTATTAGTACTTAAAGAATTATCTAAGTAAATAAAAAAGTTTTTCTTTTTATCAATTGTGTGATTGCTAAAATAAGGTTGCGCAAAAGCAAAAATAATAGCGGTTAAAAGTAGTAATCGAGTTGAGAGAATTAACCATTTTTTTATTTGCGAACTTTTACGTGTTTGTAAAACTAGTTTTTGTAAAAAAGCAACATTGGTAAACGGAACTTTAACAAAACGTTGTAACTGAAATAAATGAACTAAAACAGGAATTATTAAAAGCCCTAAGAAGTATAGAATTTCAGGATGTTTAAAATACATAGATGTTTTTTTACTAGATGTAAAAATAGCTAAAATGATGATTAAAAAAAGAATGTAGTTAAAAAACTGTTAGAATCTAATTTTGTTATTAAAGAAGTATCAAATTTTACTATTTTTGAGCTATGACTACAAAAGAGAGTGATTGTAAAGTTCCTGAAGAAAATACTTTAAAAGAACATTGGAACACAGCTTATACTAAAAATACTACACAGAAATTAGGTTGGTATGAAGAAAGCTCAAAAGAAACAATAGATTTAATAAAACTATCTAAAGCTCCTAAAGATGCTAAGATTTTAAATGTAGGAGTTGGATCTTCTATGTTAATAGATGAATTATTAGCTGATGGATATACAAATTTGATAGCAAATGATTTGTCAGAAAAAGCTATTGAAGATGTAAAAAATAGGTTAGGAGATAAATCATCAGATATAAATTTTATTGTTGATGACTTAATAAAGCCGTCAAAACTTAATCAACTTTCAGATATTGACATTTGGAATGATAGAGCTGTATTGCACTTCTTTTTGAAAGAAGAAGAAAAAGAAGTGTATTTTAAATTATTAAAACAACTTGTAAAGAATAATGGTTTTGTAATTATAGCTGTTTTTGCTCTTGATGGAGCAGAAAAATGTTGTGGGCTTGAGTTACAAAAATATAATGCAGAAATGTTGCAAGAGAGACTTGGAGAAGATTTTGAATTGATTAAGAAATTCAATTACACTTTTACCAATCCTTATGGAGGAGAACGACCATATATTTATACATTATTCCAAAGAAAAAATAAGTAATGAGTGTAATTCAAATACCTTTCAAAAAAACTGGTTTCTTCTCTAAAACTATGATAGATTATTTAGAGGAGTCAGAGAAAATAAAGCCTTTTTACAATAATTTTTCGAATATTGAAGGTTTAAAAAAACAAGTAGAAGCTAAAGGTGTATCTTTTAAACCGGAAAAAAGAACCGTTTTAGTTAATGCATTAAAAAAGCAATATAGTAAGCTAAATGCTACAGAGGAAACAATACAAAACATAGATAGTTTACTTTTAGAAAATACATATACTATAACTACAGGTCATCAATTAAACCTGTTTACTGGCCCTTTATATTTTTTGTATAAAATATTTTCAACAATTAATTTATGTGAAGAATTAAATAGTAAAATTGAAAATCAAAATTTTGTTCCAGTATATTGGATGGCAACAGAAGATCATGATTTTGACGAAATAAACTATTTTAATTTTAAAGGAAAAAAAGTTCAGTGGAATTCAGAACAAACTGGGGGAGTTGGACGCTTTTCTACAGATGGATTACAAGAAGTTTTAGAAGCTTTTTCATTGCACATAGGAAATTCTAAAAATGCACAGTATTTAGTAAAATTATTTGAAGAAGGATATTTAAAACATAACAATTTAGCAGATGCTACTAGGTATATTGCTAATGAGTTATTTGGAGCCTATGGATTGGTGATTATTGATGCAGATGATAATGATTTAAAAAGAGAGTTTATTCCTTATATAACAAGAGAATTAACAGAAGAAATATCTTATAAAAAGGTAACAGAAACAATAAAAGCTTTAGGTGAAGAATATAAAGTACAAGTAAATCCAAGAGAAATAAACTTATTTTATTTAACTGATGAGATTCGTGAACGTATTATTTTCGAAGAAGGTAGGTATAAAGTAAATAATACAAATGTTTCTTGGACTAAAGAAGAGATATTAAGTCATCTAGAAAGTAATCCCGAAAGATTTTCTCCAAACGTAATAATGCGACCATTATATCAGGAAGTAATTTTACCAAACTTATGTTACATAGGAGGAGGAGGAGAGTTGGCGTATTGGTTACAGTTGAAAAGTTATTTTGAAGCTGTAGAAGTTCCATTTCCTGTTTTATTGTTGAGAAATTCAGTACAAGTTTTATCGGAAAAACAAGAAAGAAAATTAGAGAAGTTAACAATATCTAAAGAAGAATTATTCAGTAAGCAAAATACATTACTAAAGAATAAAGTTTTAAATTCATCAGAAGTAAAAGTTGATTTTACAAATCAGAAAAGCTTTTTACAACAGCAATTCAATGAATTAAGAGAAGTAGCTCAAAAAACTGATGTTTCTTTTATAGGGGCTGTAAATGCCCAAGAGAAAAAACAATTAAAAGGATTAGAAAACCTTGAGAAAAGGTGGTTAAGAGCGGAGAAAAGAAAACAAAAAGAATTGGTAGACAGAATTACATTGCTTCAAAATGAAATATTACCAAATCAAAGTTTAGAAGAACGTCAACGTAATTTCTCAGAATATTATCTAGAGTATGGAGTTCGTTTTTTGGATAAGTTAAAAAAGAGTTTAAATCCTTTAGATTTAGAGTTTACAATAATTACACTTTAATGGAGAAAAAAGCACTACATAAAAATAATATCCATAATAAAGGATACGATTTTAAAGTACTTCAAGAAAAGTATCCTAAAATAAAAGAGTTTGTAATAGAGAAGTACGGTAAAGAAACTATCGATTTCTCAAATCCAAAAGCAGTAAAAGAATTTAATAAAGCTTTACTATCGGTTTATTACAATATTAAAACATGGGAGTTTTCAGACGATAATTTATGCCCGCCAATTCCAGGAAGAGTTGATTATATTCATTATTTAGCAGATTTAATAGGGAAAGAAAAAGAGGTAACTGTATTAGATATTGGTACTGGAGCAACTTGTATATATCCGTTATTAGGAAATGCAGTGTATAATTGGAATTTTGTAGCATCTGATATTGATTTAGACTCGTTAGATTCTGCTCAAGATATTATAGATGATAATAATTTAGATGCTAAAATAAAATTAAGACAGCAATTTAAAGAAGAGCATGTTTTAAAAGGAATTCTTGAAAAGGAAGATTCTTTTACAGTAACTATGTGCAATCCTCCTTTTTATAAATCGGCAGAAGAGGCTAGAGGAGCTAATAGGAGAAAGTCGAGAAATTTAGGAAATAATGCAGTTCGTAATTTTTCAGGAAATAGTAACGAACTTTGGTATATAGGAGGTGAAAAAGCTTTTTTACATACATATTTATATGAGAGTTCACAATATCCAACAGTTAGTAAGTGGTTTACAAGCTTGGTTTCTAAAAAAGAAAATGTAGAAAGTTTACAGAAGTCGGGTAAAAAACTAGGAGTAAAAGAATTTAAAGTAATTCCAATGACACAAGGAAATAAAGTAACTAGAATTGTTTGTTGGAGATTTTAAATTGAAAATATAAAAAGTAAAAACTCACAATTTATATTGTGAGTTTTTTTATTCGCTTATTTTTTTAAAATTGTAGTTATATCAGTTTCTCCATTATCATATTTAACTTTCAAAAGATAAACTCCAGCTTCAGCTTTAAAATATAGATTCTTAATATATTTTTTGTTAGGAATTTCACCAGTTTTAATTACTTGTCCTACAGTGTTAACTATTTTAAAAGAACCTTTAGAGTTTTTATTGTTGATAAAAGTGAAGTTTCCGCGACTAGGATTAGGATAAACAATATGTTGATTGAGCATGTTCTTTTCTGTTTCTTGCTTAACAGTTCTACTAGCATAACCATTTACATAAAACGTTTTACTAGTTCCGCTATACGGACTTATTTTTCCTGTCCAACCATTTTTCCATTTACCAGTGTGTACAATTCTGTAATAGCCACTTTCTACTTCTGAGGTGATTTTAAAATGTATAGTAATTTTTGAATTTGCTACACCGTCTCTTTTCCAAATCATAAGAGTGTTGGTATCTCTATCTTGAAATTTAGTAACCCAAGAATTTCCAACTTTTTTCTGAACAGTAAAATAAGTACTATTTGTTTTAGTATCATGATTAGGATGAGCACCCCAAAAAGTAACTTTAGCAGTATTACCGGTATTGTATGAACTATTTGTATCAGAATACACACTTCCAAAACTTTTAAATAAGGGTTTATCATCAAAAAGAATATGTACCGTTTTATCAAGTCCAATATATGTTTTTTGAGGAGGAGTTGGTGCTAGAGTAGGCCAAGGGGTTGAATTTGGAGAAACTAATAAAGTAGCTAATCTTTCAAACTCTTGTCGATAAGCAGCTAAGGTCCATGGACCAAATTGTGTACTGGCTCCTTCGTATTGTTGAGAGGCATATTCTTCTCTAGTAGTTACATAACCACAGTAAGCATCAGAATAACCAGCTAAAACACTATACTGTATTCCAGTAGCACTATTTTCTGCAACAGTAGCTTTTACACGCCTTCCAGCCATAATAGTAAATTCAGCAGGAGCAGCAAAAATTCCAAATTGACCTATTTTTAAAATACTAGTAGGGAGTATCTTAGGAGTTCTTGGATTATTACTATTTCGCCCTACAAAAAATAAAGGATCAATAGGTTTTTCCATATGACATTGATCAACAGCAGGACCTGAATTAGGATTGGACCTTGTCTCACCCTCTCGTCCAATACCACTTCTACCATCTTCTGCACCAGCTCTAAAAGAAATACCAAGAGCAGCTTTACAAGTATGGCGTATTACCCCATCGGTAAATTTTGAAGCAACTTCGATATTAGAAAAATCACTATATCTTGATACTGCTTTTACTGATCCGGTAAGTTGTTCACTAGCATTATTATATAATTCTAATGCTTTTAGATATTGTCTATCTCCAATAATTTCAGAACTTTCTACTTCGTTACTACCTGGTCCAGTAGCATCTGTATATAAATCATTTGGAGCTGGTTGGTTTAAATTAGGAGACATATCTCCAGGATTTGTATTAGGAAAAGCAGCAACAAAAGTAAAGTTACCATTTCCGTATGAAGATTGTTTCATACGTTCAAATTTTAATGAAGCATAACCTTTACTATCGCCACTAGCATATTTATAGTTCTTTGATAAACTTGTTGGGTGAACTCCAAACCAAGAAATCATTCCAACCTCAGTATTACCTTGTACAAATTTTAAAACCGTCATTTGATCATCAATATTCATATAGTCATTAGCATCACTATTTAAATTGTAAGCTACTAAAGATCTATTAATACTGGCATTTGTTAAACTTCCTGAGTTATAATAAATTCTACCTGGGGCTAAGTTGTCGTGAGCTTGTTTGATAGCATTAAAAATTCCATCAACTAAAATATTGAAGTTCTTTTTATAAAAACCACCGGTAGAAGTATTGTAAAGCTCATAATGGGAATATCCACCAGGTGAAACGTGAGTGTGAGTAGCACTAATAACGAGGTTAGTATCAGTATAAGTACTACCATAATAATTTTTAAGTTTTTCTAGAACAGCTAAATTAACTGATTGAAACATGGCACCTTTGTCTATACAAACAAATACAGCGGGTGTGCCATTGGGTTCTTTAACAATATATGCTCTTGCATATTGTCTGTCTTTAATACCGCTATTTTTAAAGAAAGGGTTTCCATAACCAAAAAAAGCGCTTTCAGCAATTTCTCCAGTAATGTCTGAAATACCTACACCAATGTCGTAGTTATTGTTTTGAGATTGTATTAATTGTATCGTAAGTAAAGAAAGTACAATTAAAAGGGGGACTTTAATTTTACACATAAATTAGTTTGATTAAGTTAATTACTTACTAATCTATGTTTTAAATATGGTTAATTTAATTTTTTATGATAAATTTTATTTATGTGTAAATAAATTAACTAAATAGATTATTTTTAGATAAAAAAAACTCGTAGCTAATATATAGCTACGAGTTTTTTTTAAATATGTGAGTTTATTACATTTTAGCTAAAAACTCTTTGTTCATTTTAACGTAATCAGCGTTACCAGCTTTTTCAGCTCCAGCTAATGAAGCTTTAGCAGCAGCAATAGCTCCTTTTTTATCTCCAGCTTTAGCTAAGATTAATGATTGCTGACGTAAATACCAAAAACGTGGACGGTCTTTAGTCATATCAACAGCTTTGTTGATCCATTCTTTAGCTTTTTGGATGTCTTTACCTTCATCTAAATAATATTTAGCAGAAGAAAAATAATCACCAGCAGAAGGTCCGCTCATTATTTTTGCAATACTAGCTTCAACACCTTTATCAGTAGGTGTGTTAAACTTTACTCCAACATAAGCATTTTCCCATAACATACCTAAAACAGCAGAACTGTTTTTGATATTGTCAATAGTTAAAGTAAAAGTCTCAATTTTCATAGGCATTTTTTCAACTTTAGCAGTTGTAGATAATGCTACTTTACTGTCGTCCCATTTTCTTGGAGTTCCCCAGTTGTTTGCATCAGAATAAAAAATAACTTCCCATGAATCTTTATTCGGTTTTGTGTACAAGGCATAGGTACCTTTCTTTAATTCTTTTCCATCAATTGTAACATCGTCGCTAAATGTAACTTTAGTGTTTTGATTAGCTCCGGTTCTCCATACTTTTCCATAAGGCACTAAATCTCCAAAAATAGTTCTACCTCTCATTCCAGGTCTAGAGTATTCTACAGTAACGTCAGTTAAACCTACTTGTTGCTCTAATTTAGAAGCAGGGCTTGGTGCTGGAGTTTTTACTTGTGCATTAACATTTGCTGATATAGCAACAACAAATAAGCTTAAAAGTAATTTTTTCATGATGATTAATTTGTTTATAGTTTGTTCTGATAAAATTACGAGGAATTATACGGATTAATGTTAACGAAAACTTAAAATAAATATTAACTATTTAATTGATATTTGCCATTATGAAAAAATACATTTCTGAATTAATAGGAACTTTTGCGTTAATTTTTTGTGGTACAGGGGCTATGACAATTAATGAAATAACTGGAGGGGTAGATTTAACTCATATAGGAGTAGCTATTACTTGGGGATTAATAGTAATGGCAATGATATATTCTTTTGGAGAAATTTCGGGTGCACACTTTAATCCTGCAGTAACCATTGCTTTTGCTTATGCCAAAAAGTTTTCATGGAAAGAGGTTCCAAAATATATAATAGCCCAATTATTAGGTGCATTATTAGCAAGCAGTGTACTGTGGGTTTTATTTCCTGAAAGTGAATTTTACGGAGCTACGATACCTAGTATTGAGCCTTGGCGAGCTTTTATATTAGAATTATTACTGACTTTCTTTTTAATGGTTACAATTATTAATGTTTCAACAGGGAGTAAAGAAGTTGGGGTAATGGCAGGTATTGCTATTGGAGGAGTCGTTTTGTTAGAAGCAATGTTTGCTGGACCAATGACAAAAGCTTCGATGAACCCAGTACGTTCAATAGCGCCGGCATTAGTGTCAGGACACTTAGAACATTTATGGTTGTATCTATTAGCACCAATTTTAGGAGCGTTATTAGCAGTAGTTTCGTGTAAATTAGTAAAAGATGACAATTGTTGCGATGAGGGATGTTAGTATTTTAGGATGTGGTTGGTTAGGACTTCCATTAGCAGAATATTTATTGAAGAAAGGGTATAATGTCAAAGGGTCTACTACTTCAAAAAATAAATTAAGTATTTTTAAAGAAAAAGGAATTGCTCCTTTTTTAATAGATATTGATGTAAATTTCAATAAAGAAATACAATCGTTTTTAAGTTCAGGTATATTAATTGTAGCAATTACATCTAAGAATACTGTAAGCTATGAAAGCTTAATAAATGAAATAGAGAAATCAACAGTCCAAAAAGTAATTTTTATAAGTTCTACTTCAGTTTATCCTAGTTTAAACAAAGTAATAACTGAGGAAGACACATTGATATCTTCACCTTTAGCAGAAATAGAAAATCTTTTTAAAGGAAATATAAACTTTAAAACTACTGTAATTCGTTTTGCGGGATTGTTAGGTAGGGATAGGAATCCTGGGAATTGGTTTGAAAATAGAAAAATACCGCATCCAAAAGGTTTTGTAAATATGATACATCAGGACGATTGTATTCAAATTATTTATCAAATAATTAAACAAAATGTATGGGAAGAAGTATTTAACGCTTGTTCAAATCACCACCCAACAAGAAAAGAATTTTATATCAATGCAAAGATTAAAATGAAAAAAGAATCACCAGTTTTTGATGATTCTTTAGATTTGAAGTATAAAATAATCAGTTCAGATAAATTACAGAAACAATTGAATTATACTTTTATTTATGATGATTTATTAGTTATTTAAGAGTATCTTTTTCTTCTTAAGTAATTAAAACCAAAACCAAACAAGGCAAGTAAAATTAAAGGAACACCAATATTTATAAATTGCCAAAAACGTTTTTCAGTATAAGCTTTTTGTTTGTTTAGAAGGTTTATCTTGACTGTTTTATTACGTAGTTGAATTAAACCAGAATCGTCTAATAAATAATCAATAGCATTCATTAAGAAATCTTTGTTTCCAAATATTTCTCCAGTCCATTTGTCTAAAGATAAATCATGAGGTTTTCCTTTTAAAATTTGATTTTTCCCTACATCACCATCAGCAATAACAATCATTTTATTAGAGCTGCTTTCAGATTTGAAAAGTGGAGTGTTAAATGGTTTGATTCTACTTTTATAAGCAGATTTAAAATCACCTTCTAATAAAACAGATAATAATTGTGGACCACTTGAGTAATCTTTTTGTTGAGGTTCTTTAGAAATACTTTGTAATTCAACAATTTTAGGAGTTCCTATTTTTTTAGTTAAAACAGAAGTAACTAATAAAGGAGTTTTTTTAATATTTCCTTTCAATGTATCTATCTGCGTTGTAAAACGAAAACGAACTGGTGATACGTTTTTAGTAATAGGATGGTTTGGATTTCCATTCACTAAAGGATGATAAAACCAATTTAAATGTTGAAACTGTGCTTGGTTTCCTAAATTTCCTGTAGCTAAAGGAATCTTAGCAGAATATAAATCTTGAATAAGTTTATTATTTACACGTACTTGATAACTAAAAAGTAAATCAGTTAAATTTAAATCGCGAGGAAAAGCTAACATTCTTCCTTCATTATATAAACTATCTGTGTCTGAATAATTATTATCAATCATCCAAAGAGTTTTACCTCCATTTGTAATAAACTGATCAACTGTAAATTTCTCTTTTTCGGTAAACCTTTTAGTAGGTTTAGCAATAATGGCTAAATCATACTTAGTTAAATCATTTAATGTTTTTTGAGGACTGTTTTCAACACTGTCTAAAGTAAATTTAGCTAAGCGATATTTTTTTCCAACTTCACTTAATAAACTATAAACATATATATCGTCTAATTCACCATTACCCGATAAAACTGCTATTTTTTTTCTTTTGGTTTTGGTTATGTTATGAATTGCATTAGCAAAAGAATATTCAAGTTTTTCAATTGCGTTTTGTAATTGATCTTCTTGAGTTTTAGCAATAGAATTTGGTAAAAGAGAAACAAGCTCTGTTTTTTTACCATAATTAATTTCAGCCCAAGGGAAAATAATGGCCTCAGATAATTTTCCATCTTCCTCTACAGTTAATTGACTAGGAAGCATTCCTTTTTTTATAAGACGTTCACGAATATTATCAGGATTAACAAAACGAAACCTAACATTTGAATTTTCAGCTTTTAGTTCTTCTAAAAACTGACGAGTTTCTATTTGTAAGCGTTTGAACTCAGCTGGAAAATCACCTTCTAAGTATACATTAATTAAAATGTTCTTATCTATTTTATTTAGTAGTTTCGTACTAACGTTAGAAATTGTGTAACGTTTGTCTTGAGTTAAGTCAAAACGTTTAAATACAAAGTTAGAAAGATAATTTACTAATAAGATTCCTACGAAAGCATAAGCTATATGTTGTATTTTCTTATTCATTTTTTAATTGTTGTTTAGTAATGAATAAAAAGAAAAAAGTAACGCTAATAAAGTAAACTACATCTCTAGTGTCGATAACACCTCGACTAATACTTTTAAAGTGTTCATTAATTCCAAATTGTTGAAATAAGTATCCCGAATTTCCTAGTGAGTTACCAATTGTATCAAAACCATAGAATAAAATAAAAGTGATAAAAACACTAATAATAAAAGCTACAATTTGATTTTTAGATAGAGTAGAGGTAAACAAACCAATACTAGTGTATATAGCAGCTAAAAAAAACAGACCAAAATAAGAACCAGCAATACTTCCTAAATCTAAATTTCCAATTGGATTACCTAGCGCATATACAGTATATGCATAAGTTAATGTAGGAATTAAAGTAATAAAAACTAAAAGAAGTGAAGCTGTAAACTTGCCTAAAATAATTTGCCAATCGGTTAATGGCTTAGTTTTTAAAATTTCAATAGTTCCACTGTTAAATTCATCGGCAAAACTTCTCATAGTAATCGCTGGTATTAAAAACAAGAATAACCAAGGAGCTAAATAAAAGAAGCTACTTAAATCTGCAAAACCAGCGTTTAGAATATTAAAATTATCTTTAAATACCCATAAGTATAATCCGTTTATTAGTAAAAAAACACCAATAACTAAATAAGCTATGGGGGATGAAAAAAATGAGTTAAATTCTTTTTTTAAAATAGGAAACATATAATTGTTAACGTAAATTATTAATTATTTTCAATTCGAAAAATACGATTATTTTCAAAACCCTTATCTCTTCTTTTAGGTTGATAAATAAAATTATTTTTATTCAATAACGCGATAGAGCTTTCATTATTTTTATGAGTGAAGGCTTCTATAGCTTTTAAGTTAAGTTTAGAAAAACCAAAATGAATAACTTTTTGTAATGATTCACTCATAAAACCTTTTCTATGGAAATCAGGATGCAATTCATAACCTATCTCAGCATAAGAAAAATCATGGTTAAAATGACGCAGCCCAATAGAACCAATTAGAGTGTTGTTATGTTCAATTACCCAATAAATACCTTTATTAGTATTGATTAATTGGTCAATCATTCTAATAAAAGTTTCTACATCGGAAATATTTTCAGGAGCATGTCTGTCTATAAATTTATTAACTTCTTTGTTAGATCGTATATCAAAAATAGCTTTCTTATCACTATCTATAAGTTTTCTTAAAACTAATCGCTCAGTTTCTAATTTAGGAAAAGGTTTGAATAGTAATTCCATTAAACTAAAGAAACTAATTTATCTACACTCCAAGCTAATGGCTTATCATTAAATAAAACTTTAGTTTGAGCCCAAACACCTTTAAATAATTCAGAATTTCTATAATTTTCTAAATCTTGTTCAGTGTCCCAATAACTGTAAGTAAAAAAGGTATTCGGATTTGTTTTATCTCTATATAGTTCTAATAAGTTACAACCAGGAGATTTTCTAATAAACTCTTTTTTAGAATCAAAGTTTTTTAAAAATTCTTCAATTTTTTCAGGTTGAAAACTCATTTTTACAATTCGAACAAACATATAATTAATTTATAGTGGTAAAATCTGGTGAAATAATAGTTTCAAACTCAATAGAAATACTGTCTCTATAACCTAAACCTAGCAAGGTAGAAGCACCTCCTACAGTATCTAAATTACTACGGTAAATGGCAATTTCTAAAAAACCAGCAGAATTAAAAATAGCTAATTTTTCTCCATCGTATTGTCTTTTTTCAACAGGAATAGAATAATCTACAATTTCATTATAACGATTGTAAATTTTATCAAAACTATAGCGTCTGGCAGTTATAGTAAAATTACGCCCTTTACCAATAGAGTTAAAAAGTTTCTTACTAATATTTGTAATGACATTTCCGTAGTTATCAATATAAATAACACCACCTATAATATGGTCTTGCTTTTGATTTATCTTAGGTTGAATTTCAGTAATATTCTTGTAAGACTCAATCTCTTTACCAATAACATTTAAGCTACCGCCGCGACCAATATGAGAAGCAACCTGAACAAATACATCTAATACAGGGAAACTACTCTCAATATGATTGTGGATATTAATTTCAACAATTTTTGAAGGTTTTATTTCGGAAGCAATCATAGATATAATTCCATTATCAGGACAAATAAAATAATGATTGTCTAATTCTAAAGCAATATGTTTATTATCTACACTCAATTCAGAATCAACTCCAACAATATGTATTGTTTTATCAGGAAAGCTTTTATAGGTGTTTTTTAAAATATAAGCAGTCTCGGTAATATTAAAAGGAGTAATGTGATGCGTAATGTCAACAATGTTCGCATCAGGTAATTCAGTATAAATAGCACCTTTAACAGCCCCTACAAAGTGGTCTTTTATTCCAAAATCGGTAGTTAAAGTAATGAGAGGCATTTAATTAGTTGCTTGTTAATTAATATGTTGAAAAAATCTGTTGAATTTACAGCAAAACTACGTAATTCGATAAAAATAATCATTATTTTTAGAGTGAATAATATTAAAAACATATATCATTTGAACGAACGAATTATTGAATTAACCGAAATTAATCCAAAAGATTTTTTTGGAGCTCAAAACAGTACAATAACTCAGTTAAAAACATACTTTCCAAAAGTAAAAATTGTTGCAAGAGGAAATACATTAAAAATTTATGGAGAAGCAGAGCTTTTAGACGAATTTGAAAAACGTTTAGGAATGCTCATAAAATACTTCAATAGATATAACAAGTTAGATGAAAATAGCATAGAACGTATTTTAACATCTACAGGAAAGGAAGAGGAAATTCGTAAATCGAATAAGGTTGAAGGAGTCTTAGTACATGGAGTTAGCGGTAAATTAATAAAAGCACAAACAACAAACCAACGTAAAATGGTTGAGTTAATGCTTAAAAACGATATGCTTTTTGCAGTAGGTCCAGCAGGAACTGGAAAAACATATACAGCAGTAGCATTAGCAGTAAAGGCACTTAAAGAAAAAGAAGTGCGTAGAATTATACTAACGAGACCAGCGGTAGAATCAGGGGAAAACTTAGGTTTTTTACCAGGAGATTTAAAAGAAAAATTAGACCCGTATATGCAACCTTTATATGATGCATTAAGAGATATGATTCCGCATGAAAAGTTAGAATCATATTTAGAAAAGGGAATTATACAAATAGCACCATTAGCATTTATGCGTGGAAGAACATTAGATAATGCATTTGTAATTTTAGATGAGGCACAAAATACAACGCATAACCAAATGAAAATGTTTTTAACACGTATGGGAATGCATGCAAAGTTTATTATTACAGGTGATCCTGGTCAAATAGATTTACCAAGAAAACAAGTCTCAGGTTTAAAAGAAGCATTGTTAGCTTTAAAAGGTATAGATGGGATTGGACAAATATACTTAGATGATAAAGATGTAGTAAGACACCGCTTAATTAAGAAAATTGTAAAAGCATATAAAAGTATTGAAACAGAGTAATCTTTAGTTGTAATTTATAACTTTTAAACTTTGAGTTTTGAAATGTAAAAACTTACTTTTGCAGTCAACAACACAACAAAAAAAGAATGAATACAATTAACGAAACTAACTTCAAGTTTCCACAACAGAAGTCTGTTTATAAAGGAAAGGTAAGAGAAGTATATAATGTAAATGATGAACTATTGGTAATGATTGCATCAGATAGATTGTCAGCTTTTGATGTAATTTTGCCTCGTCAAATCCCTTTTAAAGGACAGATTTTAAACCAGATCGCAACCAAAATGATGAATGATACAGCCGATATTGTTCCGAATTGGTTAGTGGCAAATCCAGATGAAAATGTTGCAGTAGGACATTTATGTGAACCATTTAAAGTAGAAATGGTTATTAGAGGTTACTTGTCAGGACATGCCGCTCGTGAATATAATTCAGGGAAAAGGATTCTTTGTGGAGTTGAAATGCCTGAAGGATTAAAAGAGAACGATAAATTTCCTACACCTATTATTACTCCATCTACAAAAGCAGACAACGGGGAGCATGACGAGGATATTTCAAGAGAGGAAATTTTAGCAAAAGGAATAGTTTCAGAAGAAGATTATTTAGTTTTAGAAGATTACACAAGAAAATTATTTCAAAGAGGAACAGAAATAGCAGCTTCTAGAGATTTAATTTTAGTAGATACTAAATATGAATTCGGTAAGACAAGAGATGGAAAAATAGTTTTGATAGATGAAATACATACTCCAGATTCATCGCGTTATTTTTATAAAGAAGGATATAAAGAACGTCAAGAGAAAGGAGAAAAGCAAAAACAATTATCAAAAGAGTTTGTACGTCAATGGCTAATAGAAAATGGGTTTCAAGGAAAAGAAGGACAACAAATTCCTGAAATGTCAGATGAGAAAATTAATGAGATATCTAATAGATATATCGAATTATACGAACAAATTACAGGAGAAACTTTTGTTAAGGCAAATACAGAGAATGTATTAGCACGTATTGAAAAAAATGTTGTCAGTTTTTTAAATGGACAATAAAAAAATAAGCATACGACCGGTTTTAAATTTGACATCAAAAATTCCAATTGAAGATTTTCAAAACAGAATTTTACGACCAATTTTAAAACTACAACACGATCTTATTTTACAGTTTTTTATTTTTTACTGTAATAAACAAAAAGTTAAGGTATTACATCTAGAAAAAGAAAGTTTTCAAAATCTAGTTGATACAATAATTAAAAAAAATATAAATTTTAAAAATCAGTTATTAGGTTCAATTATAGGTCAATTCACCATAAAAGAATTTGAATTCTATAAAGACAATGATGCTGAAATAAATAAAAGAATTTTAACGATGATTGGTCAAAGAATTTCAGATAGCCAATTAGAAATTAAAAATTTTAAAACAAACAACAATGATAATAGAACCAAGAACTAGAGGGTTTATTTGTTTAACATCTCACCCAGTTGGATGTGAACAAAATGTAAAAGACCAAATAGCATATGTACAGTCAAAAGGAAAAATAGAAGGAGCAAAAAAAGTTTTAGTTATAGGAGCTTCAACTGGATTTGGATTAGCTTCAAGAATAACAAGTGCATTTGGTTCAGATGCCGCAACAATAGGAGTGTTTTTTGACAAGCCAGCAAGTGAAGGAAGACCAGCATCACCAGGTTTTTACAATACAGCAGCTTTTGAAAAAGAAGCGCATGCAGCAGGATTATATGCAAAAAGTATAAATGCCGATGCATTTTCAAATGATGTAAAGAAGCAAGTAGTAGATTTAATCAAAGAAGATTTAGGTCAAATAGATTTAGTAATCTATAGTTTAGCTTCGCCTGTAAGAACACATCCAGAAACAGGAAAAAGATATAAGTCTGTTTTAAAACCAATAGGAGAGGTGTTTTCAAATAAAACAGTAGATTTTCATACAGGTAATGTATCAGAAATATCAATAAAACCAGCTGAAGGTGATGATGTTGCTAATACGGTAACTGTAATGGGAGGAGAAGACTGGAAAATGTGGATGGACGCCTTACAAGCAGAAAATTTATTATCAGAAGGAGCAACAACAGTAGCGTATTCATACATTGGGCCAGAAGTAACAAAACCAGTATATAGAAATGGTACAATAGGAGCTGCAAAAGATGATTTAGAAGCTACAGCATTTAAAATTACAGAAGATTTAAAATCTATAGGAGCAAAGGCTTATGTTTCAGTAAATAAAGCATTAGTAACACAAGCAAGTTCAGCAATACCAGTAATTCCATTATATATATCATTATTATTTAAAGTAATGAAAGAAAAAGGAATTCACGAAGGGTGTATAGAGCAAATCCAACGTTTATATAGTGAGAGATTGTTTGGAGGAGATTTAGCTTTAGATGAAAAAGGAAGAATTCGTGTTGATGATTGGGAAATGAGAGAGGATGTACAAGCGGAGATTTCTAAATTATGGGAAGAAGCAACTACAGAAAATCTTTCTGAAATAGGAGATTTAGAAGGTTATAGTAATGAATTCTTTAAGTTATTTGGATTTAAAGTAGCAGGAGTAGACTACGATGCTGATGTAAATGAGTTAGTAGAAATCCCAAGTATTCAATAAAAAATAAATTTTAAGAAGAGCCTCATAGAATTTCTATGAGGCTTTTTTTATTTTTAACTTTTTAAAATTAAACCAATGAAGGCAGTAACTGTAAAAAAAATAAAAGATGAATTGGCATATAAAACATCAGGAGAATTGATGGAATTATGTTTACAGTTATCAAAATTTAAAAAAGAAAATAAAGAGTTGCTAACGTATTTGTTATTTGAATCTTATAATGAGGAAGGCTATATAGAAAGTATAAAAGAAGAAATAGACGAATTATTTGAGCAAGTAAACACAAAGAGTTACTATTATATACGTAAAAGTGTTCGTAAAATCTTAACAACAACCAAAAAGTTTATTCGATATTCAAAAAAGAAAGAAACAGAAGTAGCTTTACTGTTACACTTTTGTATTAGGCTAAAAGAATTTAAACCAAGTATAAAAAGAAGTCCAAGATTACAAGCAACTTACGATAGGCAATTAGAGCTAGCAAAAAAAGCCATAGATAAGTTGCACGAAGATTTACAGTACGACTATAATGAAATGATTAGCGAGCTTAATTTATAGTTGTAAGATTAGAAGGTAATTCAAACACTTCTAAATTAAAGTATTGCACAGAAGCAAGTAAGTGGTCAAAAATATCAGCCATAATATATTCATAGTTTTGCCATCTTTTATCAGCACTAAAAGCATAAATTTCAAGAGGCAATCCTTGAGAAGTTGGAGCTAATTGTCTAACCATAATCATCATGTTTTTATTAATAGCAGGATGATTTTCTATATATGTTTCAGCATATTTTCTAAAAACACCAATATTAGTGAGGTTTCTACCATTTAAAAGAAAGTTCTTATTTATATTTTTCTCTTCATTATAGGCATTAATGTTTTCTTGTTTGTCAGTTAAATAATTTTCAATAAGATGAATAGATTTTAAATTGTTTATCTCGTCATCAGATAAATAATGAATACTATCCATTTTAATATTTAATGCTCTTTTAATTCTTCTACCTTGAGAATTAACCATACCTCTCCAATTTTTAAAAGAATCAGAAATTAAAGCATAGGTTGGGATAGTGGTAATAGTTTTATCAAAATTTTGAACTTTAACAGTGGCTAAAGAAATTTCAATAACATCACCATCGGCACCAAATTTCTCAAAAGTAATCCAGTCACCAATACGAACCATATCATTAACAGAAACTTGAATACTAGCAACAAAACCAAGTATTGTGTCTTTAAAAATTAGAATAATTATAGCGGAAGCAGCACCAAGAGCGGTAAAAAACTTCCAAATAGATTGATCGGTGATAATAGCAAAAGCTAAAATAGTTCCAGCTAGCCAAGCAAAAATCATAAAAACCTGAATATAGCTATCAACAGGCTTGTCTTTAAAACGAGGAAGCTTTTTTAAAAAATCTTTAAGGCTATTCAAAATACTCCTAGCAATACTAAGCGTTAAAAGAATACTAATTATTGAAACTAATTTAGTGGTGAAATTCCTTAAATATTCAAAATCAAAAAAGATAATAGGAATTAACTCGAAAAAAATAAGCACAGGAATAAGATGTGCAACATTAGTAGGAACTTTATTGGTAATTAAAATATCATCAAAACTTGTTTTAGACGATTTCGCAATCCTAATAGAGATATTTCTAAGTACTTTTCTAGCAATAATATCTATAAGATAAGTAAGAATAAGAGATATGATTACAAGAAAAAACAGATTTAAATAAATAGAAATGTTTTTAGAAAAACCAAAATCTATTAGGTAATCGTAAAAAAAGTGTCTATCAAATTCCATAAGAGTAAAATATCTTACAAAACTATTAATAAAAGGCGTATGAATTGGTTATGAGACAGTTTAATTTAAAAATAATTGAGCTTAAAGTTTTCTTAAAAAGAAGTTAAGAGAAATTAGAAGTTTTATATTTTTTGTAACTTACACAAAACGTAACAAAACTATCCAAAATGCCAACATATACAATTAATATTAATGGTAGCTCAAAAACCGTTAATGTAGATGCCGATACACCATTACTTTGGGTTTTAAGAGATGAGTTAAACATGCTAGGAACCAAATTTGGTTGCGGAATAGCACAATGTGGAGCTTGTACAGTACATGTAGATGGAACAGCAATGAGAAGTTGTCAACTTCAAGTATCAATGTTAGATAAAGAAGAAATTACAACAATTGAAGGGCTTTCAGAAAAAGGAGATCATCCTTTGCAAGAAGCATGGAAAGAAGTAGATGTGCCTCAGTGTGGTTATTGTCAAGCAGGACAAATAATGACAGCAGCTTCGTTTTTGAAAGATAACCCTAAACCTTCAAGTGAAGAGATTAGAGAAGCAATGCATGGAAACTTGTGTAGATGTGCCTCGTATAATAGAATAGAAAAAGCAGTAGCCATAGCAGCTAAAAAAATGTCTTAAAAATTTAAATTATGAGCACTCAAGAAAAAAAGTACACATTCAGTAGAAGGAATTTTCTAAGAACGGCTGCATTAGCAGGTGGAGGAGTAATGATAGGTTTTAATATGTTTACAGCATGTAAACCAAATGTAAAACCATCAATAGATGTAGAGAATTTAAATTTTAACGATTTTAATGCTTTTATAAAAATTTCACAAGAAGGCTATGTAACCATTTATTCGCCTAACCCAGAAATAGGTCAAGGGGTAAAAACATCTATGCCAATGATTATTGCAGAAGAGTTAGATGTAGATTGGGATAAGGTACATGTAGTTCAAGCGAAGTATAATAAAAAAGAATATACAAGACAGGTAGCAGGAGGAAGTCAATCTATAAGACATGGATGGGATGCGTTGAGGCAAACAGGAGCAACAACAAAACAAATGTTGGTAAATGCAGCAGCGGCAAAATGGGGTGTAGAGGCATCAACTTGTAAAGCATCCAAAGGTGTAATAACAAATGCTAAAGGAGAAACTTTAGGTTATGGCGATGTTGTTAAAGAAGCAGCTCTTCTAGAAGTGCCAGAAAAAGTAACATTAAAAAAATCTTCAGAATATACCATAATAGGAACAAATGCAGTTAATGTAGATTTAGAGAAAATAGTAACAGGAAAACCGTTGTTCGGGTTAGATTATAAGGCTGAAGGGATGTTGTATGCGTCAGTTTTAAGACCACCTGCATTTGGACAAATACTAGAAGCTTTTGATGATTCAGATGCGAAGAAAGTAAATGGCGTTTCAGAAATAATAAAATTTGGAGATAAAATTGCAGTTCTAGGTTCAAGTACTTGGGCTGCTATGAAAGGAAAAAAAGCTTTAAAAGCAACCTGGAAAGAAGGTTCAAAACTAGAAAGTACATCAGATCATAATAAAATATTGAATGAAATATTAGACGCAAAAGATTTAGATGTAAGAAGAGAAGATGGAAATGTAAAACAAGCATTTAAGGAAGCAGATAAAATAATTGAAAAAACATATCATTCACCTTTTTTACCGCATAACTGTTTAGAACCAATGAATTTTTATGCAAATGTAACTTCAGAAAAAATACATTTGGTTGGGCCTATACAAACACCACAGTGGACAGCAGGAAGAATAGCAAAACTCTTAAATAGAAAAGAAGAAGAAATAGAGTTAGAAATGACTAGAATGGGAGGTGGATTTGGACGTCGTTTATATGGTGATTTTGCTTTAGAAGCAGCTGAAATATCAGATAAATCGAAAAAACCAGTAAAAGTAGTTTTTTCAAGAGAAGATGATATGACAGATGGAATTTACAGACCAGCTATAAAATATAGAATAGCAGCTTCGATTAAAGATGGAAAAATAACAGGATACCATTTAAAGGAAGCAGCAATAAATGGAAATATGTATGGCTTAATACCACATTTTTTTCCTGCAGGATGTATTCCAAACTATAAAGTGTCAACCAAAAATTATAAAAGCAATATTACAACAGGAGCTTGGAGAGCACCTTATACAAACTTTTTAGCCTTTGCAGAACAAAGTTTCTTTGACGAATTAGCATTGGAATTAAATAAAGATGCAGTACAATTAAGGTTAGAATTGCTGGAAAATGTAAAGGGTACAAAAGATGAGAAAATCGAGTATTCAGGAGAACGAATGCAAAATACTATAAAACTAGCAGCAGAAAAAGGAAATTGGGGGAATCCAAGAGAAGGAGTTTACCAAGGATTTGCAGCATATTATAGTCATAATACACATGTGGCGGAATTAGCAGAAGTAGAGTTAAAAAATGGATCACCAATAGTTACCAAAGTAATAGCAGCAGTAGATTGCGGAATTGTAATCAATCCTACGGGAGCTATAAATCAAATACAAGGAGGTGTTCTAGATGGTTTAGGACATGCAATGTATGGAGATTTAACATTCGATAATGGAAAACCATCAAATAAAAACTTTGATACCTATCGATTAATACGAATGAATGAAACACCAGAGGTAGAAGTACATTTTGTAGAAAATGAATTATCGCCTACAGGTCTAGGAGAGCCAGGACTTCCGCCAGCAGGAGGAGCAGTTGCAAATGCGGTATACAAAGCTATAGGAAAGAGAATGTATAGCCAGCCATTTGAAAAAGAATTAGCAGTTAAAATAGAAAGCTAGAAAATAAAAATATAAAAGAAATTAAAAGATGTCATACGGGCATCTTTTTTTTATGAGTAAAATGAACATAAAGTCAATTTGAAAGTCTGTTAAAAAAGAACTATTTTCGCAGTCTATAAAAAATCAAAAGTAATAATGGTAAAAGATTTATTTGAAAGAATAAAAGACGATAAAGGACCTTTAGGAAAATGGGCAGATAAAGCAGAAGGATATTATGTGTTTCCTAAATTAGAAGGACCAATATCAAATAGAATGTCTTTCAATGGAAAAAAAGTAGTTACTTGGAGTATTAATGATTATTTAGGTTTAGCAAATCATCCAGAAGTATTAAAAGTAGACGGAGAGTCAGCTGCAACTGATGGAATGGCTTATCCAATGGGAGCTAGAATGATGTCTGGACATACAAAGTATCACGAGCAATTAGAGCAAGAGTGTGCAGAGTTTGTAGGAAAAGAAGCATCGTATTTAGTGAATTTTGGATACCAAGGAATGGTTTCAGCAATAGATGCTTTAGTTGGGAAAGATGATATTATCGTATATGATATGGATACGCATGCGTGTATAATAGATGGAGTTAGATTACATGCAGGAAAAAGATTTGTATATCGTCATAATGACATTGAGAGCTGTGAGAAAAACCTAAAAAGAGCTACAAAAATGGCAGAAAAAACAGGAGGAGGAATCTTGTTGGTTTCTGAAGGAGTTTTTGGTATGCGAGGAGAGCAAGGAAGGTTAGCAGAAATAGTAGCACTAAAAGAAAAATATAACTTTAGGTTATTAGTAGATGATGCACATGGATTTGGAACTTTAGGAGAAGGAGGAAGAGGAACAGGATTTGAACAAGGAGTTCAAGATGGAATAGATGTGTATTTTGCAACATTCGCAAAATCTATGGCTGGTATAGGAGCATTTTTTGCAGGAGATAAAGATGTAGTACAATACTTACAATATAATATGAGGTCACAAATGTTTGCTAAATCTTTACCAATGCCAATGGTAAAAGGAGCATTAAAACGTTTGGATATGATCCGTACTATGCCAGAGTTAAAAGAAAATCTGTGGAAAATCACTAATGCGTTACAGTCAGGTTTAAGAAATGCAGGTTTTGATTTAGGAACAACACAAACATGTATAACGCCAGTGTATTTGAAAGGAGAAATACCAGAAGCAATGGCAATGGTACAAGATTTGCGTGAAAACCATGGAGTGTTTTGTTCAATTGTAGTGTACCCAGTAATACCAAAAGGTTTAATTATATTAAGATTAATACCAACAGCAAGACATACACAAGAAGATGTAGATGAAACAATCGAAGCATTTTCAGCAATTCGAGAAAAGTTAGAAAACGGAACTTACAAAAGAATAGCAGAAGCTATTATGGCAGAATAGTCTAAAAAAAATAAAAAAGAAAAACTCATGAAACATTTCATGAGTTTTTTTGTTTTAAAAGAAACTAATTAAATTTGATATCCTTATTTAATGCATAAAAAAATAATGAAAAAGCTCATATATATATGTATAATATTAATTGCCGGAGTTATGAAAGGGCAAATAAAAGATACGTTACCAAATTTTAATGATGAATATTTTTTAATAAAGGATGGAGATAGTTTAATGATTACTTTAAACGAAGTTTCTGTTTTGCCAAAGCATAAATTTAAAAAACAATCAGATGTTCATTATTATTATTGGTTCAGAAGGAAAGTTTTTAAAGCATATCCGTATGCAGTATTAGCAGCAAAAAGAATAGATAGTGTTAATTCTCGATTGTCTAGAATAAAATCGAAAAGTAAAAAAAGACGATATGTAAAAAGAGTACAAAAATATTTGGAAGAAGAATTAACGAAACCATTAAAAAAATTAACAAGAACAGAAGGAAGATTATTATTAAAACTAATACATAGACAAACAGGGAAGACGGCTTTTAATAATGTAAAAGAATTAAGAAGTGGGTGGAAAGCATTTTGGTACAATACTACAGCAAATTTATTTAAGCTATCATTAAAATCTGAATACAAACCAGAAAGCGAAAACGAAGATTATTTAATAGAAGATATAATACAAAGAGCTTTAATAGATGAAAAAATAGAATATCAAAAGCCTAAATTGGAAAAAGATTATAAATCAATTGTAATAAATAGAAAAGGAAAAGTAGATGTAGAAGAGTATATAAAGATGTTTGCAAAGATGAAGAAGAAGAAAAAAAAGAGTAAAAAAACAAAAAGAATAAAGAAGAATTAGCTTAATCAATACCTAGCTTAAAAAACTTTCACTTATAACTACCTGATAAATAGTGTGTATAAAAAATAATTCAAAAAAAGATTAAAAAAGATAGTTGTTATGTTAAAAAAGGGTTCTATATTTGCACCCGCTAACGAAAAAACGACAAGTTATAAAGTTAGTAAAAGTTCATTAAAATAGGCGGTAGAGAGGTGTTAAAAGAGAGTGAAAAATAAGTTAAATTATTCTTGTTTATTACAAAATAAAGATGCTATCTTTGCAGTCCGTTTTAGAGACGACAGTTCATTAAAATTCTAGCAAAAACAAATTAAAAAAAAACTTTCAAAAAAGTTTGTCAGTTTCAAAAAGGTTTGTAAATTTGCAACCGCTTAAATAAAGCGACACGATCATAGAAATTTTGGAATGATTTAGATAAAAAAAATCAACTAGTTCGAGTCTAGTATTTCTGCAAGAGAGTTAATTAAAATTTTGGTTGAGAAGACTAAATATTGCGATTAACAAAGTTCATTGAAAATATTGAAATTGACAGCGTAAAACAAAGAGTAGAATAACATGTCTAACTTCGTTAGATAAAATTCTTTTGAAACTTATTCATTCATAATATTAAAGATTATACAATGAAGAGTTTGATCCTGGCTCAGGATGAACGCTAGCGGCAGGCTTAACACATGCAAGTCGAGGGGTAACAGGAGAAAGCTTGCTTTTTTGCTGACGACCGGCGAACGGGTGCGTAACGCGTATAGAATCTGCCTTGTACAGGAGGATAGCCTTTAGAAATGAAGATTAATACTCCATAATATTGGGAAGTGGCATCACTAT